>NC_019780.1:1890504-2520672 GCF_000317615.1 Dactylococcopsis salina PCC 8305 | reverse complement strand
TACTATTTTGAAGGTTACGACGTAATTGATCGGTGTAGGTTGCTTCTTGGGTAAAATCTAACTCAGCGCGGAGAGCGTTGGTAAATTCTTCCGCTAAAGCAACCACATCGTAATCTTCTCCGAAGTCAGTACGAGCGACTAATTCCGCTAGGCTTTTAATCAGAGAAATATCCTGTTCGACAATTTGATCAATGCCAGGACGTTGGACTTTTACCGCCACCTCCTCCCCATCTAATAACCTAGCACGATGGGTTTGCGCGATCGAGCCCGCGGCGACCGGTTCACGATTAAATTCCGAGAACACCTGATCGACGGGGGCTTTTAATTGTTCCCGTAAGAGAGTTTCGATGTTTGTCCAAGAAACAGGAGGAACATTTGCTTGGAGAGCCGTGAGCGCTTCGATATAATTAGGGGGGATAATATCAGGACGAGTGCTGAGAAGTTGTCCAAACTTCACGTAAACCGGTCCTAAATCCACTAGGATATTACGGAGGACAGTGGGAGTGGGAAGTTCTGGCGACTCGGCTTTCCCCACCGTGAGGAGACGACGCATATAGTCCCAACCGTTGCGGAAAACAACTTCTAAAATTTCTCGTTGGCGACTGGTGTTTTGGGTAAGGAAGACCACAGTTTATCTCTCGTGTCATATAAAAATGTTACTTCCCTCTTATAACAGTTTGTCGCAACGATCGTCTGCTTGAGGAGGGTGAGAGATTAAAAAGATATCAAGTGAAAGCAATTCGAGAATTTTTAACTAAAGCAGGAGTTGATTGATGAAATATAAAGGATATGAAGCTGTCATTGAATATGATGAAGAAGACCGTTTGTTTTTTGGTCGTGTGATTAATATTGAAGATGTTATCGTTTTTGACGGTTTGTCAGTGGATGAGTTAGAACAATCATTTCAGCAAGTGATTGATGAGTATTTAGCCGATAACCAAGCAAGAGATAAAAAGCCGAATCGATCGTTTTCTAATCAAGTTAATGGATGACTATCTCATCTAATAACGTAGCAGGATGGGGGCGCGATCGAGTCATCGGCGACAGGTTTACGATTCAGTGTATTCCCATTGTCTAAAATGAAAGCAAAAGTAATCAACGAAGTCAAAGGAACAGCAAAAAAAGTTTCCGCCCCTGTGTCCTGATTTTGTCATTGAACTACGCTCGGAAAGCGATCGGAAAGCGATCGCTTCAAGAAAAAATGCAAGAATACCTTATAAGTGGGTTACGGCTGGGTTGGCTGATTAATCCCCAAGATCAAACCGTTGAAATCTATCGACCTAACCAGGAGGTGGAGATGATCAACCTCCCTGCGACTCTCTCAGGTAATGCTCACCTCAACGCTGACCAACTTGAACAGAGGTTAACAGAAATTGCCTTACATTGTTCTCAATTACCCGACCAAGATCAGCGCAGTGTCGAGGAAATTCTCGGCTATGATGAAGCGGGGATTGACATTCCTTGAAAGGAATACTACGCTGTCAAATAAAATAAGGTCAAAATGTGGGATATTGAGGTAACTGATGCTTTTGAAGGTTGGTGGGAAACTCTTACTCAGCAGGAACAAGAGGACGTTACTGCCTATGCAGAACTTTTACAAGAACAAGGCGCGAATCTTCCCTATCCCTATTCTTCAGGTGTTAAAGGCTCGAAGTTCTCTCACTTGCGAGAGTTACGGGTTCAATCTGGCGGAAATCCCATCCGCGTGTTTTATGCTTTCGACCCTCGTCGTGTTGCTATCCTTCTAATTGGTGGGCATAAAACAGGTAAGGAAAAGCAGTTTTATCAAGCGTACATTAGAAAAGCAGAGACTCTCTACGAAGACTATCTAAAAAACTTGGGGAATTAAATCATGGCACGGAAATTTTCAGAATTAACTCAAAACTTTTCTGAGGAACAACGTCAGCGTATTGAAGAGAAAAAAGCTGCACTTTGGGAAGAGATGTCTCTGGCTGAGATTCGTCAAGCCCTTTCTCTAACCCAGTCCACTTTAGCAGAGACCATGGATGTGGGACAAGCGGAAATCTCTAAAATTGAGAACCGTACAGATATTTTTATTAGTACACTACGGCGATTTATCAATGCAATGGGAGGGGAATTAGAAATTAATGCTGTATTCCCCGATCGAACCATTGAGATTCAAAACTTTTCTGCTTTTAATCAAAAGCCTGAGCATCCTAACTCTTTCACCAATCAGTTAGAAGAAGATCGCTACTTTAAAAAGCCCGATCATAGCTAAATCAAGGCTTTCCTGGATCGTCGATTAAGTTATATGAATGAAACTAGCTAGAATGATAGAACAAAGATAAGTTTAATTCCGTTGCAGGAATCGTTAAATAGAGGATATCATCAGGGACTAAACAAGCCTCTAAAAGTTGCCAACCATGTAAGGTGTTTTTTGGTGTTTCCAGATAAAGGGGAACAAAATTCGCTTCCATCGCGCTATCTTTCACCACTTGATCGCAAAAGGGATGTTGCGGTGTGATCCGTGTCGATAGACACACCCATAGTAAATCCCCATTTAAGCCATTTCCTAAAATTTTCCCCCCTAAAGCCGCCGCCGCAAACGCAGGAGTGGAAAGGGCTGTCGGACAAAGCACATTTTGAAACTTGAACACTTCTTGTAAGGAATGAGTTAAGTCTGGTGTGTGATTACGAACAATAACAGGAATTGAATCTTGTATTGCTTTAGCAGTGAGTGCGATTTCAATATTGATCATCTCATCACTGGTAACGGCAAAAATTGCCTCTGCTTTTTTTAAATTAGCCGCTTCGAGAGTGGCTTCGAGATTCGCATCTTCTAAAATGAGAGGAACACCTAAAGACCGCGCCGTATGTAAAAAACGGTTTTCTCGATCGCGCTCGATAACCGCCACTTCATGATTGTGTTCGTGGAGATATTCAACAATCCTCATGCCAATTCCTCCCAAACCACAAATAATGTAGTGACCGTGAGTGGGAAGACGAGCCGCATCCCAAAATTCTTTAAACCGACTCCCCAGAACAAAATCGTTAATCAAAGCATAACAAATCCCAATCACACCCGCTCCTAAAAGCATCATCAACGCCGTAAACACTTTAATGAGATCATTGGAATTTTCCGCCACTTGCTCTTGTCCCCCCGCTCCTGTGATCATTCCCACAGAAAAATAAAGGGCATCCACGATCGAGGTTTCTAGGTTAGTAGAAATATAGGTTAAGGTGGCGACAAAAATTGTAATCAGTAACCCTAAAAAGACAATCGCCACCGATCGAGCATACCGATAAAATAAAGGCAGACTTTTAAAGGTTTTCAACAGGCGTTTTAAGCGTTGTCGAGGGCTTTTCCGCACTTGAGGCTGAATCCCAATAATCACTCGATCGCCGCCCTGTAAACGCTTTCCCGATAGGAGGGCGGCTACTAAATTACTCTCCCCTCGTTTCGGAAGATAATGAATCAGCATCCGTTGTGGATTATCCCAAAGTTCTTGAAGCGGCGTTCCCAGCCAGGGATGAGACGCATCAATCACTTCCTCATGGAGGGGCCACGTTTGATGATAGAGTTCTAATTGCCCGATCGCCTCATTTCCCATCGCCGCAAAAGCAAAAATGGGCGCAGCCAAGGTTGAAACACTGAGACTAAAATGATTGGGAAGAATCCGATCTAAGCGTTGACCGAGACTTTGATTATAAAGGCGATTCACAATCCGAATTTGAGGATTGAGTAACCGTGCTTGGGTTAAAATTGCTAAATTTACCGCATCATCATTCCCCGCTAAAACCAGACTTTGCGCCTCTTCTATTCCCGCTGCGACTAAAGTGGCGCGCGATCGCGCATCACCGACAATAATCCCTTCCTCTCCCAAAGAAAAATCACTCACCCCTACCACAGCCACTCCCTGCTTTTTCAGTAAAACAAAAATTCTATAGCCAGTGCGCCCCAAACCACAAACAATAATTTTCGGCTTCATTATCACCTCCTGATAAGTTATAATGCTCCTGCCATTTTGCAATTTTTACCTAGACTTGAAAAAAACTTAACTGATCAGGGTAGCGAAAACAGCAATTCCATGATAGGTTAAGAAAGAGTGTAAAAAAATTGTAATAATTTTGAGTGCAGTTACAGCTAATTCCAAACCTTTCTTTCAGCGTGGTTTGCGTTTATCCCATCGTCAAGGTAACACGCGCAAGAAAAAGGCAAAAGGGAGAACCCGTAAATTAGCATGACGCTAAATTCAAGTTGATGCTTCTAAAGAAAAAGCAATTGAAAAAGCAAAACAAGTTAAAAACAACTTTATTGAAAATAAGACTCCCAAGTTGGAAATGAACTGTAACTGTCAAAACCAAGTTTTTCACCAGTTAAATAATTAATGTGAGGTACTTTTTATGTCTGTACGCCTGTACGTGGGTAATTTGCCAAAAGATACGGTAGAACGCCAAGAATTACAAGAAGTTTTTGGTGAAGCTAACGATTCCTTATCAATCAAAGTGATTAAAGATCGCAAGACTGGAAACTGTCGCGGGTTTGCTTTTGTCACTGTCGCTACGGATGAAATGGCGGACGAAATTATTGAAAAACATAATGGTCAAACCTTCAGAGAAAACGCCTTAAAAATCGAGAAAGCGCTTCCTCGCAATAAAGGAAAAGGAGACGAAAATAGTCCTAGCCAAGAAAAAGAAGGAAGTGAGGAAAAACCCCGTGAAACCTCTCGCCCTGTGAAACAAAAGGATAAAGCCCCTGATAAATCCTCAGAAAAGGAAAGCGCCCCCAAAAGTGAACGGCGGGGTAAAAAGAACAAAAAATCGAAACAACCCGCAGCGAGTACCAATAACAACAGCAATACATCAACGCAACCTGATCCGCGTTGGGCTGACGAATTAGCGGAATTGAAAAAACGCTTAAGTGCGGTTGAAAAATAGTTATACCATTTTGAACAATTAGCGCTATATATTGATCCCCCCAACCCCCCTTATTAAGGGGGGCTAGGGATCATCCTATCCGTTTCAAATACAGAGTTTAATCGTCTCATCCTCACTACCACTCGCCAAAAATATCCCATCAGGGCTAAAAGCAAGACTTGTCACTGCTTTAAGGTGACGAAGAGAAGCACTAGAAACTGATGTTTCCTCCTCAAGTTCAATTCGTCTCACCGTTTGATCACTACTTCCACTAACCAAATATTTGCCGTTAGGACTAAATTTTACAGCATTGACCGCCCATTGATGTCCCTGTAGCGTCTGTTTAAGCTGTTGTCTGGTTAAATCCCAAAGTTTAACCGTACAATCCCAGTCACCACTTCCACTGGCTAAATCATTACCATCGGGACTAAAATCAAGACTCTTAACAGAGTCGGTATGTCCCGTTAAGGAAAACAATGGTTTCAATCCGTAAACTTCCCAAACTTGAATCTGACTCTCGACACTTCCCACCGCAAATGTTTCTCCATCTCGACTCAAGGCGATCGTATAAATTCTTCCCTGTTCCCAGGTTAATCGATCGAGCGCTTTTCCAGTGTGTAAATTCCACAAAATCACCTCTCCCCCCTCACTCCCACTGATTAAAAGATCGCCATAAGGACTCACCTGTAACGTTTTCACCCCATAACGATGTCCTTTCAATGTTTGCTGTAGCTTTTGCGTGGTGAGATTCCAGACTTTAATTGTTTTATCAAGACTCCCACTGATCAAAAACTGTCCATCGGAACTAAATTTAACCGCTGTTATCGGTGCGGAATGTTGCGTTAACTTGTAATGCTTTTCCCACTCTCCCACACGCCACAACCGAACACAATTCTCTTTTCCAATTAATTTTCCCCATTCTGATCCACCGCCACTGGCGAGAAGTGTCCCATCAGGACTAAAATTAACTGTATAAATTGCACCTTTGCCACTGTACAGTTTAATCACAGATGAGGTTTCTTTCTTGTCGGGTTGTGGTGAAGGAGACAACACAGGAAGAGGAGATAACACCCCTAACGCATCTAAAACTTCTTTCCCAGACTGATAGCGTTGCTTAAGATCAAAAGCGGTCATCCCATCAAGAATCGCCGCCAGAGAATCACTCACAGGGGAGTCTTGACAGTAATCTCGCCATAGTAGTTGGTTTTCTGTTGGGTTATACAAATCGAAGGGAGAAACCCCAGTTAGTAGGTATAAACAAGTTACTCCTAAACTATAGATATCACTAGCAAAGGTGGGTTTTCCATACACTTGTTCTGGTGCGGCATAACCTGGAGAACCGATAATTGTTCCAGTTTTTACTAAATTCCGTAATGATGCGAGTTTTGCTGCCCCAAAATCGACTAAAACATATTCTGATTGTTTTTGGGAACAAGAAATGATGTTTTCTGGTTTGATGTCGCGATGAATAACAGTGTTTTTCTGGAGATAGTCTAACACGGGAAGTAAACTAGAAAGGAGTTTTCTGATTTCTCGTTCACTGAAGGTTTGATTTTGAGAAAGTTGGGTTTCAAGATTTTCTCCTGTAATCCATTCTTGAATCAGGTATTGATAGGTTTCTTGTTCTAGGTGAGCATATAATTGGGGAATTTGAGGATGATTTCCTAAGTCTTCTAATCGTTGGGCTTCGGAATGGAAAAGCTCGATCGCCTTTTGAGAATTCAGGGTAATTCCGTCTTCACTTGTCGGGAAAAATTGTTTGATTAGACAGGGACGATTTTCGATAAGATCTTCTCCGAAAAATGTTCGTCCAAAGCGCCCACTGGCGATGAGTTTTTGGGCTTGATATTGGTTTTTAAGTTGGAGAAGAAAGCCACAGTTGTTGCATTTTTGCCGATCGAGATCGTTTTTTGGGTGTGAACAGTATGGATTGAAACAGTAAGCAATGTCTTGATTCATTACTTTCCCCAATTGCAAATTATTTCTCATGGTAAGCCATCTGCATTAGAAATTAATACAGCTTCCCCTCTTGGTGTATTTTTGTAAATTTTCTTTTATGTGATTGAAATCATTGCTTTTTTTTTAAGATTGTTATAGTTTTTGCAAGTTTTAGCGCGATCGAGCGAAGCTCGCTGCCAGAGGCGATCGCGCAACTTCCACAACACAACTCAACATTTCTTTTTGGAGAAAAATTACAATGATGAATCTTAAATCTTTAACTGCTTTTAGCTTAAGTGGCTTGGCAATGGTCATGGCAAGTTTTGTCAAACCCGCAGAAGCTGTCATTATTAGCCCTGTATCAGCGACAGCAAGTTCAGAGTTCAGCACTGACTTTGATATTGGCAACACCATTGATCAATCAGGATTTGGTTAGACTATTGTTGACGGCTTTTTAATTAAACGATCACCGTGAGCAATCATCCCCTTCTCAAAGTAGAAATCTCTCAACTTAGCACTGCTGAACGCATCCAACTCGCTGAAGACCTCTGGGATAGCATTTTGGATCAGCAAAATGAATTGCCTTTAACTGATGCACAGAAACAGGAACTCGATCGTCGCTTAGAAAACGATCGACAAGATGCAACTGTTGGTTCAACCTGGGAAGAAGTTAAACAACGACTCGGTTTTTTCCAATGACCTACAGACTGATCATCCGTCCACAAGCAGAATTGGATATTCAAGATGCTTTTGAATGGTATGAGGCACAAACTCTGGGGTTAGGCTCTGAGTTCATTCGGGCAGTTGATGCTTGTCTATCTGCTATTGGACGTAACCCACTGGCTTATCAAATTATCTACAAACAAGCACGACAAGCATTGATTCGGCGTTTTCCTTACAGAATTCTTTATGTATTTGACCAAGAGATCATTACTGTGGTCGCGTGCTTTCACAGTAAACGTGATCCGAAATCATGGCAAGCTCGTCTCTGATGAAAAAATCAGAAACCACTCTTGCTCTCCTTGGCGGTTACATGGGCGTGAAAAAATTCCGTCAGCGCCAAGCTAAGGGTTAATTGTAGTCTGCGCTGCCAGAAGGTAAAACATAATTACCAATAATGATTGATTTTAATTTGACAGGGAGAAATGTTCTCCCTTTTTTTGTGCTTGATCTCTCCAAGCCTGCGTTATTTAAGTTAAAGAGCATCGATCTTTCGTAGCGAAACCCAACTTTTCCAAGGACTACATTGTAGGGTTTGCCTTGCCCACCCTACGATAACTTCATGCTGTTTACTGTAACTTTATTTTTCCAAAATATAACTTTTCAAACTGACGTAAAGCAACACTTGACCCCTCATTCCATCCTAATTCAACATATTTCGGTAAAATTTTCGGAACATCAATTTCAGGAAATAAGCCACTGACGGCACTTTCACGATAACTTTCCCCTCCTAACAGATAAACTTTTAAGATTCCTTGACGATAAATCCATAATTCAGGTACTTTGAGTATCTCATAAGCTCGTAGATCAGTGATTGAGGTAAGATCAACTTCAATCGCTAAATCAGGGGGGGGATCAACAGTTAGATTAATTCTTTCTTTTCCTAAGATAGCTTGCCGATTTTGGATATAAAAACAGGCATCAGGTTCTACTCCTGCCTGTAGTGGTATTTTTAAGGTAATCGGGTCAAAAGATTGCCAGTCTTGCTTGTTTTGACGTAAAAGCACTTTGACCAAATCTCTGAGGGTATCAATGCGGTTTCCATGACTTGGTAAAGGAGACATCAGACGAATTTCTTGGGTTTTTGAATTAAACGATAGTTTAGGGATCAATTTTTCTTGACGTAGCTTCAGTAAGTGTTCATAATCTTGCCAGGTCTGATCCAAGAAAATCACCGCATCACCTGATGATAAAGTTAAAGTATCTTCACTAATGGTAATGAACATAAGCCAAATTTAAAAATGTTCTTAGTCTTTCGTCTTTCGTCATTTGTCCTTCATTTCAGTAACTAATGACCAATTAATTATTAATGATAGAAGTTGGGGAAGGCAAACCCGACTAACTCTAAAGATTTAAGAGTTTATAATGACTTCTCTTACCCAAGATCGAAATTGATTCATAGTCGCCACTTTTCCTTGAGTTTTACCTACTTCTAAATACTCAGGAATGACTTGCTTAATTGGAAACCGAGGAAACTGTAAACTTTCATCCGATAACACATATTTCCCAGACTTTAAGACATTAATTTCTAGCTTAGAGCCATCATAACGCCATAATTCTGGAACACCTAAAAGTTGATAATTATTGAAGCGAGTGCGGTTGGTAATATCAATTTCAATCACGAGATCAGGAGGAGGCCTCAGGTTTAAATCAATCCGTTTTTTCCCCCGCACGATCGCTTCATTTTGAATATAAAAACATTCGTCTGCTTCGACAGCTTGCGCCATTTTTTCTGATTTAAAAGTCGTTGCGCCTAAATTACGATATTCTTGTCCTAATTCTTCTAAAATAATTCTGACAAAATCGCTGATGAATGCTTTATTGTCTTCGTGTTCGGGAAGGGGAGTCATAATTTCTAAATTCCCATTACTATAAGAAATACGGCTCGATCGAGTTTCCCCTAATTCCTCTAAAATTTGTTCTAATTCTGACCAAGAAACATTTTTTATTAACGCTTGATGTCCAGGAGGAATTTCCCAACGTTTTAATTCTAATAACATCTTTTTTTCCGACTAAATTTGTTCTCTTACCCAACGTCGAAACTGTTTCATTATGGTAAGTTTTCCTTCACTTCTACTGGCTTCTAAATACTGAGGGATTACTTCTTTAATCGCCAATTGAGGAAACTGTAAACTCTCATCGGATAGAATATATGTTCCTGATTGTAAGCGATTAATTTCTAAGTTAGTGCCATCATAACGCCATAATTCTGGAACACCTAAAAGTTGATAATTCTTAAAGCGAGTGCGGTTGGTAATGTCAATTTCAATCACGAGATCAGGAGGAGGCATTCGGTTTAAATCAATCCGTTTTTTCCCCCGAACAATCGCTTCATTTTGAATATAAAAACATTCGTCTGCTTCGACAGCTTGCGCCATTTTTTCTGATTTAAATGTCGTTGCGCCTAAGTTCCAATATTCTTGTTCTAATTCTTCTAAAATAATCCTGACAAAATCGCTAATTAATACTTTACTATATTCGTGTTCGGGAAGGGGAGTCATAATTTCTAAATTCCCATTACTATAAGAAATACGGCTCGATCGAGTTTCCCCTAATTCCTCTAAAATTTGCTCTAATTCTGACCAAGAAACATTTTTAATCAGCGCTTGATGTCCAGGGGGAATTTCCCAACGTTTTAATTCTAATAACATCTTTTTTTCTAGCTTATTACTTTATTGATTGGGTTTTCCTTGATTACGAATAATTTCTAATGGTAGGCTATCCGCATCAGCAATAAATGCAACTTCATAAACTGTTTCCCCGATGATTTGTTGCGTGGGTTCAAGTAATACCTTTAAGGGAGAAATTTGTTCTGGGTTTTCCTTTGATGCGTTTTGAAAGCGCGATCGAACGTTCTCTAACCATTGTGGCAAACTGGCAGCAAACTCGGTAACATCAAAGGAAAGATGATAATATCCCACATAATGTTCATCATGGAACGCATCTGGTGCTGGTTTCGGCTGAGGAATTTGGATTAATTCTAAACGAGAGTTCCACCCCTCTAACCAACAAGCGAGAGTGTAACCTGTAGTAAATCTTTCTTGGATGGTAAAGCCGAATAATTCGTAAAATGCGATCGCGCGGTGAATATCTCCAGTGCGAATCGAAACGTGGTGCATCATAACAAGTAATTAGGGGTTGCTGAAAAAGTCCATTGGTTGGTTAAGTAAGGCAAAAGGCTTGCATGCAAGAGGCAAGAGGCAAGTTGCCTTAGGGTTGATTGATCGGTAGGAGGGGAAGATTTTGATGCAAGGTGCGTGACGATTGAACAATCAATGAACTTGCATTTTTATCTAAACTGAATCGCCTCAAATCCTTATTTGGTAAGACTTTCAGTTTCCCAACAGCAAGCCCTAATTAATTGACCACATTCCCCCAGAATTGGGGGTTAGGGGGCGATACCAATCACCACCTATTCAAACAAACGAAAATAGGGATAGCGTACAGGGACACCTGGTTCTTTTTCTAAATCAAAATTAATCACACCCCAACGGGGTTCTTCCTCTTCATCGGGACTAAACGCAATGGGTAAGCCATACAAACGCAGCTGATCCGATTTACTTTCTCCCCAGCGCGATCGATGCTTTTCTAGATAGGAGCTTACCAAATCTTTATAGCGATTGGCAATAATTACCCGTGTGGCGCGATATCCTTGAGTATAGAGTCGATCGAGCGCCTCGTGAATCTCAAAGCGAATGCCATCGGGATGAGTGTGTTGTCGATACCATTGACCTTCCCACATTCGCCAACAGCGCCCCGACTGTAAATGAACTAATTCCTCTGTCTTGGGATCAGCTTCAAACGCCCCATGACGCGAACATAAGTAGGTATCGGTTAAAGTAAGCGCGGGAATAGTTTGACGACAGTGGGGACACTTGATTTCCGCCCCAAAAATGGGGTATTGTAAAGCTGGATCCATACTTTCAGTTTACCTTCTGTTCTACGCCCTGGGTCATTAGTTTCATTATATCTGAGGAAAAAACAAAATCGCTGAATTTCGACCAGAGCAATTTCGTTTTTGTAACATCAACAACTAAACGGTTACGGGTGAATCAACATAAACAGTCGGTTCATTACAGGTAAATTCTATACCGTAACTGATCCTGATACTCGAATCCGCGTTGATCGAAGTCCAATTGATTCCACTCTCCCAAATGTTCCATCAGGTAAACCGATATAATCATCAGGAACAAAAGGACGATCAACATAAAGCACAATTCCCCCTAAAAGCTGTTCTAAACTTTTTTGAGCCGCAAAAGCAACGGCTAAACCACCAACCCGTAAACTGGCGATTAAACCAAATAAATTAACATCATGGGTTTGAGCAAAAATGATGATTACAACTAAGATAATGCTGGCATTTATGATCAGTTTTCCTAATAATAAAAGCTCACTATTTATCTTGCGTTTACTTTGAATTGCTGCATCTAAAAGAGATTGATCGAAGTAGCGACTAAAAATACTTGCACCCAGCCAAGAGACTAAAATTGCAACAGTCAAAGCGAGGGTAACTTCAATTAAGTTAGTCCAATTTTCTTCAATCCAATATTTTAATATCAGAACTCATTCTCTTGCGTGAATAACTGTTGAATGTTTTGGAACAGGTTCTCCATAATCCTTAAAATTAGATGCTGACTGAGGAGCTACAATAATGATAAAAAAGACCAACGATAAAGGATTCACGATGAAGGAGAAGTGTTGAGTAACACTAACATCAATCATGAAAACAAGAACTCAGAAAATAATACATCACTGGCTTAGTTTATGTAAGCGCGATCTTTGTTGGCAATTCATTGGTTTAAGTGTACCCTCTGTATTAGTTCTTGGCTTTGCTTCACTCGCGCAAGCGGAGAGTCCGTTTAATGGAAGCCCCAGTTTTAATTGTAGTCAGGCGATCACCCCTACCGAGCATCTAATTTGCACAGAAGAGGATTTAAGCTGGCTAGATCGTCAAATGGCAAAACTTTATCAGGGGATTCGGGAACAGCTAACCCCAGAAGCCCGCCAAACCCTGATTAAGACACAACAGGATTGGTTACAAAAGCGTGATCAATGTCAGTCTAATCGTGACTGTACTCGACAAGCCTATATGGATCGTCTGCAAACTCTCGCCCAAACTTATCAAGTGACCCCACACCCTAACAGTTACTCCCATGATCATCCCAACATCACAGGTCAGTTGCTTCTCGTTGGTCATCTTAATGGCAGTGTCTCCGCTTGGATTAGCACTGTGAGCAGTCCCTACAGTCACCTTTGTCGAGTTAGTTTTGAAGGAGCTAGACCAAAAGATTCATCACCTCAACAATTGATCTGGAACGATTGCTCTAATACGGAAAACACAATTTCTCAATCTGAAGCCTGTCAAGTTACCCTAAACCTTAGTGATATTTTTGTGGATGTTGAAGCTCAAAATTGCGAGTTTTATTGTGGTTTGAACGGCTATTTTTCTGGACGCTATATTCGGGAAGATTATCCTTAATCTACTATCTAATCCCGATTAAAAAACGCATTACTATAATACATACAAAGGATAAACTTATGCAAGGAGATACGATCGTCGCTATTGCGACTCCAGTTGTTCCTCAACAAGGTAGCGTGGGAATTGTGCGCTTATCAGGGGAAAAGGCGCTTTCCATTGCGAAAAGTCTGTTTCATGCCCCAGGAAAACAAGTTTGGGAGTCTCACCGCATTCTCTACGGTTATGTTTCTCATCCTGAAACTGGAAAAACGGTTGATGAGGCGTTACTCTTAATTATGCAGTCTCCTCGCTCTTATACAAAAGAGGATGTGGTCGAGTTTCACTGTCACGGCGGTATGATTCCCGTACAACAGGTGTTAAACTTGTGTTTGGAGCAGGGGGCAAGATTGGCTCAACAGGGAGAGTTTACTCTTCGTGCGTTTCTCAATGGACGAATTGATCTCACTCAAGCGGAAAGTATTGCGGAGTTGGTAGGCGCAAAATCGCCACAAGCTGGGGAAATGGCTTTGGCTGGGTTACAAGGAAAGTTGGCGCAACCGATTCGGGAGTTACGCAGCACTTGTTTAGATATTTTGGCGGAGGTGGAAGCGCGAGTGGATTTTGCTGATGAGTTACCGCCTTTGGATAATACGGAAATTCAGCAACAGGTGAAGGCGGTTTTAAGTCGCGTTGAAGATTTCCTCAATACAGCCGATCAAGGGGAATTACTTCGTACAGGGATTAAAGTGGCGATCGTGGGACGACCGAATGTGGGAAAATCCAGTTTACTGAATGCTTGGAGTCGCACCGATCGAGCGATCGTCACTGAGTTACCTGGAACGACACGAGATGTTGTGGAGTCGAATCTAGTGGTGGGAGGGATTCCAGTGGAGGTGTTAGATACCGCGGGGATTAGAGAGACAGAGGATCAGGTGGAAAAAATTGGAGTTGCTCGATCGCGCCAAGCGGCGGAAAAAGCTGATCTCATTTTACACACCATTGACGCGCAATTGGGATGGACAGAAGAAGATGATCTAATCTATGAACAGGTTAAAGCTCGTCCATTGATTTTAGTCATTAATAAAACTGATCTCAAATCGCCCCAGACAGTGAACTATCCTGATACGATTCAAAACACTGTCGCCACCGCAGCCGCGCAATCTCAAGGCATTACAGACTTAGAAAGTGCTATCCTCAGTTTAGTGCAGAAAGGCAACGTTAACGCAGCGAATCGCGATTTTGCTATTAATCAACGTCAAGCAGCCACTTTAACTCGCGCCAAAACCGCTTTACAGCACGTTTTAGAAACGATCGAGCAGCAGCTTCCTTTAGATTTTTGGACGATCGATCTGCGAAGTGCGATCCAAGCCTTCGGAGAAATTACAGGAGAGGAAGTCACCGAATCCATGCTCGATCGAATTTTTAGTCGATTTTGCATTGGGAAATAGTGGCGTTGATTATTCCTCAACTTGCCAACTTTGCGCGATCGCCCCTTCATCAATAATACGCTTTGGACGTAAAATCAGAATCACCTTTCCTAATAACTTTTGTGGCGGCGCTTGTTCAAACCATCGAATCCCTAATCCCTCTTCAGCTTCCACTAAAAAATAACTGTGTAGATACCAATCCGTAGCCGCGCGATCGATCACCACTAAAAACGATTCATTGCGTAGAGAATCACTTTTCGGGAGTTCCTCTTTCTCACAAACGATCGCAACGGGATCACTAGCAGCACAAATCATCTGCCAACCTGGAAGCGCCACCCATTGTTCTTTCCCTGAAGTTTCAGTAATGCTAAATACTCCTTGGGGTTGCGGTTGGGAAACTGCCTCGAATTGTGAGACACTGGTTTTTAAGCTCGGAAGAACAGGAAGAATGCGAGGGAGTTCCTCTTCTTGTTCTAAACGATAGAGAGGAAGATTCGGCGCGGGTGTTACTGGAACAACGGTAAAATCACTGAGAAGGCTTTCAATTTTTTCTCTGGCGGTGTTAGAGTAGGCAAAGCGCAATCCTTGAGCAATGAGGCGCGATCGGGCTTGTAAATCCCTTTTCCCTCGCGCCAGTTTCCAGTAATGATAGGCGATCGCATCACCCGCACCATTGGTAAATCCGTCTGGGAGAGAACTTAAATAAGAGAACTCTTTAATCGCTTTGGCGATATCATGTGCTTCAGGCTGGGTTAAGTTTTTCTCAACGGCGAGAGTCGCCGCTTGCGATCGTTCCTGTGGGGGAAGAATACGAAATTCATACAGAATATCACTTCCTTTATTGCGAAAATGCTCTTTCACCTGATCTTCGACACCCGTTTCCGCGATCGTCTCATAAACTTGAGACGCAACAATCACTTGATTTTGGTGAACTGGCTCAAATCCAGTTTTTTCAAAAATGGTCTGTGTGTTGTATCCCGCTTTTTGTAACTGTTGACAAGATTTTCCCCACTCAACCCAATTTCCTTCTTTTTGTCGGAGTTGTCGGAAGATTTCAGTGGCGTTTTCTTCGGAAAGAGGTGACGGCTGTTCTGGCATGAATTACGGTAGGTTAAGCAAATGACTGTCCTCTACTAATTTATCGTAAATCCGTTCCCTAATCCTCATGGGTTGATCACTTCCCTACAGATTGTAAGCTACTAAGTAGGGTTTGCTGAAAAGGCAAAAGGCAAGAGGCAAGATGGGGAAGACGGGGGAGATGGGGAAGATGGGGGAGATGGGGAAGATGGGGGAGATGGGGGAGATGGGGGAGATGGGGGAGATGGGGGAGATGGGGAAGATGGGGGAGATGGGGGAGATGGGGGAGAAAAATCGCTCCCTTGTCTCCCTTGCACTTTTTTGAGGATTTAAGAGCCTTAAAACCAGATGGTACGTGAGTTTTAGCTTTCTTCAGCCAGCCCTAAGTAACTGATTAGATCAAGCACAACTGGTAACTGGTAACTGGTAACTGGTCACTGATTGGTGTTGGAGGTGGGGTTTAGAAAATTTTACAAAGTTTGTTTTCAAAATCTTTCATTTGACACACAATTCCGTATAAATTGCAAAAGATGGGAAGGAGGGATTTAGACTCCAGACTGTTTTTTATTGACGAGAAGAAGAAAATACTTTTAAGAGAACATAATGAATATCGTAGTTGTCGGTTTAAGCCATAAAACTGCACCTGTGGCGGTGCGCGAAAAGTTAAGTATTCAGGATCATGCGATCGAAGATGCGATCGCTCATTTACGCCAATTGCCTCACATTGAGGAAATTTCCATTCTTAGCACCTGTAACCGTCTAGAAATTTATGCGGTGATCACAGATGCAGAACAAGGCGTTCACGAAATTACCCAATTCTTATCCGAGCGCAGTGCTTACCCCATTTCCCAACTGCGACGACACCTCTTTATTCTCCTCCATCAAGATGCACTGCGGCATTTAATGCGCGTGGCAGCTGGTTTAGATAGTTTAGTCTTGGGAGAGGGACAAATTCTATCTCAGGTGAAACACGCTCACAAATTGGCGCAAAAGTATCAGGGAATTGGCAGACTGCTCGATCGACTCTTTAAACAAGCGCTCTCTGCAGGAAAACGAGTGCGGAGCAACACAAACTTAGGGACGGGTGCAATGTCCATTAGTTCCGCCGCCGTAGAATTGGCTCAAAGTAAGGTAAACAATCTCGAAGCGTATCACTGTACAATTATCGGTGCAGGGAAAATGGCGCGGTTGTTGGTACAACATCTGTTGGCGAAAGGAGCAACCCAAATTTCGATCGTCAATCGTTCCCAAAAACGAGCGGCAGACCTAGCGAAACAGTTTACAGATGCGGAATTACAATTGCATCCTCTCGAAGAAATGATGACAGTGATGGGAGAATCTCATCTAATTTTTACCAGCACCGCATCTAGTGAACCGATTCTCGATCGCGCGAAATTAGAACAAAATCTTGATCCCAATCACCATTTAAAACTCTTTGATATTTCTGTTCCTTTAAACATTGCCCCTGATGTTAACGAATTAGACTGGTTAGAAACCTATAACGTTGACGACTTAAAAGCAGTAGTGGCGAAAAATACCGCCAGTCGTCGTCAAATGGCGCAAGAAGCAGAAGCGTTACTTGATGAGGAGGTAGAATCATTTGAGGTGTGGTGGCGCTCTTTAGAAACTGTTCCCACCATTAGCTGTTTACGAGAAAAAGTGGAAACCATTCGGGAACAAGAACTAGAAAAAGCACTCTCCCGTTTAGGAACAGAGTTTGCAGAAAAACATCAAGAAGTGATTGAAGCGCTGACACGGGGAATTGTGAATAAAATTCTCCATGAACCGATGGTGGAATTACGAGCGCAGCAGGATATAGAAATGCGTCGCCGTACTATCCAATCTCTACAAAAACTGTTTAACCTCGATCCAGAGCAGCAATACGGTTAAGCACAAACAATTAGGGGCAAACCGTCGTTTGTCCCTATAAGTCTTTCCAGATAAAAAGTAGGTTGGGTGGAGGGAAGCGAAACCCAACACCAATTATAAGCAATTACCTGAACTTGATATAAAACCTTGCTACGTTGTGATTGATACAATAAACGAAAAACCTATGGATAGACCGTAGGGTTTGCCTTGCCCACCCTACAAGATGTAACATTTACTTTTTAAATTGGTATTAGCATTTCACAGTTAAAGGATAAGTTATAATTCCTTCCAGCCGACACGCTCCCCTAAAAATGTTGAAAGGGTTTCTTGATCGGGTAAAGCAGACTGCGCTCCCGCACGGGTTACTGTCAGCGCACCCGCCGCCGAGCCACAAATGATCGATCGTTGCAGGTTCATTCCACTACACAACGCCACTGCTAACCCCCCATTAAACGCATCTCCTGCCGCAACAGTATCAATAATTGGTTCAATATCGAATCCAGGGACAAAAAAGCTCTCTTCTCTATTCACACAATAAACCCCCTGTTGTCCTAATGTAATCATTACTGTTTCCACGCCCTGTTCCTGTAAATAGGTGGCGGCTTGTTGCGCTGAATCGGTATCGGTGACAGGAAACCCCACTAATTTCTCTGCTTCTAAGGCGTTGGGGGTGATGATGTTCAGGTTTCGATAAAGAGTAAACGGTAACGGTTGCGCTGGTGCAGGATCAAGAATGACTTTCACTCCCATTTCTCTAGCCAGTTCGGCGGCGGCTTCGATCGATGCTAAAGGGACTTCCAACTGCATCAATAAATACGCTGCCCCTTCTAAGTGAGGACGCAAGCGATCGACATCAGTTTCATCTAGATTCCCGTTGGCTTCAGGAATCACAATAATCTGGTTTTCTCCGTTACGATTAACCGTGATTACAGCAACGCCCGTGTGTGCCGTTTCATCCACTAAAATTCCTGTGGTATCCACTTGGCTTTCTCGCAACGATCGAAGCAATATTTCCCCAAAACTATCTTTCCCAATGCGTCCCACCATGCGACAAGGGAAGCCTAAACGAGACACCGCGATCGCCTGATTTGCCCCTTTTCCCCAGGAATCATCGCAAACCCTTCTCCTGTAATCGTTTCCCCTGCTAAAGGCAACTCGGAAGTATTGACGACTAAATCCATGTTGAGACTACCAAAGACAACGATATGAGACTGATTCATTGTTATTTTGACTGATCTAGCAGTTCTAATTCATTTGTAAAAAGTTGATAAACCGTTCCCCCCTTGCGAAGGGGGGTTAGGGGGGATTAATTTACAATTCATTTGCGATTGCCGTAATAGACTTCTGATGTTTTCGGAAAATCAGGAGAATGCTTTTCAATGCCATCTAGACGATTCCGAATCTCATCAAGGTTATCTTCCCCTTGTAAACGATTAGAAATGCCACCGAGATGTTGTTGATTATTGACAGGAAGATGAGGTTTAGGCAATTCATCATTGGGCCAATTTTCCACATCAACACAGGGACAAGCGCCAGTTTTTACCCCTGAATTTTTCAAGGGAATTGGCATTTCGCAACGAGCGCAGGGTTCAACATCCCAATCAGGAGAAAGTAACTCTTCCACCGTTTGATCCGTTCCCTGTAGGTAACAATGACCGCTTTCAGGGGATAAAATTTCTTGCCAACAGGCTTCAAATTCTGACGAAAACTGATCTTGTTGGATCACCGATTGAGGTTTTCTCACTTGCTGACCATTATTAATATAAACGGTTTTTCCCACTAAAAACCAGTAAGCAATATATTGTTTAACTTGTTGTTGAGATGCCATTTGAGACTCCTTATTTTATTAATGATTTAATCGTATGATATAGCAGTTCTAATTCATTCGTAAAAAGTTGATTAACCGTTCCCCCCTTTCAAAGGGGGGCTAGGGGGGATTAACCGTTCCCCCCTTACGAAGGGGGGTTAGGGGGGATTAATTTACAATTCATTTGGGATTGCTATATTGTCTTCAAGGATTGACCAATCTGATTTAAGGGTAAAGCATAACCACCAGTCACTAAGTAAACTTCTGTTGCAATTTCACCAATTCTTCGGGTTAGATTTCCTAATCGATCGCGAAATAAACGCCCGCTTTTATAAGCTGGAATCACCCCCCATCCCGTTTCTTCTCCCACTAAAATGATCTCAGATGAAGCATTTTCTAAACTGTTTAAAAGAGAAATGACGGTTTCTTCCCAGTCTTGATCTTCCGTTTCTAAACCGTTAGCCACCCAAGTTCCCAAAGAGTCAATTAATAAACAGTCTTCCCCTTTTCTTTCCGTGATATAGGCACTTAAAGCAGTGGGAATTTCTACCGTTGACCAAGATTGCGGACGACGTAAAGCGTGTTTTTCGATCTTTTTTTGCCATGCTGGATCATCGGGATGTGCGATCGCGGTTGCAATGTAAGTTACAGGTTTTTGTGATGCTTTTGCCAAGTTTTCTGCCCATTCACTCTTACCGCAACTAGCCGCTCCCAACACGAGAATCACTTTTCCTTTTGTTGCTACTTCTTCCATTTTAACGAACAATTATCCTGCATTTACCAATTAAAAATCTTAAGGTTTTCTTATGCCATTTTGAACAATTGGCGCTGATATAGCGATCCCATATCATTTGTAAAAAGTTGACTCACGAAAGCCCCCCAGAATTGGGGGGTTTGGGGGGCAAATCATTTACAATTCATTTAGGATTGCTATAGAGGTTAGGGATGATTTTTAATTCAACTAAAACCCTGCCTGCATACAATATTTTCCAAATTTCAACCACTCCTTTTCCTTATGGTTACTCTTCGATAACTCTTTAAATCCTTATGCTCGATCGATGCTTGTCAATACGGGGAGGGGGGATATAGAAAACGAATTTTCTAGCTTTCAGGGGCGTTTTCTAAAATTGGCAACACTTCCCATTATATAGAAATACTCTATCAGGAAACTCGATCGAGCGCAACCCCTGAAAAAAAAATTCGCTCTTTTCTGGCTTCTCTCGGTGTGGGGGTTGGGGATGATATTTAATTCAACTGAAATTCTGCCTGCATACCATATTTTTAGATTTTTGCCTACTATTAATGATTTTTTTTGTCGTCAGCTTAATTTAACTTAATGTTCATTTCGACCCCTAACCAGAGAAGAGGAAATCGCAAGCAACCAACGAAACCATAGGAGTTTGATGGGAATAATTTTAAAATTGGCACTACTTCCCATCATGCTACGGTCATTTTATAACGGGACACGCCATTTGGCAAGAGCAGCGTTCTCAAATGGCGAAAAATCGTTAAATGTTAAGAATGATGTAGCAAAAGAATAAATAACAATTAATCGTCAAAAAAAACTTAGAAAAGTAAGTTGGGTGGAGAAAATAGTATTATTCATTCATATTACGATAGGTTGCGACCGCAGAAGGAGAAATCCGATTGAGATAGCGGAAAATCCAATATTTAAATATAGTATCTAGAATTACGGGGAAAGTGGCAATAAACAAGAAATTAAACTCACGGCTTTCTGGAAGTCCAAAATGTCTCCCAATTTCTTCTAAAATGACTTCCCAACCATGAGGAGAATGATAACCTACAAACATATCGGTGGATAAGATAATAATAAATGCTTTTGCCGAATCGCTTAACCCATAAATAAACTCATCAATGAATGATTTAAGAACCGCAATTTCTTTTTTACTGACATAAATGATTACAGCAAAGGCAATCACTGAACAGAGATCAGCAATAATATTTTGAATCGCATTTTTCCCTCGACTCTGATACTCCTCAGCAATTTCTATGGCTTTTTCTTTAACTTTTTCCTCCCTTTCTGCTTCTGACATTTCAGGTCTCATTCCCAAAATTTCTTTGAAGTGTAAGGTTTCTTCAAAGCGTTGTAACTCCATTAATGCTTCTTCTTGAAAATCACGGTTGATAAATAAAACCTGTTCTTCTTCATGGATAAAGTATTTTTCCATGACTGGAGCAATAATAAAGGTTTTTGTGATTTGATGCGTCAAAAGCGGAATGATAATTAACAGGAGTAAAAAGCGGATTGAAATTGCTGTTTTGTCTCTAGAAGTGCGAAACGTTTTAACCACTTCTTCTTCCGCTTCGGAAGATTTAGGATCAATTTCTCGTTTAATTCGGTTTAGTGTTCGCAGCAACGATCGAGGTAAAACGCTGGTTTGACTGGATATATTGCCACTTGCTTCTGCCTCTTCTGATTTTGATTCTAATTTCTCTTCATAAGAAAACTTGACTGGGCGACGAGAGGAATTTTGTGCATCTATTGTTAAGGGCTTTTCGTCTTGAGATGCATTTCTCGGTTTTTGTTTCCGTTTTGAACCTTCATAATGAAAAATGACCTCCTCAATAAAGTTTAATTTTTCAAGAATCACCGCCGCGTTTTTGAAATACTTATTACGGGGAAAATTTTCGGAAGACCATTGCAAGAAGGCTCTACTATTTTTAAACTGTTTTAAGTTGGTTTTGGCAATTTGTAAGTTTTGATTAACTTCTTGTTTGAAGTAAGCAATGACTTGTTCAGAATAAGAGCCATTTTCCTCTTTAACAGGTTTTTGGGCAAAATATTCGTCTTCAATTACTTTAATCATTAAAGTGGCTTGATAGGCTTGCTCTAATAATTTCTCTGGCGGATCGGAAAACCATTGCTTAAAAATACGAAACACTGGTAGCTCCTATATTATGATTGACTCAATAAGAATTAATATTGTTGGCGGAAAAGCAGTTTTTTTCACGGTAAGCTAGAGAGCAGTAGCGATGGGGAAATTTTAACAAATATCAATGGCAACGGAATCAAAAATTTGGATCACGGGTGACGCTCGTAGTGGTAAAACCAGCCATTTAATTGGAAAAATCAAAGCATGGGTAAAACAGGAACAGTCACCGTCTGCGATTATCTTTGCTGCTAATCATACCACTGGTCGCCAATTCACTGAGCAGTTAATGAGATCGATCGAGCCGCAAGTTCCCTTTGTCGTGAAAACGCCACTGGCTTTTATCGAAGATGAAGTCAATCTTTTCTCACCGTTGTGGTTGGAGAAACTTAATTTAACCCCTCACTTTCCCCTCAGACTGCGATCGGAAACGGAACAAAAACTCGCCATGGCGCTATGGCATGATCACTGGTTTCAGGAGATGATTCCTAATCAGAGAATAGAATCTCGATTGGTTCGTACCACTCTTGATATTTTACAATTGGCAGGGGCAAGTGGCACACCGTTAACCGATATTCCCGCGTTACTCTCTTCTCGACTCACTCCCGAAGAAAAAGCGGTGTTTGGTGGCGAAGAAAACGAGGAAGTCTTTACTCTCATTGGAAATTTACTGATGAAATGGCATGATTGGTGTTTAGAGCGAGGATTTCTTACCTATGGTTTGATTTACTACCTCTATGGACAAGTTTTGCTTGGTGATCCACTCTATCAAGAAAAGTTAGAATACCGCTACAATGCCATTTTTGCTGATGATGTGGACAATTATCCTGCGATCGCTGCGGATTTAGCAAGGCTTTTTCTGCAATCTGATCGCACCGCCGTTTTTACCTTTAACCCCAATGGAAAAGTTCGTTTTGGATTAGCGGCTGATCCCGATACTTGGGAAAAACTCGCTTCCTCTTGTTACCCGATCCCTCTTACCCCTTCTCCCCCTTCCTCAGAATCCCCTCCAGAAAGCATCGATCGAGTTTTAGAAGTCGTCGCTGATCCTTCCTCTATCCCTTCTCTTCCCCCTTGTATCCAACATCTAAAAACCATCTCTCGCGCGCAATTATTACGAGAAACCGCAGAAACGATCATCAAAGCGATCGAAGAAGATAAAATCATTCCCGAAGACATTGCGATCATTTTCCCTGGTTTAGATGAAATTGCTCGTTATACTCTAATCAGACTGTTTAGTTCACATTCAATTGCTGTTAATCCTCTTAGCGAACAACGTCCTTTAATCACCTCTTCTCAGGTTCGTGCGTTACTCACTCTTACTTGTTTTGTTTATCCGCAGTTAGGACGGTTACTGGAAACCAATGCTGTCGCAGAAATGTTAGTTGTCTTAACTGAACATAACCCCCATTCCATTGATCCCGCTCGATCGGGTATTTTAGCAGATTACTGTTACCAAGCCGATCCCGATTTTCCCCGTTTACTTGATATTAAAACCTTTTCCCGTTGGGATCGAATTGGCTATCAAGGAACAGTTGCTTATAATCAATTACGTCATTGGATTGAAAAACAAAAAGAAAAAACACCAAATTTAGTCAGCTTTTTTAACCAAGCAATCCAACAATTTTTATGGAAAGGAAACAATCTCTCCGTTGCTGATCTTTCCAGTTTAAGAGAACTAACCGAAACCACTCAACATTATTGGGAAGTACAAAACCGCATCCAAGAAGAAGAAGGAATCAAGATTCCTGATTCTGATTTAATTAGCGAGTTTATTCAACTCCTCAAACAAGGAACAATCACCGCTAACCCGCATCCGCTTCCGAGTTTTGGAGAGTCTTTATCTTCAGGAATCACCCTTTCTAATATATTCCAATATCGCTCACATCGTACCACTCATCGCTGGCAATTTTGGCTTGATGTTGGCTCGCATTTATGGTTAAAACAAGGCGCATCTAATTTGTTTGCATCTTCAGTTTTTCTGCGAGGAGGAAACTTAACATCTGATCCAGAAGTGGAAACAGAAAAGCATCTACAACGAATTTTAAGAGATTTATTATCTCGTAGCAAAGAAAAAGTCTGTTTATGTCATAGTGATTTAAACGTCAATGGAACGGAACAATCTGAGATATTATTATCCTTAGTTCACGGAACGAACCCTTTTTCCACTGAAATTTAATCTAATCAAAGAGAACAAATAGCCGTGTTTATGATTCCTCTCCCTACTCAATTATTTGCTGTGTCTGAACCTCAACCCCTATTAGGAGAAGCATGGCTAGATTTAATTGTCATCACCTTAATGTTTGTTCTATCTGGTGCGTTTTCAGGTTCAGAAACAGCGATTACTGCATTTGATAACTTAAAACTACGGGGTTTAATTCGAGAACAAGGTGATCCCAAAGGAACGTTTCGACTGGTTTTAGAAAATCGAACTCGGTTTATTATTACGCTTCTTTTAGGAAATAATCTGGTTAATAATTTCGCGGCGGTTTTAACCAGTAATTTATTTGCGATTTGGTTTGGGAATGCGGGGTTAGGAATTGCAACCGCAGTCGTCACGGTTTTAGTTTTAATTTTTGCTGAAATTACACCGAAATCTTTAGCAATTAACAATGTTTTGTCAATCTTTAAATTGGTGGTTCGTCCCATTTATTTATTATCGAGACTACTGTCTTTCTTGGGACTGATTTATCTGTTTGAAACGATTACTAAATATACCGTTCAGTTTTTCCAAAGAATTTTGGGACAAGATGATCAGCAAGGCGAATCCTTAACTGATTTACAATTAATGATCGAATTATTGGGAGGGAAAGGAAAACTCGATATTTATAAGCATCAGTTATTACATAAAGCACTGATGTTGGACGAATTACAAGCAAAAGATGTGGTGAAACCTCGCATCGCCATGCGAACGATTTCCCATCAAGCAACGTTACAAGAATTAGTTAATCTTTGCTTAGACACAGGATATTCTCGGATTCCTGTACAAGGAGAATCAAAAGATGAAATTGTGGGAATTGTTCACCTTAAACAAGCCTTACAAAAGTTACATCATTTAAGTCCAGAAATGGCGAGTCAGGTGTTAGTAACCGAAGCAATTACGCCACCAGTTTATATTCCAGAAACGAAGCAGGTGGGAAGTATTTTGAAGGAGATGTTACAGCAACGATTACATATAGCAATTGTTGTGGATGAATATGGGGGAACGGTGGGGTTAGTGACTTTAGAGGATATTCTAGAAGAATTAGTGGGAGAAATTTATGATGAAAGTGATTTTCCTCGTTCTCGTCGTCGCAATCAAGGAAAACAAAAGCATCGATCGTAATCGTTGTTCCCCCGAATATGACTTATGTTCTACCTAAATTGATGAGTGGCAAACTGAGGATATGAAAGTTTACTTAGACACTAGCGCATATAATCGCCCCTATGACGATCAAAGTCAAGCTAAAATATATTTAGAGACTCAAGCTGTCCTCATTGTCCTTAATTTAATAGAAACTCAACAAATCCAATCTATCAATTCATCAGTCTTAGAATATGAAAATTCCAAAAATCCTTTCCCTCTCATTCAAAAAGCCATTAAAAAATATTTAACTCAAACGAGCTTTTTCCAACCTCTTAATGAAAGCATCAGACAAAGAGCAAAACAACTTGAAAATTCAGGGATAAAACCCATAGATGCTCTTCATATTGCCAGTTTTGAAGCCTCAAAAGGCGACTACTTCATCACCTGTGACAAACGATTGCTCAACCGTTGTCAAACTCTAAACATACCAGCGATTAATCCTATTGACCTAATCGAGGAATTAAACCATGAAAGTTAACCTTAACAACGACCAACAAATCATCGAAGAAGCCTTTAACATCTTAATCGAAAACTTAGACTCCTCTAAATTAAGCCGTTTTTGGACAATTTGCAACCTAGGGAGTGGTGAATATTCTCAACTTAAAGAGAAACTGTTTGCAGAAGAAACTGTCGATAGCCTTTATGAAAAAATCTCAGTACAGTATAATCAGGATGATGTTACTTAAATCACTGCATTTTATTTGAGCTTTCCCTGACCTGACTTTATGAATAATAGTGACGCCTATAATTTTAGCCCCCACTGTGACTGGATTGCAATTGCCGTTTCCGAGGGGGTGCAAAATAATTTTTTTGCCATAAAATAAAAATAGTTTTAATCGCTAAAACTCCCTGATAGTGGGCGACCGAGCGGGTCAACCATAGAAGTCGGCATTACAGCGATTTCCAGAGGCGATCGGAATTGCTCTGTACCAAAAGAAAAATCATAGGCGAGAATTAGACATCTCCAGAAATGAAAATCTAGCAACGAACGTCAAATTGCAAAAACTTCAGATTTGCTTTCTATAGCCAAATCAGAAGATTTCAGATAGTATGAAGATTTGAACATCACAAGTGTTGCAACTCCTGTGTGGATTACTTCAACGCCAGAACGAGCTTTAACTCCTACTGCGATCGCCCTAGGCAATTTTGATGGTGTTCATCTTGGACACCAGAATGTCATCAAGCCAGTTTTAAGCCACTCGCTACGATCAACAGTGGTCACGTTTCATCCTCATCCTAGAGAATACTTTAGCGGTGAACCCTGTTCGCTTTTGACTCCTCTTGAAGAAAAAATCAGCCATCTGAAAAAGCTAGGAATACAGCAGTTGGTTTTACTGACGTTTAATCGCGAATTAGCGTCTCTCTCTCCAGAAGCATTTGTGAAAGAGATTTTAATCAATCAACTGCAACCTCGTTACATTAGTGTGGGAGAAGATTTCCGTTTTGGGTACAAGCGACAGGGAAATGCGGAAACTCTCAGGACGATCGGAGAACAGTTTGGGATTAAAGTTAATATCGCTACCCTAGAAACAAATCAGCAACAGCGCATCAGTAGTTCACGGATTCGAGAGGCGATCGTCGCGGGGGAAATTGAACTCGCCAATGAACTGTTAGGACGATGTTACACCCTCAACGGCGCGATCGTTGCAGGAGAAAAAAGAGGACGTACGATCGGGTTTCCCACTGCTAATTTAGAAGTCCCTCGCAATAAACTTGTTCCTCGTTACGGGGTTTATGTGGTAAAAGTCACCAGCACAACTGTTCCCATTCTTGATCCGCATCCTGGGGTGATGAACATTGGAATGCGTCCAACGGTGAACGGGAAACAAGCAACGATCGAGATTCATCTCTTAAACTGGACGGGAAACTTATATCAGCATACTCTAAATGTAGAATTAAAGCAGTTTTTGCGCCCAGAACAAAAATTTAATTCCCTAGACGAACTCAAAAATCAAATTACTCGTGACTGTCAACAAGCGATTACAATTCATAACCAATAAACAAAATCGAATATCAAGGAACATTGTTTACTGACATACCTCTCTCTTCAGACGCATTACAAACGGATTCATAAAACTTAACATTGGTTAGTAGCTACCTAAAGATAATATTAAAATCTACAGAAAATGTTACAACGCTACAGTCACTTCCTATTAGTTGGAATCGCCCTCATCACTGCGACCATTATCGGCTTCAACCTACCCAGTTCCGCAGACGAATCTAATCAAGAATACTTCTTTAAACCTGTTCCTCGCACAAATCTTGTGGTTGTTGAACCGAACTATGGTCATCTCTACCACGATGGGGAAACCGAAGTGGAAGCCACTCGTCATCTCTATGAATCTCTCGGTGAACTTCAAGACAATTACAGCATCCGTCAAACTAGACTGATTGAGTTTGAACGGAAAGGAAAAATGATTCCAAATCTTTATGTTTATGTGGATGCACCCGACGCGAAAGAAGTTCTCGCTAACAAGTCACTCGAAAAATCTTCTACCTAAAAGTTATCGGGAGAGGCATTTTCAAAGATGTTTCTCCTGATTGAGTTTAAGCATAATGGAAGAGGCAGTTAACCTTATTCGTTACATAAACAATGGAACGCATTGCTAACCTTCACATTGAAAAACTTCCCGAAGGAGTTTATCTTGCGACCTCTGAGGATATCCCTGGTTTAGTCGCCCAAGGTCGCACGGTAACAGAAACCATAGAAATTGCTCGTGATGTTGCGAAAAAATTACTAGAAACTCAAGCTGAACGTCAGGATCAAGTTAATCTAGCTAATGTAAGTGATAGTTTTGATTACCCGATGATAGTAGGTATTTAATGGGACGACTTTCAGGCTTTAAATATAGACAGGTCGTCAAAAAATTAAAGGGCTTAGGTTTTAAGTTTGATCGACAAGCTGCAGGAAGCCACGAAATCTGGTATAACCCAAAGACTAATCGCTATACGACAATTCCCCATCATCGATTTACCAGAAGGAACATTAAGAGAGATTCTTAAACAAGCAGTTTGGACTACGGAACAGTTTATCAATTTTTGATGCTACAAATATTAGGTTAAATTTTATGGCTTCCCTACGGGATATCATTAAATACTATCGCTCTTTTTGGGGCGCATCTGTGCTGAGTATCGGCGCAGCGAGTGCATTTGAAATCCTTGATTTAATTGTCCCCTACGCGATCGGGCAAATTTTGAATGTTCTCGCCAATCAACCCCTAGACGCTGGTATTAGGGGATTAACAAATCTATGCGCCCAACTGTTCAATTTAACGCTCAGTTCCACCGTTTCCCTAGTGATTTTGCTAGGGATGATTTTTGTGGTGACAGTGGTTCGATCGCCCCTACAGCCTTGGTTAGCAGAGTGGTTTCACTGGGCGATTCCCTTGCGGGCGCGTCAAGAAAACGCCAAAAGCATCTTCGCCAAAATTCTGTCACTTCCTCTAGAATTTTACGACGAAAACAACCCTGGTCGCATTGCGCGACGAGTCACACGAGGCTTATCTAATCATACTTGGACGTATCCCGAAATTGCTGGTCAACTGATTCCTAAACTGGCGCGAGTATTAGGGATTTTTATCGCCATTGCGTTAATTGAATGGCGGATCGCGATCGTGTTTGCCATTTCCTTTATTGCGATTCTGCTGTATAGCATCAATGATCTGCAAAAAATCGTCAGACGGGAAGCGCGGCTAGAAAGCTACATGGAAAATACAGATAGTCGCACCTCTGAAATTATTACCAACATCAAAACCGTTAAAGCCTTCGCGACAGAAGGCCAGGAAATGGAACGTCAACGCCAACGTCTCCAGCGAGAATTACAAGTCGTGCTGTATCGGATTCACAGAAGTTATGTTCGTCTTAGCACAAAACAGCGAACCGTTGTCCAAAGTAGTTTATTCGCGGTATTAGTGCTGACTTTAATTCCTACCATGCGCGGGGATATTTCCCTCGGACATTTTATTACCACGTTTACCGTTGCGAGTATGGCGTATTCGGAACTTGATCCGATTAGTAATCTCGCGGAAATGTTCGCGCGGCGCTATGTTTCCATGTTACGCTTCCATGAGTTCGCACAGATGCCTTCTAGTGTAGAAGCTGCCAGTTTAGACTTAGAACTCCCTCAAGATAATCCCTACAAATTTACAGGAAAATTGGCGCTTAATCATGTGAGTTTTGGTTATGATCCGCAACGCCCCGTTTTGCAAGATATTAACCTACAAATTGAACCCTATCAAACGGTTGCCTTAGTCGGGCGATCGGGATCAGGGAAAAGTACAATGGCAAAACTCCTATTCCGCTACTTTGAACCTAATCAAGGAAGCATTACGATCGATGGCACTGACTTACGGGAATTAGATGTGGCGAGATATCGCCGTCGGCTGGCGATCGTGCATCAAGAAGTTGACATTTTTAACGGAACGTTACTGGATAACTTAACCTATGGCAATCCCCAAGCCAGTTTTTCCCAAGTAGAAGCAGCGTGCAAAACTGCTCGTGTGGATGAGTTTTTGCCAGAATTACCCCATGGCTATTTTACAGTCGTCGGAGAGCGAGGGGTGCGTCTTTCTGGAGGTCAACGTCAACGGTTAGGAATTGCAAGGGCGTTAGTGGTTGATCCTGATGTTCTGGTGTTTGATGAAGCCACCTCCAGTTTAGATTATGAGTCCGAACGATCGATTCAGATGGCGATGCGATCGTTGCTAGGAACTCGCACCTTAATTATTATTGCTCATCGCTTAAGTACAGTACGCGAAGCCGATCAAATTGTGGTTTTAGATCAAGGCAAAATTCGAGAAATTGGCACTCATCAAGAACTTCTTTCTGGAGGAGGATTATATCGCTGGTTAAACGAACTACAAGCCGATGGGGAATTAATGCGCGATCAACTCGCCTAGTGTTTTGTAAAAGGACAAAGAACGAAGTACAACCATGTAGGTTGGGTGTAGCGAAGCGAAACCCAACACTAATTAAATTATAAGGAACTACCTGAAGCTGGTTCTACGCTTCCATGATCTACTTAATTTGTCAAGAGTGAATTTCTAGATTTATTCATTTCTTTCGAGAGTTGACCCAGTTTTGATGTCGGGTAGATCAGTGACTGGATTAAGGTAAAATCAGCAAGGGAGTAACTATAAAACCCGCTCCCAGATAAGAAATCCCAATAATAGGAGGAAATTAATCGTGGCAAAAAAAACGATCGCCAGCCTCAGCGAAACTGACGTTAGTGGTAAACGAGTCTTAGTCCGTGCTGATTTTAACGTCCCGATGAACCCTCAAGGAGAAATTACGGACGATACCCGTATTCGGGCTGCCCTCCCTACCATCAAAGACTTAATCCAAAAAAATGCAAAAGTCATTCTTTGTAGCCACATGGGTCGTCCCAAAGGGGAAGTCAAAGAAAAATTACGTTTGACTCCAGTTGCTGAACGTTTATCCCAGCTTCTCGAACAGGAAGTGGTGAAATGTGATGACTGTATTGGTGACGCAGTTAAACAAAAAATTGATGGCTTACAAAACAGTCAGGTTGCATTATTAGAAAACCTCCGTTTCCATTCTGAAGAAGAAGCCAATGATCCAGAATTTAGTAAACAACTCGCTGCCAATGCTGATGTTTACGTTAACGATGCGTTTGGAACGGCTCACCGCGCTCATGCTTCCACCGAAGGGGTAACAAAACATCTCAGCCCTTGTGTTGGTGGCTATCTCATCGAAAAAGAGCTAGATTACCTCAAAAAAGCCGTTGAAAACCCCCAACGTCCCTTTGCCGCAATTATTGGCGGTTCTAAAGTCTCCAGTAAAATTGGTGTTATTGAAACGTTAATTGAAAAGTGCGATAAGTTGATCATCGGTGGTGGGATGATCTTCACCTTCTTTAAAGCACGAGGAATGAGTGTTGGTAACTCTTTAGTGGAAAACGATAAACTCGATTTAGCAAAGTCTTTAGAAGCAAAAGCAAAAGAAAAAGGGGTAGAAATTATCTTTCCCACTGACGTTATTATTGCTGATAATTTTGCCGAAGATGCAAACACTCAAACCGTTACCGTTGAGAACATCCCGAATAGTTGGATGGGATTAGATATTGGTCCGAAAAGTGTGGAAGCCTTTAAAGAAGCCCTTTCCGACTGTAAAGGTGTGATTTGGAATGGTCCGATGGGTGTTTTTGAAATGGAAGCATTCGCCAAAGGAACAGAAGCCATTGCTCGCACTTTAGCAGAATTGACGGATAATGGCGCAACCACAATTATTGGTGGTGGTGATTCCGTTTCGGCGGTGGAAAAAGTCGGTGTTGCTGATAAAATGAGCCATATTTCCACAGGTGGTGGAGCAAGTCTGGAACTTTTAGAAGGAAAAGAATTGCCTGGTATTGTTGCGCTGAATGATGTTTAAAGTCGTTTAATTTCGATCGATTTATCCCCCCTAACCCCCCTTTGAAAGGCAGGGCTGTTTCATTCTTTTAAAATTAAGGGAGGTAGGGAGATGGGGGAGACAAGGGAGACAAGGGAGATGGGGGAGATTTCAGGACTCTTTTTTCTTATGAAAAAGCCAAAAAGTAGGAAAAACGTCTCGATCGAACGTACCGTAAGAGGTTCAGGCGATCGATGCTTCGCATCGGTGCGCGGAGCGCAATCGCTGCCAATTTTGACCCCGAGAATGAAACAGCCCTGCCTTTGAAAGGGGGGAAATAGTAGATAATTAGTAGGTTGGGTGGAGAGTAACGTAACCCAACATAATATCAATTGTATTTTTCGCCCCCTAACCCCCAAGTTTGGGGGAATTAACTCGGTGTCGGTTGGGTGGAGAGTAGCGTCACCCAACATAATATTAATTGTATTTTTCGCCCCCTAACCCCCAAGTTTGGGGGAATTAACTCGGTGTCGGTTGGGTGGAGAGTAGCGTCACCCAACATAATATTAATTGTATTTTTCGCCCCCTAACCCCCAAGTTTGGGGGAATTAACTCGGTGTCGGTTGGGTGGAGAGTAACGTAATCCAACATAATATTAATTGTATTTTTCGCCCCCTAACCCCCAAGTTTGGGGGAATTAACTCGGTGTCGGTTGGGTGGAGAGTAACGTAATCCAACATAATATTAATTGTATTTTTCGCCCCCTAACCCCCAAGTTTGGGGGAATTAACTCGGTGTCGGTTGGGTGGAGAGTAACGTAATCCAACATAATATTAATTGTATTTTTCGCCCCCTAACCCCCAAGTTTGGGGGAATTAACTCGGTGTCGGTTGGGTAGAGAGTAGCGTCACCCAACATAATATTAATTGTATTTTTCGCCCCCTAACCCCCAAGTTTGGGGGAATTAACTCGGTGTCGGTTGGGTAGAGAGTAGCGTCACCCAACATAATATCAATTGTATTTTTCGCCCCCTAACCCCCAAGTTTGGGGGAATTAACTCGGTGTCGGTTGGGTGGAGAGTAACGTAATCCAACATAATATTAATTGTATTTTTCGCCCCCTAACCCCCAAGTTTGGGGGAATTAACTCGGTGTCGGTTGGGTGGAGAGTAACGTAATCCAACATAATATTAATTGTATTTTTCGCCCCCTAACCCCCAAGTTTGGGGGAATTAACTCGGTGTCGGTTGGGTGGAGAGTAACGTAATCCAACATCAATAATGTAGAGATGTTCTATAAAACGTCTCTTGGTAAAAGAATGATCAATTATTTACGAGGTAATGTCGTTAGATTAATTAAAAATACTGGAAACCGCGTCACTTTGATTTTAGAAGTGAATCAAATTGGATATGAAATTCAAATTCCCTCGCGTTTGGGAAGACAGTGGGAAGAAGACAACACCGAGTCAGCGCAAGTGTTTACTGATCAACAAATTCGGGATGATGCGATCGTGTTATATGGCTTTGAAAGCGCAGCGGAAAGGGATTTATTTCGGAAATTAATCGCAGTGAATGGCGTGGGTAGTCAAATGGCGATCGCGCTCATTGATACTTTAGGATTAAGGGAGTTAGTAGAAGGCATTGTCAACGAAAATACCCAGTTACTGTCTAAAACTCCTGGGGTAGGAAAAAAAACCGCCGAGCGTATTGCCTTAGAATTAAAAACAAAACTCGCTCAATGGCGCACAGAAGCAGGTTTAGTCAGTCAAGGAGACGAAAGCATTGTGCCGAAAGCAGAAATCCGCGAAGATATAGAGATGACATTGTTGGCGTTAGGTTACTCGGAAACAGAAATACAACAAGCGCTTTCTGTGATCAGTCAAGATTCCTTACTGGCGAAAAATCCTAACCCAGAAGAGTGGATTCGGAGCGCGATCGCGTGGCTAAGTCAATAATTCATATGAAAGCCAAGTCTTATGGATTGGGCTCCCATCTCCCCCATCTCCCCGTGCTGATCGCAAGTCGATCGTCTAACACTATGGGATTCAAGGGACAATATACAATTATTGCACAGGCGCGATAATAATAAATAACCAATGACAAACAACTTTGAATTTGAACCCTTGACTCGTCCGCAAGTCCTTACTGTAATGGGAGTGACAGCGATTTTATTGTTAATTGTGGCGAAAGCATGGCAGTATTTAGGATCAGTGTCTTTGTTTCCCATCGCCTTTAGTTTAGAAGCAATTTTAATCGGTTTGGGAATAGCAGGATTAATCATTTTAACCAGCAGTGGCATTTACAAAATTTGGCCCGCTTATCAACGCAGCGCACAGTATTATTTAGAATTAGTTTTAAAGCCATTAGCGATTCCTGATACAGTTTGGTTAGGACTTTTGCCAGGGTTAAGCGAAGAACTTTTGTTTCGTGGCGTAATGATTCCAGCATTGGGTTCGGGAATGGTTGCTGTCATTGTATCGAGTTTATTATTCGGGGTGCTTCATCTCGGTGGGATTCAACAATGGCCCTATGGTTTATGGGCGACAGCAGTGGGGATAATTTTAGGAACAATGATGATTATCACTGGTAATTTATTGATTCCCATTGTCGCCCACATTATTACGAATTTTGTTTCCAGTTTGATTTGGAAACTAGAAAATAAATCAAAATAAAAGTAGGCCCTTGTGGAGTTTACGAAACCCAACACCAATTAGTGGAGTAGTGGAGTAGGGTGGGCACTGCCCACCCTTAAGCATCGGTATCAATTAGACCGTAAAATCAAAATCAGCTTCGGTCAAAGTATCAGCTTGGATACCTGCGAGACGAACTAAAGCATTGTCTAAACCAACCAGCGTATCCTCTCCATTAGCAGTAGGCGTAATCCTCAGACTATCAAAATCCACATCAGAGAAATCATCACTAAAAGCAATTTGATCCTCCCCACGACTAAAATCATTAATTGTGTCGAGGGATTGGGGAGCATTAGGAGAATTAATCACGAAGGTATCATTTCCCGCACCACCAAACAAAATATTACCACCACCTGATGTTAAAAATAGAGTATCGTTTCCCTCTCCACCAAATGCTCGATCGTTGCGACTAACCGCTAAAACATCATCACCGATACCACCATACAGCCGATTATTCCCTGTACTGATCGATGCGTCTAAAATATCATTTCCCTCTCCACCAAAAGCGCGATCATTACCACCAAGAATTAACTGATCATTCTCAGTTCCGCCATAAAAGCGATCGGAACTTGTCGGGGAACTACTGTTATTAATTGTATCTTCTCCAGCGCCAACAAAAATTAAGTTCTGACTTTCTGCATCAGTGACTTCTACAGTGTCATTTTCTGTAGAAGAACCAAACAATAATTCGGGTTGGGGTTGTGGAGAAAGGCTTTCTTCTACTGTAACTGAAAAGCTATCTTCTACCGTTTCTCCCACTAAATTCGTTGCTTGTACCGTAATTTCTGCTTCACCCGTTTGATCAGGAAGATAATTGAGGATTAATTCTCCTTCTTCAATCGCCGCTTCTACCAACTCAGGATTAGAATTATTAGTAACTGTAAACTCTAATTCCTCTTGTTGGGAAATCGTAATACTTTCATAACGAACAAAATCATCTATTGTTAGTTGTGGCGGATTATCTGGGTTTTCAATATTGATGGGAACTGTATTAAATGCACCGCCTAACTGTTCACTCAAATTGAAGGGGGGAAGTTCAGCAATTGTGTTAACGGTTTCTGCATCTTGATCCGATAAAAGTTCTCCAAAAGCAGTAAACCCGCCATTTTGATTATCAAGATTTTCTGAATTATCTCCCAGATTAAAAAACCATTGACTGGTAGCGCTATCAGGATCATTTCCTAACTTCGCCATCGCAATTGTTCCTTCCAGATTCGATCGATCACTGCTAAACTCATTCTGAACTGGATCATCAGTGGGAACTGCAAGAATGCTCGGAGATTCATCAATAAAAAATCCTCCTCCTTGAATCACAAAATCGGCAACCGATCGATGAATAATTGAGTTAACATAATCTCCATCTTCAACATAATTAGTAAAGTTTTCGATCGTCAAAGGAGCGCCTTCATCCGCTTGATCAAATAAGACAACTTCCGTCACCCCTTCATTAGGAAAAGTATTCTCTGGATTAAATAACTCAAAACGAGCCACTAATCCTGTAGTAAATGGATCATCAAAATGATCAAATAAATTCAGGCTTGTTGTGTCGGTATTAATAACAACTTCTTGGTCTGGAATTGAATTAGTCAGAATGGGAATGGCAACCACGAAAAACCTCTCTTAGAAATTCTCTTCTTAGTTTCCCGTTTCAATACTTAGAAGTCAACCATACCAGACAAGCTCTATACGGTTGGTAGTTTTCTTCTGGGAAGACCATTGACAAATTGTTTACTCTTGCTATAGCTTACTCCTTAAAGATTTCCGCTAATTTTGGGAATTATAGACCTTTATTAATAACGAATAACCATCAAAAATGACCAATAAACGTATTATTAAAACCGAACAAGCTGCCGCTCCTGTCGGCCCCTACAATCAAGCGATCGCAGCAACTGGAGAATTAATTTTTGTCTCTGGACAAGTCGCTCTCGATGCAAAAACTGGCTCTCTCATCGGAGACGGAGATATTGTTGCCCAAACCCAACAAGTCATGGCGAATATCAAAGCAATTTTAAGCGAAGCTGACTTAGGCTGGGAAAATGTGGTGAAGACAACGATTTATCTCACCGATTTAAGCAATTTCAGTACAGTTAACGAAGTTTATGGTTCTTATTTCGACCCAGAAACCGCTCCCGCAAGAGCCTGTATTGAAGTTTCTGGTTTACCGAAAGGAGCGTTAGTGGAAGTGGAATGCCTAGCCGTTCAGTGACCAGTGACCAGTGACCAGTGACCAGTGACCAGTCATTAAGAAACGAGTAGAGAGAAAAGAGAAAAATAGGCATTTAAACTCACTTCTAAATTCTCTCTTCTCACTTCTTGATTCCCAGTGACCAGTGACCAGTCATTAAGAAACGAGTAGAGAGAAAAGAGAAAAATAGGCATTTAAACTCACTTCTAAATTCTCTCTTCTCACTTCTTGATTCCCAGTGACCAGTGACCAGTGATGAGTAACAAACAACAAATAACTTTGTCAAATTGTATTAGCACAACCAATATAATCCCTCAAACTGATTAGATTTTTATATCAAACCGCGCACTTTATGTTTCTTAACCATTTTCCGAAAGGAAAAAATATTGACGAGATTGCGCCTTTTCAGGTATGATAGCAAAAATGATAATCCCACGGGATGGTCTGTCTTTTTCTCAAAATACACCCCTCGAACTCTCATTGCTTCGTTGGCTTCGCTTCAATCTTGTCAAGTTTTTGGGAAAGAGTTTAAACCAATTTTTCGAGGTGAATTATAAAGTTTGTAACGAAGGGTTGACAAATAATCAATTAAATGCTGTCGGTGGTTTCCGCGATCGATGCTTCCAACATAGCACATCTTAATCAATCACTGTCCCAAATAGGCTTCTAAAACTTGGGAATTTCCTTGAATCTCTTGGGGAGTGCCATGAGCGAGATTTGTGCCTTCTGCGAGAACGCAAATTGTTTGACAGAGAGACATAATAACGTCCATGTTGTGTTCGATAATCAGGAACGTAATTCCCTCTTGATTCCAGCGTAAAACGTGGTCACTAATCTGATTAATCAGAGTGGGATTCACGCCAGCGGCGGGTTCATCGAGGAGAATCAATTTTGGGTTCGTCATCATCGCTCGTGCCAACTCAAGGAGTTTCCGTTGTCCTCCCGAAAGCGCTCCCGCGTATTCATAGGCTTTAGCGGCTAGTCCCACCGACTCCAAAAGAGACAGCGCTCTCTCTCGCTGTTTTTTCTCCTCTCGTCGCACTCGTTTCGGTTTGAGCAATACTTGGAACAAATTTTCCCCCGTTTGCTGTTGCGCTCCCAAAAGCATATTCTCCAAAACCGAGAGACGGGAAAGGACTCGTGCCACTTGAAAGGTGCGAATCAATCCTCGTCGGGAGATTTGGTGAGCGCGTAACTGTTGAATCGGTTGACCATCAAACCAAACCTCTCCTGAGTCGGGAACAATGAAATTGGACAGAAGATTAAAGAGAGTGGTTTTTCCCGCACCATTAGGACCGATTAATCCCGTGATGCTTCCAGCTTTCACCTCTAGGGAGACTTGATTCACCGCTTGAATTCCACCAAAACTTTTACTTAAGCCTTGAGCGGAAAGGAGCGTGAGATTAGCGGTTTCTTCTGTCACCGTTGCGCCTTTTTGTAAAGAATGAGAATTATCGACCAAGAGTAAGTTCCTCCTTTTTGCCTAGAATACCTTGAGGACGAGATACCATCAGTATCATTAGGATCAAACCAATTACTAAAATCCGAAATGCTCCTAAACGCGCATCATCAATCCAGTTTAATTGGGGGAGAACAAAGCGAGTTAAAGAGTCATAAGTCCAGAAAATGACCGTGCCAAGTAAAACACCAGCATTATTTCCAGCACCGCCGAGGACAACAATTGTCCAAGCATAGAAGCTAATCAGAGGTTGGAAGTTACTCGGATAAATTGTGGTTAACTGCCAGGCATAAAAAGCGCCAGCAATTCCCGCAATTGCCCCACCGAGCATGAATGCTTGTAGTTTATACCAGAATACATCTTTTCCCAAAGCTCTGGGGACTTGTTCATCTTCTCGAATGGCTTTTAAAACTCTGCCCCAGGGCGATCGAGCGAGACTTTCCACAATGGCATAGAAAACCGTCAAGACAATTAAAATCAGTAACATCAACCCTGACTTATAATCGTAATCAATCAAAGCGATTACACCATTCAGGTAAACCACCCCTCCTAAAAGTACCGCCAAGACTCCCCAGAAACCTAGATCGAGCGGAAACCGAGTAATCCCTCGCTGCTGTTTTCGGTGTTCAAACTCCGATTGCAGCCCTTGTCGCAATTGCCACACTGCAAACAGAGCGATCGCACTCAAAATAAAAATCATTGTTCCTTTGCTCAACCAATTGGGGTTAAACTCACCGAGAGGGAGTGGATACCGTTGAACACCATAAGCACCTCTAGTGAGCCATTCTTCATTGAGCGCAATCATACGGAGTAACTCCGAGACACCGATCGTCACGATCGCGAGATAATCTTCTCGTAGTCGTAGGGTAGAAAGTCCCACCAGTAAACCGAGTAACATCGCTAACACTGAACCGGCGATCGTTGCCAAAATCAGAGGGACTCCCTGCATACTGAGTAAAATTGTTGTATATGCTCCGACGGTCATAAAGGCAACATGACCAAAATTAATCAATCCCGTGTAACCCCACTGGATGTTCAAACCGAGAGCAAATATGGCAAAAATTCCTGTGGATATAGTGAGGAAGACAAAATAACTTACCATTGATTTGTGTAGGTGCTGTGAGTCATCTTTTAGATTTTATCGGAAATGTTTATTTTACATATCAAATTTTTCCCGATACTCCCACTGATTTGAAGGGAAATATCAATCGGTTACGACACTCGATCAAAACTGGTATCAAAAACAGTCTGAGTTTACAGAGAAAAGACTCTTGATTTATTGTCAAGATGCAACCAACTGCGCCATTATTACTCAATATGCCACAAGTTGGGGAATGAAAGTTTATGAAACCGATCGTTTAAATCAGGTGCAAAAATGGCAAGGGGAAGGAATTGATTTTGATTTAGCAGTGGTCGATCGAAAAATTGAAACTCCATAATGGACGGTTTAGAAGCAACTCCAAAAATTCGTCAACAGTTTAAAGCAGCGCGTCAATCTTATATCATTGCGATGACAGCAAATGTCATGCCAGGCGATCGAGAAAGTTGTCTCGAAGCGGGAATGAATGACTATCTAACTAAACCCTTAAAATTACAAAAAATTCAAGATGCCATTACTTCAGTTATTACTAATTGAATGGTTGGGTTACGTTATCTCTCCACCCAACCTACTTTTTCTCTGGTTAGGGGTCGAAATGAACATTAAGTTAGATTAAGCTGACGACAAAAAAATCATTAACCGTAGGCAAAACTCTGAAAATATGGTATGCAAGCAGAGTTCAAGGTTGAATAAAGCATCATTTCCATTCCACAATACCTTTTTTGCCAATACCAAATAACAAATAACAAATAACCAATCAAGAGAAGCCAGAAAAGGGCGAAATTTTTTTTCAAGGGTTGCGCTCGATCGAGTTTCCTGATAAAGTATTTCTATATAATGGGAAGTGTTGCCAATTTTAAAAAACGCCCCTGAAAGCAAGAAAACTCGTTCCTGATATCCCCCCTCCCCGTATTGACAAGCCTCGATCGAGCATCAGAATTTAAGGAAATCCTGAAGACTTACCATAAGTGAAAACAGTGGGCAAAATCTAGAAAATATGGTATGCAAATGAATCCTCATGTTGAATAAAGCATCATTCCCATTCCACGATACCTTTTTCGCCAACACCAAATAACAAATAACAAATACCAAATAACAAATAACCAATCAAGAGAAGCCAGAAAAGGGCGAAATTTTTTTTCAAGGGTTGCGCTCGATCGAGTTTCCTGATAAAGTATTTCTATATAATGGGAAGTGTTGCCAATTTTAGAAAACGCCCCTGAAAGCAAGAAAACTCGTTCCTGATATCCCCCCTCCCCGTATTGACAAGCCTCGATCGAGCATCAGAATTTAAGGAAATCCTGAAGACTTACCATAAGTGAAAACAGTGGGCAAAATCTAGAAAATATGGTATGCAAATGAATCCTCATGTTGAATAAAGCATCATTCCCATTCCACGATACCTTTTTCGCCAACACCAAATAACAAATAACAAATACCAAATAACAAATAACAAATAACAAATAACCAATCAAGAGAAGCCAGAAAAGGGCGAAATTTTTTTTCAAGGGTTGCGCTCGATCGAGTTTCCTGATAAAGTATTTCTATATAATGGGAAGTGTTGCCAATTTTAGAAAACGCCCCTGAAAGCAAGAAAACTCGTTCCTGATATCCCCCCTCCCCGTATTGACAAGCCTCGATCGAGCATCAGAATTTAAGGAAATCCTGAAGACTTACCATAAGTGAAAACAGTGGGCAAAATCTAGAAAATATGGTATGCAAATGAATCCTCATGTTGAATAAAGCATCATTCCCATTCCACGATACCTTTTTCGCCAACACCAAATAACAAATAACAAATAACAAATAACAAATAACAAATAACAAATACCAAATAACCAATCAAGAGAAGCCAGAAAAGGGCGAAATTTTTTTTCAAGGGTTGCGCTCGATCGAGTCTTCTGATAAAGTATTTCTAGATAATGGGAAGTGTTGCCAATTTTAAAACACGCCCCTGAAAGCAAGAAAACTCGTTCCTAATATCCCCCCTCCCCGTATTGACAAGCCTCGATCGAGCATCAGAATTTAAGGAAATCCTGAAGACTTACCATAAGTGAAAACAGTGGGCAAAATCTAGAAAATATGGTATGCAAATGAATCCTCATGTTGAATAAAGCATCATTCCCATTCCACGATACCTTTTTCGCCAACACCAAATAACAAATAACAAATAACAAATAACAAATAACAAATACCAAATAACCAATCAAGTAGTAGGGTGGGCAAGGCAAACCCTACAAGATGTAATATCTACTTTTTAAATTGGTTTGAACTCTCCACGGATTAAAATCGCGTGGATTCCAATCGAAACAACTCAATGGATTAAAATCACAAATCGAGTGTTAGAAAGGAGTCTCCCGAAGGAGTGCGCCCGTTCAATATGCCCTAAAGACCTTGGCTAAACAAAAGTCTAGCTGTATCTCTACTTTTTTTAATAAGCCTGACGGGTTTTTCACCATCTTTGGGCTTGCTCTATTCTAGCAGACACAGAGGACTAAAGTCCTCCCTTGTCATTCATCCATCCGTTTGAAACGGATGGATGAATGACTGAATCGCTGTAAATTTAAGGGGAGTTAGGGGGATCATTCTGATTGATCATTAATCACCGCTTCTGCTTCTGTGGCGCTTAATCCTTTCCATTGCATCAGTAGTGCCACTTTGACCCGATTGCCGCTTTTTTCCAGCAAAATCGAGGCTTCTTCACGGGAGAGGGGAGTTAAGTCTTGAAGAATGCGAAGGGCGCGATCGCGCAATTTTTGATTAGTTACAGCAACATCTATCATCCGATTCCCATACACCTTCCCCAACTTCACCATCACCCCCGTTGACAAGATATTCAACGCCATTTTCGTCGCCGTTCCCGCTTTCAAACGAGTTGAACCAGCCAACACTTCTGCACCCACCAACAGCCGAATCTCCACATCGACATTCACACTGACTTCCTTTTCCGAGACACAAGCGAGAAAAATGGTTTTCGCAGCTTGATTTTGCGCCGCCTCTAAAGCCCCGTGAACATAAGGAGTTGTGCCACCAGCAGTAATCCCACAAACAACATCCTTGTGATTAACTCCCCGTTCCGCGATCGCCCTCGCGCCATCTTCTCGACGATCTTCCAACCCTTCCGAACTTTCTACTAATGCTCTTTCTCCCCCTGCTATAATCCCCTGTACCAAACTCGGCGGCGTGCAGAAGGTGGGAGGACATTCCGCCGCATCTAACACTCCTAAACGCCCACTGGTACCCGCACCAACATAAAATAATCGTCCTCCCTGTTTCAGGGCTACGCTAGTAAGATCAATGGCGGCTGCGATTTGTTCACGGGCATTATTGATCGCTTGAAGAGTGTTAGCATCCTCCCGATTAAACAGTTCAACAATTTCTAGGCTAGATAATTGGTCTAGATTCAGACTATTGGGATTATTTTGTTCTGTGAGGAGATGACCGCGAGAGGAAACCATAGTTTAGAGATTAAAGTAAATTTTCCAAGCGACGACGAACATCGTCTAAATTATCAGTGGTTGAAGGTTGAGGAGAATTAGTTTTCTCTTCTAGCGTCCAATCCGTTTGTTCGACCGTACTTTCAGGAGGAGTAATTAATTCTCCTTGGGGAATTTGTCGCGCTTCATAACCCGCTTCTGCACAGAAGGCTTCAATTTCCTCAGCATCCAATTCTTCTACAGCAGGTGTTGGGAAGTCTTGCGCTTCTAACATTAAAGCGAAACGAGTGGCATCATCTTCTGATTCAAACATCAAAACAATATCTCGATCGCCCATTTTCAGAGAGTGAATGCCTTGGTTTTCGCTTCCCGTATTGAATAATATTACATAGACACGCATAATGCGAATTATATCCCTCGAATTCAGTTTTTATCACTTTGTAATCAATTTTGGCATAGTTTATGACCTCACACGCCACAACCCTTAGAAATGCTTTACTCGGATCAGTGATTGCAGGAGGCTTGAGTTTTCCCCTCTACCGACTCACGATCGCCATTATTGCTCGTTATGCCGAACAACCGCTTCCCGATACCAATCAAACCGCAGCCACGATCGCGGTAGCAGTGCGAACCTTAGTGATGGGAATGGGGGTTTTAGCAACTGCCATATTTATTTTAGTGGCTGTGGGATTATTTTTATTGGCGGTACAAACAGGAATCCAGTGGTTACAAGATCAGCAACAGAGTTAAGCTGGAGTTACGGAATTGCCCCCTCAATCCCCCAATTCTGGGGGACTTTATTAGTTAATTCCCCCCAAATTTGGGGGGTTAGGGGGGCGAAACTCATTCAAATTAAGTTAGTCTTCTTCTTCTTGTAATCCCACGTTGATATTATTCAGGGAACGGCGTTTTAATTCTTTCGATTCAGAACGAGGAAGTAAATCAAACACTTCTCGAAACGCTGCGTCAACGGTTTCAAAACTGACTTGTCCGATTTCATCAAACGCCACTTTTCCCTCCTGATCAATAATCACGGTTTGCGGTACGAAACCGCGATAATAATACCCCGCTTCGGTGGGAGAAAAGTCGGTTTTATCCGCTAACATATCCACGTTAATGGGGATAAAGTTGGCGGCGCGACCGTAATATCGTTGTAACTCTGAAACGTTGATCGAATACGCTTTACAGTCTTTGCTATCTTCTAAGTAAAATACCAGTAAACTTGGTTTTCCCCCTTTCATCGATTCCGCAAGGGTTACTCTCGGAGGGACTAACGAGCCATTTCCCGCATACAGGGCGAAAATATTACCATCATAGCGATCGTCATCCAGAGACGCGATCGCGCTTGGTGTGAGAACGAACCAAAATGCTGTGATTGTTGCCAATACTAGACCGAGCATCGATCGTCGCTTATTTATCGTTATTTTTGCGTTCCACATTAACAAACCTTAACCTTTTTAACCTTGCTGTCCTTGCATATTTTAATACTTGTTGGTACAATTAAGGTTTAACATAATATAACTCGTTCATCTTTTCTCGACCCTGATGCTGATCCCGAAACGAAAAAGGATCAACCAGTGGGTAGAGTTATTAAAAGATTAATTTAATCTAAACTCGTTAACTAACTAACTATCGTAAGCTGGAACTTCAGTGGTGCTGATCGCTTCTTAAGTTTAAGGTTTTACTAAAGCAGTTTTAACAAAATTAAGGAAAAGTTAAGGGGAAATCAAAAAAGGGGCAGAAAAGGTTAAAATGACGAATCCTTCTGTTTTTTGCGAAAATTAATCCTTCTCACAGAAGGAAAAACTCAGCAACGTTTCCCCCTTAACTCAGAACTCACTCAGTTTCTGTCTATAACCTACTCCTAATATATCAAGGAGGAAAAAAACAATGATGCCAACAACTTATGCCAAATTTCTACGGTTTTTAAAAGAAGAATTAGCCATTTCCAACGACTCGATCGCGATCGCGCAACGTTACTCCCAGCGTAACACCGACCCTTTGCCGATGTTACTGTGGCAATATGGTCTGATTACACTAGAACAACTGGAACGAATTTACGATTGGCTAGAAACCGTTTAATCCCTAAAGTTTAGGGATTAGTCGGATAGGAGGGATCGTCAATGAGACTAACTCGATCGAGGGGCCAAAACCGCACCGCAGCGCGACCAATAATGTTTTCACGGGGGAGAAATCCCCAATAATGGGAATCATAACTATTATTGCGATTATCTCCCAAAACTAAATACTGATTTTCGGGAACAGTCGCCGGACCAAAATCATAATCGGCTTCATCGGCGATATATTTCTCGGAAAGTGCTTCACCATCAACAAAAACCACTCCTCCTCTGACTTCTATCGTTTCTCCGGGTAAGCCAATCACTCGTTTAATAAACGCATCAGAATAGCCTTGGCTTTCTAAAGCGGGAGTTGGGGAAAAAACAACGATATCTCCTCTCTCTGGAGTGGTGAAGCGATAACCAATTTTTTCAATCAAGAGACGATCATTAATTTTTAAGGTGGGTAACATCGACTCCGAAGGAATATAACGTGCTTCGGCGACAAATGTCCGAACACCAAACGCTAAAACGGCACTTAAGGCTAAGGTTTTCACTCCTTCCACCCAGGGATTCTCTGTATTATTTTCAGGCATCAGGTAATTAACTACAATTAAAATTGTTAACTCATTTAAATTATAGAACCTCTAAAAGGATGTCTGATCTAAATTAGATCAGGTCAACCGTTGCGTTTCGATGCTTAACGCAAAACAAACACCTTCGCTTCTTCTGGTTGTAACTTCACGGGTAGCATCCCATCCACCAATTCTAAGTTCTGATCTGTATCCACCACTCGACACTGTTTAACCCCTTCCTCCTCAAAGGAAAGTAAAAACTCCCCTCCTGCGGTGGAATACGCATAGAGAAGCCGTGCTGAGGTTTCATCTGCTTCTCTCAACATAAAGATATCTTCCTTCTGACTCGCCCCGTTTGGCAGCAAATAACGAGTGTCTCCATAGCGCAGCACGGGATAGTCTTGTCGTAAATGGGCCATCCGTTTCGTTGCTTGATAAATCTCTTCTTTCCAACCTTGACTGCCGGGCCAAATCATCATCGGGCGATTAAAGGGATCACCCCCAGCCCCAAATAACCCCTCATGTTCAGGATGATAGGGAATCCCTAGCGCGGTTTCTGCGCCATACATAATCAAAGGAACGCCTCGCGCCATAAACTGGAACTCAATCAAACTTTCATAACCCTGATCAGAAATTTCAGGGTAATAGGTTTTTAAGCGTGGTTTATCATGGTTTTCCACAAAACTCACCCAACCTTTCGCTTCTTCGTTGGGAATCGCATCTAAAGACGCGGTGGGAATTTCTAGAGTTTGCGCGGGATTAAATATCCAGTGGAAAAAGCGACTGATCGCATCATAGTTGTAATAATTTCCTTTCCGTCCCAGTGTTGTTTCTCGCAAAATATAAGTGCGTCCATCCCAACCGCGATCGCGCGCAAAAAACCGTCGCGCTGCTTCACTCAAATTAAAATCATACTGAGTGATGTTGTCAGTTTTCCGTAAAAAATCAATACTTTTCTCAGCACGATAACCACCGCCGAAATATTCTCCCAGTAGCACCGCATCAGGATTAATGGAGAGAACAAACGCTTCAAACTCTTGCCAAAAGCGTTCATTGATATGTTTCACCGCATCCAAACGGAAACCAGCAATGGGATATTGATCTTGATTAAACGTTAACCAAAACTTCGCCGCATCGAATAAATACTGTTTCACTGGCGGCGCATCTTGGTTTAAATCAGGCATTCCGCCGCTAATTTGTCCCTCCTCAATTAACTCCTTAGAAGCGGTATCAAAATCCCAAATAATTTTCGGTTCGTGAAACCAACCTTGGGGATCACGTTCCCCTGTTTTCGGGTCCCAATGCGTCGCCACTCGTTTTCCGTGACGATAGACATCGCCATTATCCGCAAACCAAGACTCTCCAAATAAGAAGCCACCTGTTCCTAAATTTGGCGGTTCTGTGGAAATGTGTCCGGGTGCGGTTTGATTCATGGTTAAATCTAAGATGATCCCAATACCGCGCTTACCTGCTTCATTTAGTAATCTGCGAAACACTCGATAGCGATCGAAGCCTTCATCATCGGGTGAGCGAAAATGCTCATCAATCTCAAACCAATCTTTTGTCCAATAGCCATGATAGGGAGTGGAAACATGACTATAAAAATCATCGTTCACCTCTTCTGTTTTATTGCGATAAAGGTAGGTTTTAATGTCAGGATGATAAAACAAGCCGTTAGAATTATCTTGAATGGGAGAAAGAACCAGTTTAGTTACTCCTAAATCTTGTAAGTAATCTAATCTTTGAATCACCCCTTCTAAATCTCCTCCCCAATACATTCCCATGTGGCGATGAGTGGGATCGTAAGTATGTCGAAGTAAGAGTTGATTCATGCGGTTGTAAACCTGTTTTTCCGAGTCGGAAGTCTCTTCCGCAAACGCAAACTCGGGAATATTATTTCTTGAATCAGCATCCAAAAATCGATCGACCACAATGTAATAAAGGACATCATTTTCTAAATTACCGATACTCTTCGACTGAGTTTCCATCTGATTTGATGCTAGGGGAGATGATAACTCACCAGCGACAGCATTCCCTCTTGTGAGAGATAGGAATGACCAGAAGACGACTGCGACTAGAAATAAAACCAGTAACGACACTGAAACTCCCAAAATGGAGATAAAAACTCCTCTTCGACAACTTTCCATAACAATCAATTTTTCCTAACGATTCGTATTCGATTTTGCTTCCTGCATTAAAGGAGAAACATCATCTAAAGCTATGTTCTCAAATTGTGTTTCCGGTGTATAGAGTGCTTGCCAAAATTCAGGAAATTGTGCGATCACCACCTCCGAATTCGGGAGATTAATTTGATCAGACATAGCGGGTTCAATTTGTGCTAATTGTCCCTGATTTAATTGTCCGACTCGATCGAACCATAAATCACTAACATCATTCCCTAAATTTAGCATCACATTAGAAAAACTTGGTGCAATTAAAACCACAGCAAAAACACCGCTAACCGTCGTTAAAACCCATTTTCTCCCAATCCCATACTGACCTAAAAACGTAGCAATTCGCCATAGGTAAGCATACTTGATATCTTGCCAAAATAATTGAATTGAGTTTGATAATTTATATACAATTACTGGCGGTGTGTTGTTTTTTTCTTTATTTACTAGATGAGCTTGTTGACGCTTCCACCGAGCAAAACTTTCCTCAAAAAGATTAATTCCTTTTTCCATCCATTCTCCGATATTATAACCAATGACATAACCGTAAGTATTCACTAAATAAAACGTGAGCATTTGATAAAAGGTAAATTGTACCACTGGGGCTAAATTTAATTCTCCCGACTGGAAAAAGAAAATCCCCACATTATAAAGTGACCAACTTAAAACTAATCCCCCATAATCGACAAAAGGTTTGAGGAAAACTTGTCTTAAAGGAACATATTCATTGGTTGTATTTAAGTCTTCATGGAGATATTTAGAGAGAACTTGTTTCCATCGTGGTCGCGCTTCTGGAGTGTTAGCTTGAGGCGGATTTTCACTAAAAGGATTTAATTGTCCATCCACTAACATCCGTCGTCCAATGAGGAAATAAACAAAATATTGAATAATGGTGTAGGGTAATAATCCTGACCAAGTAAACGCTCGTTCCCAAGGTCCTAAACCAGTAACAATTAAAAAGAAGCCTAAATCGCATCCGACTTTCCAAGACAGAAAACCAACCGTTTGATCAAATATCTTTGGTAAATCAGCGCGAAACTGCTCAAAAAATTCGTTTTGCGGTAAGATTTGGTTGATTTTTGCGACGACTTTTTCTCTGAGAACTAATTTTTTGATGAATAAATCCCGTAGCACCATGTAGCTGGTGAGTGGGACTAAAATTTGAAAGAGTTTACTAGAACCATATCGCACTCCCATCGGGTCAATAGAAAGACTCGGCAAATCGAACATAGGTTGAAATCGTGAATTGGATAATTTACAGAAATATTTTAGTTTGTCAATTTGTAAACATTCTTCATCTTACCAGCGTTTGTCAGCGAACGACTCGACGATCTCAGGACTTACCCAGTTGGATCAAATTCGCCCCCTCTACCCCCCAACTTTGGGGGGAAACTTATTAAGTCCTCCAGAATTGGGGTATTTAGGGGGTAAATCAATTTCGCCCCCCTACCCCCCAACTTTGGGGGGAAACTCATCGTTGATCTCACTAGAGAATTAAATTCCAGTTTCCCGATCGGATTATGGGAGATTGTGTTTTAAGATAGGAATTGGAGGTGATAAGCTGAATGGGGAAAAGCAGTGGCTTACTCAATCTTTGATCTTTTACATGAATCAAACCACGTCTCAATCCCCTCATCTCCAAGAAAACAATCATTGTCCTGAACCAAAACATGAGGAGTTAACCCCCATGACTGTTGCGACGATACAGCAACCTCAACTTAATTTAGACCAACTCAATACTCGATTCGCTGATGTGGATGCAAAACATCTCATTCAATGGTCAGCAGATACGTTTGGTGACGGTTTAGTGATGAGTACCAGTTTCGGTATTCAGTCTGCGTTAATGTTGCATTTAGTCACTCGTATTATTCCTGAGATTCCAGTGATTTGGGTAGATACGGGTTATTTACATCCCGAAACTTACCGTTTTGCCCAAGAGTTAACCGAAAGACTAAATCTTAACTTAAAAGTCTATCAATCCCATCTTTCTCCTGCTCGTATGGAAGCATTGTATGGAAAACTGTGGGAGAAAAATGATGTGGAATCCTTAAATTTTTATGATCAAATGCGGAAAGTTGAACCGATGCAAAGAGCCTTAAAAGAGTTAGGCGCTAACGCATGGTTAGCAGGATTACGACGAGATCAAACTGAACATCGTCAACAACTTCCTCGCCTTGGTGAACAGTCGGGAATTTATAAAATATTGCCGATCTTACATTGGCATTCGCGAGATGTTCATCGTTATCTTGTGGAGTATGATCTTCCTTATCATCCTCTGTTTGATCAGGGATATATGACGGTGGGAGATTGGCATTCTAGTCGCCCCATTTCTCTTGATGATGAACATGAACGGGATACAAGGTTTCAGGGGATGAAACAAGAATGCGGACTTCATCTCCCAAAGACAACAGGGGAAGCACAAAGTTTTGATTCGAGTTCATTATGATTAAAGTTCTTCACGTTTCTGATATTCATCTCGGTAGTGGCTTGTCTCATGGTCGCACTAATCCTGAAACGGGCTTGAATACACGCCTCGAAGATTTCGTGAAGTCGTTGCGATCGTGCATCGATCGCGCAATCAGTGAACCGGTAGATTTAGTTTTATTTGGCGGTGATGCTTTCCCTGATGCCACGCCACCCCCCTACATCCAACAGGCGTTTGCGTCTGAGTTTAGTCGTCTGGTACAAGCAGCAATTCCCACGATTTTATTAGTGGGAAACCATGATCAACATTCGCAAGGAAAAGGGGGGGCGAGTCTTTCCATATACCGCACGTTAGGTGTTCCTAAGTTTATTGTTGGGGATAGAATTGAAACCCATCACATCAATACTGCTAACGGTGAGGTACAAGTGATTACTTTGCCTTGGTTAACCAATTCCGCTTTACTCACTCGTCCAGAAACCGAAGGGTTATCTCTAGAAGCGGTGAATCAGTTATTACTGCAAAAGTTACAGCCGATTTTAGAGGGGGAAATTCGTCGTCTTGATCCAGATCAACCTACGATTTTACTAGCGCATTTAATGGCCGATCGCGCTCAATTGGGGGCGGAACGGTTTTTAGCGGTGGGGAAAGGCTTTACGATTCCCGTTTCGTTTTTAATTCGTCCTGAGTTTGATTATGTGGCGTTAGGTCATGTTCATCGTCATCAAAATCTCAATCCGAAAGGAGAACCAGCGGTGGTGTATCCAGGAAGCATTGAACGAGTGGATTTTAGTGAGGAGAAAGAGGATAAAGGCTATGTGTTGATTGAGTTGGAGAAGGGAAACACGCAATGGCAGTTTTGTCCGCTACCTGTGCGCCCGTTTTTGACGATTAAGGTGGATGTCACGGAAAAAGATGATCCACAACAGACAATTTTGAGCGCGATCGAACGTCAAAAAAATCCAGAGGCGGTGGTTCGTCTGCAATATAAGTTACATTCCGAGCAACTCGATCGAATTGAGAGTCGCACCCTGCAAAAAGCGCTCAGTTTTGCCCATAGTTATACGATCACCCCAGAATTGGTCAGTCAACTTGCCCGTCCTCGCCTTCCCGAATTAGGGGAACAAGTCGCCCTTGATCCCATGTCTGCTCTCAAAACTTACTTAGACAACCGCGATGATCTCAAAGAAGTTTCCGAAGAAATGTTGGCAGAGGCGGAAAAATTATTAGGAGGACTCCCGAACCACACCGACCAATGGACTTTTTCAGCAAGCCCGAATTAGTTCTGCTTGTCCTAAAAATTTATAGCCTTTTGGTGTTAGTTGAAAGCGATAAGGAAGTATGGTTACTCCCTGCTCGATCGCGTCCTTCAATAATTTAGCATAAGTGGGATCAGCAGTCTCTGCGGCTGCAAAACTGGTACAATCTCCACGATTAATAAAATACAACATAATGGGTTTTGCGTCGGGTAAAATCGCCATCAATTCTCGCAAGTGCTTTTGTCCACGAGTGGTAACAGTATCAGGAAATAAAGCCTGTCTTTCTTTTGACCAAGTGACATTTTTAACTTCTAAATAAATGGGTTTTTCTTCTTTTTCGGTTAATAAAAAATCAATCCGACTTTTATTCTCTTCCCCATAACGGACTTCGGGACGAACTCTGTCATAACGATTAGCTAACTCTGGTAAAAGATGATTTTCTAAAGCAAATTTAACCACGCGGTTCGGTAAGCCGGTGTTGATTCCCACCCAAGTGGGAACAGTATCATTAACCTCGATCGCTTCCCAAGTGTAGCAATGTTTCCGTTTCGGGTTATCACTATAGGAAACGAGAACGGAACTGCCAGGAGTACAAACTCCTGTCATCGGACCGGTGTTAGGACAATGAGCGGTAATTATTTCTCCAGAATCAAGTTCAATATCAGCGAGAAAGCGTTTGTAGCGTTTAATTAATCTCCCGATTTGTCGAGGAGGATATTCATAGAATAAAGGTTCAATCATTTAAGAAATTAGATGATGTTTGAGAGTAAAACTGACCAATTCTGCTCGGTTATTGGTGTCAGTTTTTCGTAAAAGACTACTTACATATTTTTCCACAGTTCGGGGACTTAAATATAACTTTTCTCCCATTTCTGTATTTGATAATCCTTGAGTAAGAAGTTCTAAAACTTCACTTTCTCGTTGGGTAAAATGAAAGTCTTCATGGTTTTCTTCCTCAGAATGAATACTACCTTGTTGAGCATTAATGCTTTGTTCCGACTGTTCCATTTGCGATCGAATCAACAAGTTTTTAATAACTGCTCCCAATTCCGCCATTTCAAAGGGTTTAGGAAGATATAAATCACAACCAGCTTCGTATCCCAGAATGCGATCGGCGGTACTTCCCCGTTGAGTTAAAAAGATCACTGGTAGCATCCGAAACTCTGGACGTTCTCTTACCTCTTGAATCAACTCAAATCCATCCTTACGAGGCATTTTAATATCAGCAACAATCAAATGAGGATGATAAGTTTTAAGATGATGTAGGGCTTCATCACCATTTTTGGCAGTAATCACACTGTAACCAGAAAATTCCAAATAGTCTTTGACAGCCATTTGAATCCCAGGATCATCCTCAGCAAGTAAAATCAATAGTGGCATAAGTCAAGGTTAACGTCAATTTTGCCCTATTGTAGCTTTATGTATTCAGCGATAATAAAAACCCACCCCGCAAGGAGGTGGGAGAAAAATGAACCTGGCACCGAGCTATTTTCCCAGACAGTGTCCCGTCAAGTATCTTCGCCGCTGCAGCGTTTCACACCCGAGTTCGGGATGGATCGGAGTGGTTCCACCGCGCCTTCAGCACTAGGAAAGGCTGTGATTCTGTCGGAAGCAGAACCTTGAAGACTGCACATCACCAAGAATCAAGATCAAGCCCTCGGTCGGTTCGTATGCCTTGGCTTCATCTGTTACCAGACTACCACCGAGCACCGATAAACAGGTGTTCTTCCTGTGACCTTACTTCCTTGACAGAATGAGAGCACTCATCTTGAGGTGGGCTTCCCACTTAGATGCTTTCAGCGGTTATCCGCTCCGCACTTGGCTACCCTGCGTTTACCGTTGGCACGATAACAGGTACACCAGCGGTGCGTCCTTCCCGGTCCTCTCGTACTAAGGAAGGCTCCTCTCAATGCTCTAACGCCGACACCGGATATGGACCGAACTGTCTCACGACGTTCTGAACCCAGCTCGCGTACCGCTTTAATGGGCGAACAGCCCAACCCTTGGGACCGACTTCAGCCCCAGGTTGCGATGAGCCGACATCGAGGTGCCAAACCTCCCCGTCGATGTGAACTCTTGGGGGAGATCAGCCTGTTATCCCTAGAGTAACTTTTATCCGTTGAGCGACGGCCTTTCCACGCAGCGCCGTCGGATCACTAAGGCCGACTTTCGTCCCTGCTCGACTTGTCGGTCTCGCAGTCAAGCTCCCTTCTGCCTTTGCACTCTGCGGCTGATTTCCAACCAGCCTGAGGGAACCTTGGCGCGCCTCCGTTACCTTTTTGGAGGCGACCGCCCCAGTCAAACTGCCCGCCTGCAGCTGTCCCTTCCCCGGCTTACGGGTGAAGGTTAGAATTCTAGCTGAACCAGAGTGGTATCTCACCGATGGCTCCAGTTTCCCCACGAGGAAACTTTCTTCGCCTCCCACCTATCCTGCGCAAGCTCAGCCCGAACCCCACTTCAGGTTACAGTAAAGCTTCATAGGGTCTTTCTGTCCTGGTGTCGGTAGTCCGTATCTTCACAGACTTTCCTATTTCGCCGAGTCTCTCTCCGAGACAGCGCCCAGATCGTTACGCCTTTCGTGCGGGTCGGAACTTACCCGACAAGGAATTTCGCTACCTTAGGACCGTTATAGTTACGGCCGCCGTTCACTGGGGCTTCGGTTGCCAGCTTTGCCGAAGCTAACCGACTTCCTTAACCTTCCAGCACTGGGCAGGCGTCAGCCCCTATACTTCCTCTTTCGAGTTGGCAGAGACCTGTGTTTTTGGTAAACAGTCGCCTGGGCCTGGTCACTGCGACCAGCTCTCGCTGGTACCCCTTCTCCCGAAGTTACGGGGTGATTTTGCCGAGTTCCTTAGAGAGAGTTTTCTCGCGCCCCTTGGTATGCTCTACCTCCCTACCTGTGTCAGTTTCGGGTACGGGGACTGGCTTTCTTCACAACTACCGCTTTTCTTGGCACTAACTTCAGTGATGCGGAAGTCGTAACTTCCTCCCAATCCATTCAGGGTATCACCTATTTTCATGCGTCCCGGTGTTGCTCCCACTCAGTCGTTCGGGATTATTCACCCGATGTCCATCGACTACACCTTTCGGTCTCGCCTTAGGTCCCGACTAACCCTCCGCGGACGAGCCTTCCGGAGGAACCCTTAGGGTTTCGGGGCTTTGGATTCTTACCAAAGTTTTCGCTACTCAAGCCGACATTCTCACTTCTATCTCGTCCACACCTGCTTGCCGCTAGTGCTTCTCCCTTGATAGAACGCTCCCCTACCACAGTTATCCTGTCCACAGCTTCGGTAGATGACTTAGCCCCGTTCATTTTCGGCGCGGGAACGCTTGACCAGTGAGCTATTACGCACTCTTTTAAGGGTGGCTGCTTCTAGGCAAACCTCCTGGTTGTCTTGGCGTTCCTACCTCCTTTTTCACTTAGCCATCATTTCGGGACCTTAGCTGGTGGTCTGGGCTGTTTCCCTCTTGACGATGAAGCTTATCCCCCACCGTCTCACTCACGATTTTCACAATGGTATTCTGAGTTTGTCTCGCTTTGGTACCGCTTTCGCAGCCCGTAGCGAAACAGTGCTTTACCCCCACTGCTTTTTCTTCGCTGCTGCGCCTAAACGCATTTCGGGGAGAACCAGATAGCTCCGAGTTCGATTGGCATTTCACCGCTAACCACAACTCATCCGCCAACTTTTCAACGTTGGTCGGTTCGGACTTCCACTTGGTACTACCCAAGCTTCCTCCTGGTCATGGTTAGTTCACCCGGGTTCGGGTCAATTACCCGTGACTTACGCCCTTTTCAGACTCGGTTTCCCTTGGGCTTCGCTCTTCGTGAGCTTAACCGGCCACGACTAATTACTCGCCGGCTCATTCTTCAACAGGCACGCGGTCAGACGTTTCATCGTCCTCCCACTGCTTGTAAGCTAACGGTTTCACGTTCTTTTTCACTCCCCTCGCCGGGGTTCTTTTCACCTTTCCCTCGCGGTACTGGTTCGCTATCGGTCACATCGGAGTATTTAGCCTTACCAGGTGGTCCTGGCTGATTCACTCGGAATTTCTCGTGTTCCGAACTACTCGGGATTCAGCGCAGCGGTTTTCCTTTTCAACTACGGGACTTTTACCCTCTCTGGTGCAGTTTTCAGTTGCTTCGTTTAAGAGTCTCCGTCTGACCATTGCTGTCCCACGACCCCTCTCACCGCAGTGGGAGGTTTAGGCTGCTCCCCGTTCGCTCGCCGCTACTAGGGGAATCACTCTTGTTTTCTTTTCCTACGGTTACTAAGATGTTTCAGTTCGCCGCGTTGGCTCGTTTCTGCCTATAGATTCAGCAGACCGTTCTTGGGGTTGCCCCATTCGGATACTTGCGGCTCTAGGCTTATTTCCAGCTCCCCGCAACGTTTCGTCGGTTACCACGTCCTTCTTCGCCTCGATGTGCCTAGGGCTTTACCGTTAGCTCTTTTTCGCTTGACCTCGGTTAAGTTTCCTTAACTTTCTTGGTGATTATGCAGTTTTCAAGGTTCTGGTCTGGACAAGTGTCCAGCAGTCGTTAGCTATCCTAACGGTGCTGAATCCTTGTATGGAGGTAAGCGGACTCGAACCGCTGACTCCCTGCGTGCAAGGCAGGTGCTCTACCAACTGAGCTATACCCCCGCTATGGGCTATCCTGGACTTGAACCAGGGACCTCACCCTTATCAGGGGTGCGCTCTAACCAACTGAGCTAATAGCCCAGGTTCCCCAAACCCGGTTGGAAAAGCCTACTGATTTCTACCACGACCGACCTCGGAGTTGAAGGGTCTCTCTTACTTCTTTTTCAGAGTTTCCCCTACCTTGGGTCTCCTTTTAAGGAGGTGATCCAGCCACACCTTCCGGTACGGCTACCTTGTTACGACTTCACCCCAGTCACTAGCCCAGCCTTCGGCGCCCCCCTCCACACGGGTTAGGGTAACGACTTCGGGCTTGGCCAGCTTCCATGGTGTGACGGGCGGTGTGTACAAGGCCCGGGAACGAATTCACCGCCGTATTCTGACCGGCGATTACTAGCGATTCCTCCTTCAAGCAGGCGAGTTGCAGCCTGCTATCTGAACTGAGGCCGAGTTTGATGGGATTTGCTGGCTCTTGCGAGTTCGCTTCCCTCTGTCCCGACCATTGTAGGACGTGTGTCGCCCAGAGCATAAGGGGCATGCTGACTTGACGTCATCCTCACCTTCCTCCGGTTTGTCACCGGCAGTCTCCCTAGAGTTCCCAACCTAATGCTGGCAACTAAGGACGAGGGTTGCGCTCGTTGCGGGACTTAACCCAACATCTCACGACACGAGCTGACGACAGCCATGCACCACCTGTCTCCGCGTTCCCGAAGGCACTCCCCACTTTCATGGGGATCCGCGGGATGTCAAGCCCTGGTAAGGTTCTTCGCGTTGCATCGAATTAAACCACATCCTCCACCGCTTGTGCGGGCCCCCGTCAATTCCTTTGAGTTTCACACTTGCGTGCGTACTCCCCAGGCGGGATACTTAACGCGTTAGCTTCGGCACGGCTTGGGTCGATACAAACCACGCCTAGTATCCATCGTTTACGGCTAAGACTACAGGGGTATCTAATCCCTTTCGCTACCTTAGCTTTCGTCCCTGAGGGTCAGGTGCGACCCAGTAGAGCGCTTTCGCCACCGGTGTTCTTCCCAATCTCTACGCATTTCACCGCTACACTGGGAATTCCCTCTACCCCTGTCGCCCTCTAGCGCACCCGTTTCCACTGCCACACCGGAGTTAAGCTCCGACCTTTGACAGCAGACTTGATGCGCCCCCTGCGGACGCTTTACGCCCAATAATTCCGGATAACGCTTGCCTCCTCCGTATTACCGCGGCTGCTGGCACGGAGTTAGCCGAGGCTGATTCCTCAGGTACCGTCAGTCATTCTTCCCTGAGAAAAGTGGTTGACAGCCCAAGAGCCTTCTTCCCACACGCGGCGTTGCTCCGTCAGGCTTTCGCCCATTGCGGAAAATTCCCCACTGCTGCCTCCCGTAGGAGTCTGGGCCGTGTCTCAGTCCCAGTGTGGCTGCTCATCCTCTCAGACCAGCTACCGATCGACGCTTTGGTAGGCTTTTACCCCACCAACTAACTAATCGGACGCGAGCTCCTCTTCTAGCGGAAACCCGTTTCACCTCTCGGCGTATTGGGGATTAGCCGTCGTTTCCAACGGTTGTCCCCATCTAGAAGGTAGATTCTCACGCGTTACTCACCCGTCCGCCACTAAGTCCGAAGACTTCGTTCGACTTGCATGTGTTAAGCACGCCGCCAGCGTTCATCCTGAGCCAGGATCAAACTCTCCATGTTGAGAGCCTGCGGCTCGTTGGTTTTACGTTTCCGTTTTAATAAATTTGACGTGGAAGCGTTAACGTTTTACGGTTAACTTAGGCTTTTCCAACTTATGAATTTGTCTAGGTTCAGGTGGCTCGGTTTCGGTGGGCGTGACCGCCTCCGTTTCGAGCGCATTCACCAATATAGGGGTTATTTCAAGAAGTGTCAACCCTTTTTTTGATTTTTTTCTGAGTTTTTTTCTGTTCCTTGCTGGGTAAGGGTTTCAGGTTTGTGATTCAACGAAATAGTTGGCGATCGGGTCGGTCAGTTTTGAGATTTTAAAAACTGCTTCACCTCTGAATCTGTCGGTTGAGCTGCGATCGCGCCTGATCTCGTAGTGGTTAATCCTCCGACCGCAGAGGCATAAATGATGCTTTCTTTTACAGAATGAGCGTTACTAAAGTTATTTAGTCCTTTTTGACAGAGTTGATGGACTAAGCCAGCGACAAAACTATCTCCAGCCCCAGTGGTGTCTTCCACTGAGACGGCAAAGGTGGGAATTTTACCTTCAAAATCGTTGAGATAATAGCTAATTGTTTCGCCTCCATCGGTGACGAAAACTCCTTCTATTGAGGAAAGTTGATGGGCGATCGCGCCTGACTCTGCTGTATTAAATAACCATTGTGCCTCTTCACGAGAGAACTTTACAAAATCCACAAACTGCCACAATTGTTTAATCAAAGGGATGGCTTCTTCGGGATGATGCCAAAACATGGGTCGCCAGTTGACATCCACTAAGACTTTAATATTGTAAGTGTTGGCTAACTCTAAAGCCCGAAAAACGGCTCTACGAGTCGTTGGATAAGCTAGTTCTAATGTGCCAATGACTAAAAACTGTGCTTGTTCAAATAGAGGAATCGGTAATTGATCAGCTTGGAGAAACGCATCGGCAAATTGATCAGGGCGATGATTGCCAAAGCCTGCAAATTCTCGATCGCCATCCCTGGAGCGTAAAACATATACTTGACGAGTGGGGGCGTTGGGATGTTCTTGAATCCCTTGACAGTTAACTCCTGTTTCTAAAAGCAACTGTTTTAAGGATTGTCCCGCCTCATCTTTGCCAATGCAACCAATAAAACCTGAAGATGTTCCCAGTTTCACTAATGCGGTGGCGACGTTTGCTGGTGCGCCTCCTGGATAGGCGATCCAGTTTTTGACACTTTCGATCGGCTTTCCTGCTTCTTGGGCTAAACAATCATACAGAATTTCTCCTAAGCAAAGCACTTGTGTCATGGCTTCTGGTCTCCTTTATTTTACTGGTTAGTGTTGGGTTTCGTCTCCTTCACCCAACCTACGGGAATCATTTGGTTAATTAATTAATGATCAATATTATAATCTCCGCTTTTTTCGGCTGCTTTGGGAATAGAAGTAGTGTCTTTTTTTCGAGAGGGAAACATCTCAACTTGACCTTGTTTTTTAGCGGGATCACTACGCCGACGTTCTGAGGTTTTTTCTTCGCTGGTTTCTTCGGCAATTACTTCATAAAGAATCGCTTGCTTGTCTTTGGTTTTCCCTTTTCTTAATACTCGACCTAATCTTTGAATATATTCTCGCGCTGACCCTGTTCCTGATAAAATAATCGCAATTCTCGCATCGGGAACATCTACTCCTTCATTTAAGACATGAGAGGCAACTAGGGTTTTATATTCTCCCGATTTAAAGTTTTGTAGAATTAAATGGCGTTCTTTAACTGGAGTTTGATGAGTGATTGCAGGGATTAAAAAGTCTTGAGAAATGCGATACACTGTTGCGTTATCGTTGGTAAAAATTAAAATTGGTTCTGGGGAATGTTTGGTGATTAGTTCGGTTAAAACTCTCAGTTTGCTTTCTGTTCCTAAAGCGATTTCTTTGGCTTTACGATGGGCTAACATTGCCCGTCTTCCTTCTTGCGATCGCGCACTTTCTTTGACAAATAATTGCCATCCTTGAAGATTGCTAAGAGAAATACGTTTTTGTTTTAAAAATTGATTACGAGTTTTGATTGATGTTTGATAAATTTCTTTTTCTTTTGGTGATAGTTTGACTTTTATTTCAACGATTTTATAATTGGCTAGGGCATCCCCTGATAAATCTTTGCTGGTTTTACGATAAACGATCGAACCGATGAGGGCTTCTAAGTCTCGTTCATGTCCATCGGAACGTTCTGGGGTTGCGGTTAGTCCTAGACGATAGGGGGCGATCGAGTGTTCTGCAATCACTCGAAAAAAGTCTGTTGGCAGATGATGGCATTCATCAAAAATTAGCAGCCCATACCGATTTCCTAATGTTTCCGCATGAATCGCCGCACTGTTATAAGTAGCAATCAGAATGTCGCTTCGATCGTGCGATCCCCCTCCCAATAATCCTAATTCCACATCTGGAAACGCCGCCTCTAATTGGGCATACCACTGGTGCATTAAATCTAAAGTAGGAACAACAATTAACGTGCTGCGCGGTGTGGCTTCCATTGCTAACTGGGCTAAATAGGTTTTTCCCGCCGCCGTTGGTAACACTACAATTCCTTGTCTTCCCTGTTGCTTCCATCCTTCTAACGCCTCTGCTTGATGAGGATAGGGAGTCATTTCAAAACGGGAGTTTAACGCGAGTGAGTGAAACTCTTTTGCTTCATCAATAAAATTGATCTTTTCTCCTTGTAAGGTTTCTACTAGGGAACGATAATAAATTGCTGGGATACGAAACTTCTCAACGCGATCGTCCCAGGTGGCAAAATCGATCCAGCTTTTCCCTCGCGGTGGCGGATGTAGAAGTAGCGTTCCTTGATGATACCAAAGTTTGGGCGATCGTCGTGACATTAATTATCAATGTTTTATAAATAGAAGTTGCTGTTGTATTATTTTAAAACTTTTGTTTTCGTGCAAAACTAGATCAATTACATCAGTTGCTATTAATTCACCAATCATAACTTATGCCAACCAATGCAGAAAAATTAGAGTTAGCAATTAGAGATACTGCTACAAGGGAAACTCAACTTCCTAAGACTCTACCGAGTTGGATGTTAGGTTTAGGAATAATTCCTGAAGATACAGTCACTAATGCACAAAGAATTGGAACTAAAGATCAAACCTATAAAACAGATGTCATTATTCACTTCCAACAATCTCCTCCTCTAAAAATTTCCGCCAAACTAAGTAATGCTGGTTACTATGGAAATTGGTACGGACACAAAAGATTAGTGAAAGAGTTTGGAATTGAAATTTTTCAATCTATAACTGATCAAACAACTAAATGGGCTAACCAGTGGGTTAATAATTCTAGGGTCAATCTTTTTGTGGGAGTTAGTATTAGTTTTGGAGAGCGAACGGGAGATACATTTATTGATTTTTTAGATATTTTCAACAGTACAGAAGACTTGAAAAAAGTGATTGCTGGTTCAGGAAAAGGTGAAGGAGTGGCTAATTGTCTTTATATTTCTAGCGATGCTCCACAATCTTTGAATGATCTATTTGATAAGCTAGAACCAATTAATCAAACAGTCCTTGAAAGAAAGGCTCAAGAAATTAAAATCGTTTTTAGACCTGTTAATCCTATAACAGAAGGAAGTAATCGCGGTAAAAATGCTTATACTCGTTTTCAACCAGCAAAACCTCTTCCCTCTAAACAAGAAGTCAAATCTATAGAACAGTTAAGACAATTGGGAAGGTTTATTGAAGTTGAACCAAATTCTATTAATCACAATCATATCTTAGATGATCTCAGGGATAATTACAACCTAATAATTCCCAGAAAACAGTAACTAACTTAGCTCAACCAACAGGTAAAGTAAGTTGAATTGGCTCAGATTGTCTTTGATTTAAATCTACAGGAATAGTTTGATTTAATAAATCATAATAAATAATCTGCGCGATCGCCCTTGCAAAATTAACAGGAACAGCATTTCCCACCATCTTATAGCCATTATTAACATAATCATAATCAAAGATAAAATTATCAGGAAAAGTCTGAATTCTTGCACATTCTCTTACCGATAATCTGCGGTAATTTTCAAGGGAATTTTCATCAAAAACAAATTTATCCTTTTCTACCTTAATCATTTTATTGGCTTGGGGATGAATGGGGGCGTGCCTTCCTCCAGCCTGAATTGTAAATGATGGTTCTGTCCAATTGCGAACCCGATTACGAGACATATAAATACTAGAAAAACCGCCAATCATATATTCATGATTTGGAATTAAACACTCGTTGCCTCTCGTTTTATTTTTTTCTTTTGCTGGAATTGCAGATAGGCGTAAATTCCAAATTGCATCTTTTAGAGTTGGAATATTATTTTGTGGTGTTAGTTTACCAAAGTCAAATTTTTTACCAAGACGATGATGATAACCAACAAAAATTACACGAATTCGATCTTGAGGAACATTATAAAATTTTGCGTTTAGGAGTTTGTAAGCAACATTGTATCCTGCTTTTCGGAAACTATCAAATATTTGCTGAAAAGACTCTTGATGTTTAGAATGCAAAATTCCCGAGACATTTTCCGCTAAAAAAAAGTCAGGCTGTTTATCTTTTAACACCCGAATATATTCTAAAAAAAGCCGACCGCGATCGTCATTAATCCCTCTTTGCTTTCCTCCTTCACTCCAGCTTTGACAAGGAGGGCCACCAATGATGCCCACACAATCGGGGATATCTTGAGACGTAATTTCTTTGATATCTCGTTGATCTAAAATTGTATTCTGATGATTTCTTTGATAAGTTGACCAAATTGTTCGATCATATTCATTCGCCCACACGACTTGAAAACCTGCTTGACGAAAACCTAGGTCTAATCCACCGCAACCTGAGAATAATGATACAATCTGCATTTTGAGAATCGATTAATATTACTTCCTACATTAAAGCACATTTATAACTAAATTTCAATTAGCTAATTAGCTAAGTTTTGCTATAATTTTAGAAAAGGTAAGTAAATGAGGAAAAATGGCTCAAACTCGAAGAAAGCCCGTCTATATCCAACCTGAACATCATGACATATTACGACGAATTGCTTTTGAACAAAAATGTAATATCTCAGACGTTTTAGATGCTGTATTAGAGGAAGCACAATGGCAGAAAGTGGCTAAAGTCGCTCAAATCAAACCGAAAATTAGAGCGAAAGAACGACAAAATAAATATAAATACTAGGCGATTAGCTAGGAGCCATCAAAAAGATGTTTATTGATTTACTTGTAGCAGATGCTCAGAGTATTCTCTGAATTATAGGATTACTCAATTATTGTCAAAACCAAGATAGAAAACCCATTGATAATAATTTCCTCTTTTCCTGCATAACTTTTTTCCTCAGAGATAAATCCGCCTTGATTGGTATCAATTACAACTTGCCAATTACGATTTTGTAAAGCATCAGGAATTGTAAAGACTGTTTCCTCTTGATAACTATTAAACAGCAACAAAAAACTATCATCGGTTAAGCGTTTTCCTTCGGGATCAGGTGCGGATAATTCTAAACCGTTGAGAAAAACGGTAATTGCTTTTGTTAGTTGATTGGTTTCCCATTGCTTCTCACTGAAAGCACTGCCATCGGGATGATGCCAACTGATATCATTGACTTGTGAACCATGAATCGATCGACCTTGAAACCAATTTCGACGATGGAAAATGGGATGTTGTTGGCGAAATTGAATTAATTTCTGAGTAAAGGTAAGTAATGCTTTATGATCGGGAGATAATTCCCAATTAAACCAAGTCAGTTCATTATCCTGACAATAAGCGTTATTATTTCCTTGTTGAGTGCGTCCAATTTCATCGCCACCGAGTAACATGGGAACGCCTTGAGATAACATCAGGGTAACGAGAAAATTCCGTTGTTGGCGCGATCGAAATTTTAAGATTTCTTCCTCGTCTGTTTCTCCTTCTGCACCACAATTCCACGATCGGTTATGATCTTCTCCATCGTGATTATTCTCCCCATTTGCCTGATTATGTTTTTCGTTGTAACTAACTAAATCACGCAGCGTAAACCCATCATGGGCAGTAATAAAATTAATACTAGCATGAGGCAGTTTACCATTAGCTTGATACAAATCGGGGCTACCCGTAAAACGAGAAGCAAACTCATTTAATGTATTATCTTCACCGCGCCAAAAATCTCGCACCGTATCCCGATATTTCCCATTCCATTCTGACCATAATAGAGGGAAATTTCCCACTTGATAGCCTCCTTCTCCTACGTCCCAAGGTTCAGCAATCAGTTTGACATTGGACAGAATTGGGTCTTGGTGAATGATATCAAAAAAGGCGGCTAAACGATTCACTTCATATAATTCTCGCGCCAAAGCGGAAGCTAAATCAAAGCGAAAACCATCGACGTGCATTTCTTCCACCCAATAACGCAGACTATCCATAATCAACTTCAAAACTTGGGGATGACGTACATTTAATGAGTTACCACAGCCAGTAAAATCCATGTAGTAGCGTGGATCATTATCGACTAGGCGATAGTAAGCGACGTTATCAATTCCCCGAAAACAAACCGTTGATCCTAAATGGTTTCCTTCTCCCGTATGATTGTAAACCACATCTAAGATCACCTCAATTCCCGCTTGATGTAGTGCTTTTACCATCGCCTTAAATTCTTGGATTTGTTCTCCTTGCCTACCAGTGGCACTATACTCAGAATAGGGGGCAAAATACCCGATCGAGTCATATCCCCAATAGTTATGTAATCCTTTTGTGATTAAATGTCTAGGATAGGCTAAAAAGTGATGAATCGGAAGTAATTCAACAGCAGTAATGCCTAAATTTTTGAGATAATCAATGGCTGTGGGATGGGCTAAAGCGGCATAAGTGCCTCGCAGATGTTGCGGAATTTCGGGATGTTGTTGGGTAAAGCCTTTGAGATGCACTTCATAGATGATGGTTTCATGCCAAGGCGTTTGTAACGGTCGATCGTCTTCCCAGTCAAAATCGTGATTGACAACGACACATTTTGGAATCAGATGACTATCATCGGTGTTGGAACAAGCTAAGTCTTTTTCCTCTGTTTCCCAGGGATAAGCAAAGATTTCTTCCCCGTAACCAATATCTCCTGTAATTGCTTCTGCATAGGGATCAAGCAATAGTTTTTTGCGATTAAACCGATGTCCCTGTTTGGGGAGAAAGTCTCCATGCACACGATAATTGTAGCGCTGTCCTGGTTGCAAGCCAGGGAGATAACCATGCCAAATCTGATTATGAACTTCTTTTAGAGGGAGACGAATCTCATGATCTTGTTCTGTGAATAAGCATAACTCAACTTCTGTGGCATTTTCTGAGTAGATGGCAAAGTTGACACCTTTCCCATCATAAGTCGCCCCTAAAGGGGTGGGTTTCCCTGGCCAAACGTCTAAATTCACGTCTAAACTTCCAATATCGCTTTGTAATCAATAGTTTACAGGTTGTTTGTCGTTCTTAACCATCTTCTAATTGAATTCTTGCGCCCCCTAACCCCCAAGTTTGGGGGGATTAATTTCGCCTCTTATATGTTCTTAACCATCTTCTAATTGAATTCTTGCGCCCCCTAACCCCCAAGTTTGGGGGGATTAATTTCGCCTCTTATATCAAGTTTGCTCAATCAATGATAAAAAGTAGGTTGGGTAGAGACGTTCCATGGAACGTCTCCACACGAAACCCAACACCAATTATTAAAAATTACTTGAACCTTATATTAACCTCCAAGTTTGGGGGGATTAAGTGATTAGATTTCTGTATTCTTGACGCGGGTAAGGTTTACGTTTATCGATGACGATCGATTAAAATTGAGTTGATATGAATTATAAATAATGAAATGCTGAAAACATCAAAGGTTGATTTAAAATTAATAACTGCTGGTTTTCAAGCGTTATCAGAACCGTTACGCTTACAAGTTTTAGAGTTATTACAAGAACAAGAATTATGTGTCTGCGATTTGCGCGATCGAGTCGATGTTTCCCAGTCTAAGTTATCGTTTCATTTAAAGATTTTACGGGAAGCACAGTTAGTTCGATCGCGCCAAAAGGGGCGTTGGGTTTATTATTCTCTCAATCCTTCACAATTAGCAATATTAGAACAATATTTAAACCAGTTGCGAGAAAATGCTTCCATGCGTTCGGCTTCTAATTGTTAGAAAAGCCCTCTTATTCTTTAAGTTTCCTATTATTTTTAAGGGGATCGCGATCGGGAACGGGATCATAACCGCCAGGATGGAAGGGATGACAACGCAAGACTCGTTTAATTGCTAACCCTGTTCCTGTTAAAACGCCAAATTTTTCCACCGCTTCGATCGCATATTGGGAACAAGTGGGTTGAAATCGACAACTGGGGGGAAAGAGAGGGGAAATTAAAGCACGATACAGACGAATTATTGTGATTAAAACGGTTTTAAGCATAAAATTAACCAAATCTAACAGTGACCAATGTAGAGACGTTCCATGGAACGCCTCCCAGTGATCAGTAAACAAATAACGAATAACGAATAACGGTTTTTAAGTGATTACTGAGGGTTCGTTGCGTCCAGTGAAGGTTTTAATTTGGGCGATCTCATCAGCAATGTTGATTAAGTCAGATAAAGCAGTTTGGGTGTCTTCATTTTGTTTTCCCTGTTGCGGTTCATATCGTTCTAAATAGACGCGCAAGGTCGCCCCCTGAGTACCTGTTCCAGAGAGACGGAAAACGATGCGAGAACCGTCTTTGAACACAATCCGAACTCCTTGTTTTTCTGCGATACTACCATCGATCGGGTCGGTATAACTAAAGTCATCCGCGAGATCAATTTCGTAACCGTTATACTGCTTTCCAGGAAGGGTTGATAAGTTCGATCGAAGCGTCTCCATTAACTGATTGGCGGGGTCTTTTTCTACTTCCTCATAATCGTGACGAGAGTAGTATGTCCGTCCGTATTGCGACCAATGATCTTTAACAATTTCTTCAACGGTTTGTCCTCGTTTTGCGATGACATTTAACCAGAATAAAATCGCCCACAGTCCATCTTTTTCGCGGATGTGGTTGGAACCCGTACCAAAACTTTCTTCCCCACAGAGGGTAATTTTCCCCGCGTCGAGGAGATTCCCGAAAAACTTCCAACCCGTTGGAGTCTCATAACAGTCGATTCCTAATTGTTTCGCCACGCGATCGGGCGCTTGGGAAGTGGGCATCGATCGCGCAATCCCTGTGATTCCTTGAGCATATCCAGGAATCAGTGTGGCATTAGCGGCTAAAATTGCCAAACTATCGCTAGGAGTAACAAAAAACTTGCTTCCCAAAATCATGTTTCGATCGCCATCACCATCAGAAGCCGCGCCAAACTCAGGAGGATTCTCCCCATACATAATTTCTACCAATTCTCGCGCATAAACCAAATTTGGGTCGGGATGTCCGCCGCCAAAATCTTCTAAGGGTTCACCATTACGAACCGTTCCCAAAGGCGCATTTAAGCGATTTTCTAAAATCTCTTTGGCATAGGGACCTGTCACCGCGTGGAGAGAGTCCATCACAATACGGAAACCGTCGCTTAATAACTGTCGAATCGCATCAAAATCAAAAATAGAAGCCATCAAATCAGCATAAATGGCAACGGAATCAACCACCTCAACGGTCATTTCTCCCAGTTTGTATTCCCCTTGCTGATCCAAGTTAACATCATCCCCATCCAGCACTTTATACTCAGTAATGGCTTTACTTTTGGTAAAAATGGCTTCTGTTACATCTGCTGGGGCTGGGCCACCATTGGGAGTGTTAAACTTAACCCCAAAGTCACCGTCGGGGCCACCAGGATTATGACTAGCAGACAAAATAATGCCGCCAAATGCTTTATATTGACGAATTAAGCAGGAAGCAGCAGGAGTGGAGAGGATTCCTCCTTGTCCCACTAAAACTCGTCCTACACCATTCGCCGCCGCCATTTTAAGAATCGTTTGGATCGCTGTGCGGTTGTAGTAGCGACCATCTCCTCCTAAAACTAGCCGTTGTCCTTGATAGTGATCTAAACTGTCGAAAATTGACTGGATAAAGTTTTCTAGATAGTGCGGTTGTTGGAAAGTGGTTACTGCTTTTCGCAGTCCAGAAGTTCCAGGTTTTTGGTCATCAAATGGTTTTGTGGCAACAGTACGAATATTCATAAAATTTCAATTTAGTCTGTAGCAGTCATCATTTAGCTTATCGTGATTTGCTCATCTAGGATGACCAATACTGTAGAGAGGTTCTATCAATGTCTCCCAGTGCATGATTTAAGATAGGAGAGACCCGAGAATTTAATGTTAAAATCAAACCTTAATTAAGAATGATAGATGTCTCAATCTCTAATTGATATTGGTTGCTTAATTACGACTTCTCCTCATATTCAAGGAGGGCGCCCCATCATTGCGGGTACTGGAACATCTGTGCGCCGAATTGTTGCCCTCTGGAAGCAGGGTTATAGTACCGATGAGATTGTCGCCGATAAGAATTATTTAACATTGTCCCAAGTCCATGCAGCATTAGCCTTTTATTATGCTAATCCACAAGTTATAGACCAAGACTTGGAAGCAGAAGCCGCTGAGTATGAACGATCAAGTTAAGAGTTTAACGGTGGACTGACATCACTCGTGCTTCTTTGGCAATGGGAAGGGTAAAGTGGAATTGTGTGCCGTTGTTTTTTCCAGTGGATTCTGCCCAAATTTCTCCTCCCCATCTTTGGACGATTTGACGACAGATGGCTAAACCGAGACCAGTTCCCCCAGTGGTGCGTTGTAACGCTCCTTCTTCTTGGTAGAATCGATCGAAGACGGTTTCGAGACGAGAGGGTTCAATGCCGCGCCCTGTGTCAGAAATGGTTACTTTCAGGGTCTGATCATTCTCGGCTTCCGCAGAAAGAACGATCGTGCCGTTGTCGTCTGTGAATTTACAAGAATTATCTAACAGTTTCGCTAAGACTTCCACTAACCATTCCCCATCTACATAGGCTAAAGGAAGATCATTGCTGGTTCGGTTTTCAATGGTGGGAACTGGTTTTTCCGTGTTTCTCCCTCGAATATTGCTCAGAGATAACTCGATACATTCTTCTACTGACATCGGTTCGGGATTCCATTCAATGCGTCCACTTTCCAAGCGAGAGAGGGTGAGAAAGTCTTGTACTAAACGACGCATCCTCTCTGCGTCATTCATGGCGGTGGATAACATCACTTGTCGTAATTCTTCCGACATATCGGGTTCACTGACGAGACTTTCTAAACAAACTTGAATCGTAGAAAGGGGGGTTCGCAGTTCGTGTCCCGTAATGGCGACAAGGTTAGAACGAGCTTGTTCCAGTGCTTCTAGTTGCTCGTTAAGCGCCTCTAGATTCGTATAGGCTTCGGCTTGAGTGAGAGCAAGCCCAATTTGTGGCGCGATCGCTTCTACTAATTTGATATCGTCTTCATGCCAACCCTGTTCTTCCTCACAACAATGATGTAATTCGATCATACCGATCACTTCTCCTTGATACAACAGGGGAATTAATAACCAACTGCGGATTTGATAATCTCTCACTAATGAGGAAAGGAAAGAACTATTTTTAATTGAGTCATCGCTGGTCGTATCTTTGATATAAAGGGGTTTTCCCTGTTCGCGGACATTTTGTAGGAGAGGATTGTTGGTAATAGACCAGGTTTGGTTTTCGAGAGAAGTAACCTCACTGCGTAAAAATTCATGCTCGATCGTGGTAGAGTTGGCACAATCACGACACCGATAAACCAAACATCGACAAGCGCCAAGAGTTTCTCCCACTTCTTGAACTGTAATCCCAAGAATTTCTTGTAAATCTAAAGATTGTCGAATCGCATTGGTTAAACAGCGCAATAAACGCTCTTTCTCTTCTTTTTTCGCAAGGGATTGATACGCTCGCATCACCCGATATTGTCCCGCTTGTAAATGCGTTACCAGCCTTTCTACAAACGCATCTGGATTCACTCGTTGGGAGTTGCGTTCGGTGTCTAGACTTTCCTGTAAATAAATTTCTCGTGCGGCTTGAATTTGGGGTTCGAGTTCCGATCGATAGTCTAAAATTTTATCTAACAGTAGGGAAGCAACTCTTTTTGTTACCTGATCATCAAACGTCCAGATTCCCTCAAATCGTCGCGCTGAGTCTAATCCCTTTTGCGTTTCACTGGGGGAACATTCCCGACAAACTAAACAACTGGTAAAGGTTTTTCCAATTACCGTTAAGTGCCATTCTGTAGCGAGAGCATCTTCAGGATCAAAATTAATTGTGGTACAAGTGTTTTCATTCTCTTGAAAAGAGGTATCAAGAGCCGAAAAAATATAAATGTGATCGCTTCTTTTTCCTAGCCTTCGGTAACGATGCGCTTCTTGACGATAAAATCGTTCTTGTTGAAAACTAGCAATGACTAAAGGGGAATCTGTGGTTGCTAAAACTTGATCCTCCATTGCGTGGGAAAGAGCAGTTAAGGAGGATTTGAAATAAATTTGGGTTCTTAAGTGCGGCAGTTGTTCTAATAACTCCGTCACCAATGAAGTTGATCTGTGCATTAACAGAAAGTTGATAGTTACTGCTGCCTTCTAATAGGCTAGTTACTGAACAAGACTTGACTTTTGTGGTAAAGAGAGAGAGGTGCAGTCTCTCTTTAATTCCCACATAATAGGATACTTCCCTGCACGGAGTGAAGTGTGCCTCGTCAATGTTATCTAGGCTTGTTAGGCTAATAGCACTGGTATTCTAGAATCACCTGAACCTGTTTAACCATTAGCGACAGAGCAGAGGGCTGGCTTGCACCCTAGGGTGTCATGACCTAAATAACGTAGCCTGCTAAGAGGCTGAGACTGGACTAACCTGATAGTAAAAAACACGAATGTCAATTATTATCAAGTGATTTTGTTAATCCATCACAATCACGCAACTTCCCACGTTGGGGAGAGCCTTCCCATCCATCCTACCGACAAAAGCGCACGGTTAACAGTTACTCTCATTAATTTAATTTTTCCAAAGCTGTTCAAAAATTGCTAATCTGCTAAAACGGGACTGATTATAAAGAAGAGTTTAATTTATGGATACAATTTGGGAACTGGATTTCTATTCTCGTCCGATTCGAGATGAAAATAATAAAAAGCTATGGGAAGTGTTAATCTGTGAAAGTCCTTTAGATGTGGAAACGACAGAGGAACAACTGTTTCGTTATCAAAAGTTTTGTTCGGCGCAAACGGTCAATTCGATTTTTCTCCAAGAAGCAATTAATGAGGCGATCGAAGCGTCAGGGAAGTCTCCGAAGAAAATCCGCTTTTTCCGTCGTCAAATGAGTAATATGATTACTAAAGCCTGTGATGATATCGGGATTACCGCGCTTCCTAGTCGGCGCACTTATGCCTTACAGCGATGGATTGAGGAACGTTTAGAAAACGTTTATCCGCAACAGGAGGGATATGACGAAACGGCGGTGAGTAGTGTTACGGTTCAATATCCAGCAGAAAATGCGGCGATTCTTCCCGATGCGATTCGGGGTGATAAGGGCGATCGTTGGGCGTTTGTTACTTTAGAAGTGCAAGGGTTTCAAGAGATGAAGGAATGGGAGATTAGTTTTGGCGAGGGTTTCCCGTTATCTTTGTTTGATTTATCCCCAGAGACAAAAATTCCTGGTTTAGTGATTTTCTCCCCTCGTGCGATGCCGTTTGCAGGTTGGATGTCGGGAATTGAATTATCTCAGATTCAATTACAACAGGGAAGTCGTCCTCGTTTAATTTTACAAACTGGAACGAGCGAATGTTGGATTTTAGCGGATATTACGAACCCAGACACCTTGAAGGAAGCGCAAGGGTTTCAACAGGCGAAAGAAACCGCACAAGGGGTTCATTTTTTAGCGATTCAAAGTGATCCCCAGTCGGAAGCATTTGCAGGGTTTTGGCTACTAGCCTGATTTTTTTGAACGCAAGCGCGTCAGTTCACAAATGCTTTTATTGTGCGATATGCTGAGAGATTGTATCTGAGAGAGAATATCTTGCTTATGAAATCTTATCTGGCTGCGGCGATTCAGATGACCAGCCAACCTGACTTAGAAAAAAACTTGGCGGCTGCTTCCGATTTGGTGGAGTTAGCGGTGCGACGGGGGGCGCAATTAGTCAGTCTTCCTGAAAATTTCTCCTTTCTCGGTGAGGAACGGGAAAAGGTGAGACAAGCCAGCGCGATCGCGCAACAAACGGAAAAGTTCCTCAAAACCATGGCACAACGGCATCAAATCACTATTTTTGGTGGTGGGTTTCCGATTCCAGTGGCGGATGGGAAAGTCTCGAACACTGCTGTTTTAATTGATGCGAATGGGGAAGAGTTGGCACGTTACGAGAAAGTCCATCTGTTTGATGTTAATCTTCCTGATGGGAATACCTATCAAGAATCAAAAACAGTGAAAGCTGGCGTTTCCCTTCCCCCGTTGTCAATCTCTCCAGAGTTAGGCAAAATTGGGCTTTCTGTGTGCTACGACGTGCGCTTTCCTGAGTTATATCGTAAACTGTCCAAACAAGGCGCAGAAATTCTCCTGATTCCCGCCGCTTTTACTGCTTATACAGGGAAAGATCATTGGCAGGTTTTATTACAAGCGAGGGCGATCGAGAACACCGCTTATGTCATCGCACCAGCACAAACAGGCAACCATTACGCAAGGCGCAACAGTCACGGTCACGCCATGATCGTTGACCCTTGGGGCATTGTCTTAAGTGATGCGGGAGAAAATCCAGGGGTTGCCATTGCTGAAATTAATCCCTCCCGCTTGGAACAAGTGCGCCGTCAGATGCCGTCGTTAACCCACAGCGTATTTATTTAAACTTCGCCGCGAATTTCTTGAATTACGCCATCTTTGACCACAACTTCCACATTCATTTTCTGGACTAGGTTATCGCCAATTTGAACGCGAACAAAACTGTCTAGCTGCCCTTGACCGACCTCTTGTCCTTCTTCTAATAACTGCACTTGTTGCAGTTGTTGGAGTGCCTGGTTTTTCTGTTCCGTGATTTTGCTTTTTTGTTGGTTAAGCTGGTTTTGAATACTCCTTAGTTGTTGCTGCACTTGCGGATCACTGGGGTTGCTTCCTTGCTGTGTTACCTGTGCAACCGCGCTTTGTCCTTGATTTTCCAACTGCTGCAGTTGTCCGTCCTGCTGATTAATCTGTGACTGTAACTGTTGCTGCACCTCTTCCTTCCAGCGTTGTGTAACAATCACTTTCAAATTAATCGGACGTTTAATTAATAAATTCTTGTTACCGTCGTTCATCTTTTCCTCTAAATTAACCATCGTTTTAATCCTTTTAACCTTTAGCGAACATCCCGTCAATCATATCCTGATACCGTTCACAAACAACAGGACGTTTCACTTTTAAGGTTTGGGTCATCATGCCATTATCTATTGAAAACCCCTCTACAATTAACTTAAACACACCGATTCGATCGTCGGGACGATAACCAGGGCGATTTTTTACCTCTCGGTTTAATTCCTCCCGAAACAGTTTTTGAATCTCGGAATTGGTCAAGGTTTCTGGTAACTTCTCTTCCGAAAAATCTAGGTTGAGATTATTATCTTCTGACCATTGCTGTAACGCTTCCACATTGGGAACAATTAACGCCCCTAAACACCGTTGATCTTGCCCTAAAACGATAATTTGGTCAATATACACACTCCGCAAACAAGCATCTTCTAAGGGTTGCGGTTCGATATTTTCCCCGTTAGAAAGGACGATCGTATCTTTGGCGCGTCCAGTTAAAACTAAATCTCCTGTGGGGGTAATCCAACCTAAATCTCCTGTATTAAACCACCCTTCCTGATCGATCGCTTTTGCGGTGGCTTCTGGTTGCTTATAATATCCTTGCATCACCTGTGTTCCCCGAATCATCACCAAACCTTTTTCCCCATCGTTGAGGGAGGCTTTAGTTTCTGGATCAACAATTTTGGTTTCCGTTTCTGGAATCGCTTGTCCAGCAGAACCGCGCAAATTGTGATATAACCGTCGCGCATGAGTGACGGGAGAGGTTTCAGTTAAACCGTATCCCACCAGTAAGGGAATACCAACGACTTCATAAAAATCATCAATATATTTAGCTAAAGAACCACCGCCACTAATTACGGCTTTTAAGTTACCACCTGTGGCTTCTCGAACGGTATTATAAACGACTTTATCGCCTAAATTATGTAAGGGTTCAAGGAGAGATTGTTGCACAGAAGCGGTTAATTTTTCTGTCACTGAAGGGTTAAAGTTTTCGAGACATAAGCGCTCATTGATTCGTTTAGCTTTGATATATCGATCGGAGATATTGAGAAAGAAATTAACCAGTTTTTTCTTGGTTCCCGTTTGTTGATTTAAGGTTTTTTGAATGCCATCATAAACGGATTCCCAAAGTCGAGGAACACCAACCATATAATTCGGTTTTTGTTCTTTTAAGTCTTTTTTAAAAGCGCGTAAATTAGTATAAGTGATTTGACATCCTCTTGCTAAGAGAAAATACTCTGCTGCTCGTTCGTAAGCGTGCCAACTGGGAAGAATGCTTAAGACGCGATCGCCCGCTTGCGGTTGAATAACATCGCCAAGAGTGCGAACTTGATGTAAAAAGTTACCGTGAGATAACATTGCTCCTTTTGGCTTTCCTGTTGTTCCTGATGTATAAATTAAGGTTGCTAAATCGTTTATTTCACGGGGAACAAAACTCAATTCTTGTTCTGTTCCTAACTCAATAATTTGGGAGAAATTGAAAACCTTTATTCCTGCAATTTCTACCGTTTCATCTGATAATAAAATAACGAACTCGATCGGAAGCTCAGATAATTGTGACTGTAACTTTTCTAAAGTTTTTTGATCTTCAACGACTAAAGCAGTGCTATCACTATCTGTTAAAATATAAATCAACTCAGTAACATCCGCCTGGGACGATCGAACGACATTAATCGCCCCCGCTTTCATTATGCCTTGGTCAGCAATAAACCAACGAGGGCTATTATCAGCAAACAGTGCAATTTTTGTGTCTGGTTTTATCCCTTGCGTTTGTAACCCTGTTGCAAATTGTATGATTTTTTCGTTTAATTCTTGATAAGTAACTTTAAGATGCGGTTGTTGGTGGGGATCATCCAACGCCACGAGTTTTCCGCAATAGGGAGCAACTTGTGACCAGATTTCTGGGATCGATCGAGCGGTAGAATAATCAACAATCGTATCAGTGGGTTTAAACATAAAATAAGCGCGATTTATTATCTAATATTTGCTATTTATTCTACAATAACGATGGGTGTCTAGTAGTAGGTTGGGTGAAGGTGACGAAACCCAACAATCAAAACGTAGGTTGGGTGGAGGTGACGAAACCCAACAACAATCAGTGACCAGTTAAGCAGTTACCAGTTACCAGTAGTTCTCAAACTTAATTAGTAACAGTAAATGCTCGATCACTTATTAATTTACTGATCACTGGTCACTGGTCACTGGTCACTGCAATGGGTGAAGGTGACGAAACCCAACACCAATCAGTTACCAGTTACCAGTTAAATAGTTTACTTTCTTCGCAACCTTAAAAAATGACAATTATCAATTGGTTACAAGGTGGGAGTGATCCCAACAACGGCAGTAATTTTGAAATGATCCGCGATTGGTGGGGAAAATTAAGCGGAAAAGAGGTGGTTGTAGCGCAACGCTTAATCCCAGACAATGGAGAAGTTTCACAGATTAATTGGGATCGTCAAAAATTTGATGATCAATTAGTGATGTTCAACTCAGAAATCAGGGGGATTACCCTCTATTGGCAAAAATCCCTGTCTGGAGAGGAAAGGAGTTTTACGCCTTATAAGTTAGAACTAGATACAATTCAAGAAAAACTCTATATCTACCCACAATCCCAACGTCAGGTGGTGATTCAGGTGGGAGTTCCTAACGTTAACTATACAACGGTTTCTTTACAAGACCCAGAATTATTAGTCACAGGATCAGGAGAAGAAAAAGTGTTATTAATGCGCGATCGCGATCGTCAAATTGCGATCCAACTTCCCCTTAACGCCACCACTCTGAACCGATTAAAAGAGCTACTCTAATCAAAAGAAAGCGGGCCCGGAAGGATTTGAACCTTCGACACCCAGAACCGGAATCTGGTGCTCTATCCCCTGAGCTACGCGCCCGTGTCTTTATAAGAATAGCATTTTTTTTACAGGTTTGCTACAGAATCCGTCTGGGATTCACTGGAGGATTCTGTCTCGTTGGGAAAAGGATTTTGAACCGTCAGGCGAAGATTTTGGCGAGTTGCGGAATCAAGGAAATATTGCCGTAGTTCCTCCCATTCTTGCCATTTTTGGACACGAAACTCCGTTAACTGTTGTTGGAGATGGGGAAACGCTTGCGGGAATTTTTCGCCACAACATTGGATTAAAAACTCTCTGAGAACAACACTATCTTGGATTTCTCCGAGAGTGCTTTGAATCGCTTTGATTTGCTTCACATATTGCTGATAAGGTTCATTGTAGCAGTGAGTGAACAATTCCATCTGGTAACGTGCTTTTTTCCCAGCTTTCCGCAAACTGTGGAGGGTTTCCTCTGCTTCATCTAAAATCGTCGCGCTGTCTTGATCAATATTTTGACCCACTAACCAGCCAGGATGTAGCAGTAAGTTACTGATGTGGGGGAGAAGGAGATCAGGTAAAACTTCTGCGAGAGGAAATGGCGCGATCGCGCTGAGTTTAGGACTTTCTAGCCATTGCTTTAAACTACTTTTGAGCTTTTGATAGTCTTTACTGTCTAGGGCTTTTGTAACTTTTTTATAAGCCTGTTGGCGTTGCTTGGCGATTTCCTTAAAGACTGATTGTAATTGATCCTGTTCGGTGACGGGAAGAGAGGGTAAATAGTAAGTTTCTAGACTTTCTTTTAAAACATCTAAATCCCTTAATGTTCCTAGCTCTCTGGCAATTTTACCAACTTTTTTCTCTCGTGCTGGTTTGGGAACTTCGATCGCGCGGGAAAATCCAACTAAAGCGGTTCGCAGTCTTCGCATTCCCACTCGCATTTGGTGTAAGGCTTCTGGGTCTTGATCTTTCCAGACTCCCGTTTCATGTTTTAGCATTTTTTGACTATGCTTTGCTAAAGCCACGATCGCGCGATCGCCAAATGTTTCCACAGTGGTTTGTTCTGACATTTTTCCCTCCCTTTACTTACTTTTTTCCTGATTTTAACCTAAAGTTAACTTAAGCGACTGAGGAGTCAGAAAAGAACTAACCCTTCTGCAACAGCGCTACATTGTAGGGTGGGCATCGCCCACCATCAGGTAACTTTTTGGTCATCGAGTGGATTTAATCATTAAGAGCGCGATCGAGCGGAGTGATAATTGGTTGCGCCGTCAACAAATTATCAAGTCAGCACAAGTAATTTATGCCAAGGGATACTGAGTCTTTAATTGATATTCAGCAAGCGAGCCAGCGGAGGCAATAAAATTTATCGGCAAATCCTGAGTTTCTAGATTGAATCAACAATTTTCAACCTTTATTTCTTGTATTTTTTGCCAGTTTTCTAAAGTTTGAGAAGCGTTTAAAACTTCCACGCCAATCACTGTTCCTTTCTCGTTATAATCCAGAATTACACCAGGTTCAGTTTCGTCACTTTCCTCAATAGAATCATTTGACCAATGAACTCGCAAGATATCAACTTCGGCATCATACTTGATTTTCATAAGTCCCTCCAATACTTACTAATTTTGCTAGTTTTATAAACTGTAATTAGGGCTTCCTGAATAAAACTGAAACCTTTACCCAATGAGGCTTTAAGGCTCTTAACCCCTCAAAAAAGTGCAAGGGAGACAAGGGAGACAAGGGAGACAAGGGAGAAATGGGAGAAATGGGAGACAAGGGAGACAATTTTTCTTCCCCATCTTCCCCATCTTCCCCATCTTGCCTAAGGCAACTTGCCTCTTGCCTAAGGCAACTTGCCTCTTGCCTTTTGCCTCTTGCCTTTTGCCTCTTGCCTTTTGCCTTACTACACCAAAAACATGAACTTTTTCAGCAACCCCTAATTAAACAGTGATTATTTTAGATACTAATGTAATTTCTGAGGTGATGCGTCCTCAGCCTAACACTCAAGTAATGTCTTGGTTGAAAAAATATCCTGTTGAAGAATTGGCAATTACTTCTATTAGCATAGCTGAAATTTCTTATGGGTTAAAGCGTTTACCAGTCGGTCGTCGTCGTGATTCGCTTCAATGGCGATTTCAGATGTTTATAGATCAGGGATTTAGTGATCGTATTTTTCCTTTTGAAGAAAGAGCAGCCGAGATTTATGCAGAGATAATCGTTGATCGGAAACAACAAGGAAAGCCCATTGAAGTAATGGATGCCATGATTGCTTCCATTGCACTGCTGAAAACAGCAATTTTGGCAACTCGTAATGTTTCTGACTTTGAAAATTGTGGTTTAGAATTGGTTAATCCGTGGGAAATTGCCAGTGAAATTTAATCCTGATCGCACCTCCCCACACTCGATGTGGCGAAGCGACCGCTCTCCGAGCATCGCGCCCCTCCTCAAAACACCCGATGCTGGAGCGAAGCGACCGCTCTCCGAGCATCGAACCCCAAATACTCGATCGACCCCTCCCCAAAACCAATTCTGATTCCCCCCCGATCTTCGCAGGGCTGTTTCATTCTTTTAAAATTAAGGGAGGTAGGGAGATGGGGGAGACAAGGGAGACAAGGGAGATGGGGGAGATTTCAGGACTCTTTTTTCTTATGAAAAAGCCAAAAAGTAGGAAAAACGTCTTGATCGAACGTACCGTAAGAGGTTCAGGCGATCGAGCGCAGCGCTCGGTGAGCCTTCGGCTCAATCGATGCTTCGCATCGGTGCGCGGAGCGCAATCGCTGCCAATTTTGACCCCGAGAATGAAACAGCCCTGCCAATCATTGGGGGGCTAGGGGGGATCAAACCAAACACCGATCGCGCCCTCCCCCTAAAAACCGATGCTGGAGCGAAGCCACCGCGAGTGCGAGCATCGCGCCTTTCTTCAATTTTTAAATCAGTTAAAATAAATAGGGGAATTAAGACAAAATTGCTTTCCCACCCTAAATCCGTAGAAAACAAGAAGTGAACAATGCAAGTTAAAGATTTAACAGTTGAGGAATTAAAAGAGTTAATTCGAGAAGTAATAGATGAGGTTCTTGAAGAAGTATCAGTTGATTCCGATGAGGGAAAATTAATTAGACCTGAGATTCAACAAGAGTTACAAAAAAGACAACATTCCCGTCAAACTGGAGAAAGCAAGCTAGTTAGTTCCCAAGAGGTAATGAAGGAATTGGGAATTGAATAATGGGTTATACGGTTAAATATGATGCCCAAGTCGTAGCTGAGTTAAAAAAGCTACCATCCAAATTAGGAAAACGAATTGTTAATAAAATTAACTGGTTAGCAGAAAATCTTGAACAAGTCAACTCATTGCCCTTATCTGGAAATTTATCAGGATTTTATAAATTAAGAGTGGGTGATTATCGGGTAATCTATAGTTTAGATCAAAATTCAGAAACAATTATTATTGAAAAAGTTGGGCATCGTCGGGAAATTTACAAGAGCTAAAATTCGTTGACATCAATATCGCGCTACTTCCTCATCCCCCAAACCGATCGCGCCTTCCTAACACGCGATCGCCGTAGGTAAATCGCCAGGGGCGAAATTGCGCCTCTAAAAAAGGAGTTGATTGCTAGCAGTCTTAAACTTCTTCAGGAATTTGCTGTAGCAGAATTTCATTAATTATCGTTTGATAACCAATTCCTCTCTTGCTTGCTTCTTTTTTTTGCCCAAGCCAGCACCTTCGGGTGAATTCTAATCGAAATTGGCTCATATTTTTCTTCTTGATTTTTAGGGGGTCGTCCTCTATTTTTTAAGTTAATTCCAAATTGAGATGAAATTGCTTCCTTAAATTGTTCGTGTTCTTGTGAGGTAACTCGTCTTGCCCTTTCAAAGGGGAATTCAGATTCCTGGTTCATATTGCTTCCGCTCAGTTTTACTTGCTTTCCTTGCACTTATCATCCTAATTTTTTCGTCACGAATTGTAAATACAATAACGATCAGTAAACCGTTCTCAGCAACTCCGATCGCCCATTCCCTTTTTTCTTGTTGAGAGTGCTGAGAGTCTTCTGTAAATAACAGGTAAGGATCAGCAAAAGTTGACTATTTTCTTTGCCATTACTCTAGCAGAGAACCGATCGCGCCCCTCCCCAAAACCCGATGCTGGAGCGAAGCGACCGCGAGTGCGAGCATCGCGTCTCCTCAAAACTCGATCGACCCCTCTCCCCAAACACCCGATCGCGCCCTCCAACACCGATCGCGCCTCGCAAACACTTGATCAACCCCTCACCTAAAACCCGATCGCGCCTCCCCAAAACCTGATCGCACCTTCCCAAACATCAATTTTGATTCCCCCCAATCATTGGGGGGCTAGGGGGGATAAAACAAAACACCCGATCGCGCCCTCCAAAAACCAATTCTGATTCCCCCCTTTTTTAAGGGGGGTTAGGGGGGATCATCCCTTGACTTTTTGGAAGGGGGGCGAGGGGGGATCATTGATCGCGCTACCAAAAATTGTGGGAAACTTAAACAATAAACCCATCACCCCCTCTAATTGACTGATGACTGCAGAAACCACCCCCACCTGGCGCGGACAATATTTAGGCTGGATTGGCTTGGCTAGTTTAATTTTTTTCAATGTGTTTCCTAGTGCTTATGTGCAAATGGTCAATTTTCCCCATATTCTGGTTTGGCAAATCGGATTTTTCTGTCTGGGGATTTGGGGAATTTGGATGTTGCGCCAGTTCAATGTTCCCTTTCAGCCGTTGGGATACGGCTTAGATTGGGGCGTAGGATTGATTCTGCTGGCGTTGATTCTCAGTGTTAGTTTTGCTGACTTTAAAGAAGTGGCGGCGTATAACTTTGCCATGGCATTGGGATATGGCGTGTTGCTTTATACGCTGCGAAATTGGTTTGCCTTAGCCCCCCTTAGTAAGGGGGGTTGGGGGGATCCCTATGCAGCACAAGTTGATCAAAACGGGATAACATGGCAGAAAGTTTGGCAAGGACTCTGTATTTTAGGCTCAATTATTGGCATTGTCAGTCTAGTATTATGGTTAATTTCTTGCTTTCAAGAAGAGGGCTTTCAGTTTGTTCGCAATGCTTATCCCATTGGCAATCCTAACTGGACAACGAGCTATTTTTTGCTCATATTACCGTTAGTATTTGCTTATAGTTTATCAGTTCAAGGCTGGCAACGTTGGCTCGGTTTCTTTTGTTCAGTTGAATTGTTAGCTGTTTTTTATACCACAGGATCGCGCGGAGGCTTACTGGGATTTTTTACCTTATTAGTTGCAGGGATTATTTTAGTTTGGATTAAGGGAAAAAAAGAACAGAAACGAAGGTTGATTATTGGTATTATCAGTTTAATTTTAGTGTCTTTAATTTTCTTAGGAACTAACCCAAAAGTACAAAGATTATTTACAGCAGAAACAACTTCTAATCAATCTTCAATCGTGGATTTATCGCAAGCAAACTCGATTATGACGCGGCTCAGAATGTGGCAAGCAGGATTGAATATTTTGCAAGATCGCCCGTTGGTGGGAGTGGGAATTGGGAATATGTCACGGGTTTATAATTTGTATAATCCCATCGAAGCTGGGCCTCGTATTTCTAATGTGCAAGGGCTTCATAGTACCCCCATACAAATTTTAGGGGAAATGGGCATTATTGGGTTTACGGCGGTTACAATCTTTGTTGGGTTTGTTATCCGTCTTTGGTATCGCCTATATTGCAATTTATCTCAGCCTCGCGCTCGTTATTTATTATATGGAATTGGAGGCGGTTTATTAGCTTATGGTGGTTCGGTTTTAACCGAGTATCAATTAGAAAATATTGGAATTAGTGGAACGCTGGTTGTTATTTTAGTTTTATTATTAGGGTTAGCTGATGAGGCAGCACTCGAAAAGGTATCTCCATTAACAATTGCTTCTCGCCGCGGAGTTAGTTTAGTAAGTATTGGCTTATTAGGTTTAGCCTGCTTAGCTTCTTTTCCCTTAACAATTGCCATGGGAGTCTATGAACAAGGAGAATCGTTATTAGAGCAAGATCAAAGACGGCAAGCCTTTGATCCCATGGCTACTGCTTCGGAAATTGTTCCTTGGCATCCTGTCTATTCTATACATCTTGGAAAAACCTTCTTTAGTTTTCGACGGGAAGCAGAAAGTGATCAGGAATTTCAGGAATTAAGCGAAATTGCAATTAGTTACCTTAAACAAGGAATTAAGGCTTCACCTTATGATCAATGGTTTCACCATGAGCTAGGCTTAACAGCATATCCAATTAATCCTAAGCTAGCAGAGGAATCATTTACTCGGATGGTACAATTACTACCGAGAGGGAATTTTTATGATTATTATTTACTGGCGTTAGCTTACCTAGAAAATGATCAGCCCCAAGACAAGATAATCACAGCTTTAGCCTTACAGGGCTTAGTACGACCCGAATTTTTGACATTTCCTGTTTGGGAAAATTATGAAAAGTTATCGCCATTAAAAGAAGCAGTGTTAGAAAGAACTTTAACTTATTTAGGAACACTGCAAGATCGTCTAGCTCCTGATACAGAAGAATATAACCGAGTCTATGAACGTCAGGTATTATTAAAATGGTGGCATGAGCAAGCCCTAGAAGGGATTGAGATGTCTCGGCTACGTCCTACTATTCAAGCATTGTTAATTGCTGAAACATCTCGGGAGAAAGCATTAAGAATTACACAGTCAGCTTTAGCAGAAACACCAGAAAGTGGTTCGCTGCTGCTATTAAGGGCTTGGTTAAATCCAGATCAATTTTTAGAAACCTATTTGCAAAAAAGCGAACAGCTATCTTTAGAGGAGGCACAAGCAATTGAGGAACATATCAAGGAGGATACAGAAATACGAACTTGGCTAACTTCATTAGAACCTAAATTAATTTCTTCCATGACAAGAAGAGCTTTAATTTATACTTACCGTAATTATCATGTTCAACTCATTGGGTTAGTTTCTTTAACGAATTTATCTGAACATCGGTTAGCCGTCTCTCTTGAATTATTCCCAAAATATCCTCCCCATATCTCACAGTTAGAGCGACTAATTAATGAGATTCAAACTAAAAAACTTGATATTATCCATCCCACCGAAAATAATTTTAAGGTTCGCTAATTGTCTTCTGGTACTTCTACTCTTACTTCTCCTTGGGGGTAATATTGACATTTGCACCGAGTTCTTCTATTTCTTTGATAATACGCTGACGAGTCTCTTTATCCTGAACATTACTTAAAAGCATGACCCATGCTCCAATTCTAGCCTCCGTACTGTCTGGATTATCTGCAAGGAAACTAACTGTACCAAGGTAACGATTGCTAATTTCCTGTTTCGCTTCATCATTTATGTTCGATTTTTGAACCCATTTTGCCGCCATTGCATAAGAATGCTTGGCTTCATCAATACGGTTTAGAAACAGCATTTCATCTTTGCCTTTGTAACTCCAAGCAAAATGGGAATTTTGATGAATTTTAGGAGATAAATGGGTTAATGCTTTTTCTAGGTTTTTAACTGTTTTTTCTGGTTGCCCTGCATAGACGGTGGTAGCAGTAGAAAGCATCAGATGAGCTTCAATAAACTTGGGATCGTGTTGCACGATAGTTTCAAAAAAACTGGGAATAACGGTATTGCCAATTTCGTCTCTTGCCTCATTATCCCCATAATATTGAACGAATCTTAAAAATACCCAGTCTGCGATAAGATTGCTAAAACCAAAGGCAGGAGCTTGCTTAAAAATGTTTAAATTGGCTTCAATAAAAGTTTTCTGCTGTTCGTAGTCTTGATGTTGCTCTAGATTAATTTTCTTCAAATTTTGTTGCTGTAGAAGCAGAGTAGCACATAAACCTAAGCTAATTAAGAGAACATAAGGTAGAATTGCAGTGTTTAGTCTCTTAAGCATTGTCTTTAATCGTTTGTTTTTTCTTACTCTAGTCTAATGCCATCATTACTACAAGGATCACTGTAATTATCGGGAACGTTCACAGCTTCATCAATATCTTTTCCTTGGCAAACTAGCGTATCAAAAGCACCGTTATTGTAATAAACACCCAAGGCATAATTTTTCACTTGATCCGATGTTGGATTCAGGGCTTCAGCTCGATGCTTAACTTTACTCGCATCAACTTCTCCAGCAGCAGGATTAGAGTAGCTATAGTATTGCATTTCAAATGTAACATTAAGTTTATTGATATCATCAGCAAAAGTTTGTTGTTCGTAGCGATAAGCCTGTTGGGTAGCCGCAATAGCACTTAAGGTATTTTTTGCTTCTGTCTCCCGTGCCTTGCCAATCTGATTAATATAGTTAGGGAGAGAAATTGCTGCTAGAATTCCAATAATGATAATGACAACTAAAAGTTCAAGTAATGTAAATCCTTGAGTTTTACTGATTAATTTCAGGTAATTTTGGATCAACAGTAAATTTTTCATAGAGCAATTTTTAATCAAGTTAGTTTAACTAATAAAAAGTGCCAAGCAATTTATGATTCATCCTGACACTAATTATTCCCAATCAAGAATAAAACCTGATCGTAAATGTACTACAAAATCAATTAATTAAGTGGCTCGCTACTATCTGGGCAATCTGGAGTAGTTGTTTGCGACATGCTAACTGAAGCGGCTATTGAGTCACTTACACATACAACGGTATTGTAGTCGCCACCTGAAAAACCAATACCAGCACCGTAGCCACGAATCCCTACATCTTGACCGTTTCTAGGATCGCCAGCTGCGACTGCGCTGTCGGTAGTATTATCAGAAGTAACAGTAAAACTAAAGTTATCACTGGTTACAACAATGCCGAGGGGATTAGTAGAATCTGAAAGATTTGTTCCGGTTTCAAATTCACCTACTTCAAAGTGACGAGCTTGTTGCGCTCGGTTAATAGCTCCCATTGCATTACGAGCTTCAGCTTCTCTGGCTTTCCCAACTTGTCCTAGTAGGTTGGGCAGTGCAACAGCAGATAAGACACCAATAATAATGATAACGACTAACAGTTCAATGAGGGTAAAACCTTTATTTTGCTTCTTCGCATTTAAGCGTTGTAACAGTTGTAATTTCAGGGGGGAATTCATGATATTGCTCCTATTTAGCAGTGACTAACACTTGATTTATTTCCTTATTTGTACCTTACCCACTTCTAATCTGAGATCGATCACCCTAATCTAAAAATTTTTTCTGGGTGAGGGAAGGAAGGCGCGATTGGGAGTTGGGGTAAGAGAGGGAGTAGCGCGATCGGGTTTAGGATGAGAAGGAAGGCGCGATCGTTGTTTGGGATGAAGGAAGGCGCGATATGGCTATACCACTTGGCCACACTGGCAAAATCCTGTTATACTTAATTCCCCCCTTTTTTAAGGGGGGTTAGGGGGGATCAAGCAAGCAAGGCTGTATTATTATATCTTCTATCATCATAAGACAAGTAGATTGTGGGGAGAATGAATTATTTACCTTATAATAGAAAATTAGTATCAAGAGCTAAAGAACTCAGAAAAAATATGACCGTAGCCGAACAGAAGCTATGGAAAAATTACTTAAAAACATTTCCCTATAGAGTTTATCGACAACGCCCGATCGAAAACTTTATTGTTGACTTTTATTGTCCAAAATTAAAATTAGTCATTGAAATTGACGGTGATAGTCACTATCAGGAAAACGCGCAATCCTATGATAAGGAAAGGACACAAATTTTACAAACTTATGGGTTAAAAGTGATTCGATTTCAAAATGATGAGGTGTTAGATAATTTTGCAGGTGTTGTTAATTTTATTGAGGGGATGATCCCCCCTAGCCCCCCTTACAAAAGGGGGGAATAAGAGTTGTAATTCCCTTAAAAAGGAGGGATAAGAATCGCTGTTTGGGATGAAGGAAGGCGCGATCGGTTCGATCCCCCCTAACCCCCCTTAAAAAAGGGGGGAATAAGAATTACTGTTTTGGGATGAGGAGGAAGCGCGATCAGATTGCTCAATTTTTAACTCGCGCGATCGCTTTTTCATAGGCAGGATCATGTTCAGCAAAACTAATCACTAGCACCCGTCGCGGAGAAGGTTTTTCATAAACGCGATAAACCAAAAGATACTTGGATCGAATAGCCACGTTCTCGCAATCGCTTATTTAATAAATTAACATCAATTTCTTCTTCAATTGTTCCATGAGTTGACCAGAATTGTTCAGGAACTGCTTGTTCAATCCGTTGTAAGGCTTTTCCTTCGGCGGAGTTTGGATTGAGGTAAGTCATTTCTCCCTCAAATTCAAAAGGGATCAAGTTTTCTGTTTTGGGATTAGACATAGAGATCATCACCGAATTATTTAAGACTTAATTGCTATTTTAGCGCGATGCTCGTAGAGGGGTGACTTCGCCACATCGGATTCGGGATGAGAGGGAAAGCGCGATGCTCGTAGAGCAGTGGCTTCGCCACATCGGGTTTAGGAGATATAGGTAGCTCGATCGGGTTATAGCTGTAACCAACTTTCCCACTTAGCCACACTGGCAAAACCTTCTCCCCCCTTGGAAAAATCTTGTTACATTCAGGAGATTGGAGGAGCTACTGTCCAATCTTCTATCTTTAAATCAGGAATTTTATTAAAATCAGCAACATTTCGAGTTAATAAGATTAAGTTGCGAGACAGCGCGATCGAATCTTCGATTCGCTGAGCCTTGAGAAGGAAGGCGCGATCGGATTACTCAATTTTTTTTTAACTCGCGCGATCGAATCTTTGATCCGATGCCAGTTGCCATCGCTTTTTCATAGGCAGGATCAGGTTCAGCAAAACTAATCACTAACACCCGTCGCGGAGAAGGCTGTTCATAAACGCGATAAACCAGACGATAAGCAACGCCCTCCCCATCAATTTCTAAAGCACGGTATCCTCTTAATTTCCCTTTCAAAGCATGATTGGGAAAGCCACCGCAACGATAGGGATCAGCCTTCAAAATTAACTGGTAAATTTCCCAGAAATCCCTTTCCAGTACATCTGGTAAACTCTTTACAGTATCGACGACTTAAGCCCCCCAACCCCCCAAGTTTGGGGGGCTTAAATGTAACTTGACTTTTCCAAAATGGTATAACTTCGCCACATCGGGTGTTGGGGTGAGAGGGAAGGCGCGATCGCTGAGAGTTCATGGGCGATCGCGACTAAGTTGATTTATTAATCATTCTAGCAATTGGAAAATTCGATGCGATTATAGAGATCGCGCGATCGCGATTGCTACAACCCAGAGATTGTAATCAGTCTCATATAAGTCTTTCAGCCACAATCGCGCCTAATATTAATCCCCAATTTTGCCCCAAAAAACTGGCGATCGAGCAAACCACTAACAGCGCACCACTGACACTCCCTGAAACTAAAGAAACTTTACTTTGTGCCGTTTTATAACCAATAATTCCCCCAACAATAGCGAGAATCCCATAAACCATCACAGCCACTTTTGCGATTAACATTTTAATCTCCTTGCGGAAACTGATTCCAAATTTTTGTAATTTGTCTTAAACTTTGATAATTCCCATCCCCTAAAATCAAATGGTCAACGATCGGTAAATCCAGCGTTTGTCCCCCCTGCAACAGTTGTTCAGTGAGACTGATATCCTCTTCACTAGGTTCGACGCTTCCTGTGGGATGATTATGTGCAATTATCGCACGAGTTGCCCCCTGTCGAATGATCTCACGGAAAATTTCTCTGGGGTGAGCTAAGGTTTCGGTTGCGGTGCCAATGGTAATCACTTTTAAACCTAATAATTGATTTTTTACATCTAATAACAACACCGCAAATCGTTCTTGAGTTTGCCACATTAAATCTTGACTTAAAGCGGCTGCTGCTGCGTCTGGACTATCAATAATTGTTCTCTCATTGGGACGAATTTGAAACGCACGTTTTCCTAATTCTACCGCCGCTGCGATCGTGGTTGCTTTTGCTGGCCCCACTCCTGGAATGGTCATCAATTCTTGAGGACTAATTTCTCTTAAAACTGCTAACGGTTCTCGTTTATCTGCTCCTAATTGTTGTAAAATATATTGACCCAATCCCACTGCAGAAAGTTTACCAGCCCCCTGTCCAGTTCCCAATAAAATTGCAATTAGTTCGGCAGTTGCTAAGTTTTTCGCCCCGACTTGTAACAATCTTTCACGGGGTCTTTCTGTGGTTGGTAAATCAGCAATCCTTAATGAGTAATTCATTTGTCACACCAATCAGATTGAATGAGAAAAAAGTCCACTAGGATGGGGATTAGGTTTTAACCCTGAGCTTGTCGAAGGGGGGCAATAATTCCCCCCAGAATTGGGGATTAGGGAACAGTTTTTTCGTTTTATATCCTTTCCCCCTACCGAAAATTATCGACTCATACTTGTCTTAAATGCAGGGCGATCGGACAGACGTTTCACATAATTTTCAATTCCTGAATAATCCGAAAAATTCAATTGTAACATCATTGGCATATAAGCTAAATATGCTCCTACAGCTACATCCGCCGCCGTAAATGTATCATTAACCAGATAATTATATTGATTTAAATGTTCATTAAGCGGCGGAAAAAGTTTCGGCTTTTCTGTCTCTCGATTACTTTCGATAAAAATCCCTGGTCCGAGAGTAGCATTAGCAAATAATATCCATTGATTAATTTTTCCCCGTTCTTGAATGCTTCTTTTTTCAGAGTCATATTGATCCGATAAGTAGGAAAGAATCGCCCCTGATTCCCATAAATAAAAGCCATTATCATCAATTGCTGGAACTTTTCCCATCGGATTAATTGCGAGGAAATCAGGCTTTTTATGTTCGCCATTTTCCATATCTAAAACCACAAACTCATAGGGAATACTCAGTTCCTCTAAATACCATTGCACGATCGAGGCTCGACTGCGTTTGCCACCATAAAGTTTAATCATTACTCACTCCTCCTCATATTTAAAACTCAATTCCAGGCTGTGCTTTTACTCCTTTTTCCCGAAAAGGATGCTTAATTAATTTCATTTCTGTTACTAAATCCGCCGCGTCAATTAATTCCGTTTTTGCACCGCGACCCGTTAAAATAACATGGGAGTCTTCGGGTTTTTTCTCTAATTCGGCAACCACTTTTTCTACATCAAGATATCCTAATTTTAAAGCAATGTTGATTTCATCTAATAACACTAAACGATAGTTCGGATCATGGATATAAGTTAAACTTTTTTCCCATGCCTCTTGTGCTTTTTCCGTGTCTCTTTCTCGATCTTGTGTTTCCCAAGTAAAGCCTTCTCCCATAGCATGAAAAACTAATTGATCCTGCCATTGTTCAAACACTCTTTTTTCTGCGGGTTCCCATGCTCCTTTGATAAACTGAATAATGGCAACATTAAAGCCATGACCAAGAGAACGAACGACCATTCCTAAAGCGGCGCTGGTTTTTCCTTTTCCAGGTCCGGTGTTAATAATAATTAACCCCTTTTCGTTCGATCGAGCTTGTAATCGTTCTTCTTGGACTTCCTTCCGCCGTTGCATTTTTTGTTTGTAGGCTTCAGGAGAAAGTTGGGTTTCATTAACGGTTTCTGAGTTTGTCATTTTGTTATTTTTGACTAGATTTCCTTACTAATTGCGGTTAGATCAGGTTAAGTTTGAGAACTACTGGTCACTGGTCACTGGTCACTGGTCACTGGTCACTGGTCACTGGGAATCAAGAAGTGAGAAGAGAGAATTTAGAAGTGAGTTTAAATGCCTATTTTTCTCTTTTCTCTCTACTCGTTTCTTAATGACTGGTCACTGATCACTGGTCACTGGTCACTGATCACTGGTTATTTTACCGCGCACTGAGAAGCTGGAGACACTTCTGAAATAATTGTTACCTGATCATAGCCACTGTGGGTTAATAGCTTTTCTAAGGTCATTTCTGCGCGATCGCGCGCTTGATCTAAAATCCCCTGTTCACAAGCCGCATTAACTACTTTATCCAATGTTTTCTGTTGCGCTAAGGTTTGTAATTGGGGTGCTACATCTGGACCCAGATTAAGAAAGCCTCGATCGTACTCATAAACCCGTGACTGACTCACATCCAACTGGTAATCTAAAATCTCGGCTGCAGGAATCTTGACAACGACACTGTCAGTGTCAGGATTCACCACCACATCCGATGCTGTCATCCCACTTAAATCCACACCCGCGCGAACCTCACCTTGGGCGATATAAAGTAACCGTGTTGTTCCTACGGTCAAATTTCCGACTTTGCGATCTTGAGACGTGGGAACGATCGATTCCATTGTAAACACCGCCGTTGTCAGTTCACTCACCCCCTGAATCTGGTTAACCACCATTGTCGGAACCGACGCTTGTGGTGTCGCAGGAGGGGCCTTAAAAAAGCTCTCAATGAGGGTAAAAAAGCCACTACCGGCACGCCAAACTCCCACTAAGACTAAGAGAGTGACAAGAGTAATTCCCCCTGTGGTCATCAACAGAAAAGCCTTCAAAAAAGATAATGTTCCGTTGGTTTGACGAGTCGCGGGAACAGTCGTCGCCTCACGGGAGGTAATTTCTGGCGTTTCCAGATCAGGAGGATGTTGAGTTTGTACCATGAGTTAAGGACAGGGATTAGGGTTTTCTTGATGGACGGCTTCAATATCTTGCCAAGCCTCTTCTGATAATTTTACGTTAATTGCACCGATGTTCGTCTTTAGTTGTTCCATACTGGTAGCGCCGATAATGTTAGACGTGAGGAACGGTTGTTGATTCACAAAGGCGATCGCCATTTGGGCTGGATCAAGATCATGGCGTTTCGCTATGTCTAAATAGGCTTTGGTGGCTTCTTCGGCGCGAGGCTTACTATAACGGGAAGAACGAGAATCGAGACTGCGTCGGCTACCAGGGGGAATCTTACCACCGACGTATTTTCCAGTTAATGTTCCCGCCGCTAAAGGAGAATAAGCTAGTAAACCACAGTTTTCTCGCACCGCAATCTCTGATAATCCCACTTCAAATTTCCGATTCAGGAGATTGTAGGCATTTTGGACACTGACCATCCGAGGAAGACTATATTGTTCTGCTAGTTTTAAATAGGTCATTACACCCCAAGGACTTTCGTTTGATAAACCCACTGTCCGAATTTTTCCCGCTTCCACAAACTCTCCTAAAACCGTGAGAATTTCGTGCATTTTTTCCACTTCTTGGGGAGGAAGTTCGGACGCTGCATAACTAAACCCTAATTTTCCAAAACGATTGGTGGGGCGATCGGGCCAGTGGAGTTGATACAGATCAATATAATCCGTTTGCAGCCGTTTTAAGCTATTTTCTAAGGCTTCTGTAATGTTGGCGCGATCGAGCTTATTGTTTCCTCCTCTAATCCAGTTCATCGTTGTTTTTCCCGCGACTTTACTCGCCAGAATCACCCGATCGCGCTTTTTGCGACTAGCAAACCATTCGCCAATAATCTCCTCTGTCCGTCCATAGGTTGCGGCTTTTGGGGGAACCGCATACATTTCCGCCGTATCAAAAAAATTAACCCCTTGCTCGATCGCGTAATCCATCTGTTCAAACCCTTCAGCGAGGGTATTTTGTTCTCCCCAAGTCATTGTTCCTAAACAGATTAAACTGACTTGGAGGTTGCTATTTCCCAGTTGACGATATTCCATGATTATTTTTGGTTTAGTCCTCGTTTCTAGCGATTTGTTATTAATTCTAAAACAGTGACCAGTGATCAGTAACCAATGTAGAGACGTTCCATGGAACGTCTCCCAGTGAACCAATAACGAATAACAAATAACGAATAACAAATAACAAATAACGGTCTTCACCAATCCATAAACTTTTTCAGGAAACCCTAAGCAACTCCATAATTAGTAAAAGGACGCTTATAAGGAGGCTGTAATCCTAAAATAATATCTTCTCTGGCTACTCCTAACTCAATCAAATCTTCCGCAGGATTTAAATCTGTTGAATTTTGCTGTAACCACACTTTCCCATCTTTGATATCCAAATGAATGACACAATGATAAATTCGCTTTGTTCCATTCCAACCCACATCAAACCATAAATAATGATCTCGTTCTTCATCAAATATTAACTGTAACTCCCAGCCTTCCTGATCTTTTTTATAAGAAGCATATCTCGATAGTAACTTTTTAATCAATTTCCGATATTGGGTTAATTTATCCATTGAGTTAGCCCTCCATACTGAGAATTATAGATAATTAATTTAAGTTGATATTCCCTGACTGCTAACTGAGCAAAAGTAGATTGAAAGAAAATTTCATAGGTATCTAAGGGAACTGCTAAATATAAACGTCGTTCGGGTTCAGTTTGTTGTAAAACCAAACGATAACTGAGAAATTGACCCAATGCTCGATAAAAATCAGTAACGGCTGAAGCATTAATAAAACTCTTAATTTCCACAGCGATTTTTTCATTGTTTTTTTGGGCTGCAATGATTCGTTCTGCTGCTAAATCAACCTGAAAATTAACACTATCAAGACTGATGACCCTTGCCTAATTTTACTGCTTTTTTATCGCATTTAGCCCAGAAGAGCAAAAATCTCCAAAACTTCTTCCTTTAGAGACGCAAAAAAACACTGAGTTTAAGCTACGATGGGAACTCAAGTTGAGAAACGCTAAACCGCCAGACTAAACAGGATTTCACTGGTTTTAGTTCTCGGTTAACTTGCCTCAATTTAAACTGTCAATTCACCCACTTTCACTCTCTCAAACCTCCTATCTTCAATGGTCAATCAGTTTGTGGAGCAACGCCTCAATTTATCCACTTGGAAGGTGAATCGTCTCACCCAATTTCTGTTACTTGCGGTGACGATGCTCACTTATAGCATCATGGCGATGAATATCGCTAACTCCCTATTTCTGAGTAACGCCGGTGCTGAATATCTCCCTCTGTCTTTTATTTTTTTGGGGTTATTCTCAACCCTAGCTTATGGCGGTGTCTCTCAAATTATCGATCGCTTTAGTCGCGCTAGACTCTTTCAATACGCGCTTTTAGGCTCAACGCTCTTATTTACAGTTTTCTGTTTTTGCCTTGATTTTAATACTCTCCCCCTCTACTTCTTCATCAGTATTACTGCGTTTTTTCAGTTTGATTTATTCATCAATATCCTTTATCCCAACCTGATTACTGATTATTTCACCACCCTAGAATACAAACGCTACGCGCCTTTTTTTGGCATTGCTCAAGCAGTGGGAATCCTTTTGGGAGGAACATTAACGACGGTTTTGGCGCAATACTTAAATAATCGTCAGTTGCTCGTTGGTGTAATTTTAATTTTTGGCATTGCCATCGCGCAAGTGTTCTATTTAGACAATTCCCAAACTCGTTTAGAAAGCAATTCTGCTCGGAAACGCATCGGTTTAGTGGAATCCCTGAAAACCTTTCCCGATTTAGTGAAACGATATCCCCTGATTTTCTATCTCGCCAGCAGTAGCTTTCTATTTATTATCATTTATGTCATGTCGGAATTTCTCTGGTTTAGTACCTATGCCAGTCATTTTACCGATTCAGAATTAACCAGCTTTTTGGGACAAATTCGGATTGCTACCAGTAGCACGCAAATTGTGACGCTATTCTGTGTGACTCGTCCATTACTCAGTTGGCTAGGGGTAGCGCGGATGAATGTCGCTTATCCGATCGTCACTTTGGCGGCGCTGTTGGGATTTGCTTTGAGAGGAGACTTAAAAAGCGCGATCGCCCTCAATATCAATGGTGATTCAATTAATAAAGGTCTGGCGAGTCCTGTGCATCAACTAAATTATAACGCCATTCCGCCAGAATTTTCGGGACGAGTGCGAACTCTAACTGATGGCATATTTTACGCAGTGGGATTAACTCTCGCGGGGATTTCCTTGCTGGTGGCTCAGTCTTTCCTGACAGCAATGCAAATCCCATGGATTGCTATTATTTTAACTGCGATCGCGCTCTTGGCAAGATTACCCATGGGAAGACTCTACGCAGAAGGGTTAGAAGGGATGATTCGATCGAACACCCTCGAACTAGATGAGTTTAATTATCGCACCCAACTTCCGGCCGGATCAAGTTCAGCGATTCAAGATTTAATTATCAATGGTGATCCCTATACGAAGGTGAAAGGATTAGAGTTAGCCCGTCGCTTAGAAAAACCCAGTCGCTTTTTACCCGAAGTTCAGGTGTTATTAGAAGAAAATGGCAATGATGCGGCGATTCGATCGGCGGTAGTGGATGTATTTGCGACAGATGCGGATGCGGAATCTCTAGAAAAGTTTCGAGAATTTTTAGACAGCGATCGGGTGGCGTTGAAAACCACTGCTTTAGAGATTTTAGCAGCGAATCAGGAGAGCATTTCCTCAGAAAAACTGCGAAAACTCCTCCATGATGAAAGTCAGAAAGTGCGGTTACTCGCCGCCTTAATGGTGAAAATGTCTCCCACAACAATGGATCGGGAAATTGAAACCCTTACTGAAGAGGTATGGAATACCCCCTGGGAAGAAAAAGCCGCGATTTCGATCGCATCTGTGATTGGAAAAACGGGCAATCGTGATTTAGCTTACCTATTAGAACCGATTATCCAAAATGACAACTCCGCCTTAAAAGAAGCGGGATTAAAAGCATTAGGAGAAATTGCCAGTCGCGGTGATGTAGAAATTGCAGAAATGGCGATTAAAGAATTAAAACACCGCGATCCACAAGTGCGAGCAGCTGCGTTTCACCTCTTAGGGGTGACTCGTTGTCAGGGAATGCTTCACAATGTGGGAATGGGATTGGGAGACACCGATCCGCGTGTACGTCAAGAAAGCGCGAAAGTTTTAGCCACCTATGGGGAAAAAGGGTTAGATTTAGCTAAAGATAGTCTCTCCTCTCGCAATCCAGAAGTGGTGAGTGCGGCGATTACAGCGATTACGCAAGTGCGAAGTAAAAAAGCCAGTGAGATTCTGTTAGAGTATTTAACGCCAGATTTTCGAGAACTGAGTAAAACCCAAGCCTGGCAGAAACAACTCCCTAAAAATGATCCCAATTGGCGACCGTTAGCGATCGCGATTACAGATTATCATAATCGGGTAGTGCAGAAAGTGCTGTATATTCTCTCCTGTTTAGGACACTCACGCACCGTAAATACTGTGAGTCGGGCGTTTAATTCTACGAATCCCCGTGAAGTCGCCAACGCGATCGAAGTGTTAGCCACCTTACCCCAGCGTCGATTTGCCCTGCCACTAATGCCAATTTTAGAGCAGATGGGGCAGAAAACAAACACCAGGAATAATCGTCCTCGTAGCACCTCTCCCGCGTGGTTACGAGCCAAAGGGTATAAACTACTGTTAGAAGCCTTAGAAGCGCGCGATCGTTGGATTCGAGTGGGAGCATTAATTGTAATGGCAACCGTTCCCTTTGCGTTAATGAAAGACCCTGATCCACTGGTAAAAAACACCGCTCAACAACTCTTTCTTCCCATCCTCCATCGTCCATCTCTGCAAAATGTACTTATGAATCGCCTACTCTTACTGAAAAACGTCGCTCTGTTTAAGAATCTCTCCCTGGAAGAATTACTCTTGATTGACAACGCTTTGGAACAACAACAAGTGTTAGCAGGTCAGACTATCTTTAGCGAAGGCACTTGGGGAACTCACCTTTATATTATTGCCGAGGGGAGTGTTCGCATTGTCAAAGAATTTGATGGGGAACAACAAGACTTGCGTCATCTTTTCGTAGGTGAATACTTTGGCGAAGTCTCTCTCTTTGATGAAGCACCGCACTGGGAAAGCGCGATCGCCCTCCAAGATTGTACCTTATTAAAACTGGAGAAAAGTCGCTTTATTAGCGTCATCAGTCAACGTCCTCACATTATCCTCGAAATCTGTCGTTTCCTCAGTCAACGGCTGCGAGAAACGGACAAATATCGTCCTTCCTCAAAGCGTTTGCTTCCCCCTTCTGAAGAAATGGAAGTCGCACAATCTCATTAATTCCTCATCAGTGATCAGTGATCAGTGACCAGTGACCAGTGACCAGTGACCAGTGACCAGTGACCAGTGACCAGTGACCAGTGACCAGTGACCAGTGATCAGTGACCAGTGACCAGTGACCAGTGATCAGTGACCAGTGACCAGTGATCAGTTGTTCTCAAACTTAATTAATAAAAGTGAAAGATTGATCGATTATTATATTAATTCACTGGTTACTGTAAAAGGTAATTGTTAACACGAGGAACCGATTATGGCTAAGGGTTTGATGAAACGACTCCGCCGTCAGTGGAAAGGAAAAAAACAGAAACCCTATACAACAGTTAATAATTCCCGTAGTCGTCGCATCGATCGCTATTTTATGTGGTTGGCGCCTGGAATTTTCATTAAACGCTGGTTATTGATTAGTGTGGTAGGGGTGTTGTTAACCAGTATTGGGGTTGCAATTTGGGCAAATTTAACCCCCATTTTTTATCTGATTGAATTGACATCTGGTATTTTAGAAGCCATTGCTAATGTCCTTCCCAATTATCTTTCTGGCCCTCTGGCGATCGTTCTCGGTTTATTTTTGATTTTTTGGGGACAATCCCGAACCGTTGGATCAATTTCAGAAGTGCTGAATCCCGATCAAGACAAAGAATTGATTGATGTTCTCACCACTCACCGCAGATTAAATAAAGGACCGAAAATTGTCGCCATCGGTGGGGGAACGGGACTTTCGACGCTTTTACGGGGGATTAAAGTCTATAGCGCCAATATTACCGCAATTGTCACCGTCGCTGATGATGGCGGTTCATCGGGAAGGCTGCGACGAGAACAAGGAATGCTTCCCCCTGGGGATATTCGGAATTGTTTAGCCGCCCTCGCAGATGAGGAGAAATTGCTGACAGAGTTATTCCAGTATCGGTTTCACACGGGAGAGGGATTAAGCGGACATAGTTTTGGTAATCTTTTTCTCTCAGCAATGAATAATATCACAGGAGATTTAGAACAAGCCATCGCCGCCAGTTCCAAAGTATTAGCGGTGAGAGGACGAGTTTTGCCAGCGACGCTAACAGATGTTAATCTGTGGGCAGAAATGGAGGATGGACGGATCATCGCAGGGGAATCGCAAATTTCCGAAGCAGGTGGGAAAATTATTCACATTGGTTGTCGTCCTGAAAATCCCCCAGCATTACCCGCCGTATTGAGCGCGATCGAGGACGCAGATTTAATTTTGATGGGTCCTGGCAGTCTCTACACCAGTATTATCCCCAATTTACTCGTTCCTGAAATTCGGGAAGCCCTAGCAAGGGTTAATGTTCCTCGTCTCTATATTTGTAACATTATGACTCAACCTGGAGAAACGGACGGTTACACGGTTTCCGATCATATTGACGCGATCGATGCGGTGTCAGAAATGCCTTTATTTGATGCGGTATTAGCGCAAGGACGATCTCCCACAGCAGAAAGTTTACAACGGTATGCAGAAGAAAAATCTCATCCCGTATATGTCGATCGAGAAGATATTGCGCGTTTAAATCGTCGTCTCGTGTTAGCCAATATCATGGATACCAGTTCCGGTCAGATTCGCCACGATTCCTATCGTTTGGGTAAAGTCATTATGCGTTGGTATAGTCGCACAAAATAATACCATCCCCTTCTTTTCCCCCCTTTCAAAGCCGGAGCGAAGTGAGGAGGTTAGGGGGGATAAACTGTAACCTTTCCAAGGGGGGTTATATCAGGTTCAGGTAATTGCTTATAATTGGTGTTGGGTTTCGCTTCGCTTCACCCAACCTACTTTTTATTATTGATTGAGCGAACCTGATATTAGGGGGGATAAACTGTAACCTTTCCAAGCCGGAGCGAAGTGAGGAGGTTAGGGGGGATGAACTGTAACCTTTCCAAGGGGGGTTATATCAAGTTCGGGTAATTGCTTATAATGCGTGTTGGGTTTCGCGTGGAGACGTTCCATGGGCGTGGAATCGATCGAGCGAACCTGATATTAGAGGGAATAAACTGTAACACCACTTTTTGAAAATGGTATAACCTGAATATCTAGAAATGATATAACCTTAAAAAAGCATGGCTTATGACGCAATCATCTTGGGAAGTTCCCTTAGCAAATGCCACTGAAACTCAGGAATTAGGCGCGAAAATGGCAAAGATGCTTCCTCCGAATACAGTGATTTTATTAGGAGGTGAACTTGGCGCTGGGAAAACAACTTATGTACAAGGATTAGGAAAAGGATTAGGGATTACTACTCCCATTGTTAGTCCCACGTTTACCCTGATTAATGAGTATCTAGAAGGGGAAATTCCCCTTTATCATCTAGATTTATATCGCTTAGAAACTCCCAGTGCGATCGAGCAATTATTCCCAGAAACCTATTGGGAAGGGAAAGAAGTGAAACCTGGGATTACTGCGATCGAATGGTCAGAAAGATTGCCTTATTTTCCTAAACATTATGTCCAAGTTGAACTCTTAAAAACAGAAACATCTCGTCAAGCTCAAATTAAATGGCATCTCTCGATCGCTCCACCAAAATAATCGCAACAATATCATCAATGGGACGAGGAGGGAGTCGCATTCCTTTCGGGATTAAAGCACTTAATCCCCGCGCTGGATACAATTCCCAGTAACGATCGCGCGCTTCTAAACTACTGTTACGCTCATCTACCATCTCAATCGGAATTGTCGCAAAACTTGCGGTTAATTTCTCCTTCCATTGTGACGCAGTGGTTTGATTTCCCATGACCATTTTACCCACAACATACCGACTCAACCAATTGTTTAGCGTCGAAATAACTTCCTCAGAATTAACCACTTGCTGCTCAATAATTTCTCCCGTTGTTTCCACCAATGCTAACCCACATTTATCTCGTCCTGGATCAAATCCTAATACTAGAACCATGATTGCATTAATTCGTTAAAATCACTTGCTCATCTGCCATAACTTTTAATTTTAATCGCAAAGGACCCACTGTATAAGTCTTTTTCGCTGCGATCGCCTGAATTTGATCATAAGATTGATTAATTGTTGTTAATTCTTCCATAAATTGAATCACCTCTAGATTACTTTCTCCCACCACAATATTCCCCACAATTCCCGCGCGACGCGATCGAAATCGAGACGCAGCTAATAATAATTCTACTCGCTCTAAGAGTTTTCCCGATCGCACTTCTTGGGGAGTTAAAGATAAAGACGCGATCGTTTCTCCTTTTTCAAAAATCTTCTGATTCCGCACAACATCAGCAAACACACGAATTTTTTTTTCGCCATTTAAGTAATTCCCTGCTGTTACAATCTGTACCACATATTCTTCACCGCTTGCTAACGTTTCTTCTAAGCGCTTGACTTGTGATTCCGTAATGACAACAATCTGTTCTTGAAAGTCTTTATTTCCAGGTTGTGTTGCTTCAATTGCTTTTTGATTTGCTTGTCTCAAAATACGCTTAATTACGGCTTCAGTTTGTTGAGAATTTTCAATCTTGACTAGATTAAACGCTAAAACTTCTCCCTTTACTAAAGCCACATTTCCTTGTCTCAGGGCTTGATAATTTTCGTAATATTGCTCTAGCGCTTGAATTTTTTCCTGTGACTCAGCGATTTTATTTTCTAATTTTTTGACTTTCTGTTCTTGAAACTGTAAAACCTCATCTCGTTTCTCAATAATGGCATCTAAATCAGCAATTTCTTGGTCTTGTTTTTCGATTTCAGTTTGTAATTCATTCCGTTGTTTTTCTAATGCTTCTAAACGGTTTTCAGTGGTTTTAAGTGCTTCTTTTTGTTGCGCTAATTCTTGGTCTTTTTCTACGATTTGCGCTTCTAATCTTTTCCGTTCTGCTAATAGTTTTTCTCGCTCTTGTTTCAGGTTGGAAAGTTGTTGTTTTAATTGTTGAACTTGCTGTGATACCCTTCCTAACTCTTCTTCCGTCGCTTGAAACTTACGATTAACTGTGTCTAAACGCTGTTGCGCTTTGTCTAATTCGGCTTCAACTTCTCGTTTATCTTGAGTGGCTTCTGCTAACTCGTTACGTGCGTCTTGTAAACGATTTAAATATTCATCTAAGCGGAAAATTCCTTTTCGTAAAGACTCGCTCGTTGCAAATAAAATTCCTAATGTACTCGCAGCAATTAATGTCCCTGTGAAAATCGTGACGAATGTCGCCGTTTGACGCGGACGCAATTTAAAAATTCGTAGCCTTGCTTTTCCCACTTTTGAGCCTAGATAATCTCCCAGCGCCGCTAATAAGCCACCTAGCAGTAAAATTGCTGCAATTAATACGAGCGCACTGGTCATCATGGTGGGAAAGGGTTAAGAGAATTGTTGACTGAGTAAGACGGGGTTATGGACTGTGATTTTTTTCTTCTCAATTGAAATCATTTCTTCTTCTCGCAATTCTCCTAGTAAACGAGTTACGGTGACGCGAGTTGAGCCAATCGCTTCAGCAATTGCTTGATGAGATAATTTTAAGTTAATTTGAATTCCTTGTGCAGTCGGCTGTCCGAAATCTCGACATAAAATTAATAAAAAGCTCACTAATCTTGACCCCATATCTCGATGGGCTAGGGTTTCAATCATCATTTCTGTTTGTAAAATCCGAGAGGATAATCCTTGCAGCATCAGTCGGGTTAATTCGGCATTCTCTCGAAAGGCGGTTTCTGCTTGATTAATCGGCGCGGAAAGAAGCTCTACTGGGGTAAACGCAACCGCATGATAGAATCGATCGGACTTTTGACCAGTAATTAGAGACAACACCCCAAACACGCTATTTTCTCGCAAAAGCGCGACGGTGATTTCTTCTCCCGTTTCATACACTCGTGACAGTTTGACTGCTCCTGTGAGCAGGAAATACACTCGTTCTGCTGGATCACCTGGGAAAAAAATTGTCTTGCCTCGATCGAAGTTCTCTACCACTGGCGGAATGCCACCGCTCCCAATTTGACGGAATACTTCTTCTAGAGAGGTTTCTGGAGTTTTAAATAAGTTCATTGCACCGACCTATTTTCTGTTGACAATCGACTGCTGATCATTCACAATTTAACCATCTCACCTGTTCACAGTTGATTTTGTGTCATCCCTGATTTAGGCTTAATCTATCAATTTTCTATCGTCTATTCTCTCTTGTCAATTGTGAATTGTTTTTTCTCCTCATGCACTTTTCCAGATATCTGTCAACCCCTCTTCACAAAAATTCTTACTTCGCAACAAAAATCCATGTGAGTTGTTCGCAAAAGACTTGACAAGATTTTGGATTTTCCAACGAGTGAATCGGACTTTTAACCCAGTATTCTGAATTTAGACAATAACTCCCTCTGGATTATTGTTTTGCTTATCCTACCCCAAACGGCGCAATCTCGTCAATATTTTCCGATTTTTTTCTTTGTAAAGAAATGTAAATTGTCCCTTAAATTTAAAAAGATTAATCTCAAACCAATAAATAATTAGTTTTGCTTATCTTGGCTTGACATTTCCTTCCTTTGTTATTGGTTATTTGATCACTGGTTACTGGTTACTGAAACGCCACTTCGTCACCATTAGCATTCCTTTCCTTAATTCCTGATTCGATCGCTCACCGTTGCCAAGAGGTCACTCAGTTCATTATTCCCCTGTTCTCCACTGGAGATTTCACGTATACGCGAGAACGATTTTCCAAGCGTTTTCGGCTGCGGCTGGCTTCCCTCACAACGGCGCGATCGCAATCTCCATTTCCTCTGGAGAAATCAGCCAATGATATTGTCCCGTCGGGTTTTCCCGTTCGTTTACTGATTCGTTCCTCTCCTTGTTTCAGAATTTGGTGGTGAAAAAGAATTTGTAACCCTGAGTGAAACAAGCTAGGATAACTTCTGTATCTGAAATCAATTGTTGTCTTCAGGGGGAAAGACAGTGCGTCTGTTTAAAACGATTGCGGGAGTGAGAACTCAACTTCAATCTTCATGGGAAGAGAAACAAAATATAGCGTTAGTTCCCACAATGGGAGCGTTACATTCGGGTCATCTCAGTTTGATTGCTCATGCTGTCGCTGAAAATGATCTGGTCATTGTCAGTATTTTTGTCAATCCCTTACAGTTTGAACCCGATTCTGATCTCGATCGATATCCTCGTCAGTTGGAAAAGGATTGTCAGTTATGTGAGGAAGCTGGTGTGGATGTGGTATTTGCGCCAACGGTAGAAGAACTTTATCCTTCTTCTCTAGAAACGATGACACAGGTGATTCCTCCTTCTCAGATGACGACTCAGATGTGTGGGAAAAGTCGTCCTAATCATTTTGAAGGAGTCGCAACAGTAGTGACAAAGCTGTTTAATATTGTTCAACCCACTAGCGCTTATTTTGGCGAAAAGGACGCGCAACAATTAGCGATTATTCGTCGGTTGGTTATAGATTTGAATTTTCCGATCGAAATTCGTTCTTGTCCCATTGTACGAGAAGCGTCTGGTCTTGCTTATAGTTCTCGCAATCAGTATTTAACTTCGGAGGAGAGACAACAAGCACAAGCGTTATCTCAAGGGTTACAAGCATCGAAACTCGCTTTTGAACAGCAACAAGTTCGCAACGCAACCGCTTTGATGGATATCTTACGTCAAAAGATTTCTTCTCCTTTGGATTATGTCGCATTGGTTGATCCTGATACGTTACAACCTCTAGATCAAGTGGAGAGAAAAGGACTCCTCGCATTAGCCAGTTATGTGGGAAAGACTCGTTTGATTGATAATATTATATTGCTCGATCGATCTCCGATTATCGCCATTGATGGGCCCGCTGGTGCAGGAAAATCGACGGTTACTCGTCGCGTCGCGGCGGCGTTGGGTTTGTTACACTTGGACACGGGAGCAATGTATCGAGCTTTTACTTGGTTAGTGCTTAACTCTCAGGTATCTCTTGATGATGAAGCGAGAATCGCCGAGTTAGTATCCCAAGCTGATCTTCAACTCTCTCTCAGTGACCATCCTGATGTTCCAGTAAGGGTTAACTTGAATGGAGAAGATATCACGCAACTGATTCGGACTCCTTTGGTGACTCGTAAGGTTTCCGCAATCGCTGCTCAAAAAGCAGTGCGACAAAAATTATTGGAACAACAACAGCAATGGGGAGAGAAAGGGGGGTTAGTCGCAGAAGGGCGAGATATTGGTACTCATGTTTTCCCCAATGCGGAATTGAAAATCTTTCTGACGGCTTCGGTGGGAGAGCGAGCGCGACGACGACAACGAGAAATGGTGACTCAAAATCAAGAAACGATTGATTTTGAACAGCTACAGAAGGAGATTCAGGAACGAGATGTTTATGATAGTAATCGCTCAATTGCTCCCATGAGAAAAGCACCCGACGCGATTGAATTGGTGACAGATGGTTTGACCATTGAACAAGTGATTGAGAAGATTGTTCAACTCTACCGTGTCAGGTTTTCTTCCTAAATTTCATCAGAAGGCAAAAAATTTTTTGATTCAGGGGTTGCGCTCGATCGGGTTTCCTGATAGACTGTTTTTACACGATGGGAAGTGTTGCCAATTTTAGAAAACACCCCTAAAAGCAAGGAAACTCGTTGCTAGTATCCCCCCCACCCGTATTGACAAGCCTCGATCGAGCATAAGGATTGAAAAGATGATCGAACAGCAACCATAAGGAAAAACAGTGGGCAAAATACAGAAAATATGGTATGCAAACGGATTCTAATATTGAATAAAACATCATTTCAACTCCAAACAGAAAAATTTTTTTGATTCAGGGGTTGCGCTCGATCGGGTTTCCTGATAGACTGTTCTTACATAATGGGAAGTGTTGCCAATTTTAGAAAACGCCCCTAAAAGCAAGGAAAAATGAGCAATCAATTATTAATTAATTCACCGCTATGATTTATTATTTTTAACTGAAAAAGAAATCTTTTCAGGAGGATAGTTCATTCGCTCACACAGTTTTCCCAAAAAAGTAATTGTTCCATTCGCACTAATGTTCCCCTCAACATATTTATTTTCAGCAAATTCCGTCGCTCTTCGTAAGGGTTTTTTCGGATCAAAATTCCAACGAAATTCGGGACTATTTTGAAGATGTTTAAACTGAGTGGGAGAGAAATCATATAAGTATCGACAGACATAAACGAGTAAATCTTTCCAAGTTTTTAACTTGATTGCGTCTTCATTCTCGATGTATAAATAAGCAGGTTTACTACCACTAAAACTATCCTCACTGCTTAAATCAAATAGTTGCTCATCGGGTTGATTTTTTTCATATTTCGTTTCGGGATAACTCCAAATTTGTAACGCTTCTTGTGCGAGTCTTTTTCCTCGTTTAACGATTTCTTCTTCCTTCCATTGCGTGGCGCGATCGAGTTTGAAATTCAGTTTTAGTTTACTTTCTTGATAATCAATCGCTTGTTTATCTTCCCAAGACTGATTAGATAACTGTTGATTCTTCGCCGTTAAACTTAAATTTCCTAAAGTGTGTAAATACTTTTTATGAATTTCTTGCCAATTGTTTCCTAAAACTTCTTTCCAATCTTTCGTTAGTTTTTGTGGCATAATATGCTCGATCGTCAACTCCTCTAAATTTACTTTATAAGAGGAATTATGGTTTTCCAAAGATTCTAATAAAAAGTTTTTGTTTTTCGATTGTGTGCGATAAATCTCTTTATAAATTAGAGCGGTTTCAAACTCTTGATTATTGGGAAATCTCTGTGATGCTGTTTTCTCCAGTATCTTAAACTTAAGAATTTCCAGGTAACTACTTTTCCAACTCGTTTCCTTCTTAATTTCCTTAGAAAAGGTAATAAACATTTTATTTAGCCCTTGAGTAGAATTATCCACAATAATCTTCCGAAAAGCATAACTTTCGATAATGGCTAAAATTTCTGTCACCGCATCTTCCGTTAAAAATCCCTGTTTTAAATCATTAAAAACATCAAACAAGTAAGGATGACAGACTGTAAACTCAATTTTATTTAATCTCAGTAAACGGTGATTAATTCCTGTGTTATTATGGCTTCTAATTTGAACTAACCAGCTATAAATTTCAGCAAAGTAGAGCAAATCTTTAACAATTGTCTCTTTATCATTATTAAATTGTTTAACCGCAAATTTCTTAAAGACAGTATAAACATCATCTCGTTTCACCGAAACCTTTTCCTGATAAATGAGATAATTTCTAACAAATTCGGCAAGATTACCAACTAAATTCTCAATTTTTAGCCAGTAATTCTTATACATTTGATCCTGTTCAATCGGAGGTAAATCCATTAAAATATAGTTGCGGATTAAATCTCCTGCGGTGAGATCAACACCGGTTGAGTTTAAACTTTCAAAGATTAACTGCGGATCATCTTGTTCTCTCACTAAATCAATTAAAACAATTTTGAGCTTCTGAAAAGATTGAAAAAATTGTGAAGGGGAGAGTTGTCCAGAACTGATTTTATCATAGAAAAATTTGTAGTTATTGATAATGTTAGATTGTCCGTCAAAAGAGCGATCATCTTCAAAGAGACTTGCAAAAGAGGTTTGATCTTGTTGATTCGGCTTGAGGCGGATTCTTTGATGCTTTTCAGGCGCATATTTATTAATGAGAAACTCTAAAACTTGTTCTGATAAAAATTGTTCCTGTTGGGGAAGTTGATCTTGTTGCTTTAAATAATTATGAAGCGCGATCAACATAATTGAAATCGTGGTTAATCGTTGCTGTCCATCAATAATTGTATATTCTTGGAAACCACTTCCAATTGTCACCAGTGTTCCGAGAAAATGATCGTTTCTTCCTTGATAACTTAAATCGACAATATCATCCCAAAGTTTCTGACAATTGATTTTTGTCCAAGCATAATCTCGTTGATAAACAGGGATAACAAAACTCTTTCCTGAACCTTCTAAAAACTGATAAATCGGTAAATGGATAACGTTCATCGCAAGATAGTCTCATCAATCATTATTCTTTCTAGATTGTAATTGTTCTAGAAATGATCGATAATTCGGCAGTTTGTATCTGAATCGGGGCGAAAGATTATTCACCCCAATGAGGTTTTAAAAACTAAGAAACGGCTTTTTCGTCACGAGTTGCCAAACGTCCTAATCCCCAGCATAATAGAGCATTAAGGAGAAGATAGCTTCTGGCGATCGCGCCGCTACCGAGTCCCCAAACGGCAGGAGAAACGATCGCGCTCATTGCTAAAAAGGAAGCAACTCCCAAACTGGTTCCCACCGCAAACCAACGCCAACGGGGATGTTGTAACAGTAACAGGATTAATCCTAATGGAATCAACACACTGGCAAAGAAAGGATTGAGAATCGGACTTCCTTGAATTGCATTTCCTAACTCTGGGATAGAACTTCCCATCACCCGAAACGGTGCTTGGGGGAGATCAAAAATATAGAATCCTTTGAGGAAAAATAAGCCCGAACTTCCTGCAATAATGCCACTTCCTAACGCCCAACTCCAAGCAAAGGGGAAATAGTTTCTTAAGAACCAAGCGAGAAGATAACCACCGATGACCGTTGCTAACTTAAACGGTAACATCACGGTTCCGCCATCAATCCAGAAACGAGGATTGAGATAACCATTATCCCGCATCCACCGCACAAAGTCACGAACGCTAATTTGTCCGCGCATTGCTAATTTAACCGCTTGACCTGCGTCTAATTGTCCCACACCGTAATGATTTTTGGGGTCTTCCTGCACTTTTCGCACTGATTGTTTTAAGACACTCAGCACTTCTTCGGGTTCGGTAATTCCCGCACTTTTAATTAAAGCGGCGACACCCGCGACGTGAGGGGCTGCCATACTGGTTCCCTGATACCCTGTAAAAACCGCTTCTCCAGTATCGGGGCTGATGGTATTTTGGACGACTTTTCCCGCTTCACTTCCCCCAGGTGCGGAGATATCCACTCCTGCGCCAAAGTTGGAATAATTGGCTTTTACTCCTGCTGCATCTAGGGCAGAAACGCCGATAACATGGGGATAACGGGCGGGATAAGCGGCAGAATTTTGGTTGGAGTTTCCCGCAGCGGCGACAATCACCACATCTTTTTCGTTGGCGTATTTAATCGCTTCTGACATGATGTGACTGTCTCCTAAGCCACCGAGACTCAAATTAATGACATCAGCCCCATTATTTGCAGCGAAACGGATGCCTTCAGCGATATCGGCGACGGTTCCCCCACCATTGCCATCAAGGACTTTAATGGGCATAATTTTGGCTTTGTAGGCAATCCCTGCTACACCATAATTATTGTTGGTGGATTGAGCAATTGTTCCCGCAACGTGAGTCCCGTGTCCCACATCATCATCAGCTTGTGTTCGATCGTTGACAAAATCATAGCCTTCCACAAACTCAGTTTGCTTTAAGTCGGGAACTTGACTGACTCCTGTATCAATTACCGCAACGGTTACGCCGTCGCCTTGGGTATCATCCCAGGCTTGTTCGAGGTTGATGCTGCGAAAGTTCCATTGTTGGTTATAATTGGGGTCGTTGGGGATAGCAAAAGCCTGATAGCGGTAGTTGCGATCGATGGCTTCAGTTGTTCCTTTGAGCAGTTGTTTCAGAGGTTTGAGTGTGGGGAGTTCTTCCTCTGATTTGAGAATATAAACGCGATCGCGATCAGAAAATTCACTGTTCAATTCAACGGTAACATCATACTTATCTTGTAATGTTTTTAACTGATTCTCGATGACAGATTGGGAAATATCTTCCTTGAAATCGAGAACATAAGAGCGATAATTCCCTTGTGATGCGCTCAATGTAAAGTTCCAAAGAGCAAAGGTGAGTCCGAAAAAAAATAGACCAAAGATCAAAAGTCGTTTCATAACAAAGCGCTTTGTGGTGAGTTGCTGTTATCAGCCATTTTAGAACAACTTTTGATCCGCTTATCCTGATTCCTTACCAGTTAAACAATTATCGGTCTTCCTACTGACTTACATCATAGGCGATCGAGCGTTCCCTTACCAGCTAATTGGAAAGCCAAATCATACCATTTTCAAAAAGTGGTGTTACAGTTTATCCCCCCTAACCCCCCTTTGAAAGGGGGGAATAATGAGTTGGTGTGTAGCGTCAGTTATTCAAAATGGTATTAATCAAAGTTAAGAAATCGGAAGTAAATTCTCGATTAAAATTTTACTGCCAATTCCAATGAGAATTAATCCCCCAATAACTTCTACTTTTTCACTCAATAAATTACCAAACCGATGCCCCATAAATACACCTAAAAAACAGAGTAAAAATGTAATCAAACCGATAATACTAACCGTTATTACTAAAGGCATTTTAATCACAGAAATTCCCAAACCCGCCGCTAAAGCATCTAAACTGGTAGCAATGGCTAACCCAAACAGCGTTGAGTTATCTAAGGGATTAAAGGGTTTTTCTTCATCCCCCGTTAGTGCTTCATAAATCATATTGCCCCCTAACCAAGCTAAAAGCGTAAAAGCAATCCAATGCGCGATCGCGCTCACTAATTCTCGAAAGCCTAATCCTGTTACCCAACCTAAAAGCGGCATTAAGGTTTGAAAAATTCCAAAAAATAAAGCAATTTTTAGCGCTTTATTTACTTTAATTCGTTTGATTAAAAAGCCACTGGTTAAAGATACCGCAAACGCATCCGCAGCTAATCCCACTGACATTAATCCAATTGTAACGAGTTGCATTTCTTATTGCTAAATTAAGGGAACTTTTGCTTAAACTAGCCTCGATCGTAGCTTATTATTTCTTCTTATTTATTCATATTTCCTTCAAATTTCCCTCATAGTTCCGTCATAGTTGAAAAATGATCCACTCGCGATATGATGGAAATAATCACCGTAATTCCGAGAGGTTTAGCGGTGATCCACAACAGTAACGATCGAGCGAGAACAAAGCAGTAATGGTAGCATCAAAACCAGCAAAAACCGCAAAACCATCAAAACTAGAAGGAATCAAGGAAAATAGTAATTTTTTACGAGAACCCCTCACCAGTGAACTCCAAGAAGACACCACCCACTTCAGCCAAGACGCAGTTCAAATCCTGAAATTTCATGGGTCTTATCAACAAGACAACCGCGACAACCGCCAAAAAGGACAAGAAAAAGATTATCAGTTCATGTTGCGAACTCGTAACCCAGGGGGTTTCATTCCACCAGAACTGTATTTAACCCTTGATGATCTCGCTAATGAGTATGGTAATCAAACGTTGCGAGTAACCACGCGACAAGGGTTTCAGTTACACGGGATTCTCAAGAAAAATCTCAAGGAAACCATCAGCCGCATTATTCGCAACATGGGGTCAACATTAGGCGCTTGTGGCGACTTAAATCGTAACGTGATGGCCCCGCCAGCCCCCTTTAAAAATAGCAAAGAATATCAGTACGCCTGGCAGTACGCCGATAATATTGCCGACTTACTCCGTCCTCAAACGGAAGCCTATTATGAGATTTGGCTAGATGGGGAAAAGTTTGTCAGTGTAGAAGAAGCGCCAGAAGTCCAAGCGGCGAGAGAACGCAATGGTAATGGGACAATTTTCCATGAGGGGGAAGAACCCGTTTATGGGAAATATTATATGCCTCGCAAGTTTAAGTGTTGCGTGACCGTTCCTGGAGATAATTCCATTGATGTTTATACCCATGATGTGAGTTTAATCGTCATTACCGATGAAGACGGGGAATTACAAGGCTTTAATGTCCTCGCTGGTGGTGGAATGGGACGCACTCACAACAAAGAAGAAACCTTTGCGCGGATGTCTGATCCTTTATGTTATGTGGATAAAGGTGATGTATATGATCTATTAAAAGCGATCGTCGCGACTCAGAGAGATTATGGCGATCGCGTGCAGCGTCGTAATGCGAGAATGAAATATCTTCTCCATGATTGGGGTGTAGAGAAGTTCCGCAGCAAAGTAGAAGAATATTTTGGGAAACCCTTACCAGACTCGAAACCGCTTCCTCCGTTTGAATATAAGGATTTTCTCGGTTGGCATGAACAAGGAGACGGTAAACTGTTCTTTGGTTTATCAGTGGAGAATGGTCGCGTTAAAGATGAGGGGAGTTTTCGCTTAAAATCCGCATTGCGGGAAGTGGTGGAACAATATCAGATTCCCATGCGGTTAACGGCGAACCATGACGTGATTCTGTACGAAATTAATCCTGAAGACCAAAGCGCGATCGAAGCCATATTAACCAATCACGGACTGATTACCAATCCCAATGATTTAGATCATCTTTTGCGCTATTCGATGGCTTGCCCAGCCCTTCCTACCTGTGGATTAGCGATTACGGAATCAGAAAGAGCCTTACCCAGTATTTTAGATCGGGTTCGCGGTGTCTTGAAAAAACTGGGAATGTCCAAACAGGAATTAGTGGTACGGATGACTGGTTGTCCCAATGGTTGCGCCCGTCCTTATATGGCAGAATTAGGATTTGTGGGTAGTGCGCCGAAAAGTTATCAACTGTGGTTAGGGGGAACCCCCAATCAAACTGCCTTAGCTCGTCCTTATGTTGACAAGATGCCGATCGATGAGCTAGAAGAATATATTGAGCCGATATTAGCGTTTTACAAACAAAAGCGCAACAAACAGGAAAGTTTTGGCGAATTTTGTAATCGTGTTGGGTTTGAAGCGATACAAGAGTATAGTGCCAATTATGATCCAAACCAAGTTATCCCCAGCGCTGGTGGAAAAGGTCGTCGTCATCGGATTAGTATCTATGAAGGACTACACGAACGCCTGAAAGCGGCTGCCAATGAACGGGGAACCAGTATGACCAAAATTGTTTCTGAGGCTTTAGAACAGTATCTCGATCGATAAAGTCTGGAAGTTACGCACTCGCCCCCTGAATCCCCCAATTCTGGGGGACTTTATGAATTAATTTCCCCCAAAGTTCGGGGCGAGGGGGCGGAAGTTGCCCCCTAAATCCTCCAATTCTGGGGGACTTGATCAATTAATTTCCCCCAAAGTTGGGGGCGAGGGGGCGAAATTTATTCAACTGCGTAAGTCCTGAAGTCTTGCCTCTTGCCTCTTGCCTTTTGCCTCTTGCCTCTTGCCTCTTGCCTTACTAAACCAACCAATGGACTTTTTCAGGAGGCACTAAAAATAAAGATCGCGCCGTTTGTTCTAGCAGCGCGATCGTTTTTTTGCGTGAAATCGAAACGATTTTATTCCACCACGTAAGCCACTTGTAACGCCCAGAGGATTAAAGCAACGATCGCGCCGAGAACTACTACTGAAGACACAGCAACGACAACAGGCTTATCCGCCCCTCTAAACTTCATAATGCCTCGATCGAGATCAGACATGACCTTATCACTCCTTGCCTTTGCAAAAATACTTAACAATTTCATTCTATCAAACTCTAGTCCAGTAGAGACAAACCAGAGAACATCCGAATCAGGAAGCCGTCACACTAGAAGCAACAGACTCTTGTGCGATAAACTCATTCGCCAACTCTAACGCCGTCAAACGGTCAGTAACAAAATGATCACGAGGAATCAACTCTGCAATCTCCAACCGTTGCAGCCGATCTTTGACCTTACCTGTTGCACCAGCGACTAACACATGGCGACCTTTTTCCACCGCATCTTTAACCGCATTTTCCAAAGCGAGAGAAGAAGTAACACCGAGTAAAGGAACATCACTAAGATCAAGAATCAAGACATTGTAATCTCCAGCCATATCTTGCTGACGAGAAATCGCCTTAGAAACCCCAAAAATCATCGGACCACTAAGATGGAACAATAAAACTCGACCCGCTGCACCATCAAGTAACTCTTTCTCCCGTTCATTCATCACAATTTTGTCATCTGCATAAGAAATCGCATTGACATCTTCAGAACGTAAATCTGTCAAACGTCGAATGGTGAGGATATTCGCAATAAAGATACCGACACCCACTGCTGTGATTAAATCGACAAATACCGTCAACCCAATCACACCATACATAATCAAAGCCCCTTTAATCGAAACTTGGTGGGCACGTTTCAGGAAATTCCAATCAATAATATCCACCCCAACCTTCATCGCAATGCCAGCCAAAACTGCCATCGGAATTGTTGCCGTCAAGCTACCAGCCCAAAGGACAACAATCAGTAAAACAAACGCACGAGTTAACCCTGATAAAGCCGTTCGCGCCCCCGTTTGGATATTAACCACCGTTCCCATCGTTGCACCAGCACCCGCCAAACCGCCAAACATTCCAGAAGCCAAATTTCCTAACCCCTGACCAATTAACTCTTTATCAGAATTGTGTTGGGTACGAGTCAAGCTATCTGCAACCACCGAAGTCAGTAACGCATCAATACAGCCCAACATCGCTAACACCAACGCATCAACCACCATCAACTGTAATTGGTCAATACTAAACGTTGGCACTTGTAAAGACGGCAAACCTGCTGGAATTTCACCGATGCGACGGAGATCAAGGTTAGAGAAAGCAAAAAGAGAGACCACTGTTCCTAACACTAAAGCAATTAATTGGGGAGGAACAACCCGTTTCCATTGTTTTGGGGTGAGGAAAAGAATCGCAATGGTAAGAACGCCCAAGCCTAATTCTGCTGTGTTCAGGGTTGATAGTAGTTCAGGAAGAGCTTTTAACGTGCCAATAATGCCACCACTAGGGCTTTCATGTCCTAAAAGCGGTGCAATTTGTAGAATCACTAAAATTACCCCAATTCCCGACATAAAGCCAGAAATCACTGTATAGGGCATCAAGGTAATATATTTTCCTAACTTTAACGCCCCAAATAAAATCTGAAAGCATCCCGCCATTATTACGACGGTAAACGCCATCGCCATACCGTTTTCAGGATTACTAGCGGTTAAATTCGCAATTACTGCGGTCATAATCACCGTCATCGGACCGGTGGGTTCAGAAATGAGGGTGGGAGTACCGCCAAAAAGGGCAGCGAAAAAACCCACTAAAACCGCCCCCCAGAGTCCAGCAGTAGCCCCAGCACCAGAAGCAACCCCGAACGCCAGCGCCATCGGTAAAGCGATAATGGCGGCTGTTACCCCGCCGAAAATATCTCCTTTCAGATTACGGAAATGGATGCGATTAGTGATTTGCATAAATGTTGTTTTGATTAAAGTTTTTATAATTTAAAAATGTTTTAACAATCATAAAGGTTTAATCCCATAGTTACAAAACTTGTTTTCTTATTCATTTCATAGATAAAACTCTATATTATTTTCCCTTCCAGGTTTTGTAGTTCATTTGTAAGATGGAATATAGCAATCCTAAATGAATTTTAAATTAATCCCCCCTAGCCCCCCTTTGAAAGGGGGGTTAATCCCCCCTAGCCCCCCTTTGAAAGGGGGGAACGGTTAATCAACTTTTTACGAATGATTTAGAACTGCTATAGCCACAAAATCCCAACTCTAATCAGTGTCTCCAAGAGGCGAAGACAAGATGAAACAAGCCTTAATGGTGGTGGGAGCAACTTCTCACGCTGGAAAATCCCTACTTTGTGCGGCTATCTGTCGGATGCTATACCGTCGCGGTTGGCGAGTTACTCCTTTTAAGGGGCAAAATATGGCGCTCAATGCTTATGTTACTGATAACGGAGACGAAATTGGCTACGCCCAAGCGGTTCAAGCCTGGGCTGCAGGGATTAAACCGACTGTGGAAATGAATCCCATCCTCTTGAAACCTCAAGGGGATATGACCTCACAGGTGATCTTAAATGGGAAAGCAGTGGGACGCACGCAAGCACAACAATATTATGAACAATACTTCGATCGAGGCTGGCAAGCAATCACAACCGCTTTAGACACCCTCAGCCAAACCTACGACTATATCGTCTGTGAAGGTGCGGGAAGTCCCGCCGAAATCAATCTCATGCACCGCGACCTCACCAATATGCGTGTTGCTCAATACCTCAACGCCTCAACTTTACTCGTCGTCGATATCGAACGCGGTGGCTCATTTGCCCATATTATCGGGACATTGGAAATCTTAAAACACGCTAACGCTGGACATGATCTCATTAAAGGCATCATCATCAATAAATTTCGGGGACAAGAAAGCATCTTACAACCTGGTATCGAATGGGTAGAAAACTATACAGGAATTCCCGTTATCGGAGTCATCCCCTACTTACAACAAGTGTTTCCAGCAGAAGACTCTCTCGACTTATTAGAAAGACGGGGACGCAAACCCAATACTGATCTCACCATTGCCATTATCCACCTTCCCAAAATTTCCAATTTTACTGATTTTGACCCCTTAGAAGCGGAAACCAGCGTCAACGTCCGTTATGTTCGTCCTGAAGATGACTTAGGAAACCCAGATGTTGTGATCCTTCCTGGTTCTAAAACCACGAATACTGATCTTAACCATTTACACAAAACAGGGATGGTCATGGCTCTTAAACAGTATATTGAACAGGGAGGAACAATTTTTGGCATTTGTGGCGGGTTTCAGATGTTAGGAGAAACGTTAAGTGATCCTGATGGGTTAGAAGGAGAAGCTGGCGACTATTCTGGTGTTGGTTTATTTCCCTTGAAAACCACCATCACCTCAGAAAAATTGACTCGTCAACGAGATGTTAATCCCATTTTTCCTGAAGATAATCAGGTCTCTGTTACGGGTTATGAAATCCATCAAGGACGAACGCATTTCACTGGTGACTCAAAACAACTTATTTCCTTATTTGAAGATACAGAACTCGGTTATGTTAATGCTAACGCTTCCGTGTGGGGATGTTATTTACATGGACTATTTGAAAATGGGACTTGGCGCAGACAATGGTTAAATTTATTACGGGAGAAAAAAGGACTCTCTCCTCTACCCACTAATGTTCCTCATCACCGTCAACAGCGAGAGGAAGTTTTGGACATTGCCACCGATATAATAGAAAAGCATTTAGATTTAAATTTTTTCCAATAATCAAGTAGGTTGGGTAGAGGTCACGAAACCCATAATCAAGTAGGTTGGGTGGAGGTCACGAAACCCAACATTAATCAGTAAAATTAGGTTGGGTGGAGGTAATACTATTTTGGAAAAGTCAAGTTACATTAAAGCCCCCCATACCCCCCAAGTTTGGGGGGCTTAAGACAAAAATGTAGGTTGGGTGGAGGTCACGAAACCCAACATTAATCAGTAAAATTAGGTTGGGTGGAGGTAGTACTATTTTGGAAAAGTCAAGTTACATTAAAGCCCCCCATCCCCCCAAGTTTGGGGGGCTTAAGTAGTCGATACTGTAGCACCAATTATTCAAGATGGTATAACAAAACCTAACATTAAACAATTACAATGCTCGATCGAACGTCCTATAAAAAACAACAATAAACATGAGTGTAAAGGTTCATTTTCTCCCCGACGATATCATTATAGAAGCTCAACCTGGCGAACCGATTTTAGATGTTGCCGAACGAGCGGGGCTTTTTATTCCTACTGGTTGTATGATGGGGTCTTGCCATGCTTGTGAAGTAGAATTAGGAGATGGAACACCAATCTGTTCTTGCATTAGTGCGATTCCCGATCAAGAAAGTTTAACCATCAATCTTCTTGATGATATTGTATGGTAAACTACACCTTAATTAGGGTTTCCTGAATAAACCTATAACCTTTACCCAATCAGCTTTTAAGGCGGTTAATGCTTTGAAAAAGTGCAAGGCAATTGAACGCTCAATAGTCACGCACCCTGCATCAAAACTTTGAAATCTTACCGATTAATCAACCCTCTTGCCTTTTGCATGCAAGCCTTTTGCCTCTTGCCTCTTGCCTAGCGCTATAATTAATCATTATTTCTCCTCAAATAAGTCTAAAGGCAAATGACCATAAACTCCTGCAATTAAATCATCTTCTGCTTGACAAGACACTAAAACTCCTCGATAGTCTCCTGTATAATTATCTTGATAAAATCCCATTTGCTTGGTACTAAATTTAATATAAACTGGCGTTTTAAGTTGATCAACTTGATTAAAATCAACTTGATTAAGCACATAACCAAAAGCCATTAAATAAGTTTTTAACGCAATAATTGCTTGTTGAGTATTCTCAGCACAAACGCCTAAGTTTTCCCATTCTGATTCTTTAACAATGTCTTGAATCGCTGTTTGTAACTCCTGTTTTTGTTCTTGGGTTTCTACTGATTTTTGTTCAGTACAACTAAACTGATCTAAGAGTTTTCTTGCTTGCGTAATTTCCATATTTTAATCTATTCTTTTCTTGGGAAAAGGGTGAATTGAGTTAGGGAAAAAAGTTGATTGAACGCTTAGAAAGCGCGATCGTTTCGTCTCATTACCGCTCGTAAATACATTACCACTGGAAATTGATAATATTCCGCAACCAGCCACAGGAAAATTCCAAAATGGGTGAGTAACGTTAGAATTGTCCACGCTAGAGGTAGCCATGCTAAAGGCGTTCCAGGTACAGGTGGAAATAAAAACGCACCAGTTCCCACAAGGAGAGGAGGAAGCAAAATAAAGAACACAGCAGCGACAACATATCCCCAACCCAATTGTATCCCTTTACGTTGAGGACTGCTCCATTTTTTGCCATTCCAATACCAACTGAGAGGGATTTCACTATCAACAACTTTTAATATTTGCTGGGAGAAATTAGCGGTAAAAAGATGTTGGCAAAACTGACAGGAAAAAGTGTCTTCCATTAACGGTAAAGACTCGACTTTTCCCGATCGACAGATCGGACAAGGATAACTTTCATTGGGGTTTAATTCTTTCATATTGTAATCGAAATTAGGCTAAATTTGCGGGAGGTTGTTCCATTTTATCTTTTAATTGTTTGAGTTTTTCCCGAATCGATTCCTGTAGTTTTTCTCTAGGAATATCTGTCGCGTTTTCATAGTTTCCAGACTCCTCAAAAAAGATCACACTATCTACTTGGTCAAACGCTAATAATTCAAATAAAATGTGAGTTACTGGTACGGGTAGCGCCATTAATTGCGGATCATCGTTATGTTGGGCAAAAATTCCCGCATCTTCTAAAGTGGGAAACCCATATATGACTCGTTTGGTCACGTTTTGATCTTCCCGATGACGGAGGGTTGTTACCTGCCAGCTTTCTTCGGCATTTTGCAAGATATAATAATCTTGATGCTGGAGATTTTCGGCGATCGCTTTTAACATCGGTGCGATCGCGTACTCCATAATTTTCGGCATCCCTCGATCGGCGGGTGCTTCTTGAATCAGTTGTTCTAACTGCTGGTCAATCTCCATTATTTTAGCGTTCTCCTCTATCTTAAACATCATTAATTCTTATCGCCATTATGTCTAATTTTTTCAGCCAACGGCGACAGCAATTCCCTTTTCTTTACCAACTTTGGGAACAATTCCAAGCGCTACCGACTCCCCAAGTAGAAGAATCGATTTCCTTAAGGATTTTCGTCCAAATTTTAGTTGCTGTCGGGATTATTGCCACCGATTTAGCGGCGCAAACTAGCTTTAGTGTTTGGACAGTTCCAGTTAGTTTTATCGGCGCGTTTTGGAGTTGGCAAAGACGATATAAGCGTAACATTGCGATTAAATTTTTGATCGCGATCGGGATGTTAATTGCGCTTGCCGCATTTTTCCGCAACCTACTTTCAAGTTTAAACGACACTCGTTTAGTTTTAGCAGAACTCCTGATTCAATTACAAGTTTTACACAGTTTTGACCTTCCCCGTCGTAAAGATTTAGGTTACTCAATGGTCATTGGTTTGATTCTATTAGGAGTAGCGGAAACTCTCTCTCAAACCCTCGCTTTTGCCCCATTATTGATCATTTTTCTCCTCGTTGGTTTACCTGTTCTTGTCCTCGATTATCGCTCTCGGTTAGGATTAGCATTAGCATCAGTTCAAGAAACAGCTTCCTCTCCCAAACCAAAACTATTTTCCTCCTCAGTTTAGGACTGTTTATTTTTGCTGTAATGCCTCGTTTTCCCAGTTATCAAATCCAGACTTTTCCTGTCAGTGGTCCAGAAAATTTAGAAAATGAAGGGTTTGATGATAACAACGATCGTCGCATTGCGAATTCAGGATACGTTCAACAGGGAGAAGGAGACGGAGAAGGAGGAGGAAGCGGTACCAGTCCAGTGGAAGGCGCGGGAGAAGTTGATGATCAATTTTACTATGGATTTAGTGATCAAATTAATCAAAATTTACGAGGCGAATTAACCCCAAAAGTTGTGATGAGGCTTCGATCGCAGGCGAATGGTTGGATTAAAGTTCTTGCTTTCGACCAATATACGGGACAAGGTTAGAAAATTGAAAAAGAAGAACCGACCATTGTCAAACGCCTTTTGAGTATTTAGAAACAGTGGATTCTACGATCGATCGATCGATCTCAAAGGGAAGTAGTCGAGGAAATTTCAGAAGCCTATGTGTCGTGGCGTTATGGAGAGTATGAAGCAAATGTCGATTATTTAGCAGGAAATCTCAAGCATTTAAAGCGCAGTTTTCAACGATTGCAAAAAAACTAGCATTGATGGTTTCGCCCCCTAACCCCCAATTTTGGGGGAACTACAGAAGGTAGGTTGGGTGAAGGGAAACGAAACCCAACACTAATCATCCGTTATGAGGAACTTACTCAAACTTAACCACGTTTACTCAAAACCTGATTTACTCTGATGTCCACTTCCTGCTTCTTTCCGCTCAGGGCTTTTCCTGGCAACGTCGGCGTTAACCAGTCCACAGGCTGACACGATGTAAATCACCGCTAAAAAGTGACTTATTCTTAAACTGTCTTGGTTATTGATCAGTTAAAGTTAGCCACTCTTGCATTATATTAGTTAATTTGCCTAACTAAGTTAAGAAAGGGGGGAACTAAGTAAAAGGAACGATCGTTTTTACGGGAAGTGGTGATGATCAGGTGAATGGTGATTCCTTAGCGGTGAACGGAAACCGCATTGATGGCGGAAGTGATGATGATCAATTGCTTGTTTCTCAGAATGATCGAGCGTTTGGCGGTAGCGGTAACGATGTTATTCTTTCTGGAGAAGGAGAGAATCGTCTTTATGGTGGCTTGGAAATGATGACTTTTTTGTCGCTAACAACGATCGAGTCTTCGGAGGAAACGGAATCGATCGCATTTTCATGGAAACAGGAGGAAACAATCGCTTAACGGGAGAGATTACCACCGATAATGTTCGGTTACGTTACTCTCCACCGAACCGACAAGCGTGTTGGGTTACGCTACTCTCCACCCAACCTACATCTACATCTGATTGGTTACGTTACTCTCCACCCAACCGACATCTACATCTGATTGGTTTCAATTAAACATCCATTCCTCTAAAATCGGCTTGATGGTTTCTAACTCATCGACAGAGAGTAACTCTAACTCACCATTCGGTTCAGCTTTCGCAAAGAAAAGTAGAGGAACTAGAGGAGTATAAACCCCATATTCTTGATTTTTATGGGAAAAAATAGCAAGAAGTTGAAATTCCTCTTCTTCCCATGCGCGTTCAGTTTCTATTTCTAAAGTTAAGATATCATCATCTTCGGGTTCAGGTAATTCTCCCGCAACTGTGAGGGTGAAAGAGGTTCGTTTCAAGGTTAGTCCTTCTTCTGCTAAACTCGCTTCTGCTTTTGGGAAAAGCGCGTCAATTTCTGCTTCCCCTTCAATTAAAATCGCTTGTTCTGCATCTTCATCTTCCTCCCACATAATAATTGAGACGGGGGAGTCAATGGGCATTAAAAGATAATATTGAACCCCTTTAGAACGAAAAGACTGTTCAACATAACAATACAGCGATCGAGCTTCTTCATCAATTAGAACTTTAATTTCTGGGGATGAAGGCGGCTGATCTTGAGAAAAAGGAGATGAAGACATAGCAGACAATCATGGTATGGCATTCTTCAAAATATCACATCAGGCGCTTCCCACAGACAAAAGGAAAAAGCGAATCAAGAACGAAAAAGGTAAAAATTTATAATCGGCGGTGTTCACTAATTTTTAATGATATAAAACACAAACTACAAGTTAAAAGGAAAATTGCTATCATGCCTGATGCGAGTTTATTCGGATGGATATATGGCAATTATTGCGCTGAGAGCTTGGTATTTAGGAGAATATGAGCCACTGGGAGAAGTAATGAAACGTCCCCATGATTTACGGCTAAATAAAAATAGTTTACTGAAAGCGGGACTGCGAGCGGATTTTTTAGATGAACGGGAGACAGTGGAACAAGCGCAATGGTTTCAGCGTTATCTAGAGGGAGAAACGGTGGAATTTTATATCGAGGGAAGCGGTGGTTATCAAATTGCAAACATTGATTTAATTTCGCAGGAGATTTATTTGATCAAACGAGAGGTTAATGCGTTACTTGACCCGATGATCTATTTTTCCTATCAGGAAGAATATACAGAGGCGTATGAGGCGCTAAAAGAGAGTTTAGAAGCAGCGATTGAAGACTTTAATCGCAATGCTCGTATTCCTCTCAGCATCGAGTATTCTGTTCGTCCGAAAGATGATCCGTTACGTTTGAGTAAGAATCAGTTACGGAAAATTCGGAAAAGTTTAGTTTTTATTGCGGATGGAACACCATTAGCACAAATACAGAAAGAACAGACAACCATGTTACTTCCGAGTCCGACGGTAAGCGTTGAGTTAGGCTATGCGTTGCAATGTAAACGTCGGGAGCAAATTTTACTCACTCAAATGAAGCGCTGGGAAGGGAGTTATCCGTTTGATTTACCTGAACCACAACAACTGTTTTTTAAAACAGACACAGACTTAAACGCGATGTTACCACAGGTGTTAGAGGCAATGTTACAACGAACCCTTTAGATTATCGGGGGTTTTGCGAGATTTCAGATAAAATAGCTCATTGAGAGCAAATTCTATTCTTGATTGACGACTAATTTTATGGCTGCAAACGTTGAAATCTATACTTGGGCTTCTTGTCCCTTTTGTCTGCGAGCAAAAGCACTACTGACGCAAAAAGACATTCCTTTTACAGAATACTCGATCGATGGGGATGAAGACGCTCGTGATCAAATGGCGCAACGAGCGAATGGGAAACGAAGCGTTCCTCAAATTTTTATTGATGATCATTCAATTGGGGGATGTGACGAGCTTTATGCTTTAGAAAAAGACGGGAAACTAGATGCGATGCTTAGTTCCTAGATATTTCCTAAACATTCTATAGCAATACTAGGTGATTCGTAAATTGTTTTGCCCCCAAACCCCCAATTCTGGGGGCTTTCATCAATCAATTTTTTACATAAGATTTGGGATTGCTATAGCAATACTAGGTGATTCGTAAATTGTTTTGCCCCCAAACCCCCAATTCTGGGGGCTTTCATCAATCAATTTTTTACATAAGATTTGGGATTGCTATATCAGGCTTCTCGCTCATTTTATCCCTAATTTATGGGAGAAATGAGCTTTTTTATTGATCGCGCTTACTTTCAACACTTTTCCCAATTCCTTGTAGGAAACCCCGTCCAATTAAACCAATTCCTCGACCAATTACTTGCGTCAAAATATAAACAACTCCCTGTCCGACGACACCAAAAAGAGAACGAAAACGCGGCGCGATCGCGTCTCTTAATTCTAAAGCGATCGTCACCGAAGAACGAATGCCTTTTAATTGGTCTAAATCCGCTTTTCTCGGTGCATAAACTGAGGTGATTTTAATTTGATTTCCCCGCAAAACTAACAGTTCATAACGAGATTCAAAAATGGCTTTTGGTTCTTGAAAATAATAGATTTGGCGATATTGCCAAGATAATTCGTTACGAAAACGAGCAATTTCTCGCGACGATCGATATTGACTTTCATAAAGAGAAGTTTTAACAATTTCCTGCTCGCCGAATTGATTTAAAATTACTTGCATTACCGCATTTGCTACCACTAGAATTAAATTATGAAATAACATTTCTGCCCTAGCTTGAGCTTCTGGTGACTCTGGACGATAGGAAACTCGATCGATTTCTAAAGGCTGTTCATACAAAAGATAAGCAAATAAAGCAGTCACTTGCGGAATTTTATTTAACCTCATCCTTTCTACCAATGGTGCTTCTTTTATTAGGAAATCTACCACTGATCCCGATACTGGAAAATCAGCGAAAGAAACATATTTACTCATCCATTTTGTAAGACAAGTTTGCCATAATTCTCGCAACAGCAACGATCGTCTTTCAGGTAAGTCTTCAGATTTTAATTGTACAAACTCCAATTGATTTAAGACTTCTTGAAACTCTTGGACAATCAAATAGAGAAGTTCCCGCTTTTTTTCACCATTGAGAATATCAATTTCTAGGGTGTAGCCACTGCTATTAATTAAACCGAACTGAATCTTTCCTAATGTCGTTTGTAAAAGCGTTTCACTAATTTTAGTGGGAAGCGGATTTAAAACAGGAGTTAAGTCATCTTCTTCCTTACTTTCTGGTGTCTTTTCTTCGCCAATAAAAACCACTTCCACTGGTAAAAGTTGTTTAACAATCCATTGCGCTGTTTTTAATTCTCGCCGTAAACCCGTCCAGAATAACCAATCAAATGTAGAAAGATTATTCTTTTTTAAAGTGGCTTCTATTTGTCTAAGATTACGTTCAATTTCTGCTAATCCTGTTTCTCGTTGACGAGTTAGCCATCGCGGTGGAGAAGAAGGAAGAAGTTGTTGTCCCGTTTCTAATTTTAGTAACTCAAAATTGTCAGTTTCGGGGAGAGAATCTAGATTTAATTCCCAATAAGTTTCTCCTCTGGCGACTTGTTTTAAGATATTGATTAATCCTTCTAAAGGAGTCCGTTTGTGAGTATATCCTTCAATTCCCAAATTGCGTAAACGTCTTAAAACTTCTGCTTTAGTAAGGGTAGTGAGAAGAAGTAGCGGTAAGTTGGGGTAAGTCTGTTTAAGTTCACGACAAAATTCGATTCCTGATGCTGCATTTTTGTCAGTGGTAAAATTAATATCGAGGACGAAGACATCGGGTAGATTGGTTAAAGTAGCGAGTTGATTTCCAGCCTGTTCTGGGGTTTCAGTCTTGGCGACAATTTCTAGATCATCTTCGGTATTGAGGACTGCGGCTAGTCCTTCGAGGAAGACAAGATCAGCATCGAGAAGAAAGATTAGGATGGCACGATCGCTCACAACAATGAAATTTAAGTCTTAGTTAAGTCGCAGTAATTCTAACACAGTTAGATCACTTGGAAATCGAGGCTATCAATAAAAACATTCCTAATGATGGAGGAAGTTATTAGCTGATTCCTGTTTAACTAGCAAAGGAAACGCCAACAAAATTAATGATAATAATGACACACCAACCCTTCTTAAAACAACTCCAGCGCACACTTCTCGTTGTTCTCGTCGGTAGCTTTGCTTGGTTACAAGTTTTTGGTAACATTTCCGCACAAGCAGAAACACAGAAAAAATATATTGATGCGGAAGGAAGAGATTTAACGGCGGTTGTTGAATGTTTACCTGAAGATTATGGAAAAGGAAACTTAGAAAAAGCGATCGCAAAATTTGGCAATGACTATTTAGAACGAGTGCTGAGATTGAAAGAAAACACCGAAGATTATAAAGTTAGTGAGGATGAAAAACAACTTCAAGAGTGTTTAAAAAGTAAGGGAATCCGACCCAAATCTTAACCTATCTTCCTCCAAGATTAGGATTAGATCAAACGTAGGTTGAGTAGAGACGTTCCATGGAACATCTCCACGCGAAACCTAACACCAATTATAAGATAAGAAGTAGGTTGGGTGGAGTTAGCGCGAAACCCAACGCCAATAATACCATTTCTAAATACTTAGGTAACAACAAATCCCCCCTAACCCCCCTTTGAAAGGGGGGAATAATTAGATAAGAAGTAGGTTGGGTGGAGTTAGCGCGAAACCCAACGCCAATAATACCATTTCTAAATACTCAGGTAACAGCAAATCCCCCCTAACCCCCCTTTGAAAGGGGGGAATAATGAGTTGGTATGTCGCGTTAATTGATCGAAATGGTATTAGGCTTAACCTATGCTTCGGCAACATCAGCAACAGCTTCACAAACGCCAAAACCTGATGTAACGCTAATTGTTCGCGCATAGTATTACATTTTTCTATGTCATTTCCGCTTCGGTGTCGATTTTAAACATCACTACAGCTAAGGGGGGTAAACATAAATCTAACGAGTAAGGTTGTTCGTGAAACTTCCATTCTTGAGTCCATTTTCCCCCTAAATTTCCCATATTACTTCCCCCATATTCTCGACTGTCAGAATTGAAAATTTCTCGGTAAAATCCCGCTTTCGGAACACCAACGCGGTAATGACTGTGGGGTTGAGGGGTAAGATTACAGATGATGATTAAAAAGTCGGAAGGGTCTTCTGCGTAGCGAATAAAAGAAACGACGCTATGACGATGATCATTACAGTCAATCCAAGTAAACCCTTCTTCGTTGAAGTCTTGCTGATATAAAGCTGGTTGCTGTTGATAGAGTTGATTTAAGTTTCCCACATAGCCTTTTAAGCGCTGGTGAAACGGATATTCTAATAATTCCCAGTCTAAGGCGGTTTGTTCATTCCATTCTCGCCATTGTCCAAACTCCATGGAAGCGAATAGGGTTTTCTTTCCAGGATGAGTAAACATAAAGGCAAATAAACAGCGCAAATTGGCGAATTTTTGCCATTCATCCCCAGGCATTTTTCCGATGAGATGACTTTTCCCATGCACGACTTCATCATGGGATAAAGCAAGGACATAATTTTCGCTGTGGTGATACCACATACTAAAAGTGAGGTTGTTCTGATGAAACTGACGGAACCAAGGATCCATGCTGAAATAATCCAGCATATCGTGCATCCATCCCATATTCCATTTCAGATTGAATCCTAAGCCTCCTGTGTAGGTGGGCCATGATACCATTGGCCAAGAGGTGGATTCTTCTGCGATCGAGAGAACACCAGGAAAATAACTAAACAGTAAATGATTGGTTTGACGAAGAAATTCCACCGCATCTAGATTTTCTCTTCCGCCATACTCATTCGGTAGCCATTCCCCGTCTTGTCGTTGATAATCGAGATACAACATGGAAGCCACAGCATCCACTCGTAACCCGTCAATATGATATTTATCAAACCAGAACAAAGCGTTAGCAATAAGGAAGTTACGCACCTCTGGACGGGCATAATTAAAAACATACGTTCCCCATTCTTTATGTTCTCCTCGTCTTGAGTCTGGATGTTCATAAAGATGACTGCCATCAAAGTTTCCTAAACCATGAGTATCTTTGGAAAAGTGTCCTGGCACCCAATCGAGAATTACGCCAATATTATTCTGATGACATCGATCGATCAAGTACATTAAATCTTGAGGGGTACCATAACGAGAAGTACAAGCATAATATCCCGTCACTTGATACCCCCAAGACCCATCATAGGGATGTTCTGCTAGGGGTAAAATTTCGATGTGAGTGTAGCCTAATTCTTTGACGTAGGGAATAAGAACGGACGCGAGTTCGTAATAAGTGAGAAATCTCGCATCACTGTTTTCTGCTGACATTGTAACTGGCGAAATTTCTCCTTGTAAGGTCTGGGGAGGTTCTTTCACTGAACCTTGTCGCCATGATCCAAGATGGACTTCGTAAATGGATATGGGTTGTTTTAAGGGGTCGCGATTCCGTCTTTGTTCTAGCCAGTTTTCGTCTCCCCAGTTATACTGGTCTAAGTCAGCAACGATCGAGGCGGTTTGCGGGCGAATTTCTTGCAGAAACCCATAAGGATCAGATTTAGTAAAAGTCTTTCCGTTTTCCCCCGTAATGAGATATTGATAACGGTCTCCTGCTGTTGCTTGTGGAATAAACAATTCCCAAATCCCACTTTCTCTTTTTTGCATCGAGTGCTTTTGTTGTCCCCATTCATTAAAATCACCAATAACAGAAACGGTTTTGGCGTTGGGCGCCCAGGTAGCAAAATAAACCCCTGTTACTCCTTTAACTGTGGTTAAATGCGCCCCCAGTTTTTCATAAATTCGATGATGGTTTCCTTCTGAAAATAAATGTTGATCATATTCTGTGAGAACAGGAGAGGGAAACGCATAAGGATCATAAATGAGTTTTTCTCTTTCTTCTTCTTGGATGCGAAGTTGATAGTTAATCAGTTTTTCGGTTTCGATGATGCACTCAAAAAATTGAGGATGATGATTTGAGTACATAGGATACTCTTCTCTTGCTTCGGGTAAGCGAACCCAAACCGCTTTTGCTTGTGGAAGATAAGCACGAATTACCCACTGAGTTTGATTTTCTTTCCCTTTAATTTGATGCGCCCCCAGAATGCTAAAGGGGTTAGGATGCTGGTTTTCAACAATCTGATCAATTTGTTCTGGGGTCATTTTAGTTAATTGTTATCCTTTTTCTGATTCATCAGTAAAATCCCCCAGAATTGGAGGATTTATATCAGGTTCGCTCAATCTATGATCAAACGTAGGTTGGGTGGAGAGAAGCGAAACCCAACACCAATTAGTCATTAGTCATTAGTCATTAGTCATTGGAAAACAAATAACAAAGGACGAAAGACAAAAATGTAGGTTGGGTGGAGAGAAGCGAAACCCAACACCAATTATAAGCACTTAGCTGAACTTGATATTAGGGAACAAGTTCGTAACTCTTGAACTGTTGGGTTTCATTTTACTTCACCGAACCTACGACTGTTGGGTTTCATTTGATTTCACCCAACCTACGAAGTTTAAAAGGGGGTTAATATCTGTAACATCTGCCGAATTTGTAAGAGAAAGATAACATTTTGCACTTCTGGGCTAAGTTGCGGTGGATATGGGGATTCTGCTAACGCCGCTTGTAGATTAGCAGATTCGGCGGCGGTTAAAGGTTTGCCATCAATGCTCGATCGAGCGTCTAGAATAATTTTAGTTCGTAATACGGCTTCGGGAGTATCTTCTGGTGGAGGAAGTGCCGCCACAGGGGAGGTTATTCCCATTACTGCCAAACTTAATCCTAATCCCCATCCCTTCAGTTTTTGTTCAATGGTGGTCACTGGCTAGAAACTATCAAACTACACTCTCAATGATATCAGTCGTCCGCTTGACTGATAGTTCAAGACTGAACAATACTAGACATTAACTGTAAAAGTAAAGCAGTCAGAGCGTACTTCGGAAAGTACGGTGCTATCCCACAACGCCTTGAGGAAATTCCCCAAAGCTCCTACAAAATCTCTTTTTAGAGAAAATCCACAGTTAGGACAAGTAAACTGTTTTCTTCCGCCTAATTTTTGATGAATATGACCACAGTGAGGACAAGTTTTCGATGTATATTCCTCTGTGTGACGGGTCAGAATCGAGCCATGTTTAGCGCACTGACACTCTAACACCTGAGAAAAACGATACATCGCCCAAGTCAACATACTACGAGCCGTTTTACTCTGAATCTTTCTTTTGGCTTTACATACCATTTGGGAAGATTCATAAGTTGGTAACGCTATCACCCGATAGTTTTTAGCTAACCAACTCGCAGTCTTTCGGTGCATTTCATCAACAAGATTCCGAATTTTTCGTCGTTTCCGTTTCATCTTTTGATTGAGTTGATAACGGAGATGGCGATTTTTATGTCCTTTCAATAAGTCTCGTTGACTTTGCATCTTGTCTAAAGAACGGCACAATCTTACGATGCGATTAATGTCGCCTTCTCCAAACTCGATAAACTGATTACCATCAAATCCTGTTAGGAAAGTTCGTACACCAGGGTCAAACGCAATGAAACTTTCTTTCCCGTTGTCTTCTACTTCTGTATCTTGAGGAAGAGAAAGATAGAAATTACCATTTTTGTAAGTGACTTCTGGCGTGTAGTCTGGGTTAATCACACAAAAGCGTTTTCCGTTATCAGAACATTCAAATGCTCCTAAATCTCCCCAGTATTGGGGAAGCAGTTTCCCTTGTTTTAGGTCAGATGCTAACTTAAATTGAAGAGTTTGAGATTTGTCTCGGATGGAACGAAATCTTGCTATTTTCAATCCAGCTTGGGGATGAGGCTGTTTCTGCTTACCTTTACCCACATATTTGGGATTCTTTTTGGTTTTAGACCATGCGGAATAGGCTTCCATTACCGCTTGATCTAAGATGGCGGCAGGAAGTTCCTTTTTTAACCAGTCGGGTCTAATCTGAGCCTTAAAAAAGGTTTTGAAGGCTTGCTTCCCCGTGCCTCCGATTCCTGTTCGGTCAAAGCCTTGATGTTGATTTAAGTATTCTATAGCCAGATTATAGGCTTTCCGATTCAGTCTGACCCACTTCTTGAGAAGATGGCGTTGTTCTTTGGTTAGTACCATTCGATACTGAGTGCAAGTCTTCACGGATGGGTTTCTTGTACTTTCGGAGTCCGTATAATCGACAACTGAAGACGTGGATGATGGCAAGGATATCTTCGACCATTTCTCGTTCTGGAGAGAGGTGGCTTTGTTGGAGAACCACGAGTTGACAACCTTGTCTTTCGCAGAGCCATTGGATAAGTTCAACGCCGAAACGGGCGAGTCTATCCTTATGACAGACCACAACCATTGAAACATCTCCTGCGAGAACTCGTTCCAATAGGGAACGAAGTTTTTTTCTTTTGAAGTTGAGACCCGACGCGATTTCTTTGACGAGTTCACCGTTGGGGAAACGAGTGAGAAGAAAGTCAGCCTGTCGTTCAAGGTCAGGTTTTTGAGAATAACTGCTAACTCTGGCGTACAGGAGAATTGATTTCTCTGATTTATAAGAGTTAAGGACTGATTCGACGTTATATCGTCTTTGTCCATTGGGGGTTCGGATGGTTTCAATTTTCCCAGCTTCATCCCATCGGAGAAGGGTTCGGAGTGAAACGCCGAGTTGTTCTTGGGCGACTCTGGCTGGTACATACTTTGACATTAAAAAAACAATTTAATTGACTACATCAGAGTCTAGCATAGAAGTGCAGTAACGTCACTTGATGTGCAGTGATTATTATTCTAGCAAACAACTCCTCCCGCTTGCTCGATCGAGACGTGATTTAACATATTCTAACTTGACGATTGCTGCAGAAACGCTGCAATTTTCGTGGCGGCTTCTTCCAACTTGTCTGCATCGCGGACTAATGCCATGCGGACATATCCCTCTCCTGCTTTTCCAAACCCCGAACCTGGGGCAACAGCAACGCCTGTCGCTTCTACTAATTTTATGCCAAACTCCATCGCCCTTCCTTGCCAAGTATCGGGAAGTTTTGCCCATAAATACATGGTGGCGTTCGGTTTCGGAACTTCCCACCCAATACGGTTTAAGGCGTTGACAAAGACATTACGGCGCTGTTCAAAGGTATCTACGGTGTTTTGGATGCTTTCTTGCGGACCGGTTAACGCTGCGATCGCGCCGTTGAGAATGCCCCGATATTGATTGAAATCAACCACAGCTTTCACTTGTCGCAACCCCAAAATTAAGTCTTGATTCCCCACAGCGAAAGCAATCCGAAAGCCCCCCATATTGTAAGATTTAGAAAAGGTGAAAAACTCGATCGAGGCTTCTTTCTGGCGATCGGCTTGTAACACGGAAGGCGCAGGGGGAGCGCCAGAAAACACCATATCCCCATAAGGGAAATCATGCACCAGCGCGATCGAATGGTCTTGACAAAACTGCACGGCTTCCTCAAAAAACGACAAGGGAGCGAGGGCTGTGGTGGGATTATGGGGATAACTCAGCACCATCATTTTCGCTCTTTCTCGCACCTCTGGGGGAATTTCCTCAAAAACGGGTAAAAACTGATTTTCGGCGAGGGTGGGTAGCCAATAAATCTCTCCTCCTGCTAAATGAATCCCCCCTTGATGGGAAGGATAACTGGGGTCTTGTAATAACGCCAAATCCCCAGGATCAAGTAATGCCAAGGGGAGGTGAGCCGTTCCTTCTTGACAACCGATTAGTGTCAACACCTCGGTTTCGGGATTGACACTCACCCCATATTTCCCCTCAAACCAAGTGGCGACCGCTTCTCGAAACGGTTGGGTACTCTGAAACAGCGCGTAACCATGGGTACTGGGATCATAAAGTGAGGTTTCGATCGCCTTCAAAACATGATCCCCTGCAGGTAAATCCGATGAGCCTAACGAGAGATCAATAATCTCCTTTCCCCTTGCTTTTGCTCTTGCTTTTGCCGCATCCATATCAGCAAAAACATTTCCCCGTAACCGTTCCAAGCGTTGAGCAAATTCCATTTTTAACTTACCAATAATTGACCACTTACTGCTTTAAGCATCGATCGAGGCTTTCTTTTAACTTATCTTTAGTGATTGCGCCTTCGTGTGACCATTGCACCGAATCACCTTCAACTAATCTTAAAGCGGGTACGCCCTCCACCTGATAAGTTTTCACCGTTTCTGGGTTCGGATCAACCTCTAACTTTAAAACCTTAATTTCCTCAGCATACTCTTGCGCCACCGCTTCCACCGAAGGAGACACTAAGCGACAGGGGCCACACCAAGAAGCCCAAAAATATAAAAGCACTGGTTGATCCGCTTGAGAAACTTCCTCTTGAACCTGAGCATCAGTCGTTGTAATTAAATTACTCATAAAAAATTTTTCCGTATCTTAAAACACCATTTAACAAAGAACAAAAGAAGAAAGAAAGATAAATCAGTGACCAATTGAGTATCTTAAAAACGTCTGTAACTGGTCACTGCTTCCTCAGCCAAAACTTGAGCAATTAACTATCTAATTGCTTGCGTAACGCCTCTAATTCTGCATCCATTTCACTGTTATCCGCTGCATTTTGAGTTTGGCCACTGCTTTGTTGTTGTTGTTGACCTTCTGGTAATGCTCCTTGACTTTGAGAAGAACCAGACAATTGCGCCTTCATTGCCGCCAACTCATCATCCACATCACTTCCGGATTCTAACTGAGCAAATTGATCCTCAATACCGCCGCCACTGGCTAATTCAGCAGCTGCTTGTCCAGAGGCTTCCATTTCCGTAACCTTTTCTTCCATGCGCTCAAACGCACCCATGGCACTGTTACTATTGAGATTACCCACTTGGTCTTGTAACTGCTGATTTGCCTTGGCAGCTTTCATCCGCGCTCCCAACATTTCTTTCTTGGTTTTCGCTTCTGAAATTTTGCTTTCCAAAGCAATCAGAGACTTTTTCAAGGTATCCACCTGGGATTTTTGTTGATCCACTTGCGGTTTGAGGGCGGCGGCGGCATCTGCTGCAGATTTTTTCCGTTGTAGTGCTTGGCGAGCTAAATCTTCTTGTCCTTTACTTAGAGCCAGTTGAGCGCGTTGTTGCCATTTGTTCGCTTCTGATTCTTGTTCTTCATATTGGCTACGACTGCGACGTTCCGCCGCGATCGCTTTTGCTACCGCTTGGCGCAATTGCACCAAGTCTTCGTTCATATCGACCAGCGCCTGTTCTAACATTTTCTCAGGGTCTTCGGCTTTACTGACCATGTCGTTAACATTGGCGCGTACAACTCGGCTGATGCGATCAAATAATCCCATAATACGATCCGTCCTTTTGGCAAATTACGACTTTTGATGTTGATAGCAGTTTGGCGAAAATGATTGTTGCGCTGACATCTGATCACGGGAGGATAAGATGTTGACGCAATTAAAATAATAATCTGTCATTTCTACTATTCCCATGTTAAGACACTGATCTGGTATCTAGAAAACCAAAAACTTTTCCTCTAAATTAGTGACCAGTGACCAGTGACCAGTGATCAGTGACCAGTGACCAGTGACCAGTGACCAGTGACCAGTGACCAGTGACCAGTGACCAGTGACCAGTAATCAGTGACCAGTGACCAGTGATCAGTGACCAGTGACCAGTGACCAGTGAACAAATAACAAATAACGAATAACGGTCTTTACCGACCAATGGACTTTTTCAGCAAACCCTACTTACTAATTAAGTTTGAGAATTACTGGTAACTGGTAACTGCTTAACTGGTCACTGATTACGCTGATTCGGGTTTCGGTAAAGAAGAAGGATGGAGCAACAATTCAGAAGTGGAGCGTTTTTCCACCATATCCTTCGTGATTTGACAGCGACGAATATCTTTACGGGAGGGAAGATCATACATCACATCGAGCATGATTTCCTCAATAATTCCTCTTAAGGCTCTTGCTCCAGTTTTGCGGCGATTCGCTTCTTGGGCGATCGCGCGGAGGGCTTCCGTGGTAAATTCTAACTGAATACTGTCCATCCCCAACAATTTCTGATATTGCTTGACTAAAGCATTACGAGGCTGAGTCAAAATGGAAATTAGAGCCTCCTCGTCTAACGGTTCAATCACCGCAGAAACTGGAATCCGTCCCACAAACTCTGGAATCATGCCAAACTTAATAAAATCATCGGGTTGGAGATGTTTTAAAACATTAGCGGTTCGTTTTTCTCTAGTGAGGGTTTCTCCTTCTTCACCATTAATAAACCCGATCGATTTGCGTCCCATGCGCTGTTCTACCACTTTATCCAAACCGACAAACGCACCGCCACAAATAAACAAGATATTCCCCGTATCAATTTGGATACAATCTTGATAGGGATGCTTCCGTCCGCCTTGGGGCGGCACATTTGCCACTGTTCCCTCTAACATTTTCAGCAGTGCTTGTTGTACCCCTTCCCCTGATACATCACGAGTAATGGAAGTATTCTCACTTTTGCGAGCGACCTTATCAATCTCATCAATATAGATAATTCCCCGTTGCGCCTGTTCAACATCAGAATCCGCCACTTGTAACAAACGCAACAAGATATTTTCCACATCTTCTCCCACATACCCTGCTTCTGTGAGGGTGGTTGCATCAGCCACCGCAAAAGGCACTTCTAGCATTTCCGCCAGGGTTTGAGCGAGGAGGGTTTTTCCGCAACCAGTGGGACCAATTAAGAGAATATTCGATTTATGAAGTTGAACCGCAGAATCACTGGGATTTTCCCCTTGTTCCTCTAGCACACTGAGCCGTTTATAGTGGTTATACACCGCCACCGATAAAACCTTTTTCGCTTCCTCTTGACCAATCACATAGTCATCAAGATGACTTTTAATGTCTTTTGGTTTGGGGATTTGATTAAAGGATAGCTTCCGTGACCCCGAATATTTCCCTGGTTCGTCTTCTGCGGAAACCTTCTCGCGACGGGAGGAAGGTTCAATTAATTCATCATCTAAAATTTCGTTACAAAGTTCTACACATTCATCACATATATAGACTCCTGGACCGGCGATTAGTTTGCGAACTTGCTCTTGAGATTTACCACAGAAGGAGCATTTTAAGTGGGAGTCGAATTTTGGCATAGTCGTTACCTGCGTTTGAGTCGTTTAAGTTATCCCTGATTGACGAGGGCTGTTTTCGCGGTGATCATTTCGTCGATTAAACCGTAGTCTTTCGCTTCCGTTGCGGACATATAAAAGTCACGCTCGGTGTCTTCGGTAATCCGTTCTAATGGTTGTTTGGTGTGGTGAGCGAGGAGTTCATTGAGCGTGTTTTTAATGTAAAGAATTTCCCGCGCTTGAATTTCAATATCGGCGGCTTGTCCTTGCGCTCCCCCTAGAGGTTGGTGGATCATAATGCGGGAGTTGGGAAGGGACATCCGTTTTCCTTCTGCGCCACCAGCGAGAAGAAATGCTCCCATACTGGCAGCAATTCCGTAACAAATCGTTGCCACATCGGGTTGGATTTGTTGCATGGTGTCATAAATTGCCATTCCCGCGTAAACTGACCCCCCAGGGGAATTGATATAGAGTTGAATATCTTTCTCTGGGTCTTCTGCTTCTAAAAATAGCATTTGAGCGGCGATGGAATCAGCGATTTGATCATCAACCTGTTGTCCTAAAAAGACAATGCGCTCGCGAAGGAGACGGGAATAGAGGTCAAAGGCTCTTTCCCCCATTCCCGATTGTTCCACGACCATGGGAACAACCGCATTGCGGAGTTGAGATGTAGCGCGACTAGAAAAGGGCATTTGGGAGTAAATCATAGATCAATCAATCTTTAATTGCTTTGCTGTCCTTATTATGACTTATTCTGCTGGCTCACTTTCTTCGCTTGTTTCTGCTTCGGTTTCTTCGGAGTCAGTTTTTAATGTTCCTTCTGGTACTAATTCTACGGTTGCTTGTTCTCTTAACCAAGCGAGGGTTTTTTCTTGACGGAGGTCTTCCTCGACATATTCTTGGAGACGTTCTTCGTCATATTCCTGTTGTTTTTCTTCTAGCTGTTTTCTGACTTCTTCTGCTTTGTTTTTGATTTCTTCTTCCGTGGGATTTAATTCTGCTTCTTGTTTTGAAATTTCTTGTAATGCTAGATTTTGTTGGAGACGAGCAACAGCATCAGGACGTGATCTTTCTTTCATCCCTTCCACCATTTCTTTCGTCAGAAATTGATTGACATCAACTCCCATCTGTGAGATTTGCATGACGCTTTGTTTGAGGATTAACTGGATTTCCTCATCAATCATGGTTTCGGGAAGTTCAATTTCTGATTGTTCGACTAAGGCTTGCACGATCGCCTGTTCCATATTCGTTTTGGTTTGGGCTTCGGCTTCCTCTTCATACTGTTTTCTCAAGGCTTCGCGCCATTCTTCTAGGGTGGAATGTTCTCCCACGTCTTCGGCGAAATCATCGTCTAATTCGGGTAATTCTTTCGCTTTTAAGTCTTTGAGGGTAACGGTAAATTTGGCGGTTTTCTCTGATAAATCCTCTCTGGCGTATCCTTCGGGAAAGGTGACGCTGATTTCTTTGGTTTCTCCGAGGTTCATCCCGACGATTCCTTCTACCATCCCTTCGATGAATTTTCCTTCTGCGAGTTCCAGTTCAAAGTCTTCTGCTTGTGCGCCTTCGATCAGTTCGTCTGATTCGGCTAAACGTCCTTCGTAGTCAATGACGGTGGTATCTCCCATCGCAGCGGGACGATCTTCGACGGGAACGAGGGTGGCTTCTTGTTCTCGTTTTTCCTGTAGATAGTTTTCTACTTGTTCGGGATCGGCTTTGACTTCTTCGGCTTGAACTTGTAGGTTTTTGTAGTCTCCGAGTTTGACTTCGGGAGGAACATCAAGGGAAACGCTAAATTTGAAGGGTTCGCCTGGTTTGTAGTTTTGGGCGAGTTGTTCGTATTCGGAACGAAGTTGATAGTTTCCTAGCGCTTCGATGTTTTCCTGTTCGATCGCTTCTTCGACGGAGGGCTGTAATAATTCTTCGATCGCGGCGGCTTTGAGACGATCTTTCCCGAAGCGCTGAACTAACACTTGGCGCGGCACTTTTCCTTTGCGAAACCCTGGAATGTTCGCGGATTGCGTTAAATCTTTTACAACTTTTTCGTAGGCTTTTTTGGTTTGTTCGCCACCAATTTCGATTTCTAATGCGAGTTGACTAGCTGGTAGTTTTTCTTGGGTTACTTTCATCTATAGATTCTCTAAACGGTAATATAAAATAACTAAGGTTTGCTTTTATCCCCCCTAGCCCCCCTTTGAAAGGGGGGAAGTTTGATGGTAATTCCCTTTGTAAGAGGGAAGTTTGATGGTAATTCCCTTTGTAAGAGGGAAGTTTGATGGTAATTCCCTTTGTAAGAGGGAAGTTTGATGGTAATTCCCTTTGTAAGAGGGAAGTTTGATGGTAATTCCCTTTGTAAGAGGGAAGTTTGATGGTAATTGATCATCCGTGAGATAATATCCCGATCGAGCGAGAAAATATCACCCGTGATCTGATTCAGATTCAAGCCTAACGTCCAGATGGACATTGTAGCATTGCCAAAGACGGTGTACATTGGTTATTAGTTATTTCATATTCCTATTTATTATTTTTTTCGATTTGAGTGGGGATCAAGTCAAACTTGTCCGAATTGTGGTGTTCATGTGAAAAAAGACTTGAGTGTCAGAGTGCATAATTGTCCTGAATGCAGCTATCAAGCAGATCGGGATGTGGCAGCGGCTCAAGTCTTAAAAAATCGAGGAATCGAAAAAATTAGTACCGCAGGGCTTGTGGGAAAGGAAACGGCTTAGGCAATCGGGCTGTCGGGGATGGAGTTCACTCCATCTAGATAAGTGGTGAAAGCCCAGAAATGGGAGTAACTAGGAAGCCCTCGACATAATCGGTAACTGAGCGCGGTCGTTGTTTTGATTTGTCGAGGGAGGATGTCACAAATTCTCAGTTAAACAAACGATCGATAAAGGAGGACAAACATTTGTCAGCAGGAATCAATGTCGCTATTTTAGGCGCGACTGGCGCTGTGGGAACGGAGATTATCCAACTGTTGGAAGAACGGAATTTCCCCATTGCTAAACTTAAATTATTGGCTTCGCCTCGATCGAGCGGTCAAGAAATTTCCTTTCGCGGCGAAACGCTCACAGTAGAGGAAGTAACCGCAGATTCGTTTAAAGATGTGGATTTAGTTCTCGCGTCTGCAGGCGGTTCAACCAGTAAAACTTGGGCGCAAACGATCGTTGATGCGGGTGCGGTAATGGTGGATAATTCCAGCGCCTTTCGCATGGAGGACAATGTTCCTCTGATTGTGCCAGAAGTTAACCCCGAAGCGGCTTCCCAGCATCAAGGGATTATTGCTAATCCCAATTGTACAACGATTTTAATGGGGCTGGCTGTATTCCCCTTACATCAAGTGCAGTCGCTACAAAGATTGATTGTCGCCACCTATCAATCCGCTTCTGGCGCTGGTGCGAAAGCGATGGCAGAATTGAAAACTCAAGCCCAAGCGATTCTAAATGATGAAACGCCCACCGCCACTGCTTTTCCCTATCCCCTAGCGTTTAATGTTTTCCCTCACAATTCCCCCTTAAACGAACAGGGATATTGCCAAGAAGAAATGAAAATGGTAAAAGAGACTCGGAAGATTTTTGGCGATTCCCAGTTACGAATTAGCGCCACTTGTGTTCGCGTTCCCGTGTTGCGAGCGCATTCCGAAGCGATTAACCTAGAATTTGCCGAACCTTTTGCGGTGGGAAAAGCCAAAGCGATTTTAGCTGAAGCTCCAGGGGTAGAATTAAGAGAAGATTGGGAGAATAATTATTTTCCGATGCCGAACGAAGCAACGGGAAAAGATGCGGTATTTGTGGGACGGATTCGCCAGGACATTTCTCATCCCTGTGGGTTAGAGTTGTGGTTAAGTGGCGATCAAATTCGCAAAGGAGCGGCGTTAAATGCGGTACAAATTGCTGAGTTATTAGTGAAAGAAAATTTATTGAAGACTACAGCATCCGCCGTGTCAGTTTAAGGAAGCAAGAAGAGAAAAAAAAACAACAACAATGACAAGTGTGGACTTTGGACAGGTGCTAACAGCAATGGTAACTCCTTTGACAGCAGAAGGAGCGGTGAATTATCCCGTTGTGGAACAGTTAGCGGATTATTTAGTCAGTCATGGCACAGAAACGTTAGTGGTTTGTGGAACAACTGGCGAGTCTCCTACGCTCACTTGGGAAGAAGAATACGAGTTATTTCAAGTGGTACAGAAAGCGGTGGGGAATCGAGGAAAGGTAATGGCGGGAACGGGTTCTAATTCCACCCATGAGGCGATCGAAGCGACGAAAAAAGCGGCAAAATTGGGGGTAGAGGGAACGTTGCAAGTCGTTCCCTATTACAGCAAACCGCCACAGGAAGGACTCTATCAACACTTTAGCGCGATCGCGCAATCTAGCCCCGATTTACCGATGATGCTCTATAATATCCCTGGTCGCACAGGACGGAATTTAGAGCCGACAACCGTCGCCAAATTAGCTAAACTAGAGAATATCGTAGCGATTAAAGAAGCCAGTGGTGATTTAGACCAAGTTTCCACAATTCGCGCTTCTACTCCTCCTGAATTTGGGATTTATTCGGGAGATGATTCTCTGACGTTACCCCTACTCGCGGTAGGAGGAACAGGTGTCGTCAGTGTGGCAAGTCATCTGGTGGGGTTACAATTGCAACAGATGATTACTGAGTTTAAAAGTGGTAAATTGGCAGTAGCCCAAGAGATTCATCTCAAATTGTTTCCGTTATTTCGGGCGTTATTTTTATCTACGAATCCAATTCCCGTCAAAACAGCATTGAGATTACAAGGGTGGGATGTCGGTGCGCTACGATCGCCGTTATCGGAATTACCACCAGAATTAGAAACCCAATTAAAGGACGTATTAACCAAGCTATCGTTACTTTAATCCCTGCGCCTCGATCGCGTTATTAAGTGTTTATTCATCCTTCAACTGTAGTGAAAAGGATCATTACAGTTACTGCTACATCATCAAACCAAAAGTTAAAGACGTTTCATTAACAATGTCTCAACCAATCAAAAATCAAAACAAACCAATCATCAAAAAGAAACAACCCATGAGTAACAATGAATCACAATCTAACTTGAGAATTATTCCTCTCGGTGGATTGCACGAAATCGGAAAAAATACCTGCATCATTGAATATGAAGAGGAAATGATCCTATTGGATGCGGGAATCGGTTTTCCTGATGAGGGAATGCACGGAATTAATGTGGTTTTACCCGACATGACTTATTTACGGGAAAACCAGCACAAAATTAAAGGAATGATTGTCACTCATGGCCATGAAGACCATATTGGTGGCATTGTTTATCATCTTAAACAGTTTGAGATTCCAGTGATTTATGGCCCCCGTCTGGCTTTGGCGTTATTGCAAAATAAGCTAGAAGAAGCGGGAATCGCGGATCAAACCATCTTAAAACCCGTGCTTCCCCGTGAAACCGTTAAACTCGGTAGTGCGTTTTCGGTGGAGTTTATTCGCAACACCCATTCCATCGCGGATAGTTGCTGTGTGGCGATGACAACTCCTCTCGGTGTGGTCATTCATACAGGAGATTTCAAGGTGGATCATACGCCAGTGGATGGGGAACATTTTGATTTCCATCGTCTCGCCGAATATGGGGAGAAAGGGGTGTTATGTTTATTGAGTGATTCTACCAACGCAGAAAGCCCTGGACACACGCCTTCTGAGGAGTCAGTCCGACCAAATCTCGATCGCGTTTTTGCCGAAGCGGAGGGGCGCTTATTCCTCACTACGTTTGCGTCTTCTGTACATCGGGTGAGCATTATTCTAGATTTAGCACAAAAACATAACCGTGTCGTGGGAGTTGTGGGTCGATCGATGCTGAATGTCATCGCTCATGCTCGTAATTTAGGATATATCAAATGTCCCGATGATTTGTTTGTCCCCTTAAAAGAATTAAATAAAATTCCCGATGAACGAGTGGTGATTCTGACGACTGGTTCTCAAGGGGAAACCATGGCGGCGTTGACCAGGATTTCTAAAGGAGAACACCGTCAGGTGAGAATTAAACCCAATGATACCGTTGTGTTTTCCGCGAATCCCATTCCTGGCAATACGATCGCAGTGGTTAACACGATCGATCGACTGATGATGATCGGCGCAAAAGTGATTTACGGTCGCCAGTTAGGGATTCATGTGTCGGGACACGGTTCACAGGAAGATCACAAGTTAATGTTAGCGTTAACGAAACCGAAATTCTTTGTTCCGTTTCACGGCGAACATCGGATGTTGGTGAAACACGCAGGAATGGCGCATCAGATGGGGATTCCCAAAGAAAACATGGTCATTATTAACAATGGTGATGTGGTAGAACTGTCGCGCGATCGGATTCAGGTAACCGATCAGGTTCAATCAGGAATTGAATTAGTCGATCATTCGGGTATTGTTCACAAAGATATTATGAGTGAACGTCAGCAACTGGCTTTAGATGGTTTAATTACCGTTGCGGTTGCTGTGGGGTCAAATGGTGAAGTTTTAGCGCAGCCAGAAGTTAATCTTCGTGGTGTCGTCAGTCCCCTCGCGCCAGCAAAAATTACCGATTTGATTGTCCGTAGTGTGGAACAAACCATTGAGAAATATTGGGGAAATTTAGCCACCAATGGTAACGGGAAACCCATTGACACTGATATCGACTGGACAGGATTAAAAGTTGAGATTGAAACAGGTTTGAAGCGAATGTTGCGACGGGAGTTGAAAAGTCAACCCACAACCGTCTGTTTGTTACAAACCCCAAGAGGGAAGCAAGTAAAAGCGAAAAGCAATGGTAAACTTCCGCAACCCGTGAAGAGTAACTCTAGCGACAACAATGGTAATGGTAATGGTAATGGCGTTGAGGTGAAACAAGATTTTCGCGGTCGTCGTCGTCGTCGTCGATCGGCTTCGGTTTCCTCTTAAGGTTGTATCTATTACACCTTTAGACATATTTTGTCAAACAATTTGCAAAAAAATGTTGCGAAATGTGAAATAGTTGTTACATTGTGAATAACAGCTATAAGAAAGGGGTAAAAAAATGACATCTGGATTATTTCCGCAGCCAGCATCTTTTAAGGAGAAATCTCGCGTTTATGATCTCAAAAGCCGCCTTGATTGGGGTGAACCTGCTCTCACCATCGTTGATGTGCGCGATCGAGCAACCTTTAATCAAGGTCACATCATGGGCGCGATTTCCATCCCAGCAGAAGACCTAGTGGGACGTGCGGAAGCGAGTCTAGAGCGCGATCGCGACATTTATGTCTATTCTGACACAGACGAAGAAACCGCAGCGGCAGCCACTCGTTTAAGAGAAGCAGGTTTCAACCGCATCGCAGAAGTAACTGGTGGACTCGGTGCGTGGAGAGCGGCAGAATATCCTGTAGAAGCGATTTCCACTGTCGCTTAAGGCAAGTTGCCTTAGGCAAAAGGCAAGTTGCCTTAGGCAAGTTGCCTTAGGCAAAAGGCAAAAGGCAAAAGGCAAGAGGCAAAAGGCAAAAGGCAAAAGGCAAAAGGCAAAAGGCAAGAGGCAAGAGGGTTAATTGATCGGTAGGAATTTAGGGTTTTGACGATTGAATAATCAATGAGCTTGCATTTTAACTCATATCTTAATCGCCTCAAATCCTTATTTGGCAAACCTTTCAGCTTCCCAACAGCAAACCCTATTTAAACCGATAAAATAAACTGTGAATTGAGGGGCGAATCAGGTTCGCCCTTATTTTGTGTGGAAGATAATCAAAATAATCATTTATGCTGCTACATTTACAAACTTGGCAAGAAGTCGAAGAATACTTAGAACAGAATCAAGGAATCATCATTCCCATTGGTTCAACAGAACAACATGGGCCAACGGGACTCATTGGAACTGATGCCATTTGTGCGGAAGTGATTGCGAAAGGCGTAGGAGAAGCCACAGGTGCGTTAGTTGCGCCAACGGTAAACATTGGCATGGCGTTACATCATTTAGCGTTCCCTGGTAGCATTAGCTTACAACCGACAACTCTGATTCAAGTCACCCAAGATACTGTTAGCAGTTTAGCGGCTGCAGGATTTCAGCGTTTCTTTTTTATTAATGGTCATGGTGGGAATATTGCAACATTGAAAGCCGCTTTTTCCCAAACTTATGCACATTTAGCAAACTTAAAATTACCGCACGCGGATCAGGTGCGTTGTAATGTTGCTAACTGGTTCATGTGTCGAGAAGTTTATCAGTTAGCGAAAGAATTATATGGAGAGGAAGAAGGTTCTCATGCGACACCAAGCGAGGTGGCGGTGACTCAGTTTGTGTATCCAGAGGCGATTAAATCGGCGTTTTTAGACAAAGAAGTGGCTTCAGGACATCCCATTTACAGCGCCGAAGATTTCCGCCGTCATTATCCTGATGGGAGAATGGGGTCAAATCCAGGATTGGCAACTCCTGAACATGGAAAGCAGTTATATCAGGTGGCGGTGAAGGCGTTAAGTGAGCAATATTTGAAGTTTCTCGATCGTTAATATAGGGAAACACACAGAAAGTTAAAACTTGAATAAAGTCTGTTATACTTAAACAAACACACAGATTTAACCAGTATATGTCTAATCTAGTTACGGTTTCTGAAGCAGCAGAACTCTTAGGTGTTTCCACAAGAACCATTCGCAGGTGGGAATCGGAAGGACGGATCAAAGCAGTCCGTACTGAAGGAAACCATCGTCGGTTCGAGGTGTCGGAACTCTTGGGTAAAAACAAAGATGCTTCTTTAACTGTTGCTTACGCCCGTGTTAGCAGTAATGACCAAAAAGAAGACCTGAAGAGACAAGAAATTGTTTTAGAGTCTTTCTGTTCTAAAAATGGCTGGTCTTACGAGTTAATATCTGACTTAGGTTCTGGGATTAATTATCGCAAGAAAGGATTAATCAGATTAATTAAGTTAATCTGTTCCTATCAAGTAGAACGATTAGTATTAACTCACAAAGACAGGTTATTAAGACTAGGTGGTGATTTAATTTTTACCCTTTGTGAAATTTTTGGAACGGAAGTTGTTATTATTAACCGCAGCGAAGACTCAACCTTTGAAGAGGAGCTAACTAAAGATGTTCTAGAAATTATAACCGTATTTTCAGCTAGATTATACGGTTCGAGAAGTGATAAAAATAAACAAATTGTCCAAGAGTTAAAAGAGGTAGCTAAAGACTTAAAATGATCATCTCGTTTAAGACTGAATTAGACCTTAATAATCAACAAAAAACTCTTTGTGCTAAACACGCAGGAGTTGCTCGTCATGCTTATAACTGGGGATTGTCGTTAACTAAGTTCATTCTTGACTATAACAAAGCAAATCCTGATGACAAACTTAAGTTTCCTTCAGCAATTGAACTTCACAAGTTATTAGTCGCTCTATGTAAACCCAAAAATCTTTGGTATTACGAAGTCTCTAAATCCGCTCCTCAATTTGCTTGTTTGCATCTCAGAGAAGCATGGAAACGATGTTTTAGTGGTGTTTCAAAACCTCCGAGGTTTAAGAAAAAAGGTAGGAATGACAGTTTTACTTTAGATGGAAGCATCAAGATTGATCATTTTCATGTCAAACTTCCCAAAATTGGTTGGGTAAGAACTTTTGAGAGACTTCCTCAAGGTATTAACCCAAAAACAATTACGATTTCTCGCACAGCAGATAGATGGTTTGTCTCTTTTAAAATTGAAGTTGAGGTTAAAAATACACCAAAAGCTCACGAGATTGTCGGGGTTGATCTTGGTGTCAAAACTTTAGCAACACTATCTACTGGTGAGGGATTTGAAGGTGCTAAGTCTTATCGGAAGTTTGAAGCAAAACTCTCTCGTCTTCAATACTTAAATCGCCATAAGGAACGAGGTTCTAAAAATTGGAAGAAAGCTCAGATTAAGATGGCTAGACTTCATCGAAAGATAGCCAACATTCGTAAAGACGTACTTCATAAGTTGACGACTTATCGCGACTCAAGAACCACAGCAAGATTGTTATTGAAGACTTAAACGTCAAAGGAATGTTAGCTAACCACAAACTGGCTAAAGCGATCGCAGATATGGGCTTCTATGAGTTCCGTCGTCAGCTAGAGTATAAGTGTCAACTTTTTGGTTCTCAATTAATCATTGTTGACAGATGGTTTCCCTCTTCTAAAACTTGTTCTAACTGTGGGACAGTAAAAGAAAAACTATCCTTGTCAGAAAGAACTTTTCAGTGTGAAAGCTGTGGTTTTAGTTGTGACCGAGACCTAAATGCAAGTATTAATTTGTCTTTTGCGGGCAGTTCGCTCGTATAAATAGAAGAAGCCTGTGGACTAGATAACGCCGACGTTACTAGGAAAAGCCCCTTGTGGGAAAGAAGCAGGAAGTTAACGTCAAGTTTAGCCTATTTGGTTAAATTTGTGTAAGTTTATCAGAACGGGAAATTGAGTGATAGAGGAAAACAGTTTGATCATTCGTGAAGCCCGTCGTGAGGATGTTTCTGCAATCATGGCTTTAATTGAGGCTTTAGCGGCTTATGAAAAGCTATCCAATGCGGTAACAGGGAATGCAGAAGCATTAGAAAGACATTTATTTGGCGACACCCCTTTCGCAGAAGTCGTCGTTGCGGAATGGGAAGGAAAAATTATTGGGTTTGCCCTGTTTTTTACCAATTATTCAACGTTTCTCACTCAACCTGGAATTTATTTGGAAGATTTGTTTGTCTTATCCGACTACCGAGGAAAGGGAGTTGGTCACGCTTTGTTAAGTTATGTGGCAAAAATTGCCGTCGCCAGAGAAGCAGGACGCTTGGAATGGAGCGTATTAGACTGGAATCAGAGCGCGATCGGGTTCTATGAGAAAATAGGAGCAGATGTCTTGCCAGATTGGCGCATTTGTCGTGTTACAGGTGGCGCGATCGCGCAATTAGCTGCAAAAGGAGAAAAAAAATGACAATTTGGATTAATGAACAACTCGATCCATCAGGCTTACTTTACGCTTGTATTGCGTCCTGTAACAAGCAAGCCGCAGAAGACTGTCATCAATCGTTTTTACAGAATCTGACAGAAACCCAAAAAGCAGAAGGTTGGGTGGCTCGTTTGCGGACAGTTGATTCTTGGGAAGAAGTACCAGTTAATGCCCTTAAACTCAACTAATATAGCGCTACGCGCGCTAGGCAAGAGGCAAGTTGCCTTAGTCAGGTATAGGTGAGTTTCAATATTTTGGAATGTCTTAACCTGATTTTGTAGTGCTATATCATTATTTCCTCCCTTTCAAAGTGTTGTGTGCTTGGAATCGGACAAGTGCGGTTATCTACAGAAACTCAACTAACAAAAATTTCCCCCCTTTCAAAGGGGGGGTAGGGGGGATAATTCCTTTTTTCAAAGGGGGGTAGGAGGGATAATTCCTTTTTTCAAAGGGGGGTAGGGGGATAATTCCTTTGGGGATGAACTACCGTGGTTTTCCGTTTCCATTGTCCCTTCCCACCTGTAGAGTAGAAATCGCCTCAGACAACGTTGACGGTGTAACTGAGTCAGTGTTATTGACTTGTGTTTGATCATCCTTTTTCGGTGGTAAACTCACAGAAACTGCGGGAGAAGTGGGGCTAACAATACCAGCAGAAATTAAGACTTTGAACGCATCTTCCACAGAAATTTGTAAATTAATCACTTCCTCTTCTGGAACCATCGCATACCATCCCGTTGTCGGGTTAGGAGTCGTGGGAATAAACAAACTCAACATGGGTTTAGATAAATGAGACTGAAATTGAGAACTGACCATTCCCGTCACAAACGCAAGCGTCCATAAACCAGGACGAGGATACTCTACCATCACCACTCGTCGAAACTTACTTTTTGAGTCTTGTAGGAGGGTTTCTAGAATTTGTTTCAGGGTTTTATAGACTGAACCAGCCAAGGGAATCGCTTGTAAGACTTGTTCTCCCACATCCAGTAACCAGCGCCCCGCGATATTTCGCGCCATTAAGCCGATAAATAAGATAAATAATAAGGGAACGGCTAAACCGACGGTAAGATTAAGGAAATTGGTTAAAATCGGATGTAACCCTTCAAACGGGTTAAGCTGTTTCGGAATGCGGGTGAGAAAGTTAATCACCCAACTGGCGATGGTAAGGGTTAGCCAAATCGTGGTCGCCAATGGAATTACCACTAACAACCCCGCGATTAAATCATTTTTTAGGTTTTGCTTGAGACGTTCGATCACAGAAGTTTAATTCTCCTTACCGTTGCTATGAGAAACGGTGGGTTTCTTTTGACCAGATTTGTAAAGAAATATTGCGCTTATTGATATTATGTCACTTTTAAGTGAATTTTGGCTCGATCGGCTGACCAAAAATTTAAAACAGTTAGAATCCATCGTAACATTTTATTGTTATCGAAAATACGGAGTCACGCCAAATGCCAACCGAGATTTTGTCAGATCGAACCACGCTGGTTAACCGCGCTGTAGAATTAATTGTCGAAAGAATCGAGAGGGCGATCGAGCAACAGGGAAAATGTACGATCGCCCTTGCGGGTGGAGGAACACCGAAACCGATTTACGAACAACTTGCCCAAAAAAACCTAGCTTGGGAAAAACTGCATATTTTCTGGGGAGATGAGCGGTATGTGCCAGCAAATGATCCCGACAGCAACCAAAAAATGGCGCGAGAAGCCTGGTTAAATCAAATTTCGATTCCCGAAGCAAATATTCATCCCATGCCCACCACAGGGGAAAATCCCGAAGCAGATGCCAAGCAACATGAAGCCGCAATCAGAGCCTTTTTCCAGTGTGGGGAAGGAGAAATTCCGAGCTTAGATATTATTTTATTGGGAATGGGAGATGATGGACATACCGCCTCACTATTTCCCCAAACTAAAGCCCTAACCGTGCGCGATCGACTGATTACCGTTGGCAATAAAGGAGACAGTCAACGCCTAACCTTTACCGTGCCTTTCCTCAATCAAGGAAAGTGTGTGATGTTTTTAGTCACAGGAGCGAATAAACGCCCCGCACTGGCTCAAATCTTTTCCTCAGAAGCAGATTCCCAGCAATATCCCGCGCGAATGATTCAACCGCAAGGAGAATTGTGGTGGTTATTCGATCAAGAAGCTGGCGCAGAACTTTGAATTTAAACCAATTTCAATAAAATAATGAACGAATGCCAAAGTGAGGATCAAAGAACAATGAACGAAACCAATAACGAAATCCCAGAAGAAGTCAACGCTCCCGATTTACTACATATTCGCTCCCGGTGAACCGATCGAGCTTCCAGACAATCAACCCGCAATCATGTTGGGAAAACCCAATAGCAATCAGCCCCCTGGCGTAGCTTTATCCCAGCTTCAGGATGCGGAAATTGTTTCCCGTCAACACGCAATGATTCACATTGACACCGAAAAATACTACATTGAAGACTTAGGAAGTTCCAATGGCACTTATGTGAACAACGCATCAGTTGCCAAAGGAGAACGCCGCGAAATCAATTCCGATGATGTCATCGCACTAGGAAAAGAAGATAAAGTAACATTTATTTTTAAATTACCCTAGTGAAGATATTTCGAGAGTTTAGTCAAAGTGACGAGAAGCCTCGATCGGAGTACGATATTGTTTTAGAGGAAAAATAAAAAGAGAAAATGTCAGCAACTATTCAATTTTCACGAGGCATTGACGAAGAAACGATTCCAGATGTCCGCTTAACCCGTTCTAAAGATGGTAGCAGTGGAACAGCCACCTTTCGTTTTGAAAACCCGAAAGTCTTAAATGCAGAAAGTAACCAAGAAGTGACGGGAATGTATTTAATTGATGAGGAAGGAATCATCTCCACTCAAGACGTAAAAGGTAAATTCGTCAATGGACAACCGACAGCTTTAGAAGCGGTGCATTATATGCAATCAGAAGAAGAATGGGATCGTTTCATGCGCTTTATGGAACGATACGCAGAAGAACATGGTTTAGAGTTTAGCAAATCTTAACTTAATCATTCCTAGATAAAAAGTAGGTTGGGTAGAGACGTTCCATACTTCGACAAGCTCAGTAACAGGAACGTCTCCACGCGAAACCCAACATAAATTAGACAAAAAAGTAGGTTGGGTGGAGCTAGAGCGAAACCCAAATCAGTGATCAGTGACCAATGTAGAGACGTTCCATGGAACGTCTCCACGCGGGAACGTCTCCACGCGAAACCCAACATAAATTATAAGCAAGGGCTAATAATCGATCATTGACTATTGCTAAATTAGGCTTGAGAACTATTGGTAACTGATGAGTGTAAGGGCGATCGCGCGATCGCCTCTGAGAAAAGTAGCCAGTTTTAAAAATGACACAAGCCTTAGTTATCGAATGAGATTTATCGGTTACAATCAAAGTTTGGAAACTTGATTTTATCTTAAAACTGCTGAAGGTTAAAACCGATGTCTAACGCGCTGATTTCTAATGCTGAATCATCCCCGCTACGAGAGCTTAAAAAATCCCTAAAACAAGCGGATCAACAAGCCAAATTTCTGCATTTGCAAGCGGAAATTGAGTTACTTTGGCAACAGGTGCAACGATCGCAAAACAGTAATGATCAGAATTAATCTCGATCGAGAGAGAGAGAGTTAAATTTTTCTGTGAATTTATAGCAAAAAATCAGCCCCAGTGAATGGGCAATTTCTCAGTCAGTGAGTTAGTTTAAGAGATGTAACGAGTTACTTTCATGTCGCAAACCAACGCCGTTGATGTTCTCATTCTTACTAACGGACCAGGGGAACTTTCAACTTGGGTTCGCCCAGTGGTGGCGGCTTTAAAGTCTCAATGGTCTTCAAAACTAGGAATTAGAGTTTCTGTGATTCTATCTCCTTGTCCTCACGCTACAGGGCGAGAGGTAGAGGTAGCAAGAGCCATTCCAGGTGTTAATCGCGTCCAAAGCGCAAAGGCGTTTTTTCCTTTTCTTTTGTGGGGGAAAACCGCCGACAACTGGAACTGGTTTGAGCGAGGAATCGTCCTCTTTTTAGGTGGAGACCAATTTTTCCCAGTAGTCATCGGCAAACGACTGGGATACCCCATTGTCATTTATGCAGAGTGGGAAACACGCTGGCATTCCTGGGTGGATCACTTTGTAGTAATGAACGCCGACTTAACCCTAAAAGCTCCTCAAACTCATCGCCACAAATTTACTACCGTCGGTGACATCATGGCAGATTCACAAATTGCTCTCAATACTCAACCCCTTGGACTAACTCTCGATCCTGGAACAGAATTAATTGGAATTTTACCCGGTTCCAAACGTGCGAAACTGATGCAGGGTGTGCCGTTGACGATCGCGATCGCGCAACGTCTGCGGGAAAAACGCCCCAATACTCAGTTTATCATTCCAGTTGCTCCCACTCTCGATTTAGAAACCCTAGCCCGTTATGCTGATCCGAAACACAATCCAATTGTAAAAAAACTGGGGGGAGTCGGTGCGAAACTGGTTTTACCGTCACTTCCCGATGAGTTACCTTATCTCGAAACCGAGGAAGGATTAAAACTCCTGCTTTGGACGCAATTTCCCGCTTACGACGTGCTTTCCCAATGTACCCTTTGTTTAACCACAGTGGGGGCAAATACCGCAGAATTAGGGGCGTTGGCAATTCCGATGATTGTCCTACTTCCCACCTATCAACTGGACGCGATGCGAGCTTGGGATGGGATTCCTGGTGCTTTAGCGAACTTACCAATTTTAGGAGGAAGTTTTGCGAGGGTGATCAATTGGCTCGTGTTGCGAAAAAAACGGCTGTTTGCTTGGCCCAATATTTGGGCAAAAGAGGAGGTTGTCCCCGAATTAGTGGGAAATTTAGAGCCAGAAGCGGTGGCAAAACTGGCTTTAGAATGGTTGGAATATCCCGATCAACGACTCGCGATTCGATCGCGCTTACAAGCGATTCGAGGCACACCCGGCGCCTCGAAGAAAATTGCATCAGTGTTATTGGAACAGTTGCAACAAAGCAATGGTTAGGGCTTGCTGAAAAAGTCCATTGGTTGGTTTAGTAAGGCAAGAGGCTTGCATGCAAGAGGCTTGCATGCAAGAGGCAAGAGGCAAAAGGCTTGCATGCAAGAGGCTTGCATGCAAGAGGCAAGGTGCGTGACGATTGAACAATCAATGAACTTGCATTTTTACCTGAACTTAATCGCCTCAAATCCTTATTTGGTAAAACTTTCAGTTTTATTCAGCAAGCAATGGTTAGTTTTGAGCGACTAGGGTTTGTTTGGTCAACAATTTCACAGCCTCTTGATATTGTTGATCATCCCCCGTTCCCATCTCAGAAAAAGGCAGCAGAGACTGAGAAACTTTATAATCGGGTTCAATCCCTGCTTTGTTAATATCCCGATGATTGGGGGTTTCGTATTTGGCTACGGTGACGGCGATTCCTGAATCATCAGGTAAGTCAAATAACGACTGAATTAACCCTTTCCCAAAGGTAGTTTCGCCGACAATTGTCGCGCGATCGTTGTCCTGTAATGCTCCAGCGAGAATTTCACTGGCGCTGGCACTTCCTTGATTAACAAGAACAATTAAGGGAGCATCCGTCACCGCTTCATCGGTAGCGCCGTAACTGCCGATCATCCCTTGACGATTAACTGTGTAAACCACTGTTCCCGAATTGAGCCACAACCGAGCGGTTTCAATTCCAGCTTGTAATAAACCCCCTGGATTGTTGCGTAAGTCAAGGATAAAGCCTTTTGCGCCTTGGTCTTCCAAATTGGCTATAGAATGGGCGATTTCTTTAGTCGCATTGGCACTAAATTGAGCTAAACGAAGATAACCAATGGGGGTTTCGCCACTGTTGTCATCAAGACGAGCATAAACTGGATTCAGAGAAATGCGATCGCGCACAATTTCCACGTCACGGATATTGGTATTTTTCCCTGATCCTGATTGAACGGTAAGAGTGACAGGTGTTCCCACTTGACCGCGCATTTTGGCAGCGGCTTCATCAAGGGAAAGGGTTTTAGTCTTTACGCCATCAATGGCTAAAACCCGATCGCGCGGTTTAATCCCTGCTTTTTCGGCGGGAGAATTATCAATGGGAGTGACCACTTCTAATTGTTTGGTTTGGGAGTTAATATCAATTTGTAGCCCCACTCCAGACAGTTCCCCGGCGGTATTGACTTGTAAACTGCGATACTGTTCTGGTCGCAATAAGCGGGTGAAGGGATCATCTAAAGTGGCTAACATTTCCTCGATCGCGTCATAAGTGGCGCTACGATCAGAGAAACCTCGATCGAGAAAGCGTTGGCGAACAAACCACCAATTTTGATCATTAAATGAATCATCCACATAAGCCTGATTAACGATGCGCCAAGCCTGGAGAAATATCTTTTCTTCTTCGTTATAGTAAGCAGTGGCGTTCGTCGTCCAACTCAGCCAAGCGATACTAACGAGAACGATGGTGGTAAATAGTTTTTGCCAAAAAGTGGATTTGATCATGTGCGAAATTAGAAGATGGACTGGCTTTTTTTTCGGACTTTCCCTGCTCGATCGAGCGCATCAAAGCGCGTAAAAAAGGGGAAAACCTATGACAACTAATTATAGTAATGATTTTTCCCACTGTTTCCCCAAGTGAGAAAGGATGCTAATATTCTTAATTTTTTTTAAGACTTGCGCCGATCGTCTTAACAATTAATCAATCATCTGAAGCGAAATCCCAATTAATTTGGGAAGCTCCACCTGCTTCCAGCCAAAGGATTAAGAGCAAGTTTCCTTCCCAATTCCCTCGCTGAGAGAGAAAAATTTATGTTAAAGTTCCTATAGGAAAAAGTAACAATTCCCTTCACAAGTCCCCTTGACTCTCCTGAACCTGATCAGTATCTGAAGGCAAAGAGAGAAAAAAATGTCAAAATTATCAGGGGGACGCAAAGTAATAACGTTTTTAGTCTAGGAAGCCAGACTTCATGTTCACAAAACAAGTAACAGATTCTAAAATTTACCAGTGGTTTGACGAGCGCCTAGAAGTCCAGGCGATCTCTGATGACATTGCCAGTAAATACGTTCCGCCTCACGTTAACATTTTTTACTGTTTAGGCGGAATCACTCTCACCTGCTTTATCATTCAATTTGCGACGGGCTTCGCCATGACCTTTTACTACAAGCCCACCGTCACCGAGGCATTTTCTTCTGTCCAATATTTAATGACCGAAGTTAACTTCGGTTGGCTCATCCGCTCCATTCATCGCTGGTCGGCAAGTATGATGGTCTTGATGATGATTCTCCACACCTTCCGAGTTTACCTCACTGGTGGCTTCAAAAGACCCCGTGAGCTCACTTGGATTACTGGAGTCGTCCTCGCTGTAATCACCGTTTCCTTTGGTGTAACGGGTTATTCCTTGCCTTGGGATCAAGTCGGTTATTGGGCGGTAAAAATTGTGTCTGGTGTTCCCGAAGCGATTCCAGGTGTGGGTCCTTTAATTGTTGAATTAATTCGCGGTGGCGCAAGTGTCGGACAAGGAACACTCACCCGTTACTACAGCTTACACACCTTCGTTTTACCCTGGTTCATTGCAGTATTTATGCTGTTGCACTTCTTAATGATTCGTAAACAAGGCATTTCTGGTCCTTTGTAAAGCGCGACTTGCAAGAAGTGATTAAAACTATCGTCAAGAGGAGAACAGAATAACAATGTCCACCTTAAAAAAACCTGATTTAAGCGACCCGAAACTACGGGCCAAATTAGCCCAAGGCATGGGTCATAACTACTACGGCGAACCCGCTTGGCCCAATGACCTGCTTTATACCTTCCCTGTTGTAATTTTAGGCACGATCGGGCTGTGTGTTGGTTTAGGGGTACTCGATCCCGCAATGACTGGTGAACCCGCTGATCCCTTTGCTACTCCCTTAGAAATTCTTCCCGAATGGTATCTTTACCCCGTGTTCCAAATTCTGCGGATTGTTCCCGACAAACTGTTAGGAATTGCCGCCATGGGAGCGATTCCTTTAGGGTTAATGCTAGTTCCCTTCATTGAAAACGTCAATAAATTCCAAAACCCCTTCCGTCGTCCAGTCGCAACGGCGGTTTTCCTATTTGGAACCGTTGTCACCCTCTGGTTAGGAATTGGTGCAACTTATCCTTTAGATGAATCTTTAACTTTAGGTTTGTTCTAAACCAGTCTTTCTCTTAAGTTGTAATCCTCCCAACTGGGGGGATTTTTTTTCGATAAACCGTAGGTTCGGTGAAAGGAACTGTAACCCAACAGTTACATCTTGTAGGGTTTGCCTTGCCCACCCTACGTTTCTACTTTGTATTAGTATGAGGGGGGATTAAAAAGGTAATAATGACAGAAGACTTGATCGAAATTGGAACAGTTGTTTCTCCTCATGGGATTAAAGGGGAGGTGAAAGTTTATACAAATTCTGATTTTCCTGAACGATTTGAAAAGCCAGGAAAACGTTTACTTAAACGTCCTAATTCCAGTCAGTGTGAGTGGGTAACGTTGAAGCGTGGTTATTATCTCCCTGGAAAAAGTATGTATGTGGTAATGTTAGAGGAGATCACCGATCGAAATCAAGCTGAGGAATTGTGCAAAAGCAAGTTATTTGTAGAAAAGCACGATCGACCGCAGTTAGAAGCGAATGAATATCATGTAGATGATTTGATCGGTTTAACAGTAATTGATCAAGAAACCAAGTCAAAAATCGGTCAGGTTATTGATATTTATGCGGCTGGAAATGATTTATTAGTCGTTGAGTTGGAAGAACACTTATCTGAGAAGCCAGCGCCCGATAATAGGGTTTTAGTTCCGTTTGTAGAAGACATTGTTCCCATTGTTGACATCAATAATCGACAATTACAGGTGAAACTTCCTGTTGGTTTGTTGGAATTATAGCAGTTTTGTCTTTTATCCTTCGTCCTTTGTAGTTTGTTATTTAATGACTAACGACCAATAACAAATAACCAATAACAAATAACCAGTTTTGAAACAACGTTCTTCCTATTGGCAACTTATCCCTTATATTCGTCCTCAAATTCCCACAATTACTAAGTCGCCCCCTAACCCCCAAGTTTGGGGGAATTAAGATAAAAAGTAGGTTGGGTAGAGACGTTCCATGGAACGTCTCCACGCGAAACCCAACAGCAAAAGGTTCGCCCCCTAACCCCCAAGTTTGGGGGAATTAAGAAGCCATAATCAACAATAAAACAATTAACTTTGAAACAACGTTCTCCCTATTGGCAACTGATCCCTTACATTCGTCCCCAAATTCCGACAATTACTAAAGCGCTTGCTTGTACAATTGTCTTTGTAGGAGTCTGGCCCCTCCTAGCTTGGTTAGCGGGATTGATTTCCACCGCAGTGGGAGAGGGAAATGTCACTCGTAGCGCCCAAGTCGCCGCCATTACCGCGTTGGTTTTTCTCTTGCAAAAAATCGCGCAGTATGGGCAAGATTTACTGATGGCAAAGGTGGCGTTGGCTGTAGCGTATCAGGTGAGAACTGCGGTTTATGGTCATCTACAAACCCTCAGTATTGATTATTTTGAAACCACTCGCACGGGTGATTTATCCTATCGCTTAACAGAAGACATCGATCGAGTCGGGGAGGTGGTTAATAACATCTTCCACCAGTTTATTCCCAGTGTGCTGCAACTCTTCGCTGTTTTTGCTTATGTGATCTATCTTAACTGGCAATTAACCCTTGCTTTATTAATTGTTGCGCCATTAATCGCATTTCTGATTAGTTGGTTTGGGGAAAAGGTTCAAACTCTTTCCCGACGCAGCCAAAACCGCATTTCTGATTTGTCTTCTCTACTGACAGAAGTCTTTAGTGGAATGCGTTTAGTTCAAGCCTTCGCCGCCGAAGATTATACCCTCAATAAATTCTGTACGGAAGCAGAACACAATCGTAAGGCGAGATACGCCGCTGAACGTCTCAAAGCGATTCAATTTCCGATTGTTGGTTTTTTAGAGGCTTTAGCGGTGTTGTTACTCTTTCTGTTGGGAGGATGGCAAATTGCAGCGGGGAATCTTACTACTAGCGAGTTTATCAGTTATGGCGCTGGTGTCTTGATGCTGATTGATCCGATTTCTATTACTACTAGCAATTATAATGAGTTTAAGCAGGGGGAAGCCTCAGTGGCGAGAGTGTTTGAATTGATGACGATCGAGCCGCGAGTTCAAAACGAACCCAATGCGATCGAACTTCCTGTGATACAAGGAAAAGTAACCTATCATCACGTCTCCTTTGCTTATCCCCAAAGCCAGCAATCTGTTTTAGAAGATATCAATCTCACAATTAAACCTGGAGAAATGTTAGCGTTAGTTGGTGCTTCTGGTGCGGGAAAAACCAGCTTAGTGAATTTATTACCCCGTTTCTATGATCCGCAACAGGGAGAGATTTTAATTGATGGGATTAACATTCGCCACGTCACCCTCAACAGTCTGCGTCGTCAAATTGGTATTGTTCCTCAAGACACCCTGTTATTTTCTGGGACAATTGCTGAAAACATTGCTTTTGGACAGCCAGAAATGGGTCTAGAAGCCATTACAAACGCCGCCAAGGTCGCCAACGCCGATCAGTTTATTTCTCAGTTGTCTCAGGGCTATTTTACCGATGTGGGGGAACGAGGCGTTAATCTTTCTGGTGGACAACGACAACGGATCGCGATCGCACGAGCCGTGTTACTTGATCCCAAAATCCTGATTCTGGATGAAGCGACTTCGGCGCTAGATTCAGAATCCGAAGCATTAGTCCAAGAAGCGCTCGATCGACTCCTAAAAGATCGCACTGTTTTAATTATTGCTCATCGTTTAACCACTGTTCGCAACGCCGATCGAATTTTAGTCTTAGAACAGGGTAAAATCATCGAGATGGGAACTCACGAGCAACTTTTAAACCAAGCCTCTCGTTACGCCCAATTTCACGGTCAACAGTAAATGATCAAAGCGTTTCTAAATAACCCAATAAATCCGACATATCTTGGGGTTTCGGCTGAAATTTAGGCATCGGTGGCGTGTCGCCACTGGTCACTTGTTGAATCAATTTTAACTTCGATTTCCGTTCTGAGATATTGTGAAGGCTTGGACCGACATTCCCATCCCCCTTCGCGCCATGACAACCCGCGCAATTAATTTGAAAAATTGCCTCTCCTCGTTCTGGATTACTTGGGGCGGTTAAAACTTCCTGTACATAAGGATCAGAAACCTGATACAGGTAAACGCCTACCAAGCCAGCAACGACAAAGAATAAAGCACAAGTTACTATCATTGTCAACCGTTTAGCGAGTTCGGTTACGGGGGCTACTTGCTTGGTCACGATCTTGTTTGTACTGTCCACGCCAAAATTAAGTTTATTTAACAGTTCTAACTAAATGTTACCGTTATTTTACGCCTTATGTCTTTATGGAGGAAAGCGACAATTACAAACTGCAAAGCAAAATTTGATAAGATGCTGATCGATCGGACTTTATAGGAAAAACCATAATGATTGAACCTTTACTCTTAGGAATTGTGCTGGGCTTGATTTTTGTCACTTTAGCAGGCTTATTTTTTGCTGCTTATATGCAGTACCGACGCACAAGTTAATCGGGATCATCTCCCCTCTTCGCTTTTGTAAGGGGAATCCCCCCCTACCTTTGTAAGGAGAATCCCCCCTAACCCCCCTTCGTAAGGGAAATCCCCCCTAACCCCCCTTCGTAAGGGAAATCCCCCCTAACCCCCCTTCGTAAGGGGGGAAGATCAGGAAAGAGTCTCTTTTGTAAGGGGGGAAGATCAGGGACGCACAAGTTAATCGGGATCATCTCCCCTAACCCTCTTTCGCAAGGGAAATCCCCCCTAACCCCCCTTCGTAAGGGAAATCCCCCCTAACCCCCCTTGGTAAGGGAAATCCCCCTTAACCCCCCTTCGTAAGGGGGGAATCTGGAGAGGGAATCTGGAGAGGGAATCTTTCGGGGGGATGAGGCAAAATCAGTGTGAAAATGGGAATAATATCGTCTGAAGCTAAAGAAAATATTAAATTTACCGTTTTCATAAAAAAATTAATATATTGATGAACCACTCCCTAGACACTGCAAAAACTAAACCCGATACAATTTTAGTCGTTGATGATTCTCCTGATAATGTGTTGTTAGTACAAAGCATCCTCGAAGAAGATGGTTATCACATCGAGGTTGCTGAAGATGGGGAAGGTGCGATCGCGCAAGTAGAAGCAAATCCGCCACAATTAATCTTATTAGACGTGATGATGCCAGGGATGGATGGGTTTGAAGTGACCGAGCGCATTCGTCAACAGAAAGCGTTACCCTTCATTCCGATTTTACTGATCACAGCTTATGATCAGCCCAGTGTGGTGAAAGGGTTAGATAGTGGCGCTGATGATTTTATTCGGAAACCCGTTGAATTAGAGGAATTATTGGCACGGGTTCGATCGTTGCTTCGTCTTAAACACAGTGTTGATGAAAGAGATGAAATTGCGCGACAACGATCGGATTTTGTGTCCCGTCTCACCCACGATTTACGCACCCCCCTAGTGGCAGCCGATCGAATGTTAAGTTTATTCCAACAGGGAGCATTAGGAGAATTATCGCCCCCAATGGCGGAAGCTGTGGCGACCATGAGTCGCAGTAATCGTAACTTGTTGGACATGGTGAATACCTTACTGGAAGTTTATCGCTTTGAGGCGGGACGCAAGGTTTTAAATTTTGTCACTGTTGATCTAAAAGCAGTTATTGATGAAGTCGTCCAAGAACTTAATCCTCTAGCAGAAGAAAAAGGCTTAGACCTAAAAAAGCAAGAGGAAATTGAAGGAAATCAGACAGAAACTAAAGTAGAAGGAGATCGTCTCGAACTAAGACGAGTTTTTACGAATTTAATTGGAAATGCCATTAAATTTACTGATGAAGGGAGTGTGAAAGTTTCCTTAAAACAAGTGACAGAAACCGAACCTCCCACCTTATTAATTACAGTAGAAGATACGGGGCCAGGGGTATCCCCAGAAGATCAAAACCGTTTATTTGAGCGGTTTCGGAAAGGAAAACATCGTAACTCTGGAAGCGGGTTAGGGTTACATTTATCCCAAAGAATTTTAGAGAGTCATAATGGTAGCATTAGCTTAGAATCAGAAGTGGGAAAAGGAAGCCGCTTTACGGTAAAACTTCCTGTGAAAGTGGAATAATTGATTCTTAAATATCGTCAAAATCTGCTTAAAAATGGCGGTAATGTGAAGTGTAACTAGCAGTGTTTAGGTCAAGGAGAAAAGTTGTGTCACCGCTCATGCCAAAAAGTGTTTACCTTGCGATCGCTCTCAGTGCTACGATTCCCAGTTTAGTTGTTCCTGTTGCTATCAAATCGGCACAAGCGCAGGTGACGGAAACGATTATTTATGTTGATCCTAGTTCAGGGAATGATCAAACGGCAACTGGCGATCGAAATAATCCTTATCAAAGTATAACCGCAGCGATCGAAGTTGCACCCAATGAAGCGGTAATTCAACTCGCCAGAGGAACTTACAGCGAGGAAACGGGAGAAACTTTCCCCATTGTCATCGAGAAGCCCTTAGAAATTCGGGGAGAAGCGGAAAACCAAGGCTATCATACCAAAATTGTTGGGGGAGGAGAGTTCTACAGTCGCACTGGCGCAGGTCAAAACGTCGGAATCGCCATTTTAGATAATGCCACCCTAACAGGAGTTACCGTCACCAACAAGCGCGATCGAGGCGTTGGTGTCTGGATCGAAGATGCCAACCCGACATTAGTTAAAAACACCTTTCAGCGCAACGATAACACAGGCGTTGCTATTAATGGTACAGGTCGCGCTACCCTGCTAAATAACTACTTCTACAGCAACTCTGGAAACGGTTTAGTAATTTACGGACAAACCCAACCCACCATTAAAAATAATACCTTTGAGCGTACTGGTTTCGGCATTAGCATCATTCAAAACGCCATTCCCCAAATTATCGGTAATGAAATCAAAAGTAATCGAATTGGGGTACTGGTAGAAGGACAAGCGCAACCGATTCTCAGAGAGAATATTATCGAACTTTCTACAGAAGATGGGTTCGTCGCAATTGCCAACTCGCGTCCAGATTTAGGAACAAACAACGAACCAGGAGAAAACATCTTTCGCGGTAATCAAGAAACCGACATCAAAAACCTGACCAAAGACTATACCATTCCGATTAATGGGAATCGGATTACAGGGGAAATTGAAGGAAGCATCGATCGTCGAGGAATTGTCACCGCGCAAACACCAAACCCCCCAGAAAACTCTAATTTACCTCCTCTATTAGCAAATCCCCCTCGATCGAATTCTCTTCCTGAACCTGAAACAAACACCACAACCAAAGAACAAGTTTGGACAGCACCCAATAATCAACCCCCTCAAGGATCACAAAGAAATAACTCTTTTTCTCTATCAACCAATAACCCTCTGCCGCCGCTTAACTCCCTTCCTCTCATCCCTCCCGAAGCGACCAACAATCCCAACGTCACAGAAGACTCTAATCCCATCACACTTCCCCCTCCCAACCCCACCCCATCCAACAACACCAGTAGCAATAATAATCCTCCTAACGTCACCCCACAGCGCAACCGTTTAGAAGAAATACTGGTGTTAGAACCCAATGCGTCACCGCGTCAACCCGCCTCCAACGCTTTACCCGTTCCTAGTGGTAATATTCCCAGAGGAAACCCCTTTCGCCCTGGGACATCTCCAGAAGAACGAGCAGCCGCTGTCGGTGGCGACTATCGCGTTGTGGTAGAAATTAGAAATGCCAACGACAAAAACAAAGTGAAAGAGATTGTTCCCCAAGCGTTTACCAGTCGTTATCAAGGACGTGCGGTGATGCAGGTGGGGATTTTTCGCAGCCGCGCTAATGCCGAGGAAATTCGTCAAAAACTGGGACGAGAAGGGTTACAAGTGCGTCTAATTCCAGTGGAGTAAAACGTAGGTTGGGTAGAGACGTTCCATGGAACGTCTCCACGCGAAACCCAACACCAATCAGTTACCAGTTAAACAGTATCAACTAATTAAGCCCCCCAACCCCCCAAGTTTGGGGGGCTAAAATGTAACTTAGCTTTTTAGAAACGGTATAACCTATGTTTGTCGTGCTATAGTAAGCATTAAAAATGGCTCGATGCTCCCAAAAGGTGAAGACTGTGAAATCTATTACCGTTATCGGCTCAACCGGTTCAATTGGCACACAAACTCTAGAAATTGCCACGCAATACCCCGAAGAATTTAGAATTGTCGGACTCGCTGCGGGAAGAAACATTGAATTGTTAGCGCAACAAGTGCAGCAGTTTCGTCCGCAAATTGTCGCCACCTGCTATGAGGATAAGTTACCCGAATTGAAAGCAGCTTTGGGGGGGTTAGATTACTCTCCCGTTATTCTCGCTGGTGAAGACGGAGTAGTGGAGGTAGCAAAATATGGGGATGCAGAAAGTGTGGTGACTGGAATCGTTGGCTGTGCTGGTTTACTTCCCACTTTAGCTGCGATCGAAGCGGGAAAAAATATTGCTCTAGCGAACAAAGAAACCTTAATCGCTGGTGCGCCAGTGGTGTTACCGTTAGTAGAAAAACATGGAGTGAAGTTACTTCCCGCCGACTCGGAACATTCAGCAATTTTTCAATGTTTACAAGGAGTGCCAGAAAAAGGATTACGACGCATTTTATTAACCGCATCTGGGGGCGCATTTCGAGATTTGCCAGTTGAGAAGTTACCATTCGTTCAGGTAGCGGATGCGTTGAAACATCCGAATTGGTCAATGGGTCAGAAAATTACGATCGATTCTGCTACCTTGATGAACAAAGGATTAGAAGTCATTGAAGCCCATTATCTCTTCGGTTTAGATTATAACCAGATTGATATTGTGATTCATCCTCAGAGTATTATTCACTCTCTGATTGAGTTACAGGATACATCGGTTTTAGCACAGTTGGGATGGGCAGATATGCGCTTACCCTTGCTTTATGCTCTATCTTACCCCGATCGACTCTACACAGACTGGCAACCGCTAGACTTAGTGAAAGCGGGAAGTTTAACCTTTAAAGCCCCCGATCATCAAAAATATCCCTGTATGCAACTCGCTTACGACGTGGGAAAAGCAGGGGGATTAATGCCAGCAGTATTAAACGCAGCGAATGAACAAGCAGTCGCTTTATTTTTAGAAGAAAAGATCGGGTTTTTAGATATTCCTCGATTGATCGAAACCGTTTGCGATCGCGCTTCTGATTATAATACACCCACACCGAGTTTAGAAGATATTTTAGAAGTGAATCAAACAGCAAGACAAGAAGTTTTAACCGCCGCCAAATCTTTAAAAATAGCCATTGGTCATTAATCATTAAATAAGCGAATGGACATGGCAAACAGTTACAAATTTATTGATTTATTCGCAGGGATAGGGGGATTTAGAATCGCCCTTGAAGAGTTAGGATGTCAATGTGTTTTTTCTTCAGAATGGGATAAATTTTGTCAGCAGACATATCTCGCTAACTTTAACGAAACCCCGCAAGGAGATATTACCGACATTTCAGAAAACGATATCCCAGATCATGATCTGTTAGTGGGAGGTTTTCCTTGTCAGCCCTTTAGTATTGCTGGTGTTAGTAAAAACAATTCCTTAAAAATTAGACATGGTTTTGAGCATATCAAACAAGGGAATCTATTTTTTCACATCGTCAGAATTCTTAAACATAAGCAACCCCAGGCTTTTATTCTAGAAAACGTCAGAAATTTGTTAAGTCATAATAAAAAGAAAACGTTTGAAATCATTAAAAATACCTTATCTTAAGTTTATTTTATACCATTTTGGAAAAGTCAAGTTACATTAAAGCCCCCCAAACCCCCCAATTTTGGGGGGCTTAAGTAGCCGTAGGTTGGGTGGAGGGAAACGTAACCCAACACAAATGATAAGCAATTACCTGAAACAAACCCATTAACTAAAGTAATAGCGTGACACATCCCCCTCTCTCTGGCTGGTCGTTAGACGATCGAGATCAAAAAACAATTCAAACTTGGCTCACTCAATGTCAATGGTTTTACAAGCATTACTTCCAAGCCGAAACCGATGGTTGGGAAAATATCCCTGAAACTGGAGCCGCCTTAATTGTCGGTTCACACAACGGCGGTTTAGCCTGTCCAGACATGATGATTAGTCTCTATGACTGGTTTCGTCATTTTGGCACAGAAAGGCTTGTTTATGGCTTAATGCACCCTCATGTGTGGGAAGTTTATTCCCCTTTAGCTAAAATTGCCAGTCAATTGGGAGCAATACGAGCCAACCCGCGCTTGGCAATTTCCGCACTAGAAAGAGGTGCTTGTGTGTTAGTCTATCCAGGAGGAGGGCCTGATGTTTTTCGTCCTTACTGGGAACGCGATCAAATTAAATTTTGTGGTCGCAAAGGGTTTATTAAATTAGCATTACGAGAAAACGTTTCGATCGTTCCCGTTATCTCTTGGGGAGCGCATGATACATTATTTGTTTTAGCAGATATTTACGAACCGATGAAATGGTTTTTAGAAACCTTTAAGTTACCTTGGTTATTTAACCTTGATCCAGAAGTATTTCCCATTTATTTAGGATTACCTTGGGGAATTTCTTTCGGTCCATTGATGAATTTTCCTCTTCCTGCTAAAGTGCGAGTGCGAGTCTGTCCGCCGATTCAATTTGAGCGTTACGGACGAGAAGCCACGCAAGATTCAGATTATGTTCAATACTGTTATGACACAGTAGTTCAGGAAATGCAAACTCATTTAAATCAACTGATTAAAGAAGCTGATTATTAAAGTAGGTTGGGTGGAGGTAACGAAACCCAACAAAAATCAGAAAGTAGAAACCTATTATTAAAGTAGGTTGGGTGGAGGTAACGAAACCCAACAAAAATCAGAAAGTAGAAACCTATTATTAAAGTAGGTTGGGTGGAGGTAACGAAACCCAACAAAAATCAGAAAGTAGAAACCTATTATTAAAGTAGGTTGGGTGGAGGTAACGAAACCCAACAAAAATCAGCGCAACCCAACCCCTCACCCCAAAGTTTGGGGGAATTAAACTTGATCGCAACTTTTGATCATTTTGCTGTAGTGATACCATTTTGGAAAAGTCAAGTTACATTAAAGCCCCCCAACCCCCCAATTTTGGGGGGCTTAAGTGGTCGATACTGTAGCACCAATTCTTCACGCATGGTATGAATTGATGAAAAGTTGGGTAACATGAAATTCAAGACTCATAATTAAGCTCATTCCTTGATCACAATGACCTTTAAAACAATTGATTTAAATTTAGTCTTAGAGCAAGCTAAAGCGGAAACGATCGCGATGGCTGAATCAAAAATTGATCTTAGCGATTCTTCAATTATCACTCCTCTAGAAGCATTAGCTAATGAATATCCTGAAATGGCAGCGACTTGCAATTCAATTTTACTAGATTTGATCAGCGAACAGACTAACTTTTGGTCAATTACTGATCAACCAAAAGCAGCAATTGATTTTTAATAGGCAAGTAGATTATTAATGAATTGGGAGCAATTTCAAACCGAAGGCGATCGAGTGGTTAGAGGGATTCGAGAAGGATTACAAAAGAGAAATATCAATGCGGGAGAGCCGATAATTACTCCTTTTCAAACCGACGAAGATATTCCAATTTACAATAAAATTGGTAATAAACTCTTCTGGATTTCTGTTAAAACAGTTTCAGGAGAAATTGAAAATCCCATTGCACAAATGCCAAGTAATTATAAAGGTTGGATGTGTGGAGAGGTAGAAAGTAAACAATGGGTGAACCCGCCAGCACTAATTATTTGGTATTGCATCCAGACCAGTTTAGCATGGGGTGCGATCGTTCCGAAACGCCCAAGTACAAAATGGATTATTTTTCCAGATCGTTATGGTGTTGTTATCGACAAACGTAAAACGATTTTGACAGGGAAAACTTATTATCTTTATCCCTCTTATTGTGTTCCTCCGAATCAAATTATTAGCAAAGAAGAGATAATTGCTTACATCAAAAAGCGTATCTAATGCTCCCTAATACATATTATCACCTTCCAATTGGAGACAACGACTAATGAGCAATTGGTGTTGGGTTTCGCTTCCCTCCACCCAACCTACAACTGATCGGTGTTGGGTTTCGCTTCCCTCCACCCAACCTACAACTTCCCTCCACCCAATCTACTTTTTGTTATTTTGGAGACAACTAACAATCACCGCCGTGGTAGGAATAGCAAGAAAAAGTCCTAAAAAACCTGCAATTCTCACCCCAATTAATAACGCAAAAAAGATAAGTACAGGGTTAAGATTAACTGAACTTTGCATAATGCGAGGCATTAAAATGTTTTCTTCAATTTGTTGGAGAAGAACACAAAAAATAATCACTTTTAAACTTAACCCAATTCCTTGAGGAAGAACAATCAACGCAGCAACACTGATCCCAATTGTTGCGCCAATACCAGGAATGAGATCAAAAACGCCAACAATTACTGCTAACAGCCAAGGATAAGGAGTTTGTAAGATTAAGTAAACCAAAAATGCAGAAACACCAAAGAAAAGTGAGAGCAGTAATCGCCCTCGAAAAAATCCTAAAAAATTATCTCGTAAAGAGGTAGTGATTTTAACTCGGTAAGATTGCGGAAATACTTTAACACAATTTCGCCAAATCGTTTGACCGTCTAAAAGCATAAAAAAAGCAATGACGAGGATAATAATTAGTTCCACAAAACGGGTTAAGGTATTTCTTAAAAAGATGGTACTAAAATTAATCGTACTTCCCAGTTTGCTTTGAAACTCTTGTTGTAAAAATTGGAGGTCGATCGAGAGATTAAACTGCTCTAGCCAAGATTCAGTTTCCTCGAAAATAGTTAGCAAAGATTGAATTAAATTAGGAGCTTTGGAGAGAAAAGTCTGAAACTCAGAGATTACGATCAATCCCAACGTCAGAAAAAGGAAAATAAACAGAATTAAACTGGATAAAAAAACAATAACAACCGCCGTAGAATGTGGAAGATATTGTTTGAACCATTGCACAGGATAATTAAGCAAAAAAGCGAGAATACTAGCAAAAACAAAAATTAAAATAATGGTTTGAAAATAAGCAAGAATCTGAATGGTTGCCCAGCCAAAAGTGAATAAAAGCAAATAACGGATTAAATAATAATTACTGAAAAAAGACCAAAAATGGCTTCGATCGGGCTTCCTCATTTAAAATTGGCAATAACGCTACGGGAATCATCGTACGATCATCTTAAACGATTATTGAGAAACGTTTGAGAAGATATACCATCAGCGCCTGATCATTGCTATAGTTGATAATTGTCCATTTTCCATTGTTAAGGGAACGACCTTATGATCCGTGACATCTTCATGCCTGCTCTCAGTTCAACCATGACCGAAGGAAAAATTGTCTCTTGGGCAAAATCTCAAGGGGAAAAAGTAGAGAAAGGAGAAACCGTCCTTGTAGTGGAATCAGACAAAGCAGATATGGATGTGGAGTCGTTCCATGATGGTTATTTAGCGACAATTCTTGTTCCAGAAGGAGAACAAGCGCCAGTGGGTTCTACCATTGGTTTACTCGCAGAAACCGAAGCAGAAATTGAAACTGCTAAACAACAAGGAAGCAATCAAACCACCGCAACCACTGCGAAAACAGAAACGAAAACGGAAACACCTGTTGCTCCCTCCTCAACTCCAGAACCCGCAACACCGACTCCTCAAGTAGCTTCTACGCCAACTTCCACTCCGAAACAAGAGAATGGTCGCGTTGTGGCTTCTCCTCGCGCTCGTAAATTAGCAAAAGAGCATAATATCGATCTCGCAACCTTACAAGGAAGCGGTCCCCATGGTCGCATTGTTGCTTCTGATGTGGAAGCGGCGACTGGTCAACCGACGGCGACTCCTCAACCGCAACCGACACCGCAACCAGCCCCCCAACCGACACCACAAGCTGCACCAAGCTACGCGAAGGGAGAAGTTGTCCCCTTTACGACTCTCCAAAGTTCTGTGGTACGGAATATGACCGCAACGGTACAAGTTCCCACTTTCCATGTCGGTTATACCATCACCACTGATGCGTTAGATAAACTCTATAAACAAATTAAATCGAAAGGGGTGACAATGACGGCGTTACTGGCGAAAGCTGTGGCGGCTACTTTACAAAAACATCCCCTTGTTAATGCCAGTTACAGTGAGCAAGGGATACAATATCACTCTGGAATTAATATCGCTGTTGCGGTGGCGATGGAAGATGGCGGTTTGATTACTCCTGTTTTACGCAATGCAGCAGAACAGGATATTTATACCCTTTCTCGCAATTGGAAAGATTTAGTGAAACGATCGCGCAGTAAGCAATTACAGCCAGAAGAATACAGCACCGGCACGTTTACTCTATCGAATCTTGGAATGTTTGGGGTCGATCGATTTGATGCCATTTTACCCCCTGGACAGGGTGGCATTCTAGCAATTGGTGCGTCCCGTCCCCAAGTTGTAGCGACCGATGATGGAATGTTTGGTGTGCGTCGTCAGATGAGTGTTAATATCACTTGCGACCACCGCATTATTTATGGCGCTCATGCGGCGGCTTTCTTACAAGATTTAGCACAGTTGATCGAAACTGATCCTCAAAGTTTAACTCTGTAATGATTCGATTGGTGTTGGGTTGCGCTACTCTCCACCCAACCTACTTTGAGAGTGTTGGGTTGCGCGTGGAGACGTTCCATGGAACGTCTCTACCCAACCTACTTTGACTGAATGATTTTGGGTTGCGCTATTCTCCACCCAACCGACTGTTACATGGTAGAATCTTGCTACAGAATTTTGAAAACTAAACGATGTTTATAAAATCAATGCTTAAACGATTGCTTGCTTTAACATTAGTCGTGGTGGTTAGTACCGTTGGGTTAGCTGGATGTAGCGGAGACAATAAAGGCTTAACTGGCGACTATCGTCAAGATACTCTCACTGTACTCGATACCTTACGCACTACCCTAGAACTGTCTGTGGATGATCCGCAAAGAGAAGAAGTGCGAGAAAAAGCCCGTAAACAATTAAACGAATATGCGGCTCGTTATCGCCGAGATGAACAAGTAGCAGGATTACGCTCTTTTACAACGATGCAAACTGCTCTTAATGCTTTAGCGAATTATTATACTTCTGCTTATGCGACTCGTCCGATTCCTGATAAAGTCAAGGACAGAGTGTCTCAAGAGTTTGCTCAGGTAGAACGGGCTTTGCGACGAGAAGAAACTTAAAATACTGTACTTAGTCCAATCAACCCCCAGTGATTCCTTGTTATTTGCTACTAGGAACTGAGAAAAAACTACAATGGGGGTTGGGCTTTAATTCTTGTCAAGGACTCATGGAATGTTCAATCTGTCTCATTCCTTTAACTCTCTTTCTCGTTTGTCTCGATCGATGCTGTTAGCTGTTTTGAGCTTTTGCCTCATCATAACGGTTCAAGCTCATTTTTTCCCCGTTACGGCAGCGGAAACTAACAACTACTGCCAGTTTCAGGAAAGGACGATCGCGCTCAAAGATCAACTGCGACAACGTGCGATTAATGGCAATATTCAAGCTCAAACTGAGTACAATAATCTCATTCAACGTCACGGCGAACAACTGGCGAACTGTCGCCAACAAACTTGGCCCCAAACTCAAGCCATCTGGTTAAGAGTTTACCCCTGCGATACTTTTCCAGGCGGTGTCGAAGAAATTTTAGATCACATTGTTGATTTAGGGTATAACGAAGTCTATTTAGAAGTTTTTTACAATGCTCAGGTGTTGCTCCCTGCTAACGAAAATAACACCCCCTGGGATTCTGTGCTTCGATCGCCCTCAGTGAGAAATCGAGACCTATTAGCAGAAGTGATCGAAAAAGGACATGAACGGGGATTAAAAGTCTATGCTTGGCTCTTTAGCCTCAACTTTGGCTATGCTTATGCACAACGTGGCGATCGAACGCAAGTTTTAGCTCGTAATGGCTACGGTGAGACCAATTTATCTGCTAGTGGGGAAGTCTCAAAAGCCTTTGTTGATCCTTACAATGAACAAGCCAGACGAGACTACTTACAAATGCTCTCAGCAGTTTTAAAGCGCAAACCTGACGGCGTACTATTTGATTATATTCGCTATCCTCGTAGCACAGGGAGTAAATCAGTTGTCAGTGGCGTTAAAAACCTTTGGATTTATGGGGATGCTGCCCTCAATACCCTATTTAACCGCGCTTTAAATGAAAAAGGACGCTTCCTGATCCAGCGTTTTGTCAATAAAGGTTACATTACCCGCAACGATGTCGCCAGAGTTGATGAGCTTGAACCGAAAGAGATTCTTCCCCTTTGGCAAGGACGGAATTTAGATGGAATGGAAGCAGAAATGAGTTTAGAAGCGCGTCAGAATCTCTTACAACAACAGTTATGGTATTTGAGCGTTGCTCACGCTGCTCAAGGCGTGTTGGATTTTCTTTCTCTAGCGGCTCAACAGGTAGAACAAGCAGGGATTCCTACAGGAGCGGTATTTTTTCCTGATGCGAATCGAGTGGTAGGAGAGGAGGGATTTGATTCTCGTTTGCAACCTTGGACAAGATTTAACAAGGTAGAACAATGGCATCCCATGTCTTATGCGGTGTGTGGTCGGGCAAGTTGTATTGTTGATTTGGTACGACGAACCATGAGTGTTGCTTCTCCTGATCTAGAAGTAGTGCCAGCTTTAGCAGGGGCTTGGGGTCAACCCTATAAGGATCGTCCTCCTTTAGAAGTGCAAATGGAAGCAATTCGCCGTCAAGTTCCCAATATTGCTGGAGTGAGTCATTTTGCTTATTCTTGGCAGTTCCCAGACCAAGATCGCGATCGCAAATTTTGTTCTTTGGAATAAATACTTTTGCCTTGCTTTAGCCCCCTAACCCCCAATTCTGGGGGAACTGGAAAGAAAGTAGGTTGGGGGCCCAGAAGCGAAACCCAACAGAGAATCTGCGCCCCCTAACCCCCAACTCTGGGGGAACTGGAAAGAAAGAAAGTAGGTTGGGGGCCCAGAAGCGAAACCCAACAGAGAATCTGCGCCCCCTAACCCCCAATTCTGGGGGAACTGGAAAGGAGACACTCTGACACTTCAAGACTGGACAATACTCGACATTAACTGTAAAAGTAAAGCAGTCATAGCGTACTCTGGAAAGCACGGTGGTGTCCCACAACGCCTTAAGGACAATTCCCTAAAGCTCATCAAATTGGTTTTTCCTTTAGCGGTCAGAATCGAGCTTCTAGTTAGCACACTGACACACAAGTCAATCCAATTTATTCCTTAATTCTAAAAGACCTAAACCATTAATGTCAACAAGCGAGCGAACTTTTCCAAAAAGTTAAACTATGTCAGCTAATGTCAAGTAATAGTTGTATTAGGAAATAACTCTAAAGTAAGGTGGAAAATAACTGTTCGATGCGCTTTAAATTAGGATCACCCGCAAGATAACTAATGCCTCGATGCAAATGCAGGCGAAACTGTTGGGCGAGAGTGTCGGGATCAGTTCCCAGTCCATCTTGATAACAGCGTTGTTTTAGGGCGAGAATAAACACATCAGACATTTCCCCCCCAAATACTCGCCAAGTAATTTCTAAGTTACTATCATTGGGAATGGGAACGGGTGAGGGCTTTGTGGGTTCAGCAAGAGAACGACAAAACCCCCAACGACAGAGAACGTTCCACTGTTCAATTTTTGTGTAACGTTTCAGTTTAATCAGTTGGTCTCGTCCTGTTTTCGAGAGACGGATGCGTTCTACGGGTGGCTGCATAATTAGCGATTAAGTTCGTTTTGTAACAAGTTTCGCAGGGTAGTAACGACATCGGTAGTGGGGATGTCTTCCGAGGATTGATCCGCACGTTTCACCAGTTCCACTTTTCCTTCCTTCAACGATCGCCCTGTCACCACACGGTAGGGAATACCAATCAAATCCGCATCTTTAAATTTAACCCCTGCTCGATCGTCTCGATCGTCCAATAAGACTTCAATCCCAGCTTTTTGTAAGTCTTGATAAAGGGTTTCTGCCACTTCTACTTGTTTCGGATCAGTGATATTGGGGACAGTAATCACTACTTGATAGGGCGCGATCGCAACGGGCCAAATAATGCCATTTTTATCATAAGACTGTTCCACCGCCGACTGTGCCAAACGAGAAACACCAATCCCATAGCAGCCCATATAAAACGGCTTTTCCTCCCCTTGTTCACTGGTATAAGTTGCTCCCATCGCTTCCGAATACTTAGTTCCCAGTTGGAAAATATGTCCCACTTCAATCCCGCGCGCTGTTTGTAGCCGTTGCTGGGGATCATGGACGGCTCGATCGCCCACCTGTGCCGATCGCACATCAACAACCATTTTCGGTAACATAAACTCTGTTCCCCAGTTTGCCCCAACCACGTGATATCCGACCTGATTCGCCCCAGTGACAAAATTCTCTAGATCAACCGCCGTTTGATCCACTAAACGCAAAAATGAAGATTCAACTTTTTCTCCCCCCTGAATGTAATCATCCCCTAAATCAGGAGCAATATACCCCAAAGGTAAAGGTTTCGCCGCCCAAGTTTTCTGCGCCTCCACATCAGGAACATTTAAGCCAATTAAAGCCAGGCTGCCATAATTTTTGGCTAAACTTGCCAATTCATTATTCAACTTCACCTCATTGACATCTTGATCACCGCGAATACTGACTAAAACTAGCACCTGTTTCCCATTGTCATAAACCGCCTCATAGAGAACATTTTTCACCACATTGGTGGGAGAACAGCCTAAAAACTCGCAAACCGTCGCGATCGTTGCTGTATTGGGCGTTTCCCGCTTCTCATAACTGGAAAAAGGCGATAACTCGGCATCAGGAGGAATGGAAACCGCTTTTTCTAAATTTGCCGCATAGTTTCCATCCTCTGTGTAAAGTACCTCATCCTCTCCCGCTTCTGCGAGTACCATAAACTCTTGCGACGCAGAACCGCCGATCGCCCCTGAATCCGCTTCTACCGCCGTAAAACTCAAACCACAGCGTTGTAAAATCTTAGCGTAGGCGTTTCCCATTGCGTTGTAAGTTTCCTTTAAACTCGCCGCATCAGCATTAAAAGAATAAGCATCCTTCATAATAAATTCCCGACCCCGCATCAAGCCAAAACGGGGACGAATTTCATCACGGAATTTGGTTTGAATTTGGTAGAGATTTTGGGGGAGTTGGCGATAAGAGCGAATCGTGTCTCTGGCGATCGCAGTAATCACCTCTTCGTGAGTGGGACCCAATCCTAATTTTCGCTCTTGACGATCAATGAGAGAAAACATAATCCCTTCCGCTTTGGTGTAAGTCTCCCAACGTCCCGATTCCTCCCATAATTCCGAAGGCTGTAGCTGTGGGAGTAAACACTCTTGCGCTCCCGTTACATTCATTTCTTCGCGAACAATTTGAGAGATTTTGTTGAGAACACGCCACATCAGGGGAAGATAGCCGTAGAGTCCACTCCCAATGCGACGAATATAACCGGCTCGAAGAAGAAGTTGATGGCTTGGAATTTCAGCTTCTGCGGGAGTTTCCCGTAGAGTAACCAAGAGCATCTGAGACATTCGCATGATTCGTCTTTCCTTGATGAGTTGATTATTGTATTGTAAATCTTCGTTTAATATCTAGACAGGGTTTCTGGGATTTTAACTCCTTTCCAACATTAAAACACAAGTGGGAATATAATCTCCTGACAAAAAATGACAGACAGAAGACAGAACTCAATCTTACACTGTTCTTTAGACCTTGATGTCAAAGGGCAACAAGAAAACTACCAGATGAGATCACGATCGCGCTGCTGGGGTAAACAGTGCGATCTTTTTTTATTTAGGTCTTACTGAATAAACCTAAAACCTTTATCCAATCAGCTTTTAAGGCTCTTAATTCTTTGACAAAGTGCAAGGGAGAAATGGGAGACAAGGAGGAAAAGGGAGCAATGGGAGACAAGGGAGACAAGGAAGACAAGGAAAACAAGGGAGACAAGGAAGACAAGGAAGACAAGGAAAACAAGGGAGCGATTTTTCTCCCCCATCTCCCCCATCTCCCCCATCTCCCCCATCTCCCCCATCTCCCCCATCTTACCTCTTGCCTCTTACCTAAGGCAACTTGCCTTTTGCCTTACTACACCGAAAACATGGACTTTTTCAGCAAACCCTATTTAAAGACAGTTCGTTAAAATTTAAGAGGTTTCCTTGCCAGTTCTGCATTTTTTATGAACAAACCTCTCCCTCTCCTTGTACTGCTGCTGACAGGGACGCTTTTTTCCCCGAACATAGTTTCAGCACAATTGATCACAGACGATAACAGTTGTCCTGAGCCAATTTTGAAAAGGCTCGATCGGCATCAAATTTCCCCAGGAGAAACGATTCCCAGTATTGCCCAACAATACAATTTACTACCAGAAACCCTGATTCGTCTCAATCCCAATTTACAACAAGATAGTGTTCCCGTCGGCAGTTCCATTCTGATCCCGCCGTTTAATGGGGTTCGCATTGAAGTTCCCCTTGGAACCACTTGGGAAGACTTAGAAACCGCTTATGGGGTGCGTGCGGACGTTTTATTTGAATTAAACGGCTGTACCCCACAACCGCAAGTCGTCTTTCTTCCTGGTGTCGCATGGCAAGGAGAAGACCCCAACGCCGTTTATACTTATACAGGATTAAGCCATTCTCCTCTTCCTATATCCCCATCTGTTGGCTTGAGTTATGGTTGGCGCACTGTCGAAAATAGCAACCAGCGTCGTTTACATAGCGGTGTCGATTTAATCGCACCAGTGGGAACTGAGGTATTAGCAGCAGAAGCGGGAAAGGTGACTTTTGCAGGGAAACATCCCATTTACGGCAATTTAATTATTATTAGTCATCCTGGGGGAAAACAAACCCGTTATGGTCATCTGGACGCGATCGCGGTCAACGTTGACCAATCGGTGGCGGCAGGGAATAAAATTGGGACAGTGGGAACAAGCGGAGAACCTCATATTAATGAGTCTCATCTTCATTTTGAAGTTCGTTATCAAACCCCTCAAGGTTGGGTTGCTCAAGACCCACAAGTTCATTTAAGCGCAATTAATGAATAATGACAAATATGGCACTGCGCGTGAATGAATCCCCCCTAACCCCCCGATGATCGGGGGGAATCAGTTCCCCGTAGTTCCCCGTAGGTTGGGTGAAGGGAAACGTAACCCAACTCCACCCTATAGCAATCCTAGGTGATTCGTAAATCGTTTTGCCCCCAAATCCTCACTTCGCTCCGGCCAATAATGGGGGCTTTCATTAATCAATTTTTCACAAATGATTTGGGATTGCTATAGATCATATCGCTAGAGGAAAAAAACTATGAATGAAGAACAAAATCGTCGCATTGAAAAAGAGATTTTATCAGAACAAAAATACTCCTTAGCTAACGCGATCGGGCGCGAGGGAGGAAACTTTTTAAAAGGAGAATCCCCCGTTCCCAAAATGGTACAAATCACCACAGAAATCAACTTATTTATTGACCAAAACCTTCCCGACGCTTCTGGTGCTTTACAATCGGTTTTAAAACATTGGGTGAAATCAGATTCTCTCCTTAGTCAAAATTTAGATTCTCCTCTAAAAGGGTTAGATGAAATTATTGAAAAAATCCTGAATAATCAAGGATTATTTTATGAAATTGTACGACAAGCAGACTTAAAATGGGGACAAATGTATGAAGAGCGTCCATACTTTCAAAAGCCTGGTCAACCCGCACATCCTGACGATGAATATAGTCATCAATCCGTGAGAGAAAAACTCTCCCAGTTACGACAAAAACTGAGTTCAAATTACTAAACTTACAATATGCGACAGTATCAACCGATCGGGTTTCAACAACGGAATCTAGAAACAAAACTGGGGACAATGGTTTATTCTACACCTGATCCCTCCTTTTATCCGCCTGTATTTTCTAACCCGAACCCTCTAGTTTTTCTTCATAGTTTAGGCGGTGGTTCTTCTGCTTATGAATGGTCGAAAGTTTATCCCAGTTTTGCCGCCACTCATCGCGTAATTGCGCCTGATTTAATTGGTTGGGGAGACTCGAATCATCCCACCATTAAATATTATCCTCAAGATTATATGAATCTCATGCAAACCCTATTAGAAAAAGTTGCAGCTACTCCCGCGTGGGTGGTAGCATCTTCTTTAACCGCAGGATTAGTAGTTCGTTTAGCCATTGAACAGCCTCAACTTTTCCGAGGATTATTTTTAGTTTCTCCTTCTGGATATCGGGATTTTAGTGAAGATTATCGGGAACAAGTTTCCTCCCAAATCTTGAATTTACCAGGATTCGATCGTCTAATTTATGCAGTAGGCGCGGCGAATCAGTTGGCAGTAAAAAACTTTTTAGAACAATTTTTATTTGCTGATTCTAGACGTTTAACTCAAGAAACGATCAATGCTTATTTGGCTTCTGCGCTTAAACCAAATGCGGAATATGCTGCTTTAGCCTCTTTAAAAGGAGATTTATGTTTTGATTTAGCACAATATATGGAACAATTAAACACTCCGACAGTCTTCGTTTGGGGGTCACAATCTCGGTTTAGTCGTCCGCAACAAGGAAGACGATTAGCGAATTTAAATCCGAATGTGGATTTTCATCTCATTGCGGGAACAGGTGTTTTACCTCACTTAGAAGTTCCTCCTGTGGTAACAGGTTTATTGTCTGCTACGCTATTTCAACATACGTGGCAAGGATTCTCCGACTACATCGCGTGAGCGATTAGTCGCGGGAGGAAGGGCGCACATTTTCACTAAGCTCTTATAATGTAGATGCACTGTGAAAATTGAAACCATGAAACAAGTAATCACTGCCAAGCTAAAGTTAAATCTCTCGACCGAGCAGAAAACGCTCTTACGAGAGGTTTCTTTGGCTTATCGTGATGCTCTGAACTATGTTTCACAGGTGGCTTTCGACAACAATCGAACAAGCAGTGCTAATAAACTTCAGAAGTTGGCTTACTACGACATTCGAGATCATTATAATTTACCATCTCAGATGGCTTGTAATGTCTGTCGTCAGGTTGGTGCAACCTATAGAGCCTTATGGACTAAGGTTAAACAAAATAGCCAACATCGTAAACGAGGAAAAACCAAAAAAAGATACAAAGGATTAGACAAACCACCACAATTTGTTTCCAGAACTTGCAACCTTAACTATGGTCGCGACTTCTCGTTCGTTAAAGAAGGAATTAGTATCATTACCTTACAAGGTAGAATCAAGGTTTCCTATTCTGGATATCAAAAACACTTAGACTTGATTAAGTGTGGGGAGGCTAAAGCCAAAGGAGCAAAGATTCATTATTCTTCCTCTAACAAGACTTACTATCTATTAGTCAGTCTAGAAATAGAGAAATCTGATATCCAACCCACAGACATTAAACGGGTTAGTGGTGTCGATGTTGGTCAACGATACCTAGCTGTTGAGACTGATACCAAAAATCAGGCTAGTTTCTACAACGGCAAATCAACTATTCATAGAGCAAACCATTATCAAAGGAGAAGAAAATCGCTACAGCGCAAAGGCACTCGTTCTGCTAAAAGAAGACTGAAAAAGTTATCAGGACGAGAGAGACGGTTTCGCGCTGATATTAACCACCAAGTTTCTAAGAAAGTCGCTAAGTCTAACTCCTTAATTGGGTTAGAAGATTTAACCCACATTAGAGAAAGAACTAACCCTCGCCGTAAAGGGAAAAGAGCATCTAAGAAACAGAAAAAGGCTAACCGTAAACAAACCAGTTGGTATGCAAGCTGAACTCCAAAGTTTCATTGACTATAAAGCGGTCTTAAACGACTCTTTGGCAATTAAAGTAGATGCTGATTACACTTCCCAAAGTTGCCCTCATTGTGGACATACCTCTAAAGGGAATCGACCTAACAAGGGATTAACCTTTCACTGCGAGAACTGTAGGTTTGACCTTCATGCGGACTTAGTGGGAGCTAGAAACATAGCAATGAGAACGTTACTTGTTCGGCAAGACTGGGCAAGTACGGGTAGTTTGTCAGCCTGCCCAGATGATCTTTCGGGATCGTCGGATGTTTCGTCGGATGAAGCCAAAGCCATGCGCCTTTCGAGGTTCATGGAATTGAGGTGGACGGCAGAGGCAAGCCCCAATCACATCGCGTTTAGCGATTGATTGTGGGTAGTTGACTCAATATACAGGTAATTGCTTATAATTGATGTTGGGTTTCGCGCTGGCTACACCCAACCTACTTTTTTGTCCTTTGTCCTTTGTCCTTCGACAGGCTCAGGAACACCTTTGTTCTTTGTTTTCCAATGACTAATGACCAATGACTAATGACTAATGACTAATGACTAATGACTAATTGGTGTTGGGTTTCGTGAACTCCACCCAACCTACTTTATGAACGGTGATTCATTCCTCTGATCCCAAGAAAAATCCCTCCTAACACCGCTAAAATAGCAGCCGTATTAAATACAGCAGTTAATCCTCCCACCTGTAAAATTGGACTAAACAGAAAAGGAGAGATAAATTGTCCTAAAAAACTGATCCCGATCGCGATCGCCAAAATACTAGAGCGAACCGTTTTCGGAGCAAGATTCGATAAACTACTATAAAGATTCGGTAATACTAAACCAAATCCGACTCCAAACATCATCGCCGACATCAGCAAGAGGGCAAATTTTGCCAGAAAAGGGATACCAAAAAGACTCAATCCCATTAAACCAAACCCAAAAGCGATCGCGCCGTGAACCGACAACCGTTTAACCACCTGTTTCGACGCAAAAGCAGAAATTAACGCCGCTCCTAACGCCCGTATTGCCAGTAAAATACCGTTTTCGATCGTTCCCAACCCCAACGTTTCCTCTAGATACAATGGCGCGTAAATCACCACTGAATACATAATCGCTGCGGTGAGAGCCACAAATAATAATAACTGGATGACAGCAGGAGTGAATAAGACTTTTTGCAACGTTCCAGAAACACTCACCTGATCCTCCACTGCTGAGGAAGATTGACCATTGGGAAACACAGAAATACAGATTAATAGCAAAGGAAACGCGATCGTATAAATCAGAAACGCATACCGCCAATGAATTGATCCGATTGCACCGCCTAAAAAGGGAAAAATAATTCCCGCAACCGTTAACACCGCCGTTGCATAAGCGATCGCTTGAGCGCGAGTTTCTTGATCATACAACTTTCCCAGTAATCCCAAACTCCCGGCAGCAATTCCGCCAGCAGTAGCACCGAGTAACGCTCGACTGGCTAAGAGTAACCAAAAATTGCTTAAAAATGCTCCTGCTGTGCCAAAAATACCATATAAAAGCAAAGAGGGAACAAGCACTCGTTTCGGCGAGATTTGATCCGCAACTAAGCCCAAAATGGGACTAAACAAAGCTAAAGTGAGAGCATGAATACTAACTAAATGAGTCGCCAGAGCGCGATCGAAGCTGAGGGAAGTAATTACTTGTGGCAAAATCGGCGCTACTACTCCTCCTGTCATCGTAATCAACGATCCGATCGCTAAAATCAAGAACATTCGATTCGGTTCACGTTGTAGCCATTTTAAAATCATCACTTTTAATAGATTAATTATTCTCTGATATTCTTAGAACAAAACGCTCGCGGGGACTGTGAATGTGATACAAACCAAATTATGGCAAGGGATTAAAACTAGCGGTAAGGGTTTATTAATTGCTTTGACGCTGACAATCATCGGTGTTTCCGTTGCTTTAGATTATTTAGTCAATCCCAATGATGGAATCACTCTCCCATTGTTGGTGTCTATTTTAGGCAGTGCTGGGGTTGGTGTCATTATCATTCCGATTTTGCAACGATTAAAAGCAGGACAATTTATTCGGGAAGATGGTCCGCAAACTCACCTCAAAAAAGCGGGAACACCAACCATGGGAGGCGTTATTTTTCTTCCAGTCGCGCTGATTGTTCCGATTCTTTGGTCTCAATTTGATCTCAATGTGATAGCAGTGTCACTGGTGACGCTGAGTTATGGTCTAATTGGTTTAGTGGATGATTGGCAGATTTTAGTCAAAAAATCCAACAAAGGCATTTCTCCATCGGTGAAATTAGGATTACAGATTCTCGCCTCGATCGGGTTTTGTGTGTGGTTAGGATTGACTTCACCTCCCACCATCACCAATGTTCCCCTTCCCTTTGGGATCGTTCTCCCTTTAGGAATTTTATATTGGGGATTAGCGATTTTTGTTTTTACCGCCGAAAGTAACGCCACCAACTTAACCGATGGCGTTGATGGTTTAGCCGCTGGAACCTGTTCGATCGCATTTTTAGGATTAAGCGCGATTCTCCTCACCTCTCATCCCGAATTAGCCTTATTTTGTGCTTGTTTTAGTGGCGCTTGCGTGGGGTTTGTCGTCCATAATCGGAATCCCGCGAAAGTATTTATGGGAGACACGGGTTCGTTAGCATTAGGAGGCGGACTCGCCGCCATTGGTATTAGTACACAACAACTTTTTCCGCTTTTAATTCTCAGTGGAATTTTCTTCGCTGAATCCTTATCTGTGATTGCACAAGTGGGATATTATAAAGCCACTAAAGATGAGAAAGGAGTGGGAAAACGGCTGTTTAGGATGGCGCCCTTACATCATCATTTAGAATTAAGTGGTTGGTCAGAAATTAAAATTGTTGGTGTCTTTTATTCGATCGCGTGTGGTCTCGCAATCATCACTTTTTTCTCCCTGTAGGTTGGGTAGAGACGTTCCATGGAACGTCTGTACACGAAACCCAACACTAATCATGTCTTCAGCCCCCCAACCCCCAATCTTGGGGGAACTACACTTGGGTGAAGTTTACGAAACCCAACACACTTGTAGGTTGGGTAGAGACGTTCCATGAAACGTCTGTACACGAAACCCAACACTAATCATATCTTCAGCCCCCTAACCCCCAATCTTGGGGGAACTATATAAAGGTTTTAGTGGTTTTGAGAGGCAAAATTTTTCCAAAGTTCCGTTATAATGGGTGTTTGTTGGGTTTCGCTTCGCTCCACAAGGGCCTACTTTTTATTGACCAAACCTTCTAAGCGTTCCCAAGAAATTTGAAACTCATAATAACCAGCAGCATAGGGACCAATTTCATAAGGATTATACAAAAAAATCAACCCTTCTTTTGTCATCGCAAAATTTTCTGGTAACACCAATTGATTCTCAAATAAACCAGCATTAGTTAACCTTTCTTCTGGAGAAAGATCATAAATCTTTCGGAATTGTTTTTCCGCCAATTCTAAAACTGCTTCAGGCTCAGAAATTATTTCCTCTAACTGTATTAACGCTCCAGTTTTCTGATTAAAATTCAGATAAGTTTGATAAGAATTAGGATGAGCGCCACCGAGATAAGAATACTCAGAAATCAAGATTGTCAGCGTATTTTTAGTTTTACTTTCTGGTTTCCCTTTCAGTTCAATTACCCAAGAATTTGGCAATAAATTATTTTGTTCGATGTCCTGATTAAAAGTAAAAAATATATCTTCAACGATTTTATCTAAACTTTGATTTTCAGAATTACGGTTTTGTTCAAATTGATAACCCTGAAGAGAATGATTAATTTCTTGTTTAATTGCTGTGTTGATCTTGGCTAAAGAATTGGCATTATTATCTAGAAATTGAGGATAACTGACCTCGATCGTAAAACAGGGATTACCTTCAATTTTACAGTTGCCAGTTTGCCACTTTCTCTCAATATTTTCTAACTTAAAATCTTCCGTATTTGTCACTTTAGATTCCGAAAAAGATGACGACTCAGAAACATTGACTTGAGAATTTTCGACACAAGCAACTAAACTAATAATACAGAACAAACTCACACTATTTTTAATGATTTTCGGAGCGAAAAACTTCTGATTTTTCATTAGAATTTATGCGATTTTTCAAAACTGGATACCTAAAAACGCTACAACCATCTACTCTATAGTAAGGGTGGCAAGGCAAACCTTACAAAATGTAATATCCGCTTTTAAAATTAGTATCATCTCCAAATTATAAGTGATTTCCTTCTAGTTCCCCCAAACTTGGGGGCTAGGGGGCTAAATAGAAATTGTAGTTCCCCCAAACTTGGGGGCTAGGGGGCTAAATAGAAATTGTAGTTCCCCCAAACTTGGGGGCTAGGGGGCTAAATAGAAATTGTAGTTCCCCCAAACTTGGGGGCTAGGGGGCTAAATAGAAATTGTAGTTCCCCCAAACTTGGGGGCTAGGGGGCTAAATAGAAATCGTAGTTCCCCCAAACTTGGGGGCTAGGGGGCTAAATAGAAATTGTAGTTCCCCCAAACTTGGGGGCTAGGGGGCTAAATAGAAATTGTAGTTCCCCCAAACTTGGGGGCTAGGGGGCTAAATAGAAATTGTAGTTCCCCCAAACTTGGGGGCTAGGGGGCTAAATAGAAATTGTAGTTCCCCCAAACTTGGGGGCTAGGGGGCTAAATAGAAATTGTAGTTCCCCCAAGCTTGGGGGCTAGGGGGCTAAATAGAAATTGTAGTTCCCCCAAACTTGGCAGGGCTGTTTCATTCTCGGGGTAAAATTGTAAATGTAAAGCGCGATCGCGATAATAAATCAGTAGCGCGATCGCGCATTTCTAGAAAAATTTCTGATATGTCTAGTTTAATCAGTTACTTAAAACAAGTCAAGGACTGGCGCGATCGCAGTGGACAAAGACATCCCCTATGGTGGGTACTTTTCATTGTTATTCTTGGTTTAATGATGGGTAACTTAAGTTACCGAGACTTAGCTGCCTTTGGAAAAAATAAGCATTACTACCTCACTCGTTTAGGAAAATCTCCTAAGCTAAAGTCGCCATCTTATTCAACAATTAGAAGAGCCATGATGGGAGTAGATAATAATGATTTAATTCAAGTTTTTAACCAATGGGCTGCTCAATTATCTTCCCCAGATGAACTTTCTAATTGGATCGCGATTGATGGTAAAAGTATTAAGTCAACTTTAACTGATACCTACGGAAATAAGCAGAATTTTGCTTCAATTGTCTCTTGGTTTAGTCAGGACAATGGGTTAGTTTTAGCTCTAGAAAAATTAGAGAATAAAAAGACTTCAGAAATTTACTGTGTTCGAGAGATGGTGAATAACACGCCTTTATCAAATCAAGTTTTGACTCTGGATGCAGTTCACTGTCAAAAAGAAACAATTAAAACGATTAATCGCTCTCGTAATGATTATGTAATTGCGGTAGAAGAAAAATCAACCGAAATTGTACAACCGTTTAGAAGAAATCGCTCATAATCAGATTTCTGATCAGGAAGATATTCGAACAGAAACGAGTCACGGACGACAAGTTACTCGAACCGTATCTGTCTTTAGAATTCCAGAAACTCTTCAAGAAATTTGGATCAGTAGTCAGTGTTTTATCAAAGTAGAAAGGAAAGGCACTCGAAAAAATAAGCCTTATCATCAAATTGTTTATTATTTAAGTAGTTGTTACCAAACGGCTCAAAATTTTAGTAAAAAGATTCAGGGACATTGGGGAATTGAGAACCAACTACATTGGGTTAAAGATGTTATTTTTTCTGAAGATGTTTCCCCGGTACACCATCTTCAGTCAGCAGTCAACTTTTCAGTATTAAAAACCATTTGTCTTAATCTTTTCAGACTATTAGGCTTTTTATCAGTTACTGAAGCCCGAAGATGGCTTGGAGAGAGGCTTTGGCTACTACCCATTTTGATAGAATGAAACAGCCCTGCCCAAACTTGGGGGCTAGGGGGCTAAATAGAAATTGTAGTTCCCCCAAACTTGGGGGCTAGGGGGCTAAATAGAAATTGTAGTTCCCCCAAACTTGGGGGCTAGGGGGCTAAATAGAAATTGTAGTTCCCCCAAACTTGGGGGCTAGGGGGCTAAATAGAAATTGTAGTTCCCCCAAACTTGGGGGCTAGGGGGCTAAATAGAAATTGTAGTTCCCCCAAACTTGGGGGCTAGGGGGCTAAATAGAAATTGTAGTTCCCCCAAACTTGGGGGCTAGGGGGCTAAAAATAAAACTGGTTTAAAATTTCACTACCCGTTAAAATATAACCAAAAATAATGTTAGTGAACAATGGATGAACTGCAACTACAAGAACTAATCCGAAAAACCAACGAAGAATTACGACCAAATCTTAATTTAGAAAGCGTTGATCCTCATAATCCAGTAGTAATTAATCATTATCCTACACCATGGCAAAAAGTGGGAACAGGGAATTATGCAGCAGTATTTTCTCATCCTGAATATGAAAAGGTTGTTGTTAAAATTTATGCCCCAGGGAGAGACGGTTTTGAAGAAGAAAAAGAAGTTTATGAACGGTTGGGAAAACATCCCGCTTATTCTCAATGTTTTTACGCTGAAAATAACTGTTTGATTCTGAAAAGGCTTAAAGGAATTACCCTTTATGATAGCGTCAATCAAGGTTTAAAAATTCCCAAACAAGTGATTAAAGATATTGATGACGCTTTAGATTATGCCAGAGAACAAGGTTTATTTCCCCATGATGTTCATGGTAAAAATGTAATGATGTGGGAAGGGCGAGGATATGTGGTCGATGTATCTGATTTTTTGAAACTTGAATCTTGTTCCGCTTGGAAGAATTTAAAAACTGCCTATTATTGGCTTTATCGTCCCATTCTTTCTCCCCTTAACTTAAAAATTCCTGATTTACTTCTCGATGGTGTTCGCAGTAGTTACCGCTTTTCTCGTAGTTTATTAGATTTTGAACGTAAATGATGCTAAACTGGAAACAACTTTCTGAGGAGATTTTATCTTTATTTTTATCTCCTAATTGCCCTTTGTGTGAACGCAGCGCGGAAACTGTTCTCTGTAAAAGTTGCGATCGAAAACTGAATCAACATCAACTTTCAACTCCCCAATTTCAAGGAAAAAATAAAATCTCGGTTTTCGCTTGGGGGAAATATGATGGATTGCTTAAACGTAGTATTCTTGCTTTAAAATACGAAAATAAAGCCCAAATCGCTCGTCCATTGGGAGAACGTCTTGGCAATATTTGGTTAGAAAAATCCCGTTTTCCTTCTTCGCTAAATCCGATCGTGATTCCGATTCCTCTTCATCCAGAAAAACAAAAACAACGAGGGTTTAATCAAGCCGAATTAATTGCTCGTTCTTTCTGTTCCGTTACGGGATTAAAACTGAAACCTCAAGGTTTAAAGCGAGTTAAAAATACGAAAGCATTATTTGATTTAAAACCCGAACAACGAGAACAAGAAATAGCAGAAGCATTTACACTGGGGAAAGGGTTACAACCGCAACAGAATGTAATTTTATTAGATGATATTTATACAACAGGAACAACCGTTCAAGCTGCAAGAATAACCTTAGAAAAAGCAGGAATGAGAGTCATTAGTATCGCGGCGATCGCCAAATCCTAAGAAAACAAGGTACAATCTCTGAGTGAGTCTTGGTTGCCTAGACAAATGCCAGAACATCAGGATTACTATAAACTGCTTCATGTCTCAGAAAACGCAGACATAGAAGAAATTAAACGCTCCTTCCGTCGTTTGGTTCGTGATTGTCATCCCGATTTACATCCCAATGATGCCAAAGCTGCCGAGCGTTTTCGTTTACTGCGAGAGGCTTATGAGGTATTAACAGACGCAGCCCAACGCAGTCGCTACGATCGAGGTCGCCAAAAATCTGCTGAGAGTAATTCTGATCAAGAAACCAGTCCTCAAGTGCATTATGTGCGAGGCGTAGAGAAAATTCTCGTCCAAAATTATCGCGGCGCGATCGCTGATCTTTCTGCTACCATTCGTCTGAATAGTCGCTTTATTGAAGCCTACTTAAAACGTTGTGAGGCTTATCTTGCTTTGGGAGAAGAAAGAGCGGTTTTAGAAGACTGTCAACGGATTTTACGCTATCAACCCGACAGCGCGATCGCTTATTATTATCGAGGACGCGCCCGTCAACGTCTCGGTTATACCGATTCTGCGGTAAAAGCCTATAGTCAAGCCATTCGCTTAAATCAAGACTTTCCCTCTCCTTACTATTATCGAGGAGTAGCTAACTATCAGCTACGATATCGCAAACGAGCGATTTCTGATTGGCGAGACTACGCCGATATTTGTAAGCAACAGGGGAACATCGAAGGCTATAACTTAGCAATGGATACCCTTGAGCGTTATACTGGGCTACAAATCCGCATCGGCGGTCGTAGTATTGGGCAATGGTGGCGTTCAGGAACACAAAGCATAGAACGTCTTTTGCAGAGGGTTTCTAGTCGCAGTTCTCAAGTGGGGCGCTTGGGAACACAACAAATAGGACGTTTGTTTCAAAATCGTCGCCGTGACAGTTCTCAAGTTTTTAGCACGTTTCAAAACCAACTGGGTGCAATTTTTACCGCCGTTGGCTTGGGAATACAAACGTTTCTCAAAACCCTGCTACAAGTAATGAGAAACCCTGTCGGGGGAGTTTTACCAGCTTATGGCGCTTTAGAACCCAAAACCGCCCTTGCTGTTGCTCTAGGCTTTATTATTTTGGGTGAAAGTTGCTTTCTCGTCGGAATCTCCTCTCGATTTGACTTAACCCTGTCCGTCATTTTCGGTGGGTTGGGAGTGGGAATGATTCCAATCCTGTCCATTTTTGTAATTAGTATCATCACTCGTTCGTTTGTGAATCACGATCGCCACTGGACAGGGGATTTATTTCTAGCCAGTAGCGCGGTTTTACCCCTAGAGTTTTTCTTCTTTTTGACTGTGTTTTCTCCGTGGATTCCCAACCTGTTTCTCTTCATTTTGTTTATATTCCCTTGCTCGCAAACCATTCTCCTTCTCTATGGTGGATGTTCGCAACTGCTTAATGTTTCCGAATCTCTCGCTGCGTTTCTTGTTCCCACGATTGTTGTTGTTACGACTCTCCTCACTGTATTGGGAATATCGATCTTACTCTAAGCCAAAATAATATTGATCTTTCTAAAAAAAACTGTTAGGCTGTATAGTTCAGGTAAATTAGGGATTAACGTGAGCCAAGCGGAGTTAGGGAAAAGACGATGATTAAAAAAACAAGGATTTAGGGAAAAATAAAGGAAACCATACTAATCTAAAAAGCGTCAGTATGATTTAAGCAAATGATCATCTATCAAACGTTAACTCATAACCGCTTCGCACAATCGGCAATTAAACCAGTCAAACTGATTATGAATCTGTCAACAGCAGGATGTAAAGTTTGATTACCCGCATATATATTGTAGGTAGGGATTGAGTTCCCTCCCAGTGAAAGCAACCCAAGTTTCCATAAAAAAACTGCTTATCAACGGAGTCACCGACGATTACAGATGCCCACTGCAAAACTAGATAAAAATAACGATAAGCCAATCTTCTCTGCCGACATGGTGCGAACCTATCTCCATGAGATCGGTCGTGTCCCTCTGCTAACCCACGAACAAGAGATCATCTTGGGTAAGCAAGTGCAGAAGATGATGGGGCTGATAGAACAGAAAGAAGAATTAGAAAAAGAACTGGAACGAGAGGTAACTGAGGAAGAATGGGTGGAAAAAACCGAACTTACCTCAGCCGAGTTGCAAAAGGCGATCAAAGATGGTAATCGTGCCAAACGGAAGATGATTGAAGCCAACTTGCGTTTAGTGGTTGCCATTGCCAAGAAGTACCAGAAGCGAAATATGGAATTCTTGGACTTGATTCAAGAAGGAACATTAGGGCTGGAACGGGGTGTAGAAAAGTTTGACCCCACTCGCGGTTATAAGTTCTCTACTTACGCTTACTGGTGGATTCGCCAGGCAATTACTCGCGCGATCGCCCAACAGGCTCGTGCCATTCGCTTACCGATCCATATTACCGAAAAACTGAACAAAATTAAAAAAGTACAACGGGAACTGGCGCAAAAACTGGGACGGAATGCAACCCCAACGGAAATCGCTAAGGAATTGGAGTTAGAACCTTCGCAAATTCGGGAATATCTGAGCATTGCTCGTCAACCGATTTCCTTAGATGTGCGTGTGGGAGATAATCAAGATACGGAGTTATCTGAGTTACTCGAAGATGATGAAAACTCTCCTGAAACTTATCTCACTCAAGAGTCAATGCGTCAAGACATTGATTCTATGCTTTCGGAATTGACTCCCCAACAGCGAGAGGTGCTTTCCCTACGCTTTGGTTTAGAAGATGGTAATGAGCTTTCTTTAGCCAAGGTGGGGAAAAAGCTCAACTTAAGTCGGGAGCGAGTTCGTCAACTGGAACACCAAGCATTGGCAAAACTCCGCAGACGACGCGGCGGCGTACAGGAATACATCGCAGCCGGTTAAGGCAATAGATACATATAGAGACGTGCTAAGGCGCGTCTTTTTTGTTTTAAACGGCAATGATCAAAAGTAGGTTGGGTAGAGGGAAACGAAACTCAACATTAATCAGTGACCAGTTACCAGTAGTTCTCAAACTTGATTAGTAAAACTGAAAGATTGAGCGATTATTAATTCACTGATTACTGATCACTGGTCACTGATTACTGGTCACTGTAAAGTGACTACAGTTAGGGGGCGAAACGGCTCGATCGCGCCACCGATCGAGTTAAGACCATCAGCCAACAAGCGACCATTGCCACCGCAAGAATGATGACATAGGGTAAAAACATTTGTAACCCGAATCCTTCCGCCACATTTCCCGCCAACCACGGAAAAAGCGTTTTTCCTAAACTGCTTAAACTAGCAATGCTTCCTAATTTATTAGCAAGCGACGCGATCGCAGCCCGTCCCACTGTTAATCCTAACCAATAGCCACTCACTAACCAACCCGCTAACCCTGCTTCTTCGTGACGATACTCGGTGAGAAAACTATAACTCCAGTATAAGGATTTGAGGCGATTAAGTTCAGGTAAAAATGTAAGTTCATTGATTGTTCAATCGTCACGCACCTTGCATGCAAGCCTTTTGCATGCAAGCCTCTTGCCTAAGGCAACTTGCCCTACTAAACCAACCAATGGACTTTTTCGTGCTGTGCCCTATGGTAAGAATAAAAGTGCAATGCCTGAAAGGGCAATGAAAACGCCAATCACAGCGCGAGGGGTAATTTTTTCCTTGAGAAAAGCGGCAATCGGAAGCACGAAAAGCGGACTGGTAGAACTTAAGGTTTGAGCAACTCCTGTGGCGGTGAATTTTAGGGAAATTTGTTGTAACCAAATCCCTAAATAGGTACTGGCAAAAGCGGTGATAAAAATTATTCCCACTAAACGCCATGACCATTGCAAAGAAGGAAGTTTCAATTGGTGACGCTGAGAAAATAGTAGTGGAATCAGAGAAGCTATACCCGCAAGAAGACGGATTTGGGTACTCCAAAGCGGATCAAGGTTAAAATCAGTTAAAGCCGAACGCGAGAGAACCGCCCCCACTGCTTGCGCGATCGCGCCGAGAAGTCCAAAACTAATCCCCAATTTAAGATTAATTGTAAAAATATCTTGGTTGCTAGTGCGTTCGCTAATCACCGAAGCGACACCAATTAAAGTTAAAACAATGCCTAACCAAGAATAAACAGAGAGGCTTTCTTTGAGGAAAATGAGGGCAATAATTGCCGCCAGAGGGGGGGCGAGGGTTTCAAATAATAAAGCTCGTCTCGCGCCTAAATACTTGAGGGAAGAGAAGAAAACGGTGTCACCGAAACCGATGCCAATAATTCCACTAATGGTGAGGAAGAAGACAGGAGTCGGGGGAAGGTTAGGAATAGCGCTACTGGTAAGAATAGCGGTGAGAAGAAGAAGAAAAAGCGCGATCGCGCCCTTGATAAAATTTAAGAATAAGGGGGAAATTTGTTGTCCTAAACGGCTATAAACCACCGAAGAACTCGCCCATAGCAAGGCAGCGAATAAAGCAGCGAATTCCCCCTTAAAATCCAGCATTAAGTCCAATTACAGAACGGAATGAGTGTGAGAGTGTTGTTTGACATTATCCTCAGTGCGAACCATGCGTTCCGCGTTTAACACTCGTTTTTGTTTAGTAGAGTGATTGAGGTCTTCTTTCAATGTTCCCAAAGGAAAAGAAGATTGTAAATGATCGTGATATTTATAAGTGCGAACGGATGCAATAATGCGTTCAGTGAAATCAGTTCCGAAATCAGCATCTTGCGGAAACTCATCTGGTTTGATTAAATTCTGTCCATCAAATACCGCTTTCACAGGTTTAGCCGCAATCATTTGATAGGAGGTGGCAGCCCCTTCTAATACTGATTCTAAAGTAGAAGAGGGAAGCGGTTCAATGACATTGACTTGTTTGGTTTCCCCTTCCTCGCGAATAAAACAAGTCGCTACCCCAAAGACGCAGTAGTCATCGGCGGAGATTTCTGGGGCGTTACTGAATAAAATCGTGTCTGTGGTCATAATTGAATTGGTAATTTGTTCGATCGAGTCTAGTTTCTGCTTTTAGGATGATCTTGGCAAACTTTCGGTCTGATATCCTGCTTAGGCAAATATTTATTGCAATTAAAGGTTAAAAGTAACGTTTTATGAAATTAGGATTAATCGGTACAGGATTAATGGGACAAGCGATGGCTGGAACTTTCCTCGCTGCGGATGTTTCAATGATTGCATACAATCGCACTTCGGAAAAGTTACAACCCTTAAAAGATCAAGGCGTTCCTATTGCGGACTCTCCCACTGCTTTAGTTTCGGAATGCGATTGCATCATTTTAATGTTAACCGATGCCACAGCAATTCGAGAAGTTTTACTCACCACCGAAACCGCGCCACACTTATCGGGACGAACAATAATCCAGATGGGAACGATCGCGCCGCAAGAAAGCCAACAGCTACAAGGACAGATTTTAGCACAAAATGGAGACTATCTCGAAGCACCCGTTTTAGGAAGTATTCCCCAAGCGAAGTCTGGTTCATTACAAATTATGGTCGGAGGAACAGAAAAACAATTCCAGCAATGGCATTCCATTTTATCCTATCTAGGAACACCATTTTTAGTGGGAACAGTGGGAAAAGCCGCGACATTAAAACTCGCTTTAAATCAGTTAATTGTTTCTTTAACGGGAGCATTTGCTTTAAGTTTATCATTTGTTCAACAGGAAGGGCTTGATGTCGAAACATTTATGTCAGTTTTAAGAGAAAGTGCTTTGTATGCGCCAACATTTGATAAAAAACTGAAACGAATGGTCGCTGGAGATTATAGTAATCCTAATTTTCCCACCAAACATTTATTAAAGGATACACAGTTATTTTTAGAAGCTGCAAAAACAGAAGGCTTAACCGTTTCTTCTTTAAACGGAATGGAAACAATTTTAGAAGCAGCGATAGATTTAGGTTTAGCAGATCAAGATTATTCAGCTTTGTTTGAAGCGATTAAATCTGGAAAAAGTAATCAATAATAACAAGTAGGGTGGGCATTGCCCACCCTACTGTAACTCAATATTCTTACAAAAACGAATAAGGAAAACGATGTTAGATGTAATGAAAAATGATATTTATGATTTAGAAAAAATTAATCTTTCTGATCTAAAAGCTGTTGGAGAAAAGGCGATCGCGCTGAGTCAGTTATCCCAACAAGGTTATAATATCCCATCAGGAATTGTCGTCGGGAGTCAGGTTTTAGAGGCTATTTTGTCACAGGAAAATGACTCAATTTGGCAACGAATCCAGAAACTTGATCTCAATGATTATGAGACGCTAAAAGCAACCGCCGATCAAATTTCTCATCACATTGAAACTCAATCATTAGATCAAGAATGGTGTCAGCAACTGTATCAAATAATGACTGTTTGGGAAACGAATCACATTATTTTTCGTCCCTCTTTAGTGTTCCCTGATCAATCAGTATCGGTTTCAGGTTTATTAACTTCATATTGTAGCCAGTGCGACTTAAAAGCGATTGAATTCGGATTAAAAAAGGTTTGGAAATCGTTGTTTTCTGCTTCGAGTTTATTTTATTGGCAGCAGCAAGGAATCTCTTGGAATAAATTGGGATTAGCTGTGATTATTCAACGGATAGAAAGCGCGATCGCTTCTGGTATTCTAGAAGTTAATCCCCAACAATGGCAGATTAAAGCCGTGCGAGGATTAGGATATAGTTTAGTGCGAGGGGAATCCTTACCAGAAACTTACAAAATTAATCCTCATCATCACACGATCGAATCTCATCAGCTTGGCTATCAAACTCGCATTTATTCCCTTGATGCTTCCTTACAAATCACCTCACCTCAGACGGAAGTAGAAACAGAAATTTTAACCTCACAACAATTATCTCAACTGATTAATTTGGCGGCGAAACTACAAGCAACAGTCAATCAAAACTTTTCCTGTGAGTGGACATTTTTTCCCCAAGAAAACAGTTTTCAGTTATACTTAACTCAATTCTCCGCTCAGGTTACTATGTTTAAACCATCCGCTTCTAGTTCATTAATTGTTAAAGGTCTGGGGGTAGCAAGGGGAAGAGTGACGGGAAAAGTTTATCTTGTCGGAAAAGATGACGATCGCGCTTTCCCGACAGGATCAATTTTAGTCACTAAAAGTATCACCACTGACAATTTACCTCTCGTTAAGTCCGCAGGTGGGTTAGTTACTGAATCTGGGGGGATGACCTCCCATGGCGCAATTTTAGCACGAGAGTTAAACATTCCCGCCGTTGTTGGGGCAAAGGGCGCGATCGAGGCTTTACAGGGAGAAACAGAAGTCACCCTAGATGGAGACCAAGGTGAGGTGTTACGTCCGTCTCAGGGGGAAAAAACAAGGGATGAGAGAAAGATTGATGTTAACCCACCGCGAGACTCTTCGGTTTTAGCGACGCAGTTGATGGTGAATGTATCTCAAAGCGATCGCGCGATCGCACTGTCTCAACTCCCTGTGGATGGGGTGGGGTTGCTTCGATCGGATTTAATGTTACTACCATTGCTTAGGGAAAAGCCTCTCTCCACTTGGCTTTCTTCCCACCGCGAAGCGTTTAGCCAACGGTTAGCAAGTTTGATTGCTCAATTTGCCGATGCCTTTTTCCCCCGTCCGATTTTCTATCGTTCCACAGATTGGCTCACGTTACAACAGCAGGATGTTTCCCTTTTAGGGATACGTGGCACGTATAGTTATGTTAAGGATTCTGATTTTTTCTCAGCCCAGACGTTTGCCCTCCGATACCTACAGCATCAGGGCTATTACAATATTAATCTTATCTTACCATTCGTTCGCACGGTTGAGGAAGTCAAATTTTGTAAAAAATTATTAACAGAAATTGGTTTGGAAAAAAGCTGTCAGATGTGGATCATGGCGGAAGTTCCTTCGGTGATCTATTTATTAGATGAATATCTCAAGGTAGGGATTGAAGGAATTGCTATCGGGACGAATGATCTGACACAATTATTGTTAGGGGTCGATCGAGAAAAGGGAGAGTTTGGCGATCAATATAACGAGTGTCATCCTGCGGTATTACAGGCTTTAAAGACTTTAATTGAAAAAGCAAGAGAGGGAGGAATTTCTTGTTCAATTTGTGGACAAGGAGTTGTTTTATATCCAGAATTAGTGGAGAAATTAGTCGGTTGGGGAGTGACTGGAATTTCGGTGGAAGAGTCGGGAATAAATACAGTTTATAATTTGATCGCTCGATCGGAAAAACGAATTTTACTAGAAGCAGCACGAAACCATTTAAATCAAAAATAACTCAAACTAAGACAAGTCTTCCTGAAAACCCATCAAAGAAGAAACTTGGGTTGAAGTTAAATTTTTCCCCTGTAATAAAACACCAAACCCACCCAACCCCATCGGATCAATCAGTTGATGAAGTGCATCTCGACGCTGTAGAATTTCCATAACATTAAACCCACCTTGAGAGAGTGAGTTAAGTCGATCGCCTAATCCTAAAGCCATTAAAAATAGTGCTTGTTGAGTAAAGTTTAAAAACTCTAAATCATACTGTTTTCCATAGATTTCTAACGCGGTAAAATCCACATGAGTCGTCATATCTTGTTTACCGATTAAGAAATAAGGATCATTATGTCGTTGATGTTGAACGTAACATTGTAATGTTCCTTGATCGCGTTGGGGATGATAGTATTTTTCCGCCGTATAGCCATAATCAATTGTAAGAAGATAGCCTTGTTTTAAACAGCGAGAAACGGTTTTTAGCCAGGGAATCATTGCTAGATTAACCTCAGTTTGGAAACCGTCAGGATAATCAGAAGTGGAGAAAGAAATGCCAACAGTTTGGAAATATTCTCGCAGTTGAGGAGTCGAAATTTCATCACTGATTTCTGTAAAAGGAGAATCGCTTTCGGGGGGAGAAACGGTAACATAAATTTCTTTCAATGTTTCTGCTTCCACTTGTAAACGATGTACGGGAAACGCATCAACTAACTCGTTAGAAAAACAGCATCCGACTAAAGATTCATTGGGAATTTCTTCCCAACATTTCCAAGAGAGAGTGACTCCTTTTTCTTGCCAAATTTTGAGTCGGTTTTCTTGTTCCTGTTTTAAGGCGGGAGAAGATTCAATGATCTGATATTGAACACTTTGTAAAAATTGAGGATGATCTTGGGATAAATAGCTTAAAATATCATTGGCGAGTTGTCCGTTTCCCGCGCCAATTTCCACTAAATCGAAGGGAGTGGGTTGTTCTAACTTCTCCCACATTTCTAGAAACTGTTTTGCTAGTAACTCACCGAAATCACTTCCTAAAGAAGAAGCGGTAAAAAAGTCTCCCGCTTTACCAATTTCCACAACACCTGAACTATAATATCCCTGTTTGGGGTGATATAAAACTAAGTCCATGTATTCAGCAAAGGTAATTCTTTTTTGGGGAGATTGGGTGATTTTATCTTGAATGATTCTGATTAATTCGGAGTTAGGTTTGAGTTGATTCATTGATTAATGAGATAAATCCTAATAAGATAGATTTTGCAGTTATAGCAATCTGAGATAAGTTACGAGAAAATTTTGCCCCCTAACCCCCAATTTTGGGGGAACTTAGATCGCAATCTGAGATAAGTTACGAGAAAATTTTGCCCCCTAACCCCCAATTTTGGGGGAACTTAGATCGCAATCTGAGATAAGTTACGAGAAAATTTTGCCCCCTAACCCCCAATTTTGGGGGAACTTAGATCGCAATCTGAGATAAGTTACGAGAAAATTTTGCTCCCTAACCCCCAATTTTGGGGGAACTTAGATCGCAATCTGAGATAAGTTACGAGAAAATTTTGCCCCCTAACCCCCAATTTTGGGGGAACTTAGATCGCAATCTGAGATAAGTTACGAGAAAATTTTGCCCCCTAACCCCCAATTTTGGGGGAACTTAGATCGCAATCTGAGATAAGTTACGAGAAAATTTTGCTCCCTAACCCCCAATTTTGGGGGAACTTAGATCGCAATCTGAGATAAGTTACGAGAAAATTTTGCCCCCTAACCCCCAATTTTGGGGGAACTTAGATCGCAATCTGAGATAAGTTACGAGAAAATTTTGCCCCCTAACCCCCAATTTTGGGGGAACTTAGATCGCAATCTGAGATAAGTTACGAGAAAATTTTGCCCCCTAACCCCCAATTTTGGGGGAACTTAGATCGCAATCTGAGATAAGTTACGAGAAAATTTTGCCCCCCTAACCCCCAATTTTGGGGGAACTTAGATCGCAATCTGAGATAAGTTACGAGAAAATTTTGCCCCCCTAACCCCCAATTTTGGGGGAACTTAGATCGCAATCTGAGATGAGTTACGAGAAAATTTTGCCCCCTAACCCCCAATTTTGGGGGAACTTAGATCGCAATCTGAGATAAGTTACGAGAAAATTTTGCCCCCTAACCCCCAATTTTGGGGGAACTTAGATCGCAATCTGAGATAAGTTACGAGAAAATTTTGCCCCCTAACCCCCAATTTTGGGGGAACTTAGATCGCAATCTGAGATAAGTTACGAGAAAATTTTGCTCCCTAACCCCCAATTTTGGGGGAACTTAGTTAATCGGTTTCTCACATAAGAAACCAGATTGCTACAAGTTGACGCAGACAAGATTTAAATTAAATTGGCTTAAAGTATTATGGAAACTCTCTATAACTCGATTTTATTAACCTTAGCAAATTATTTAATGATTCCAGATGTTTCTTCTCCCAAGTTTGCGCTTTATCTTCAGTCCTTATCTTCTGATTTTATCAAATTAAGACAAGCATCGAATGAACAGTTAACGATTTCTAATCCTGATCATAATCTCCAAGCTACTTGGAAGGTGAAGGGAGTTGTTAATATTCATACGTTCGATCGAGCTTATAGTGATTGGGTAATGAGTCGTTATTTAACTCAAAATTATCTAGGGCTTCCTGAATAAAACTGAAACCCTTACCCAATGAGGCTTTAAGGTTCTTAACCCCTCAAAAAAGTGCAAGGAAATTGAACGCTCAATAGTGAAAACCCTGCATCAAAACTTTGAAATCTTACCTCTTACCTAAGGCAACTTGCCTCTTGCCTCTTGCCTCTTGCCTCTTGCTGATTGGTGTTGGGTTTCGTAAACTTCACCCAACCTACTTGCCTCTTGCCTAAGGCAACTTGCCTAAGGCAACTTGCCTCTTCATTTGGGATTGCTATAAATCTTCTTCAACTTGATCACCGATTTGAAGCTCGATCGAACAGTGGCGGACAATTTGTTATATTTGCTACTTTCTTCAATCTAAAATTTTGCTAGCTTAACATTTAGAACCAATTCGGCTGATCACCGCAAAGAATACCATTGTGTTAGACTCGGCTCGATTAATTTTCGATCTGCAAAAAGTAAATGGAATTATCCAGAAAGTCTCAGGAAACTTTGACCCAAAAGCGATCGCACAGGAAATTACTGACGCATTGGTAACAGAGTTTAATTGTGCTTTTGTTCGCATCTGGCTAACCGAATCCGAGGGAAAAGGGTTGCGTTTAGTTGCTTCATCAGGATTATACACCCGCCTCAATGGTTCATTTGCTCGTGTTCCCATGGGGGCATATAAAGTCGGGAAAATTGCACAAAATTGTGTTCCTTTTTTGAGTAATCATTTAGCAGAAGAAAGCTGGGTAAAAGATCGAGACTGGGCGATCCGAAATCAAATACAGGGGTTTGCCGGTTATCCTCTCAAAAGACGCGAGCAAGTGATTGGGGTTTTAGCAGCATTTAGTCAGACCCCCTTTCCACCAGAGTTTTTAGAAGTCTTACAAGTGTTGTGTATGGGAACAACTGCCGCCCTCGATTCTGCTTTGAAACTCCAAGACAATCCTCAGATTAACACTTCTTCTCAGAAACTAGCTCATCGAGTCGATTTGTCAGATTGTCTTGCTTCGGTTCTCAAATCCACAGCACTAACTTTGATGGGAACTGAGCGAACCTTAAGTCTTAGTTTAGCCTATCTTCTACTGAGAACAACAGAGATTTTTAATCAGTTGAACTGCAGTTATTGTCGCTTAAGCTACGGGGAAGAAGCGGTTACCCTAGAAGGCATTGTTGCCACCGTTGATCACGCGATCGATGCTAGGGCTTGGGGGAAAATTTATTTTGGCGATCTCGACTTCATCGCCAATCGTTTAGGGGGAAAGCTGGAAATCCAATTTAGTTTTTCTCAGGAAGTTATCCAAATTACTTTACAACTGCCCTATCTTGCTGGGGAAATGGTCTCAAACGAAGAATCGATCTTATCTCTGCGAGAACAACAAGTAATGTTATTATTAGCGCAAGGGTTGCGCGATCGGGAAATTGCTCGAACCCTCCACATTAGCGAAAGTACCGTTAAATTTCACCTCAACAAGATATTAACGAAACTGAAAGCAAAAAACCGTTATCAAGCAATTTATCAAGCGACTGTTCAGGGTTTAATTTAGGGCTTGAGTCAAGAAAACTGAAAGTCTTACCAAATAAGGATTTGAGGCGATTCAGTTCAGATAAAAATGCAAGTTCATTGATTGTTCAATCGTCACGCATATTGCATGCAAGCCTAAGGCAACTTGCCTTACTTAACCAACCAACTGGAGTTTTTTAGCGACAATTTGATCGGCGATATAAGTTGCATCACGGGCCATACCAGAAAAGCGACCTGATCCCCAAGTATAAAGCCAAGGCAGTCCGAGGAAATAAAGTCCCTTCACAGGAGTAACGCCGCGATCGTGCTTGGGCTCACCTTTACCATCAAACACAGGGAGCTCAACCCAATTAAAATTCATCTCAAAGCCTGTACACCAAATGACGGCTTCTAACTGATTAAAATCAAGGGTGAGAGGAGAGTTTGTCGGTTTCCAAAGGGATTGGTAGGGGGGTTCTACAGGGGCATCAATTTTATTTTCTGCGATGTATTGGTCAATATTTTTTTTAATTTTTTCTGCGGCTGCATCCGCCCCATCTAAATTGTCTTTGAGGTTGTCTTGAAAACAAATTTTACCCGAGGTAATGTCTGCCAAGCGTCCATACAAGTGCATTCCTTCTAAAGCAAACTTTCTTAAATCAATCTCTCTTCCCCCATCACGTCCGGTCAGATAGTGGTTCGTTTTATGCCGCACAGTTTCTTTTTGGGGATGTTCGTCAATGGGAAGATCATAATATCCCATTAAGTCCAACCATTCCACTACATCTTTCCCTCGATAGCGGCGGGGGGCGCGAGGCGCGCTTCCAGTGGCGAGATGAACCGATTTTCCCGCTAGATGTAAATCTTCTGCGATTTGACACCCTGATTGTCCTGTTCCCACAACCAACACTTGATCAGGCAGAGACTGAGGATTTTTATATTCTACCGAATGCAATTGTTGGATACCTTTCGGCAGTCGTTCCGCCATGGGAGGAATTTTTGGCGTATGATATCCTCCTGTCGCAATTACCACTTGCGCGGCAGTGTAGTTACCTTGGCTGGTTTCAACAGTAAACCCCTCTTCATTGGCATCGAGTTTAGAAACGGCTACTCCTTCTTGTAGCGGTGGGGCGAACGATCGAGCATAATTTTCCAGATACTGGACAACTTCACTTTTGCTCATAAAACCATTGGGATCATACCCAGCATAAGGATATCCCGGTAATTGACATTGCCAGTTAGGAGTCACTAAACAAAAGGAATCCCAACGTTGATGCCGCCAAGCATGACCAATGGAATGTTTCTCAAAAATCAAGTGATCAATACTTCTCTGTTTGAGAAGATAGCTCATTGCTAATCCTGCTTGTCCACCGCCAACAATGATTACAGAGTATTGAAGGGTCATAAATCTTGTTTTTTAATTCTTTGCTCTCAATTGGCACTCTAAATGTTTCTCGATTTTTTTCATGTAGTTTTAGTTACAAATTTAGTTAACAACAAAGGGATTGATCCTCCCCTATTGATTTCCCTAGGTGAGGCAAACTGTTATTTAAGCCCGACAGTGTAGGATTTTATCGTTTTCCTTCTCGAAATAGGCTCATTTTGTTAAGGAAAGTCCTTGCTAAACTATCACTTTTGATAAAACTTATATTCTGTTATTGATGCTACAGGAATTGAGAAAATCTTGCTTGTAAATTAATCATTAATGTCACTCGTTTAGTAAAAGCAAAATTCATTAGCAAGGAAGCAATTTTATGCCAGAAGTAACTACTCCCGCTCATCAAAAAGGGGATTTTCTTGTTGATTATGAAGAAAAAGTTTTTCCCGATGTTCAAGCCGAATCGGGAGAAAAAGCCTTATTAACTTTTCATACCGTTGCCTTTGAAGGATCAATTGGTTTAGTGAATTTAATGCAGGCAAGTCGTTTAATGAAAAAAGGCTTTGAAACTTCAGTGCTGTTATATGGTCCTGGTGTGACGTTGGGGGTACAAAGAGGCTTTCCTAAAATTGGCGATGAAGCCTTTCCCGGTCATCAAGCGATGAATGAACGCATCGAAAAAATCATCAATGAAGGAGGCAGTGTTTACGCTTGCCGGTTTGCCTTACAAGCCCTTTATGGTCATGGCGAACCCTCTTTAATTCCGGGAATTCGTGCAATTAACCCTTTAGATGTTCTCGATATTATTTTAATGCACCGCAAAGAAGGGGCATTAATTCTCGATACTTGGACGATGTAAGTAATTCTCTCACCCCCTTTTTTTAGGGGGAAAAAAGAGAATTGTTGGTTCATTGACAAAAAGCAGGGAAAGCAAGAGTTGACAATGAAAATTGATTATGGTGAAAGCATTCGGGTAGCGGCAGCGCAGATTAGTCCAGTTTTATACAGTTGTGAGGGAACAACAGAAAAAGTTTTAAGTACGATCGCGCAAATGGCAAAAGAAGGGGTGCAGTTAATTGTTTTTCCAGAAACGTTACTTCCCTATTATCCCTATTTTTCTTTCGTGCAAGCCCCAGTTTTCATGGGAAAAGAACATCTGAAACTGTACGAAGAAGCAGTAACCATTCCCGGAGAAACCATAGAGGCGATTCAAGGGGCCGCCCGTTCTCAGCAGATGGTGGTGGTGTTAGGGGTGAATGAACGGGATGCTGGATCGCTTTATAACACCCAATTAGTGATTGATAGCGATGGTCGTTTATTACTCAAACGCCGTAAAATTACCCCGACTTACCATGAACGGATGATTTGGGGACAAGGAGATGGGGCTGGTTTGAAGGTGACTGATACCGCAGTAGGTCGGGTGGGGGCGTTAGCCTGTTGGGAACATTATAATCCTCTTGCCCGTTATACCCTGATGGCGCAACAGGAGCAAATCCATTGTAGCCAGTTTCCCGGCTCGATGGTGGGACAAATTTTTGCCGATCAAATGGCAGTTACCCTCCGTCATCATGCGTTGGAGTCGGGTTGTTTTGTGGTGAATGCGACGGGATGGCTAACCACGGAACAAAAACAGCAGATTACCCCTGATGAGAAGCTGCAGAAGGCGCTGAGTGGGGGATGCTACACGGGGATGATTAGTCCCGAAGGAAAGCCTCTGTGTGAACCAATTACCGAAGGAGAAGGCTGCGCGATCGCGGATTTAGATTTTTCCCTAATTACCAAGCGTAAGCGAATGATGGATGCAGTGGGACATTATGCGCGACCAGATTTATTAAAACTGCAGGTTAATCAGGCAGAATGGTCGCAATTGCACGCCTTTGGCATCTCTCAATCGGAATGGGAAACAACGGACGCTGAAAGTCGCAACCAGTTTCCTCAGATAGTACAGTTTGATGACAGCAATGAATAAACAACGTTTAATTACTGAACTGCAATCTCAAGGATTACAGTTCAAACAAGCCAGTTCCCCAACAGTGGGACGCAAAGCAGGGGCAGGACCTTCCGATCATAGGGCAGTAATCGTAGAAGGAACAACGGTGATGGTGCCGGTTTATACAGCAACCGCTGGCAAGTCTCCCTACAGTGTGGATTTAGACAGGGGACAGGCGATGCTTTATCAAGATGAAACCCCGATCGCGCCGATTGGGCTTCCCGAAACGCCACATTTCTATCAGTTAACTACTACCGAGGGAATTCCCTATTGGAAAATCGCCCTCTTGCACAGCCATGATGTCCTTGCCACAACCGTTTTACAAACTTGTCTGCGCTATCGAGACGAATCAACAGCCTGTCAGTTTTGCGCGATCGAAAAATCCTTAGAGGCGGATCGAACCATTGCTAGGAAAACGCCAGAACAACTCGCAGCAGTTGCCGAAGCGGCAGTGCGCTTAGATGGGGTCAAGCAAATGATTATGACCACAGGAACGCCTAATGTGCGCGATCGCGGTGCTGCTTATCTCGCCGCATGCGCCCAAGCAATCAAAGCGCGAGTCAATCTTCCCCTGCAAGCCCAATGTGAACCCCCAGATGATTTTATCTGGTTGGAACGGATGAAAGCAGCAGGAATAGATAGCTTAGGAATGCACCTAGAGGCCGTTGATCCAGAGGTGCGGGCAAAAATTATGCCCGGAAAAGCCCAAGTTCCCGTTTCCTACTATTACGAAGCCTTTGCAGCGGCGGTTCAGGTCTTTGGTTGGGGGGAAGTCAGCACTTACTTGTTAGCGGGATTAGGGGATAGTTTAGAAACCCTAATTATGGCTTGTGAGAAGTTGATTAATATGGGGGTTTATCCCTTTGTTGTTCCTTTTGTTCCCATTACCAATACCCCTTTAGCCGATCATCCCGCACCGGATAGCGACTTTATGTTTCGTTTGTATCAGAAGGTAGGAGAACTCCTGAAGCAGGCAGGGATGTTGTCAAACAATATGACTGCCGGCTGTGCTAAATGTGGGGCTTGTTCGGCATTATCAACATTTGAGAATTAGTCAAAGGAGGGACAAATGCCAAACCGTCGTTATCAATTTCAATTAGCCCAGTCTCAACCAGACATTCAAGCCTATTTTGATCTGCGTCAACAAATTTTTTGTCAAGAACAAAATTTATTTACTGATCACGATCAAGATCAAATCGACCTCACTGCCCATCCCATTGTTGCCATCGATACCGAAGCCCCTAACCGCGTTGTCGGAGTGGTCAGGATTTATGAACAACAACCGCGACTGTGGTACGGTGGACGTTTAGGCGTACATCCCGATTATCGGCGAGTCGGGCGCATTGGAAAAGGATTAATTTACAAAGCAGTAACAACCGCCCACACCTGGGGCTGCGATCGGTTTCTAGCAACGGTACAACAGCAAAATGTTCGCTTTTTCCAACGACAACATTGGCACGCTTTAGAAGAATTAATCGTGCGCGATCGTCCTCATCATCTCATGGAAGCTGATTTGAACTTTTATCCTCCCGCCGCTACTGCTGAACCGGTCTCTCCTTCACTCCTTAAGTTTTCTGTGATTCGTTCTTTAGTCATGACAAACTAACATTTTTTGATGCTATCGGATTTGATTTCAGAGTTACAAGACAGTTTAAGTATTCTTAATAAACAGGACATTCAGATTGCCTCTCGATACTTTCCAGACAACACCTCGATTCTTCTCGGAGATGATTGTGCCGCCATTCCAGATGGAGAGGGATACTTACTCTTGGCAGCGGAAGGAATGTCTCCCAGTTTAGTCGAGAAAAATCCTTGGTTTGCTGGTTGGTGTTCCGTGTTAGTCAATGTCAGCGATATTTATGCAATGGGCGGACGACCGTTAGCAGTAGTTGATACCTTATGGAGTCAATCGGAACAATCAGCACAACTCTTCTGGGAGGGAATGATTGCAGCCTCCAAAACCTTGAATGTTCCCATTGTTGGTGGACATACTAACTGCCATAGTCCTTATGATGCTTTGGGTGTAGCAATTTTGGGGCGGGCTACACATCTCATTAGTAGCTTTCAAGCGCAACCAGAAGATGTTTTAATGTTTGTCACCGACTTAGAAGGGAAACCTCATCCTCAGTTTTCCTACTGTTGGGATACAGCAACGGAGGCTTCTCCTGATCAATTACAAAACAAACTTAATCTTCTTCCCGAGTTAGCAGAAAAAAGGTTATGCGATGCGGGAAAAGATGTCAGTATGGGGGGAATTGTCGGAACCGCTTTAATGTTATTAGAAACCTCTGGCTGTGGGGCGATCCTTGATCTTGATGCGATTCCCTGTCCACCGACATTGAGTTTAAAGCAATGGCTATTGAGTTTCCCCAGTTATGGATTTCTATTAAGTATTCGCCCCCATCATGTCAATGAGGTTCAGTCTCGTTTTCAAAGCCAAGGCTTAACTTCGGCCGTCGTGGGGACAGTCATTCGTCATTCCGTATTAAAGCTGAAATCAAAAACAGAATCTCTCGTCTTTTGGGATTTAGAGAACAAATCGCTAACAGGATTTAAAAAATAGGTAACAATTATGACAATCGAACAAAAACCACCGTTTCCTCCGTTTAATACCGAAACCGCAAAACAAAAAGTCAGACTGGCTGAAGATGCTTGGAACAGTCGTGATCCAGAAAAAGTTGCTTTAGCTTACACCGTTGATAGTGTTTGGCGAAATCGGGCAGAATTTATTCAAGGACGAGAAGCCATTGTCGCTTTTTTGCGACGGAAATGGAGTAAAGAATTAGATTATCGCCTGATTAAGGAATTGTGGATTGCTCAAGAAAATCGAATTGCTGTACGATTTGCCTATGAATGGCGTGATGATGCGGGGTCTTGGTTTCGTGCCTATGGAAATGAAAACTGGGAGTTTGATGAAAATGGTTTGATGAAACGTCGAATTGCCAGTATTAATGATTTACCGATCACAGAAAGTGAGCGTCAGTATCATTGGCCTCTGGGGCGCCGACCAGACGATCATCCTGGTTTGTCTGATTTAGGACTTTGATCTCTCCTAATGGTGGGGTTTCCCGATGGGAATCTTGCCTTGTTTTTCCCACTGCAAAAATGATCCTAGATAATTGAGAGGAAACTTAAAATTATGCCAGAAGTTCAGTTTGAGATTGTTTGGCCCGATGGGGAGAGTGAGGTTTGTTATTCCCCTTCTTCTGTCATACAAACCTATTTTTATGCTGGGGAGAGTTATGATTTAGAGGAATTTGTTGCCCGATCGCGCCAAGCACTCACGACGGCAAGCGATCGAGTGCAACAAAAATATGGTCATCCTTGTCGGTTAGCTTTGGCACAACTGCAAGCGATCCAAGAAAAAGCCAATCATTATCCCAATCATCCTAGCCAACAAGTAAAAGTGGTGTACTTAAAAGCAATCTAATGAAAATGGGAGTAATCAACCCAACTACCATGTAAACCGTAGGGAATATGATACCTTAAACCCAAACGTGCGGTTTCTTCTAAAGTTTTTCCTTCCAAAATCACTAATTCCGATCGATGCTTTTCCCCTTGATAAACTAAAGTCAAAACCCAACCATCATCTTCATCATTCCCATCAGGTTTCGGAACAAAAATGGGTTCGCTAACAAAACCATTTGGCGCAGCACTCCACACTAACCGCTCTTCTTTCTCCCAATCATACTTCAAAATTGCCTGTAAAGGAGCATTTCCTCGCGCTTGATGAGCCGTTCCCATAAATAAATAACGATAGGGTTGTCCGACTTTTTTAGGATGAACAAAAGGAAACTCACAACAACGGGGTTCAATTATTTTTTTGGCGACGGTTGCTGTTTCTAAATCAAGGGTAAAACGCCATAACTGACCAGGAGATAATGCTTCAAAATCCACATCTCTAAAATCAGAATCCGCATCCACTTCAGGAAAGTCAGCATAACAAATTGAATCAACACAAATTTGCTTGTTTTTCACTTCAAACGCATTCCCATGATGAAAGATAAAACCAGCATTGACTTCTAATTCTTTAACCGTTTCGCCACTGTTTTTATCGCGAGGAATCACCCAAATGCGAGTGTTTTCTTCAGGCTTAAATTTAATACATTCCGCTGCGCCGCGTAACCCGAAAACAAAAGGAATGGGATTAAATTTTACAGGGTTTTGGAAAAAGATATAATAGTGAGGAGTTATGGCGAAATCATGCACAAATGCAAAGCCAGGAACAGGATAGCTTTGTTTTCTTAAGAGATTGAAATCAGGATCAAATTCGTAGATATGAATCGTTGTTGATAAACCAGGTTCAATATAAAAGTTAATTAAACAGGGTTGATGATCATTAATCACTGATTCAGGTTCAACCCAGGGATGAGCAGAAAAGGCTTCTCCTTCTCCTAAAATTCCATCTAATTGCTCAATCCCGATCGTTTCTAGAGTATCAGGATTTAAACGATGAGGTAAACCTCCTTCCCAAAGAGCGAGTAGTTTATCTCCCCAATAAGTAATGTTAGTGTTGGCAATATTTTTTTGCTTAAAATCAAAGGCATTTTTTAGCCAACCACCAGGCTTTTGTGTTCCGAAGACATTGCGATATAAAATTGTTCCAGCTTCTTGTTCTTTGAGGAAGCCTTCCGTGCGAACAAAACGGTTTTGAAAATGAACATTTCCCTCTTTAAAGGAGAATTTACAAATCATTCCATCACCATCAAAAGGATGTTGGATGGGTATCCCATGAATATCTAATAAGCCAGGTCCGTTGCGGAATAATGTTCCTGTTAAGGCTTTGGGAACGCTCCCTGAGAGGATTTCCAGATCATAGCTTTCTTCCTGTCGTTGGGATTGATATCCTTGTCGCCAGTATTGTTTCGAGTAAGGTTGCTCAGAAGTCGGTTTGCTGGTTAGAGAGGTCATAAGCTGGGAAACTGTTTATAAAACTTTACATCTATCTTAGCGAAAGCCTCACCATATCGTGAAAATTAACGAATCTACGTTGAGAATGAGGCAAATTAAATTAAGTAATGTTACAAATGAGGGGTAAGATAATATTTGCTGTCCTATGTCTGAGTTCAATCGTGACTCCCTCAAAGTAAAAGCGGTTTTGCTGGGAGCAAGCCCGATCGTCATTTTACCCAGTGCGGCGATTTCTCCCGCTTTACCTGCGATTCAGGATTATTTTGCAGAGATTAACAATTCTGAATACTGGGTGCGACTAATTTTAACAATGCCTGCTCTCTCTATTATTCTCGGCGGTTTACTTGTGGGTCAACTCATCGATCGAGTAGGACGAAAAACGCTCCTCATTGGCTCAATTAGTTTAGCCAGTCTTTCTGGAGGCGTGGGTTATTTCTTAGATAGTTTAACCTTACTGCTTCTAACGCGAGTCGCGCTCGGATTTGCGGTTGCGGGAGGGATTACCAGCATTACCACCCTCATCGCTGACTATTACGAAGATAAGACTCGATCGACGCTAATGGGATTACAATCGACTTGTATCGCACTGGTAGGAGTTGTGGTGTTATCAGTCAGTGGGGTGTTAGCAGATATCAGTTGGCGTGTTCCGTTTCTCATTTATCTTGCGCCTTTGATATTAGTGCCATTTATGATCCTCTGGTTGCGAGAACCCATCCATGAAGTGATTGAACAAGAAGGAGAAAACCGAGGATTGTCTTGGGCGCAGTTACCCTTATTAACCATTGGGGTAATTTATGGAGTAGAACTCTTACATATGTTTCTGTTTTATCTTACGCCAGTACAGCTACCGTTTTACTTGCGCTCTTCCTTTGATGCGTCTGCGTCTTTAAGCGGCGTTGCCATTGCAACCATGACTTTTTGTCAAGCAGGTTCGTCTCTCGGTTACGGTTGGCTAAAAGCAAGATTTACCTTTATTAATGTTTTGGCAATGGCGTTTAGTCTTGCTTGTGTCGGACATATCATTGTCGCGGTTGCTCCCAGCATTAAATTTATCGTTTTGGGTTTGGGGGTAAGTGGCTTAGGATTTGGCTTACTGTTTCCCAATTGTAAGGTTTGGGTGACAAAGACGGTTAACGCTGAAATTAGGGGAAGAGCATTAGGGGGCTTAACCACAGCCTTCTATATCGGTGAGTTTCTTTCTCCTTTTGCCAGTCAAACGGCGGTGCAGTGGGTTGGCGCTGGCGGCACTTATGCTCTTGCCAGTGGGATTTTAGGTGTCGTAGCTGTGTTTGCTTTTGCCTCTAGTGTGAAAACTGCTCTCACTCCTGCAACGGAATCATTGTCTCGTAACTCGTGAAACCCTCATGTCGATTGGGCGAAATGAAACCCAACACTTCCCACGTAATAACTGCTAAATGTTGGGTTTCGCGACTCTCCACCCAACCTACTGGGGAGACTGCTTAAGGTTGGGTTTCGCGACTCTCCACCCAACCTACTGGGGAGACTGCTTAAGGTTGGGTTTCGCGACTCTCCACCCAACCTACTGGGGAGACTGCTTAAGGTTGGGTTTCGCGACTCTCCACCCAACCTACTGGGGAAACTAAACAGGGGACTGTGCTGCAAAAACAAAGTCATTTTCGGTTAAGGTATTGGCTTGTACCCCTTGTAATTCAGCGATCGGGTTGTTAGCCTCTAAACCAATGAGAGTGTTTTCTCCATTTTGATTCACAATGAGATCATTAAAAGAAAGGTCTGGGAAACTACCGAAACCGATCGCGTCTTCTCCTGATGTAAAATCGGTAATGATGTTAGGAGAGTTGGGAATTTCATCAGTAGCAATCCAGAATTGATCAGCGCCGCTATTGCCAATCAGAAGATTGTTTCCGCCTTGTCGCACGAAAAGACGATCGTCTCCATTCCCACCTGTTAGTAAATCATCATTTCCAGCAATGAGATCATCATTGTCGTCGCCTCCATAAAGTCGGTTATTACCTGTTCCTTGAGAAGCATCTAGGGTGTCGTTACCGCCTTCTCCAAAAAGACGATCGTTGTTCCCTGCAAATAATTCATCAGCATTGCTGCCACCATAATTACGGTTAGAACCATCTCCCGCGATCGAACCATCAACAAGGTCTTCCCCAGCGCCAGTGAAGGTGATTTGGTTATTCCCTGTATAAGGATCATTTTGATCAGCGGCATTGAGGGTGTCGTTATTAGAAGTTCCGAAGACCAAATCATCGACAGCACTAAGATCTGTGATGTCTGCTGACTCGGGAATTTCAACAGGAATTGAGTCGTCATTTTGAAATTCGAAAGAAGGTGCAATTTCGCTACTTTTGGCACTCTGAATGCCAAAACCGCTCAAATCAGAATTGGTAGTTATAGTAGGAGAATTGGTTGTGCTTGAAGAGATAATTTCACGAACTTCCTGATCACTTAAGTCAGGGTTCGCTTCCAACATTAGCGTCACTATTCCTGCAACGTGAGGAGTTGCCATGGAAGTGCCATTCCAAGAATCATAATCTCCTCCTGGAATAGAAGAATAAATGTCTTCTCCAGGGGCTGTTACGTAAATCATTGATGGATCTTCCCCTGCTTCGTTGGAAAAACTGGATTGCTGGTTACTGCGGTTAACAGAACCTACCACCACGCCAAATTCATCGGCAAAAACACCTGGAGCAGCTGGCTCCTCCTGAGCCTCATTGCCTGCAGCAGAAATGACTATGACTCCTTGATCAACAGCATATTCAATGGCATCCTCTATTATAGGAGATGGATTGGGACCGCCTAAACTCATATTGATCACATCTGCCCCATTTTGAGTGGCATATACGATCCCGTTGGCTATCCCTTGATAGGTTCCAAAGCCATCATCCCCTAAAACTTTAACAGGCATGATTTGGGCGTTATGGGCAACACCAGTGACACCTACACCATCATCACGACCGGCGATTGTTCCTGCAACGTGGGTTCCGTGTCCTTGTAGGTCTGAGGTATCGTTTTTATTCCCCGCAAAGTTCCACCCGTAAACATCATCGACGAAGCCATTTCCGTCATCATCCTCTCCATTGTTTGGTATTTCCCCAGAATTTTCCCAAATGTTGTCGAATAAATCGGGATGATTTCTGTCAATACCTGTATCGAGAACTGCAACAACCATACCTTCCCCTGTATAGCCTTGCTCCCAAACTTCCGGTGCGTTAACCATATTCACTGCCCACTCATCGCCATCACCAAACAGATCAACGATGGGAAAAGGATCTTGATTCAGTACTGATGCGACAGCAACAGATGCATCCAAGAAACCATAACCAGTTCGAGCATCAAAGGGATTTGGTTCGGGAGAAATCGACGCTGTTTCAGAGGCAATCTCCAACTCATAGCTACTGATTGCAGGCCCAAAGGGATCTACTTTGATGAAATACGTTCCAGCCTCTAGTAGAGCAGAAATACTTTCATCTTGGAAACCGCCTTTTTCTGAGGAACTGATAATACCGCCCTCGACATTAAGGAGTTCTAGATCTAAGTCTGCTGACAGGCCACTGAGTCCAATTGTTACTTCACTCAAGCTATCTAATTCAAAGCGGAAGTAGTCTAGCTCGTCGCCGTCTTGTCCGACTCCTTCAGAATGAGTATCATTGATGCCGATTGATAATGCTTCGTCAAGACTATTGCCCGCAGAATCGTCGGGAATTGAAGGACTGTCACTTGAGGCGAGAGATAGCTCATAGTCTATCTCTCCGCTGTAAGCATCGATTTTGATGAAATACTCGCCACTAGCCAAAAATGTCTCGATCGTCTCAGAAGAGTCAAAACTGGAAGACCCATCTACATACTCTTCATTAGCATCATACAGTTCGAGATCGGCATCCCCTCCAATTCCTGTCAAGTTGAGTTCGATCATCGTGTCGTTGACTAAGTTAAAAGAGTAGTAGTCCTCTGGATCGCTAGAACTCACTCTTTCTGTCTTGGTTTCGCCAATCTCGATCGCCATAGCAGACTCGAAAGTATTATTACCGTCATCATAGGTCGGTTCTTCTGAGACACTCAATAGGTCTAAGGTGTAGTCAGTGAAACCAGACCAAGCCTCAACTTCTAAGTAATAATCTCCGGCTGCTAACTCCTCGACAATAGATTCCGAACTGAGTCCTGCGTTAGCTGAAGAAGCGATGACGTTTTGACTGCTATCATATAAGAACAGGTCAGCATCATCTAGATCAACATTGAGAATAACATTAACGGTACTCTCCTGAGCTAAGTTGAAGACATAGTAGTCAGAATCATCAACATCCACCTCAACATCACTGGAAATAATGTCGGTGGCATCAAGGCGATTCGCTGTGTCGAAGCTGTCGTTATCATCAATGATTGGTTCTGAGAAACTCAACAGGTCTAAGGTATAGTCAGTGAAACCAGACCAAGCCTCAACTTCTAAGTAATAATCTCCAGCTGCTAACTCCTCGACAATAAATTCTGAATCCAAGCCTCCATTCATCGACAAGGCGATGAAATTTTGAGCGCTATCGTATAAGTACAGGTCAGCATCGTCTTCGGAAACATCGAGAGTCACTTCAGCGGTACTCTCCTGAGCCAAGTTGAAGACATAGTAGTCGGAATCGTCGAATCCTGCTTCTACCGAATCGTCAATAATGTCGGTGGAATCGATGCGCTCAGCAGTTTCAAAACTAGAGCTAGTCATAATACATTACTCCTCATATTGTTCCTTAAAACTCTCACTCTTTCTATTTACTTCAAACAATCCATTTAAAGATTTAAGCGTCAAAGATAATTAACAATGACATAGTTAAATATGAAATTGTTGAAATAAACAACCTCACTAGATTAGCATAGAGATCACCCTAAGACTGCAAATTAACAAAAGTTCACACACTTTGAGGGTAAGGCGCGATCGCGGTTTGGGGGAGGGATGGAAAATCATTGTCGAAGCCAATCCAGAACTCCCAGAAGGGGAGGAGGTGACTAGGCCCTTGCCACAAGCCTTTATAGAATGGGAACAACAAGTTGAACAGCGCGGGAAAAAAACAGAAGCGCGATCACTAGTCTGGCGACTGCTCTCACGGCGTTTTGGAGACATTCCTTCCCCAATTCAAACCCAGATTGAGAAATTAGAGATTGAGCAAACTGAAGCCCTGGCTGAAGCTCTCTTGGATTTTACCTCGATCGCTGATCTTAAGCGTTGGTTGCTTGATGCAAGAGGAACAGAACAATGATTCCTCTGATTAGGGTCTCCTGAAATTTGGCGCGATCGCTGCTTAAGGTAAGGAATCAATTGAGACCTCAAGATGAGATAATAAAAAAAACTCATCCTTGATTCTTTCTTTTGACTCGAAACCTTCACGATCAATTTAGTAAAGATTCTCTTGAAGAATTGCTCTATTCTTTTGGAAAAAGCGAGGTAGATTCTAAAGTGGCTTCCGAAGTTCGCGAAATTGATTTCTTTTTCACTCCTGATCCCGACAAGAAAGCTAACTTAACCGCATTAGGCTTCTTGGGGAAATTAGCGTTAACTCCTGCTGTCATTGAACCGTATCGTAATCCCATTAATGCCCAAGAAGTGCGAAAGTGCTTGAAAAAATTACTGGATTTAGAAGCAAGCCAACAACGACGCTACCGAAGAGAACAAACCCCATTCTCGGAACAAGAAGCGCCGACTCTCTGGATTCTCTCACCGACCATTTCTGACTCAGTGCTGGAAGCATTTAAAGCTGAACCAGACTTAGAAAACTGGGTGGAAGGTTTCTATTTTTGTGGGGAAGGATTCAGAACTGTTTTGGTTGCCATACACCAACTTCCTCGCACTCCCGACACCTTATTCTTAAGGATTTTTGGTCGCGGTAAGGTGCAAATGCAGGCAATTGAAGAGTTACAGCAACTACCAGAAACCAACCCCTTTCGGGATAGAATGCTCGAAATTGTAGCGAATATGGTTGCTATCTTAGAAGTAAGACAGCAAGAGCAACAAGGTTTAGAAACTGAAGAGAGGGAATTTCTCATGCAACTATCAACGGTTTATACCCAACGTCTAGAAGAGGCTGAACAACGCGGTGAACAACGCGGTGAACAGCGAGGTGAACAACGAGGTGAACAGCGTGGCATTGCGATCGCGCAGCGAAGATTCATCCGCAACCTTTTAAGTCGAGGCATGACAATTGAGGAAATTGCTGAACTCACTGAACTTTCCCCAGAAGAAGTGACTCAACTCATTAATCAAGATGAACAGTAGCTTAGTAGCGCGATCGCGCTTCCATTGTTGCCAACAATAATGTTGGGTTTCGCGACTCTCCACCCAACCTACTGGGGAGACTGATTAAGGTTGGGTTTCGCTACTCTCCACCCAACCTACTGGGGAGACTGATTAAGGTTGGGTTTCGCTACTCTCCACCCAACCTACTGGGGAGACTGTGCTGCAAAAACAAAGTCATTTTCGGTTAAGGTATTGGCTTGTACCCCTTGTAATTCAGCGATCGGGTCGTTAGCATCCAAACCAATGAGAGTGTTTGACCCTTCTTGACTCAAACTCAAATCACTAAAACTCAGGTCTGGGAAACCACCGAAACCGATCGCGTCTTCTCCTGATGTAAAATCGGTAATGATGTTAGGAGAGTTGGGAATTTCATCAGTAGCAATCCAGAATTGATCAGCGCCGCTATTGCCAATCAGAAGATTGTTTCCGCCTTGTCGCACGAAAAGACGATCGTCTCCATTCCCACCTGTTAGTAAATCATCATTTCCTGCAATGAGATCATCATTGTCGTCGCCTCCATAAAGTCGGTTATTACCCGTTCCTTGAGAAGCATCTAGGGTATCGTTACCGCCTTCTCCAAAAAGACGATCGTTGTTCCCTGCAAATAATTCATCAGCATTGCTGCCACCATAATTACGGTTAGAACCATCTCCCCCGATCGAACCATCAACAAGGTCTTCCCCAGCGCCAGTGAAGGTGATTTGGTTATTCCCTGTGTAAGGATCATTTTGATCAGCGGCATTGAGGGTGTCGTTATTAGAAGTTCCGAAGACCAAATCATCGACAGCACTAAGAACAGGTTCATCAAAACCATCGGTAATTCCGTCGATGGTAACTGTTATCTCTGCGGTATTTGTACCACCATTCCCGTCAGCTACAGTGTAGGTAAAGGTATCAGTAGCAGTGTCTCCGTCGTTGAGGTCTTCAAATGCACCATTGGGGTCATATTCATAACTTCCATCAGCATTGAGAGTCAGTAAAGTTCCTGAATCTAACTCAAACGTCGTGCCAACATTAGCTTCTTCTCCATTGACCGCGCTAACTGTGAGATTGTCCCCATCGGGGTCGCTATCATTGGTAAGGACTCCATTGGCAGCATCAACATTGAGAACCGTATCTTCGTCAGTCTGATTGCTATCGTCTGTAGCCACTGGCGATTCATTAATTCCTTGTTCAGCACTGATTACTAACTCATCCAGATTTTCTTCTGGGTTCGCTTGAAAACTTGAATCTGGATCACGCAGGATAATGTTAGCGGTTGTGGTGTCAGTAGCTGGATCAAAACTATCTGCTAAGGGAAGCCGTAATTTTCCTAAATCAACCGATGTTTCTCCTTCTGGAATTTCATCAGCGCCAAAGGGCCAGTCTTCATCAAAACCGCGGGAATAAGCGAAACTAATAAGAACATCAGTATTGGGGTCGTTATCTAGATTATTCGTATCTTCAAAAGCACTGGGAATGCCATTCGATAACAATGAACCAAACTCAAAGCGATCAACAAATGTTCCTTCTGGTAGCTGAATGCCTGACAAATCAGGGTTAGTATCTTCTAGTTGCAACACTGAAGAATCCACAGCTACTGAAAAACTTAAAAATTCTGCATTAGCGGCTTCTGGGTCTTCTGTACGGTAAGAGAGATTGATCTCAACTTCCGAACCTGCTTCTACAGGAGAGGTTAAGTTTGCCTCAACAACATGATTGGGAATCCCATCTTCTGGTTGAATTGGTTCGACAAGGATATCATCACCTGGTATGTCTAAGGCTTGAACGTTATCAAACACATTTTGCTGACCAAGGTCGGTTTGGCTAATATCCATTTGTTCGGGTCCCAAGTTTGCCAAAACTCGCAGGATGTTCAAGCCATCTACCGAACCGTTAGCAACTCCACTTCGATCCACATCAAGGGCCGGATTGTCGATGTCGAGTCCCTCCTGGATGTTATCAAAGATGTTTTGCTGACCAACTTCGTCGGGGGCTTGACTGGTATCCATGGTTTGGGCCCCTAAGCCGAATAGGAAATTCAAGATATTTAAGCCATCGACTGAACCGTTGGCAACGCCGTTCTCATCCACATCGAGATTAAACGTTGGGGTTGCTGTCTCATCATCATTATCAATTAAGTTGACGGTAACTGTACTTGTGCCAATAATCGTATCATCATTGGTCTGAGTTGCAGTAATATCAAACCCAAAACTCGGTGTGGTTTCAAAGTCTAAATCGCCAGGGTCAGCAACGGTAATTAAACCGTTTTCAGGAGCAATGGTGAAGGCATCTGTGCCATTACCGTTGGGGTCTAACTCACCATCGAGACCAAAGGTGAAGTCATCGCCTTCGGCATCAACGGCGATCGCCTGACCGACGATCGTTCCCTCAACGCTGTTTTCACGAATCTCATTGACATTTGCTGCTACGCTTGGGGGCTGATCAACATCAGGAGGATTAAAAGCAATAGTAACCGAACCCGTAGCTGTTGCACCTAGAGGGTCAGTTGCCGTGACGCTTAAGGTAAAACCGAAAGCATCTAAATCACCGCTATCATTGATTGTGATTTGTCCCTGTCCATCGATCGCAAACGGAGCTTCCCCATCACCATCAATATCTTCATTTCCAGCACTGATGCTGACTTCGAGGTTTTCTAAACCATCATCACCGTCTTGGATTGAGACAGTTCCGACCACTTCACCATCGGCTAAATCTTCTTCAATAGTGAAGACAGCATTATCTACTTCTGGTGTCGCATTACCACCAGCCACATTGAGAGCGGAACCAATAAAGGTATCATCCCCTGTGGTGGCAAAGTCGATAATCGCTGAAGTCCGTAAGAATCCTTCGGGAACACCCGCTTCTTCGACTTGGGCAACAATTTCATTGAAGGCTTCTGTGCCTAACTCCGCTTCTAAGCTGGCGAGGGTCACTTCTTCGGCAGGGAAATCAGGATTGTTGATGTTTTCAATATCTTCTCCATCCCGTAAGAGTAAAGAATTGGCACCGTCAGTAATACGGAAGGCCTCAGCAAACTCACCGTTAATTTGTTCAAAGGTTGCCTCTTGAATCACATCACCGTTGCTGTCAACGATGTCATTACTGGGATCGCCATCTTTATTCCCCATGACACCTGTAATGTTGCCATTACGTTCCTCAGAAAGGAAGAAACGAGGATCAATGCGGTTTTCAAAAACTTGTACAACGATCCGTTCTTGGGCTTCACCGCCGAGGCTAATGTTAAAGAAGCCATTACCCAAGTTAACAATGCGACCGCCATCTCCCACTTCGATTCCAGCTACACCAAAATCGGTTACGGCTTCACCATCGACAAACACAGGATTTTCTTCTCCTGCATAAATCGCAACGGTATTGCCATCAATTTCAGTTCCAATGGCGGTGTAGTTGGACAGTCGATCTGAAGGTTCTCCGTTTTCCTGAATAGCAGGGGCGGTGCGAGCCTGAATGTTTAACGGGTTATTTTCATCAGTGGACTCAATGAGAGTGAACTCACCCACCACTTGGAAGCCGAAGCTATTACGGTCAAAGGTGGTAACGTGAGGATCACCAAAGCCAAAGGCGGGACGACCAAGGTTGACATCAATACTGGAGGCTCCCTCAGTTGTTGCTTCACCGTCGCTTACTTCTACTGTTAAGTCAAAGGAAGGAACAGTCCGAGTAAATGCGAAGAAATTACCAAACGAAACCACTTCAAATAAAGGTCCGAGATCATCGGTATCGTTAACAGTAATTACCCCTTCATTGTCAATCGCAAAGGGCGCATCACCATCACCATCAACATCGGGGTCTTCTGTTTCTCCCCCTGTAAATGTATTGATCAGACGGACTTGAGAGGCTTCACTCAAGCTAACCGTTAAATCATCCCCATCTGGGTCGCTAATGTCTAGCTGACCGAATTGTGTTCCGTTGGCAGCAAATTCATCAATCTCAAAGTTACCGATACCAACCACAGGAGGCTGATTTTCGGGAGGGACATTAACCGCCAAGAAATCTTGGACATCTCTGCCAGAGGTAACGCCAAAAGTTTCAATAAATCCTGCACCTGGAGTATTGCTATTGGCAGAAGCAAAGAAATCTTCAACGATTAGGTCATCGGCAATGCCATCAGCAACGATATCAACTAAAACGTTAGCCCCATCTCTTTCAATTCCGATTAATCCTACCGTGGGTGCTTCTAAGGAAACTTGGAAGGCAGTCCCTTCGGTGTCAAAAATTTCTAGCGTATCATTCCCAGCAACATCATTGATGGTGTTAACACCGCTCAAATCACGGCTAATCTGGTAAATATCATCACCATTGCCACCGTTGAGAGTGTCGTTGCCAAATCCACCGTCGAGAGTGTCGTTGCCAAATCCACCGATCAAACGATCATTACCGCCTAAACCAACTAGAGAATCATTGCCATCAAACCCCTGAATCACATCATCTTCATTGTCGTTACCAACAAGATTATTGTCGTTGTCATCTCCGTTAAAATCTGCCATTGGTTTATTTACTCCTCACTGTGAGACTATTTATTTTTTTGTCAAGAAAGTTAAATCACAAACAAAAACGTTATTTATGAGCAACTTAGCATTTTCCGATCACAATGTAAAATCTTTAATTGAAGTGGGATAGATGCTTGCAATACTTACCTAGACTGCTCTCACAATCTTTAAGAGAGTTCTAGTTCTAAGTTTTCTGGTTTCTCTCGCCTTACCTCTAAATCAGTAATCAGTTATCATAACCATTGGCACGATTTGGCTATGGTAATCAGTCTAAAGCGCGATGCAATGAATCAGTAGCCCGATCGCGCTTCCATTGTTGCCAACAATTAGGGAACTCAAGATGAGATAATAGGTAAAACTCATCCCTGATTCTTTCTTTTGACTCGAAACCTTCACGACCAATTTAGTAAAGATTCTCTCGAAGAATTGCTCTATTCTTTTGGAAAAAGCGAGGTAGATTCTAAGGTGGCTTCCGAAGTTCGCGAAATTGATTTCTTTTTCACTCCTGATCCCGACAAGAAAGCTAACTTAACCGCATTAGGTTTCTTGGGAAAATTGGCGTTAACTCCTGCTGTCATTGAACCGTATCGTAATCCCATTGATGTTAAAGAAGTGCGGAAGTGCTTGAAAAAATTACTGGATTTAGAAGCAAGCCAACAACGACGCTACCGAAGAGAACAAACTCCTTTATCGGAACAAGAAGCGCCCACTCTCTGGATTCTCTCACCGACCATTTCTGACTCAGTGCTGGAAGCATTTCGAGCGAAACCAGATTTAGAAAACTGGGTGGAGGGCTTTTACTTTTGTGGAGAAGGATTGAGAACGATTCTCGTTGCCATACACCAACTCCCTCGCACTTCCGATACCTTATTCTTAAGAATATTTGGTCGCGGTAAGGTACAAATGCAGGCGATCGAAGAGTTACAGCAGTTGCCACCAAGCAATCCCTTTCGGGATAGAATGCTCGAAATTGTAGCGAATATGGTTGCTATCTTAGAAGTAAGACAGCAAGAGCAACAAGGTTTAGAAAGTGAAGAGAGGGAATTTCTTATGCAGTTATCAACGGTTTATACCCAACGTCTAGAAGAGGCAACTCAACAAGGCATTGAACAAGGGGTTAAACTTGCACAAAAAAGATTGATCCGTAACCTTTTAAGTCGAGGCATGACAATTGAGGAAATTGCTGAACTCACTGAACTTTCTCCAGAAGAAGTAACTCAACTCATTAATCAAGAGCAGTAGTTTAGTAGCGCGATTTTAGATTTATACCATTTTGGAGAATTGGCGCTACAGTATCGACGACTTAAGCCCCCCAAACTTGGGGGGTTGGGGGCTTTAAGGTAACTTGACTTTTCCAAAATGGTATGAATTCAAGGTCTATGCTCGATTGACCGGAAGCGCGATCGAATCCAAGATTCGATCGCGCTTCCATTGTTGCCAACAATTAGGGAACTCAAGATGAGATAATAGGAAAAACTCATCCCTAATTCTTTTGACTCGAAACCTTCACGACCAATTTAGCAAAGATTCTCTCGAAGAATTGCTCTATTCCTTTGGAAAAAGCGAGGTAGATTCTAAGGTGGCTTCCGAAGTTCGCGAAATTGATTTCTTTTTTACTCCTGATCCCGACAAGAAAGCTAACTTAACCGCATTAGGTTTCTTGGGAAAATTAGCATTAACCCCAGCGATGATCGAACCGTATCGTAATCCCATTGATGTTAAAGAAGTGCGAAAGTGCTTGAAAAAATTACTGGATTTGGAAGCAAGCCAACAACGACGCTACCGAAGAGAACAAACTCCTTTATCGGAACAAGAAGCGCCGACTCTCTGGATTCTCTCACCGACCATTTCCAACTCAGTAATTGAAGCATTCGGGGCGAAACCAGACTTAGAAAACTGGGTGGAGGGCTTTTACTTTTGTGGAGAAGGATTGAGAACCGTTCTCGTTGCCGTACACCAACTTCCTCGCACTCCCGACACCTTATTTTTAAGGATTTTTGGTCGCGGTAAAGTACAAATGCAGGCGCTCGAAGAGTTACAGCAGTTGCCGCCAAGCAATCCCTTTCGGGATAGAATGCTCGAAATTGTAGCGAATATGGTTGCTATCTTAGAAGTAAGACAGCAAGAGCAACAAGGTTTAGAAAGTGAAGAGAGGGAATTTCTGATGCAGTTATCAACGGTTTATACTCAACGCCTTCAAGAGGCTGAACAACGAGGTGAAGAGCGTGGCGTTGAACAAGGTATTGAACAAGGTATTGAACAAGGTATTGAACAAGGGGTGAAACTGGCGCAGCGAAGATTCATCCGCAACCTTTTAAGTCGAGGCATGACAATTGAGGAAATTGCTGAACTCACCGAACTTTCCCCGGAAGAAGTCACTCAACTGATTAATCAAGATGAACAGTATAGCGTTTCTTAGTCTATTTTTGTTATTTGTTATTTGTTATTAGTCAACAAAGGACGAAGGTGTTCCTGAGCCTGTCGAAGGACAAACAATAAGAACTTTTACCGCCAGATTTTGGCAAGATTTAAGTGAAATCCCTTCAAAACATCTTCCCCAGAAAGAAACTTGGGAGCTTCTAAAATTTCTACCGCTTGTTTGGCGCGGTAGATCGCAACTCGCTTATTTCGTGGTTCAATTAGCCAACCTAAGCGACAGCCATTTTCTTTATATTCTTCCATTTTCTCAGTTCCTGGCTTCCAAGAATCTGAGGGAGATAGCAGTTCCATGACAAAATCAGGACACAGGGGGAGAAAGCCCTTCTTTTCCTCTGTTGTTAGTGCGTTCCATTTTTCTAACGGAATCCAGGCGACATCAGGCGATCGCTGTGCGCCATTGGGTAAAGCAAATCCCCCAGAAGAATCAAAGGTTTTTCCCAACCCCGTTTGGCGATTCCATACACCTAAATCAATAATGAGTTCAGCATTCCAAGCACTGGTTTCTCCACCTGTGGGCGACATAACAATTAATTCTCCGTTAGCGTTGAGCTCTAGCTTGGTGTCGGGGTTGATTGCACATAGGGTGTAAAATTGTTCTTTGCTTAATTGAATGATGGGATTGAGGTTGAGGGTGGTAGTCGTCATAAGGGTTAACTGCTGGAAGGTTCTGAAATTAATTTTACAAGGTTGGTTAGAGCGGTGTTGGGTGAGGGGCAAAACATGGGTAAAGTAAGCTAAAGAAGCGCGATCGCGCTTCCATTGTTGCCAACAATTAGGGAACTCAAGATGAGATAATAAAAAAAACTCATCCCTGATTCTTTCTTTTGACTCGAAACCTTCACGACCAATTTAGTAAAGATTCTCTTGAAGAATTGCTCTATTCTTTTGGAAAAAGCGAGGTAGATTCTAAGGTGGCTTCCGAAGTTCGCGAAATTGATTTCTTTTTCACTCCTGATCCCGACAAGAAAGCTAACTTAACCGCATTAGGCTTCTTGGGGAAATTAGCGTTAACCCCAGCGATGATCGAACCGTATCGTAATCCCATTGATGTTAAGGAAGTGCGGAAGTGCTTAAAAAAGTTACTGGATTTAGAAGCAAGCCAACAACGACGCTACCGAAGAGAACAAACTCCTTTATCGGAACAAGAAGCGCCGACTCTCTGGATTCTCTCACCGACCATTTCTGACTCAGTGCTGGAAGCATTTAAAGCTGAACCAGATTTAGAAAACTGGGTGGAGGGCTTCTATTTTTGTGGCGAAGGATTCAGAACCGTTTTGGTAGCTATTCACCAACTCCCTCGCACTCGGGATACCTTATTTTTAAGGATTTTTGGTCGCGGTAAGGTGCAAATGCAGGCGATCGAAGAGTTACAGCAGTTGCCACCAAGCAACCCCTTTCGGGATAGAATGCTCGAAATTGTAGCGAATATGGTTGCTATCTTAGAAGTAAGACAGCAAGAGCAACAAGGTTTAGAAAGTGAAGAGAGGGAATTTCTCATGCAACTATCAACAGTTTATACCCAACGTCTTCAAGAGGCTGAACAACGCGGTGAACAACGCGGTGAACAACGCGGTGAACAACGAGGTGAACAACGCGGTGAAGAGCGTGGCATTGCGATCGCGCAACGAAGATTCATCCGTAACCTCTTAAGTCGAGGCATGGCAATTGAGGAAATTGCTGAACTCACTGAACTTTCCCCAGAAGAAGTGACTCAATTCATTAATCAAGAGCAGTAGTTTAGTAGCGCGATTTTATATTTATACCATTTTGGAGAATTGGCGCTACAGTATCGACGACTTAAGCCCCCCAAACTTGGGGGGTTGGGGGCTTTAAGGTAACTTGACTTTTCCAAAATGGTATGAATTCAAGGTCTATGCTCGATTGACCGGAAGGGTCACCGAATCCAAGATTCGATCGCGCTTCCATTGTTACCAACAATTGAGACCCCAAGATGAGATAATAAAAAAAACTCATCCCTGATTCTTTCTTTTGACTCGAAACCTTCACGACCAATTTAGTAAAGATTCTCTTGAAGAATTGCTCTATTCTTTTGGAAAAAGCGAGGTAGATTCTAAGGTGGCTTCCGAAGTTCGCGAAATTGATTTCTTTTTCACTCCTGATCCCGACAAGAAAGCTAACTTAACCGCATTAGGTTTCTTGGGAAAATTGGCGTTAACTCCTGCTGTCATTGAACCGTATCGTAATCCCATTGATGTTAAAGAAGTGCGGAAGTGCTTGAAAAAATTACTGGATTTAGAAGCAAGCCAACAACGACGCTACCGAAGAGAACAAACCCCATTCTCGGAACAAGAAACGCCTACCCTCTGGATTCTCTCACCGACCATTTCCAACTCAGTAATTGAAGCATTTGGGGCGAAACCAGACTTAGATAACTGGGTGGAGGGCTTTTACTTTTGTGTAGAAGGATTGAGAACCGTTCTCGTTGCCATACACCAACTCCCTCGCACTCCCGACACCTTATTCTTAAGGATTTTTGGTCGCGGTAAAGTACAAATGCAGGCGATCGAAGAGTTACAGCAGTTGCCGCCAAGCAACCCCTTTCGGGATAGAATGCTCGAAATTGTAGCGAATATGGTTGCTATCTTAGAAGTAAGACAGCAAGAGCAACAAGGTTTAGAAAGTGAAGAGAGGGAATTTCTTATGCAGTTATCAACAGTTTATACACAACGTCTTCAAGAAGCTGAACAACGAGGCATCACGATCGCGCAGCGAAGATTCATCCGCAACCTTTTAAGTCGAGGCATGGCAATTGAGGAAATTGCTGAACTTACTGAACTTTCCCCAGAAGAAGTAACTCAATTCATTAATCAAGAGCAGTAGTTTAGTAGCGCGATTTTATATTTATACCATTTTGGAGAATTGGCGCTACAGTATCGACTACTTAAGCCCCCCAAACTTGGGGGGTTGGGGGGCTTTAAGGTAACTTGACTTTTCTAAAATGGTATTAATTCAAGCTCTATACTCAATCCCGCTCTCGATTTTAATGAAGTGTTAAACTAGCCCAAAACCGAACCCAGAGAAATGGTTAAATTCCATATAAAATCTTTATGCAAACTATTGATTATCTTCGGATTAGTTTAATCGATCGATGCAATTTTCGCTGTCATTATTGTATGCCCAGTGATGAGGAATTAAATTATCTTCTGCGAGAAAGTCTCCTCACCAAAGAGGAAATTATTACCCTCTTAAAAGAAGTCTTTATTCCCCTCGGCTTTAATAAATTTCGTTTAACGGGAGGTGAGCCTTTATTACGTCCTGATTTAGTAGAAATTGTAGCAGCAATTACCTGTCTTCCTGAAACTAAAGATTTAGCGATTAGTACCAATGCTTTTCTTTTGGAAAAATTCGCAAAGCCTCTTTATGAAGCAGGTTTGAGACGAATTAATATCAGTTTAGATTCTCTCCAACCTGACAATTTTGATAGTATTATTGGCAATCATGGTCGCAGTCGTTGGGAACAAACTTGGAACGGAATTTTAGCGGCGCATCAGGTGGGTTTTGATCCCCTTAAACTGAATGTGGTAGTGATTCCAGGAGTGAATGATCAAGAAATTTTAGATTTAGCGGCTCTAACTTTTGACAAAAATTGGCACGTGCGTTTTATTGAATTTATGCCAATTGGCAATCCTGAATTATACGCCGATCGAGCTTGGATTCCCTCAGAAGAAATTCGGCAAAATATCCGTCAAAAATGGGGCTTAGAAACCTCAGAAGTCTTAGGAAATGGACCGGCGGATGTCTTCCAAATTCCAGGGGCGAAAGGAACACTGGGCTTTATTTCTCAAATGTCAGAATGTTTCTGCGATCGATGTAACCGAATGCGGTTGAGTGCAGACGGTTTATTACGTCCTTGTTTACTGAATGAAACGGGACAAATTGACCTGAAAACCGCACTACGGCACGATCGAGACTATCAACAACTGCGCGATCGAGTGCAACATCTTCTCGACATTAAACCCGATATCAACTTCAAACAGCGAGAAAACGGGACTTTAACGGGAAACTACAGTCGCACTATGTCCCAAATTGGCGGTTAATTATTACAAGATATTATCAATAATTGAAACTTGTTGCAAATATTCTCATTAGCGAGTAAGATTGTCAATATATCGCATTTATTGCCAACAAAAACTTATGGTAATGCAACCTTATACCTCATCCTCCCTCAAAGCCGAGTTAAACTCTCGTGGTTGGCGACTCACTCCCCAGCGAGAGACAATCCTCCATGTTTTCCAAAACCTACCGAGAGGACATCATCTCAGCGCAGAAGAACTATTCCATCTCCTAGAAAAGCGCGGCGAAGAGATCAGCCTCTCTACAATTTATCGTAGTGTGAAACTAATGACTCGCATGGGGATTTTACGAGAGTTAGAACTTGCCGAAGGACATAAACATTATGAACTTCATCGTCCTCATCCCCATCACCATCATCACATTGTTTGTATTCAATGTAACCGCACGATCGAGTTTAATAACGATTCCATTCTCAAACAAAGCCTCAAACAAGCGGAAAAAGAGGGATTACAACTCATCGACTGTCAGTTAACTATTATGACCATTTGTCCCGAAGCGATTCGGATGGGATGGCCCTCGGCACTTCCCAGTAATTGGGCTTGTACTCGCGCAATTTCCGAAAGTGATCAACAAGAAAGCATTGAACATATAGAACAAGAAATTGCCGAAAGTGAATCCAATTCTAAGGATAAACAATAACCAAAACTTGGCTACAGGCGAACCCCAGTTCGCCACAAAAATTAATTTGTAATTGCTTATTTGGTTATAGGCGAATCCACATAAATCATCGGTTCTTCCATCGAAAATTGCAACTGGTTTTTCTGTAAGCGCTGGGCGATTTCTTGATTCGCCATTTCCACTAATCGCTTACGAATATTGAGAGAAGTACTACTCGAACTCAAAAGGAAAAAACTGACGCGGGCGCGAGTTCCAGGTTTATCTTCGGGTTCAAAGGTTGCAATGCGAACACTTCCCTGTTCCACCCCAAATAAGCCACCCAAACTATCTTGTAACGTTTGTTCTACTAATGCTCGTTCACTAGACGCTAACACCTGCGGAAAATCTAAATATAACAACGCCATTACCTTTTTTCCCCGTGAGACATTCTCGACATCGGTACTCGCCATTATGGAATTGGGAACAATTAGTAACGTATTCGTCACCACCAAACGAACTTTTGTGGAACGAATCCCAATCGACTCCACACGCCCATAAATATCCTCAGCAACGGGGTTAAAGTTAGCGCGGATATACTCTCCTGGCACATAAGGTCGATCGAGATAAAGAACCACTGTACCAATGATTTGAGATAACACTTCCTTCGCCGCAAAAGCCACCGCAATCCCCCCAATTCCAAATCCTGTGAGGACACTGACTAAGTTTAAATCTTGACTTTGAGCAAAGAAAATCGCCCCCAAAAAGCCAATAATAACATTCGCAACGGTTTCTCCAGCGACAAGAATATCGTCACCTTCTCGACTCAAATTTTGAATTAAGGTAATGCCATAGACGCGGATAATTTGTCGCACTAAACGAGATAAAAACCAAGCGAGAGTAATGGTTACGCTTAAGTAACTAAAAAATTGTAAAAAGTTAAAGAAGGCTGTATAAGGACGAAATAAGTTGATATTAATGGCGATAAAAATGAGGAAACCTGAACGCACCATTAAATTTCTTAAGGGAGTAATGATCCGATCGTGAGGTTCTGCTAAAAATTTCGGTGCAAATCGATCGACCCCCCATTGGAAAAAAGCGGGCAAAAGCCGCGCGGCTAAAATTGCGATTAAGGTAAAAAGAATAAACCAACCTAATCGCGTTAAAAAACCGAATAGTTCTTCTTGAAAGTTAGCATCAATTTCAAAAAATAGTTTTTGAAAAATTTCAGAAATATCCATAAGTTCAGTTAATTGTTAATCGTTAATCTGGGGTCAGTTCTTCTAGAGAGTAACGGGAGAATCCACATAAATTGTTGGTTCAGAAAAATTAAATTGCAAACCTTGAGCTTGCAGTTTTTCTGTAATTGACTTGTTGGCAATTTCTAATAATCGTTTACGGATAATCATAGATTCTTCATTAGACCCCATTACAAATAAACTAATTCGTGCTTGTGTTCCTGATTTATTTTCTGGTTCAAAAAGCAGAACTTTTGTACTACCTGGATCAAGACCAAAGAGTTCTTTATTTACACTATCTTTAATCGCTTGTTCTACTAATGCTCGTTCGGACTGGCTTAAAACATTGGCGAAATCTAAGAAGAATAACACCATCACTTTTTTGCCCCGTGAGATGTTTTCAATGTCTTTTGTTACCATCAAAGAGTTAGGAACAATTAAGAGAGTGTTACTAACTGTAATTCTTAGTTTTGTCGAACGCAGTCCAATGGATTCAATTCTGCCATAAACATCCTCTTGAGGAACAACGAAATTAATACGAACATACTCCCCTGGAAGATAAGGACGATCGAGATAAATGACCACTGTGGCGAGAATTTGAGATAAGGCTTCTTGGGCGGCAAAAGCAACCGCAATCCCACCAATTCCTAAACCTGTCAAGAGTGCAACTAAATCAAAGTTTTTGCTTTGTGCAAAGATAAGGACGGTAAAAAAACCAATAATGACATTGATTGTATTTTCAAAAATTAGGATTAAATCATTAACATCTTGACTCACTAATTTAATTAAACTAACTCCATAGGTGCGAATTACCTGCTTTGCCACTTTGGAAACTAACCAAGCGGCACTAACCGCAACAGCAAAGTCAGCAATAAAATTAATCACTTCAAAAAAACTGCGGTAAGGTTGCAGAATATTGATACTAATATTAACAAGAATTAGAGTTAGAGTAGTAACAAAAGCAGGACGAAATGGGTCACTAAAAGACTTATATTGCTGGAATTTTTCTGGGGGTAAAGATCGCGCTGTAAACCACAATAGTATAGAAGGGATAATTCGACTAATAAGGGAAGCTAAAATAATGAGAACAAGCAATATTCCTAATCGAGTTCCCAGTAGAATGAGAAATTCTTGGTCGAGTTTCCAATTCTCCCAGAACATCCAGTTATCAGAAATAAATTCAAGGGGTTCAAAGGCAAATAATTGGTTCATGGTTGGCAAACTTCATTTAATTGGGACTAAATATTCATGGGAGAATCAATGTTGATTGGTTTTTCATCAATACTGAAACCAATTCCATAATCTTTTAAGCGTTTGCTGATATTGCGTCGCGCAGCTTCTAATAATTGGGTCCGAATTTCTAAAGCGAGAGAACCAGAACCAAGGATAAAGAAGGTGACTTGCGCTTTCACTTTTCCTGATGTTCCATTACTACTGTTTCCTACTTCCTCAAATTTAACTTCGGTTAAACGATGATCAATGCCATAAATATCTCTGGTACTATCAAGAATAATTTGACGCACTAACGCCTTTTCTTGTTCGGGAATTCCTCGATCGAATAAGATATTAAGCAGGGTAATAATTTTCTGCGCCCCAGAAAGGTTTTCAACGGACATTTGGGTTAGCATACTATTCGGAATTACCACTAATGTTCCTTTACCAGAAAGGCGAATTTTGCTCGATCGCCAGCCGATTCCTTCGACACGACCAAATGTTCCATCTTGGAGGTGAATATAGTCATCAACCACAAACGGGCGATCGACATAAAGTAGAATTGTCCATAATACTTGTTCGAGAACTTTTTGAGACGCAAACGCGATCGCTAAACCGCCAACACCAACACTCGCAATCAAGCCAGTAACGCTGAGACGATGGGATTCGGCAAAGATAAAAATAACAATGAGAATAATCAACGCATTGGCAACAAATTTGATAAATGCTAACAATTCACTGTTAACATTGTTGCGACTTCTTAAAGCTAAATCGAGGAGATAACCGCCAAAAAATTGATCAAAAAGAGTGAAAGCGAGAAGACAAATATTAATCGCGATCGCCCCTCCTAAGAAAAACTCACTAATGTATAACCAAGTGGGTTTATCTGGGTTTAATAACAGGATTATGTCTATAACCGAAAACCCGATCGAGAGGATAATCCAACGTTGATAAGGAACAAAAATCTGTTGATAGGCTTCTCGTAATTCCAACGGGAGAAAACGGGAAGCAAGAAAGCGCAGAAGACTGGGAATGACAAAAATTAGGGTGATAATTAAAATTGTCAATCCCCCTAAAGCCAGATAAAGTGGATCGATCGATATGGACTCCTCAGAAATCAATCGATCCATTTGATCAACCAAATTTAGTATTGATTCTGCATCCTCCAAAGAAGAGGGATCAACCTCGGAAAACAGGGAAGGTAAAAGGAAAGAATGAGAGTTATTGGTCATGCTAAACACAGTAATGACTCAGCCTATAGTTACAAGTTATAAACGAATTCGAGCCTATTATACAGTACAATCTTTGATTCAGCACCACCAATAAATACTTAGCTTTGTTGAGCCACATTAAATCCTAATGCTTTCTTTTTCATGGTTTGGAAGATATTATAAAACCCGTTGGCGCGAGAAGGAGTTAAGCTCACTTTTAAACCTGTTTCTTCAATAAAATCAGGAGAGACATTTAAAATTTCTTCTGGGGGTAAATCATTCAAACCATCAATTAAAAAAGCGACTAACCCCTTAACTAATTGGGCATCAGAATCGCCTAAATAATGCACCTTCCCGTCTTCTAAACTTGCTGTAATATACACTTGAGAAACGCAACCAGAGACTTTATTCTCTGGATTTTTTGCCTCTTCTGGCATTGCTTCCAGTTTTTTAGCATACCAAAGTAACTGTTGATATTTTTGTTTGGGATCGCTACGACGTTTAAAACGTTGTACAATCTTATCTAACTTGGGAGGTAAAGTATTAGCAGACATCCGTTTAATTTTCTATTTACGCTTCAAACTTCCCTCATTTTAACAATTACATCCTCTAACACTTATGACAAAATTGATTCGGATTGGTATTATTGGCACAGGTTTCGTAGCCCAACGACGCGCTGAAGCATTGACAGCGGACGATCGCGCGGAAGTGATCGGTGTTTCTGGGCATAGTCTAGACAGCTTAAAATCCTTCTGTGAATCTCATTCGATCAGCAAGTATGACTCTACAGAAAACCTCATTGCGGCTTCTGAAATTAATCTGATTGTCATCTGCAATATTAACTCGGAACATAGTAATTTAGCTCAAGCGGCGTTAGAAGCGGGGAAGCACGTTGTGGTTGAATATCCTCTTGCTTTAAATCCAGAAAAAGCTCGATATTTAATTAATTTAGCTAAACAGAAAAATCTCCTCCTTCATGTAGAACACATCGAACTTTTAGGGGGATTGCACAACGCAATTCGTCAATGGCTTCCTGAAATTGGCAACGTTTTTTATGCCCGTTATAGTACCATCAATCCTCAAAATCCCGCACCGAAAAAATGGACGTATAACAAACAATTATTTGGGTTTCCGTTCAGTGGTGCGTTATCTCGTTTCCATCGGTTTACTGATTTATTTGGCAAAGTAACAACCGTTAATTGCCATAGTCGCTACTGGGAAAGAGAAAACTCAGATCAGTATTTTGCTTGCTTGAATAATGCTCAATTACGCTTTGAGAATGGTTTGCTTGCTGATGTAATTTATGGGAAAGGAGAAGTCTTTTCGCAGCCCGATCGTCGCTTTGAATTACAAGGGGAAAAAGGAATATTAGTTTTTGAAGGAAGTGAGGGAAAATTATTGCGCGGTGAGGAAGAAACTTCGATCGAGGTGGGAAGTCGGCGTGGCTTATTTGCCAAAGATACGACTTATGTTTTAGATTATTTGACGGAACAAAAACCGCTATATGTCAAACCCGAATCGAGTTATTATGCCACTAGAATCGCAGAAGCAGCAAGAGTGGCAGCAGAAACGGAGAAAACAATATTTATTGACAATTAAAGAAACGATCGCCCTCCTATAATTCTCTCCCTCTTTGAAAGGCAGGGTGGTTTTATTATGAATGAAATCAACTCCGCTCTGGGGAAATGGGGAGAGATGTTGCTAGATTTTTTTGACGATTAATTGTTATTTAGGGTTTGCTGTTGGGAAGCTGAAAGTTTTACCAAATAACGATTTGATACGATTAAGATATGAGTAAAAATGCAAGTTCATTGATTGTTCAATCGTCACGCACCTTGCATCAAAACCTTAAACTCATACCGATCAATCAACCCTCTTGCCTCTTGCCTTTTGCCTTTTGCCTTACTAAACCAACCAATGGACTTTTTCAGGAGGCACTATTTATTCCTTTGCTACATCATTCTTAACATTTTACGAATTTTCGCCATTTCAGGGCGTTGATCTTGCCAAATGGCGTGTTCCGTTATAAAATGACCGTACCATGATGGGAAGTAGTGCCAATGTTAAAAATTATTGCCATCAAATCCCTATGGTTTCGTTTATTGCTTGCGATTTCCTCTTCTCTTCTTAGGGGTAGAAATGAACATTAAGTTAGATTAAGCTGACGACAAAAAAATCATTAACCGTAGGCAAAATTCTAAAAATATGGTATGCAAGCAGATTTTAAGTTGAATTAAACATCATCTCCAACTCCCACACCCAGAGAAGCCATTAAAAGCAAAATTTTTTTTTCAGGGGTTGCGCTCGATCGAGTTTCCTGATAAAATATCCTTATACAATGGGAAGTGTTGCCAATTTTAGAAAACGCCCCTGAAAGCAAGGAAAATCGTTTCTCATATCCCCCTCCCCGTATTGACAAGCGTCGATCGAGCATTAGATTTTCAAAAATGAACGAAGACTAACCATAAGGAAAAGCAGTGGGTGAAATCAAGAAAATATGGTATGCGAATGGATTCTCATGTTGAATCAAGCATCATCCCTAACCTCCACACAGGGTTGTTTTATTTTTTTGAAAGGAGGGAAATTATGAGAAACTCGATCGCGCAATCATTAACTTTAGAACAATTTTTAAATCGTCCTGAAACGAAACCCGCTTGCGAATATATTAACGGGGAAATTAGACAGAAACCAATGCCACAAGGAGAACATAGTTTATTACAAGGAAAGCTATGTCAAAGCATTAATCAAGCGGCAACTCCTGATAAAATTGCTTATAGTTTTCCAGAGTTACGTTGTACGTTTGGAGGGCGATCGATTGTTCCTGATCTCGTAGTTTTTCGTTGGGAGAGAATTCCCTTAACCCCTTCTCGAAAAATTGCTAATCGGATTGAGACTTTTCCCGATTGGTCAATTGAGATTTTATCACCGCATCAAAATCAGACTAAAGTTTTAGATAATCTGCTTCATTGTTCACAACAGGGAACTGAGTTAGGCTGGTTAATTGATCCAGAAGAAGAAACGGTTTTAGTTGTGTTTAGTGACCAACGCATTCAGTTATTTAGAGGACAAACAATTCTTCCTATTTTAAGAGGAATTAACTTCGATTTAACTCCCGATAATTTATTTAATTGGTTACAGTTTGAGAATTAGTTTTACTCTGCTTTCTTAAAAGAGGTTTAAGTTTAAAGCGATCGCGTCGATCGAACAATTAAATTATCACTGAAGATCATCGGGAGAAATATGAAAGTTGCACTGTTTGGAAGTAAACCTTATGACCGTCGCTTTTTTTGAAATAGCGAATGAATCCTATTACCATGAGTTAACGTTTTTAGAACCTCATTTAGAAACAAAAATCGCACTTTTAGCGAAAGATTCAGAAGCAGTTTGTATCTTTGTTAATGACCAAGTTGATCAAGAAACTTTAGCCGTAATCAAGATTCGATCGCGAAAATGAAACCAGGAGTAATGTTGATTAATACCAGTCGCGGTGGCTTAATTGATACTCAAGCGGTGATTGATGGGTTGAAAAATAAAACTTCAGTGAAATTGAAACCAAAAATGACTGTAACAATTTAGTAACCTAGAATGTAGGTTGGGTGGAGAACACGAAACCCAACATCAAACAGTTAGCAGTTAAGCAGTGACCAGTTACCAGTAGTTCTCAAACTTAATTAGTAAGTAAAAGTGAAAGATTGATTGATTATTAATTCACTGCTTACTGATCACTGATCACTGATCACTGATCACTGATCACTGTAAAAAGTTGGGTTACGCTTATGCTTCACCCAACCTACGATTACGACTAGGATTCAAGTAATAGAAAATGGAAACACAGGGAATTAAATATGCAGGATCGAAATTCAAATTACTCCCCCATATTATTATGTTAGCAAAAAAAGTTAATGCTCATACCATATTAGATGGCTTTTCTGGAACAACGAGAGTCTCACAAGCATTTGCGAAATTAGGCTATCAAGTGATTAGTAATGATGTTGCAATTTGGTCAAAAGTATTCGCGCAATGTTATCTTCTTAATCAACAACAACCCACTACTTATCAAGAATTGATTGATCATCTTAATAATTTAACACCGATCGACGGCTGGTTTACTCAAAATTATGGTGGAGAAGCAAATCAAGGTTGCGCGATCCAAAAGGATGGATATAAAAAGCCCTGGCAAATTCATAATACCAGAAAACTCGATGCGATTCGTAAAGAAATAGAAAACTTACAGCTTCAACCAGTGGAGAAAGCTGTTGCTTTAACTAGCTTGATTTTAGCGCTCGATCGCGTCGATAATACGATCGGGCATTTTGTTTCCTATCTCAAAAAATGGTCGCCACGTTCCTATAATTCCCTACAATTAAAACTCCCCAATCTGTTTATTTCAGAAGTAGAACATCAAGTCTTTTGCTGTGATATCTTTGACTTAATCCCTCATTTATCTGCTGATTTAGCCTATCTTGATCCTCCCTATGGATCAAACAACGAAAAAATGCCTCCCTCTCGGGTTCGTTATGCCTCCTATTATCACTTATGGAAGACAATTTGTTTATTTGATCAACCCCAACTCTTTGGCAAAGCAAAACGCCGTCTCGATACATCAGATCAATTGTCTGGATCGGTGTTTGAGGATTTTCGGCGCAATGAAGAAGGACGTTTTTTAGTGGTGGAAGCGATCGAAAAATTGATACAGAAAATCCCTGTTCATTGGGTTATCCTATCTTATAGCTCTGGTGGTCGAGCAACGGCGGCGGAATTAAACGAAATGTTACAAAGTAATGGCAAAATTTTAAGCAGTTAGGCAAAATGAATTTCCTAATATAGTATAATTTATGTAGGATTAAAGAGACCAAGTAAAATAGATTGCGCTTAGTGCATTTTAGCAAATTGGGGTTGCCTCGATCGAAAATTATGAGATTTATTAGAGACTTAAATCCAGAAACACAGAGCCTTCTTACAAGAATTAGTTGTCAAAGTAAATCCCTTCAAGTAAGAAATCGGGCTAAATGTATTTTGTTGAGTTCCCAGAAATTTACAATTGACCAGTTAAAGGTAATCTTTAACGTCGATCGAAAAACCATATATAACTGGTTAACGCGATGGGAAGATCAAAATCTTAAGGGCCTATATAATCAAAAAGGTGTGGGGAGAAAACCCAAATTAAGTCAAGAGCAAAAAGAACAAGTCAAAACTTGGGTAAAGGAAAATCCAAAGTCTCTCAATCAAGTTCAAAATAAAATTCAAAAAGAATGGGGGATTGAGATTAGTAAAGATACGATAAAAAGAATTATAAAGAAGTTGAATATGCTCTGGAAAAGGATGAAGAGAGGAATCAGTAAAAGCCCATATGAATGGGAATTAGAGGTAAAACTACCTCGGTTGGAAGAATTAAAAAAGCAAGCTCAAAAAGGAGATATTGCAATCAAATACTTAGATGAAAGTGGATTTTCTCTCAAGCCTGATGTTCCCTATGCGTGGCAGGAGAAAGGAGAAAGAATAACTTTGAAAAGCTGTCAAAGTAAGAGAATAAGTGTCTTGGGGTTAATGGATTGTGATTATCATTTAGATTACGAAATATATCAAGGGACAATTAAAAGTGATACCGTTATTAAGTTTTTAGATAAAATTAGTGAAAACTTAACGAAAGTTACCGTAGTAGTTCTCGATCAAGCATCAATTCACACGAGCGATGAATTTGTAGAAAAACTGGAAGAATGGAGAGCAAAAAAATTGGAAATTTTCTGGTTACCCCCTTATTCTCCTAAATATAACTTAATCGAAATTCTCTGGAGATTTATCAAATATGAGTGGATTGAAGTTTCAGCTTACGACAGTTGGAAGAATCTTATTAAATACCTAGAAAAAGTGTTGGATAATTTTGGAGCTGAGTATGCAATTCATTTTGCATAGGTGCTTAGATATTATCGAGTTAGATTATCAAAAAAATGTTATGTCCAGCATGAAATGGACAAACCAATGGTTACAGGATGCAGAAAAGCCTAACCGAGAGTTTTTATTCTTACTAGAAAAATAAATGATAGTTGTTAATTATGAAAATCTTAGTTTTAAATGCGGGTTCAAGTAGTCAGAAAAGTTGCCTCTATTATATTCCTGATGATGCTCGATCGCAACATATCAGTACCGAATTATGGTCAGCAAGTATTGATTGGACAAAACAGGAAGGAATGGCAAACTTAAAAGTAGAAAGTAATGGTTTAGTTGTAGAAGAAACGCAAGCAACGAATGATCAATTAGCAGTAATGAAACGTTGTTTTGAAACTCTCTGCGAAGGGGATACGGCGGTTTTAGAAACTTTAGCAGAAGTTGATTTCGTCGGACATCGAATTGTTCATGGGGGGAGAACTTATCAGCAACCCACTTGGATTACAGAAGATGTAAAACGCACGATCGAGCAGTTAATTCCTCTTGCCCCTAATCATAACCCAGCGAATCTAGAAGGGATTAAACTGATGGAAAAATTGTTACCAGAAACTCCACAAGTCGCCGTTTTTGATACTGCTTTTCATAGCAAAATTCCCACGACATCCGCCATTTATCCTCTTCCTTATCAATGGTATGAACAAGGAATTTGTCGCTACGGGTTTCATGGAATTAGTCATCAATACTGTGCTGAAAAAACCGCAAAACTCCTGAATCAAGACTTAGCAAACTTAAAATTAGTCACCTGTCATTTAGGAAATGGCGCATCTTTAGCCGCGATTAAAAATGGACACAGTATCGACACCACAATGGGATTTACTCCTCTCGAAGGGTTAATGATGGGAACCCGATGCGGTTCGATCGACCCTGGCATTGTGATTCATCTGTTACGAGAAAAAGACTTAACCCTCGATCAAGTTGATGTTATGCTCAACAAGGAATCGGGATTAAAAGGGCTTTCTGGAATCTCCGCAGATATGCGATCAATTACTACCGAGATGGAAAACAACGATCGAGCGAAACTTGCTTTTGAGACTTATATCCATCATCTTTGTCGTCAAATTGGCGCAATGGTAGCAAGTTTGGAAGGATTAGACGCGATCGTTTTTACCGCTGGTGTCGGGGAAAATTCGGCAATTGTGCGTCAAGAAACCTGTCAACGGTTAGGGTATCTTGGTGTTGATCTTGATGTTGAGAAAAATAAGAATTCCCCGAAAAACGAAGATATCGCCAGCAATAATTCTCAGGTAAGGGTTTTAGTAATTCATACTGACGAAGATAGCGCGATCGCTCAAACCGTGTCGCAAATCGCATAGATCAATCAATGATCAAAAGTAGGTTGGGTGGAGTTTACGAAACCCAACACCAATTATAAGCAATTACCTAAACCTAGTATTGGATTATCTTCCTATACTGTTTGATCCCGATACAAAATTGATAAAGAAGTTACTTTCTCGATCAAGAATCAGCTAACCAACGCTTTAAACTTTCCTCATTTTCTAAAGTAAACATTGCCACCCCTAACTCCTCTAACTGAGAACTATTTAAGCCCATGATTTCTGCTTGCGTTTCTGATGATAAATTTCCCAGACGATAACTCAGTAAACTAAGGATTAATTCCTGTTTTCCTTCCTGTTTTCCTTCCTGTTTTCCTTCCCGTTTTCCTTCTTCCTTCCAGCTAGTTGTAATTTCCATAATTTCCTCCTTAACTGTATTTGATTCCAGTTGTTCAAACTCTTGATTAAAAACTTCTAACTCTTGAGTATTGAGACGTAAATAAGTATCAACAAACCCAGAAATGAGTTGCATTCGTGCTGGGTCTAAGCGTAAAGTAGTTAATAAGCGCAGACATTCTAATTTGACTCGCGGACGTTCTACGGGTGCGATTTTCATTTTTGCCATTAACGCACAAGCGACTGGGTTGGCTTGATTCAGAAAGTCTCGCCAGTTTAAGCGGTTCAACTGGATCACCCGATAATTAAATTGTAAGACTTGGAAATCAGGAAATTCAACTTGGTAATAATTAATCGCTTGTTTTTGCGGTTGGTCATAAGAGAAAATGACAATGGGATAAATCGGTAAGTTGAACTTTTCATGTAACCGCGCAAAGTAGCGGAACATTCTTTTATTAAAGTCACTTTCCGATGAGGCTTGGTTTTCCAGATGAATGAGAAAATAAGAGTCTTCTCCTCGAAATTGAACTTCTGCTAATAAGTCGGTTTCGTAACGTTCTCCCCTTGTCACATCGGTAAAGACTTCTTTATCCCGAAAGCTGACTGATTCGGGTTCGAGATCGTCTAAAACTTGCGGAAAGAACAGTTCTAGAAATTCGAGAAAAAAGGTTGATATTAATTCTTTGAATAGACGATCGTGATCGATCGCGTCTTGATTTCCCATTTTTTGGATTTAATTGTAGCGCCTTTACCAACGGTGAAGGGAATCCGATCGCGCGGTGATTTGATCATTGATAGTCAGTTATGGGAACAAATACTAGGGAAACAAATTCTTGATCGCGTAAAGCCTAGACATTTTGACCATTCAAGGATACTATAAACTTAAATTTATTGTAGTTTGACGGACAATATGAGAATTTTAGTAACAGGAGGTGCGGGATTCATTGGGTCTCACCTCATCGATCGATTAATGTCAGAAGGACATGAAGTCATCTGTCTCGATAACTTCTACACGGGACGAAAAGACAACATCAAACGTTGGCTGAACAATCCGCATTTTGAAGCTATCCGTCACGATATCACCGAACCGATCCGTTTAGAAGTGGATCAAGTTTATCATCTGGCTTGTCCCGCTTCTCCCGTTCATTATCAGTTTAATCCCGTCAAGACGGTTAAAACCAATGTCATGGGAACCCTACATATGCTGGGATTAGCGAAACGGGTAAAAGCACGGTTTTTGCTGGCTTCCACCTCCGAAGTTTATGGCGATCCTGATGTTCATCCCCAACCAGAAGAATATCGCGGTAATGTCAATTGTATTGGAATCCGTAGCTGCTACGATGCAGAAACGGAAATTTTAACCGCTAAGGGTTGGACTCCTTTTCCTGAATTATCTCCTGATGTTCCTGTGGCGACGCTGAATCCTGAAAATCAGGTAGAATACCATGTCCCTGACGAATACATTGTACAGCCTTATGTGGGACATCTGCTGCGGTTTGCTAATGGGAAATATGATTTCTGTGTCACTCCTAATCATCAAATGTATGTCCGCAGCAAAACTGGAAAGTTAAGATTTCTGCAAGCAGATGAGTCTCGACATTGGCATTCTTGGAAAGTTTTGACAGGTGGAACATTTAGCGGGAAAGAACAGGAATGGTTTACTCTAGAATCACCCCCACGTAATGCAAAAGTGAATGCTACCCAAGTGGCTATGGATACTTGGTTGGAATTTCTCGGTTATTATATTTCAGAAGGATGTGTTCATATTCGTCAACGCGATCGGGTTGTTAATGGTCGCAATTATGAGGTAGCAGATTATAATATCCTGATTGCCCAAGAAAATCCCGAAAAACGAGAAATAATCGCCCAATGCTTGCAAAAAATGGGCTTTAAATTCTTCCAATCCGATCATCATCAGTTTCGGATTTGTTCTAAACAGTTGGCAAATATCCTGTTACCCCTCGGAAAGTCTGGAGATAAATATATTCCTCGCGAATTTTTCAGTTTATCTCCTCGTCAGTCTCGAATTCTACTGGATGCGCTAGTATTGGGAGACGGTTCAAAACGGGGAGAAGGTTACTGCTATTACAGCAAGTCTAAACAGCTTGCCGATGATGTGCAAGAATTAGCATTGCGCTGCGGTTTTGCTGCTAATATTTCGTCTCATGCTAAATATAACCGCGATCTCTACTGTGTCAATATCCGCAACCCGATCGAGGCAGCCCTGACTCCTCCAGAAAAAGTAAGTTACACGGGAAATGTCTATTGTGTCAATGTGACAAATCATGTGATTTTTGTCCGTCGCAATGGTAAAGTTGCCCTGTGTGGCAATTGCTACGATGAAGGGAAGCGCATTGCGGAAACCTTAGCGTTTGACTATCACCGCGACAATGGGGTTGATATTCGAGTCGCACGAATTTTTAACAGTTTAACTGGTGATCAAAAGGTGATTTACTACAAGGGAAATCAACTGTACTACGAAAGTTTTGCTGAATGTTACGATCGCATTCATCAAGATATTTCTGATGTTTCTGTTCCCTGTTTTGATCAAAATTCAAACTTAGTCATTAAACCGATTTCCGCAATTTGGAAACACAAAGTCACTAAAAAAGGCTATAAAATCACCACAACTTGGGGAAAACAGGTGAAAGTTACCGCAGATCATAGCCTGTTTACACGGGATGAAAACGGTAATCCGAAAGCGGTGTTTGGCAAAGATTTAAAACTCGGAAATCCGATCGCTGTTCCTCATTCTATCCCGTTTTTAGAACAACCATTAGAACCGTTTTATTTAAGTGATAAACTTACTCAAAAATCAGGAATTGGTGTAATTAGCGATCGAGTAATTTCTATCCTCGAACAGTTCCCGCAACAGATTCGACAATACTTATCAAAAAAAGGGATTGCACCGCGACAATTTTATGTCAAAATTAAACGGTATGAAACTGCAAATAAACTCCCTTTAGAACTTTGGAATGATCTGGATTTACAATTTACCGAAAAAGAGAAGCTGGTTCCTCCTTATTCGGTAAAAGCCATTAATAATTATCTGGAAGATACTTCCAGTTTACTGTGGTTCTTAGGATTTTATTTGGCTGAAGGCTGTTTAGTCGCTAAAGATTACCAACTGATTTTTAGTTCTAATGTCAAATATCTAGAAAAATTAATCGAAATTACTGATCAGTTGTTTGGCGTAGAAGCTAAAATTCAATGGGATAAAACAGGAAACCGATCGCCAGAGGTTAAGATTCGATCGAAACTGATTGTCGATTTAGTCATTAATACCTTTGAATTTGGCAACAAACTGAGTACCCAGAAAGATATTCCCAATTGGATTTTACAACTTCCTAAATCACAATTAGTTCACTTTTTACAAGGTTTTTGGGAAGGAGATGGCAACCATGATGCTAAAACAACTGGATTCAGATTAGTTTTTAATAGTTCCAGTCAGCAAATTATTGAAAAATTGGTTCTCATCTTAGCTAAGTTTGGTATTTTGGGGAGTGTTTCTGAATTTTATACGACGGTTAAAAAAGGAGATACTAAACAATACAAATCCTATCGTTTGACTGTACAAGGTTTAGATCAATATTCTTTACTTGATCTAGCAAACACCAAACAGACTTTACAAGCAAAAACGATCGGAAATCTTGCTTGGGGAATCGTCAAACAAATCGAAGAATTTGAAATTGATGATTATGTCTATGACTTTTCTGTTCCTGAGTATGAAAACTTTATTGGCGGAACTTATGGCATCTGTTGTCATAATACCTATGGACCGAGGATGTTGGAAAATGATGGTCGCGTGGTCAGTAATTTTGTCGCCCAATCCTTGCGAAATGAACCGATCACTGTTTACGGCGATGGATCGCAAACTCGCAGTTTCTGTTACGTTTCCGATTTGGTTGATGGACTGATTCGCTTGATGAATGGCGATTATATTGGACCAGTCAACTTAGGAAATCCCGGGGAATATACAATTCTGGAACTCGCACAGATGATTCAAAATCTGATTAATCCTGATCTGGAAATTGCCTATAAACCCCTCCCTCAAGATGACCCCAGAAAACGTCAACCAGACATCACTAAAGCCAGAAATTTTTTAGGATGGGAACCTCGCGTTCCCTTACAAGCGGGATTAGAATTTTTGATTGAGGATTTTCGCGATCGATATTCCTATCAATTCCAAACCGTTACTAAAGAATAGCAAATGGGAACATTCTCTTATATCAGGTTCGGGTAATTGTTTATAATTGGTGTTGGGTTTCGCTTCGCTACACCCAACCTACTTTTTATCATTGATTGAGCGAACCTGATATTACTTCATTTAGACAGTCAGAAGAAATTGATTAAGGACTTATACCTATGCGTGTATGTGTCATTGGAACGGGATATGTCGGTTTAGTTACAGGCGTTTGTTTATCCTATGCAGGACATGAAGTGATTTGTGTCGATAACAACGCCGAAAAAGTTAAGTTGATGCAAAATGGACAGCCTCCCATTTATGAACCGCAACTTTCAGAATTAATGCAGGCTTCCACTGAAGCTGGACGTTTAGAGTTTACCACTGACTTAGCAAAAGGCGTTGATCATGGGGAGATTCTCTTTATCGCGGTGGGAACACCCGCACTCCCCACTGGTGAAAGTGATACTCGTTATGTGGAAGCGGTCGCAAAGGGAATCGGAAATCATCTCAATGGCGGTTATAAGGTGATTGTGAATAAATCCACTGTTCCCATCGGTTCTGGTGATTGGGTACGGATGATTGTTCTCGATGGAGTCGCTGAACGTCAGAAGGAATTAGTCACCAGTGGTGGGGGAGGCGTTTCCCAACTGGAAGGGATGAAAGCACAATTTGATGTGGTGAGTAATCCTGAGTTTTTACGGGAAGGTTCGGCGGTATATGATACCTTTAACCCCGATCGCATCGTTTTGGGGGGAAATAGCGACAAGGCATTGGAAATGATGCAGGAGTTATACTCTCCGATTGTTAACCGTCAATTCGCCGAAGATCAGTCGCTTCCACCAGTGGATTTGGTGGTGACGGATTTAAGTTCTGCGGAAATGATTAAATATGCTGCCAATGCCTTTTTAGCGACTAAAATTAGTTTTATTAATGAGGTGGCAAATATTTGCGATCGCGTCGGCGCTGATGTCACTCAGGTTGCGAAAGGAATCGGTTTAGATTCTCGCATCGGACACAAGTTTCTCCAAGCGGGAATCGGTTGGGGGGGATCATGTTTCCCGAAAGATGTTTCCGCATTGGTTCACACTGCTGATGATTATAACTATGAAGCGCAACTTCTAAAATCCGCAGTTAGCGTTAATAAACGTCAACGGCTTTTAATTGTCGAAAAACTGCAAAAAGAACTGAAAATTCTGAAAGGAAAAGTCATTGGCTTACTGGGATTGACATTTAAGCCCAATACCGACGATATGCGCGACGCACCCGCCCTTAACATCATTCAAGAACTATCACGTTTAGGGGCAAAAGTCAAGGCGTATGATCCGATCATTTCTCAATCGGGGATTCGAGATGGGTTATCCGATGTGATTGTGGAAACAGACGCGGAACGTCTCGCGGATCATTGTGATGCGTTAGTTTTAGTGACCGACTGGCAACAGTTTCTCTCTCTAGATTACGAGAAAATGGCGGGTTTGATGAATAGTCGGGTGATGATTGATGGACGGAATTTCCTCGATCGAGACGCATTACAGTCGATCGGTTTCCGCTATGTGGGAATGGGTCGTTAATTCCTTTTCCGCCCCCAACCCCAACTTTGGGGAGATGGAAAAGAGAGACTTCCCCCAGACTTGGGGGACTGAGGGGGCAATTCCCCCAGACTTGGGGGACTGAGGGGGCAATTCCCCCAGACTTGGGGGACTGAGGGGGCAATTCCCCCAGACTTGGGGGACTGAGGGGGCAATTCCCCCAGACTTGGGGGACTGAGGGGGCAATTCCTAACTAGAAAGATTAACAAACTTGTAACGCCCAGTAGTGCGCCCCTTCTTCCGTGATATAAGGACCATCTTTCCAGTGTTCAAGAAGTTTCACCTTGCCATCAGTTTGTAACTGATCCACTACTTCTTGGAAGTTTGTACCGTTGTAATAACTCTTGCGAGTGCTGACAATAATTAACCCATCAGTACGAGTAAACCGAATCATCTCGTTAATTGATTCTGGGGGAACATGACCGAGAGTAAAAACCCCACAAGCCAAACTCGCATCATACTGGTTATCTTGGTAGGCTTCGATTTTATAATTCATATCAATCCCACCGAGTAATTCTTGGTAGCTGTTGGTGTCTTTAGCCACCTCGACCATTTTCTCCGAAAGATCAAAGCCATCGATCGCGCGGTAGCCCATATCTTTGAGAATGACACCGACTAAACCAGTGCCACAACCCGCATCCATCACTTTAGAATCTTCCCGTGAGATAGTCGTGTATTCTTGACGAACTCGATCGTAAAATTCAGAAATAGCGCGAGGGCCAGCATAGGCTTCGTTAGACACATCTTTATCATAAGCCTCTGCCCACTCTTCGTAATAGTCTTTTAATTTAGACGCATCACCAGACAAGTGATGGGCGCCTTTAATCGCGTTAAAACTGTCAGCCTCGTTATTATAAGTCTGAGTCATCATTAATCCTCAATTGATTGATCAACGCAAAGATGCAGCGACCTTTCTGACTAACGATGTCTAATCCCACTGATTAAACCGATCGTGTCATCGCGCGATACTACCTTTTTACAATTGTCTTAAATTCTTTTGTGAATAGACGTTGAAAACGCGGTATTACGTGATGCAGAAATAACCCCTGACATCTTTGCTACTGGTGAACCACCAGACAAGCCCATAATACTTACCTCTGTCCCATCCGTCAAATTTCATTACGCAATAACCAAAACCCTGTATCTGTCATTCCCGAATCATCAGGTTGAAGCAAAAGAAAATGTAGTCCGTTACTCTCCTGTTTCCGTTGTTCATACTTTTCCCCCGCCGTAGCGACTTCCGTATCTTCAAAGGTAATAATCACCCATCGATCGCGCAACCCCGCTTCTAACACTAATCCCCCAGACTCTCCCACCGTTGTTGGCATATAATTAACTGCCATGGGTTGGGCTTCCATAAACCACTGGGCAAGTTGTCGAGATTGTCGCCCCCCGTAGATAATAATCCCAGGCACTAGCGTTGTTGATCCTAAATTCAACTGAAAAGGGGTTAATTCGGTGGGCATTTCACAAAAGGGAATCGGACGTTCTGGCATTCGATACTCAATTTCATCCGCATTGAGACGGGCAAATTGCCATTGTTCTCCCCAGATAAACTCAGGTAGCGGTTGCGGTGGCGGTGATTCCACTTTGATTCTCTCTTCTCCGCCGCGATCGCGCAACACCTGCTTTAATAAATAAGTGTGTCGTGTTCCTTCTACAATCACCCCCAACCTTTCCCCAGCTAACTGTAATAACTGTAAGGATTCGGGACGAAATACTCGCATCTTTAACGGTAATTCCTCTGTCGCTAACCCCTGTAAACTTTCCACTAACCAATCAACTGTCGCTTCCTTTTGCAAACAAGATCGGGTTTTTACTTCCTTCGTGGATTGATCACAGATAACTAATTCCCATTGCGATTCGCCCTTGGTCGTCGGTTGAGGAAGCCGATAAAAATCGACTTGCCATGAGGATTGAGATTGATTCATCGGTTAATTGTAAAAATTCGTTAAAGTAGAGAGAAACGTCACTCTCAAAGCAATTGTAAGACACGATGGCATCTTCAACTTCTATGGCTGTAAGAGAACTTCCCCTTTTTCCGCTACCTGATGTAGTATTATTCCCTGGTCGTCCCCTTCCCCTTCATATTTTCGAGTTTCGCTATCGGATGATGATGAACACCATTTTAGAAACCGATCGACGCTTTGGGGTTTTAATGTTTGATCCAGTGAAAGGAGAAATCGCACCAGTAGGCTGTTGTGCGGAAATCTCCCAATTTCAACGTCTCCCTGACGATCGCATCAAAATGCTGACTCTCGGACAACAACGTTTTCGTGTCTTAAACTGGGTACGAGAAAAGCCTTACCGCGTGGGTTTGGTGGAATGGATCGAAGACGAAACCCCAGACACCGATTTACGTCCCCTCGCCCAAGATGTGGAAGCATTATTAAACGATGTGGTGAAACTCTCGGCAAAGTTAACCGACCAAAAAATTGAACTTCCCGACGATGTTCCTGATCTCCCTCGTGAATTATCATTTTGGATCGCCAGCAATTTGTATGGAGTCGCCTCCGAACAACAAAGCCTTTTAGAAATGCAGGATACAAAAGCCCGTCTCGATCGAGAAGCGGAAATTCTCGGTTCAACTCGCAATCATCTCGCCGCCCGTACCGCCCTTAAAGATGCTTTAAGGTAAGAAAAATCTTGACAAAAATAGGAAAATATGGTATGAAAGCGCGATCGAGGCAAGTCGTATTTGGGTTAATCTCCCTCACTTTGGTGGGAGTGACAACAGTTTGGGTGGCGCAAAGTCGAGAGGAGATTCTTCCCTTCGCTATTGAAACCAGAAAGAAAGTCGTTGAGACAGACAAGGATCGCCCTTCTGAGGTCTTTCCTTTAATTGCTTTATCCCCATTGGAAAGACAAAAGCAACTGGAAACGATCGCGGAAAGGGGTCATCAGTTGGATCAAAACCGCGCTCGTTATTTGTTAGCAACAACCGCCTTAGAAGCAAAAAAACCAGACAGCGCCCTGTCTGCATTAAAAGGGCTGGAAACAGACTATTCTTTGTTAGAGGGGCAAATCCTTCTGAAACGGGCGAAAGCCTACGAAATGAAGGGAAAAACCGCCCAAGCGCGAGAAATTTGGTATAACCTAACCCAAGAACAGTCTAATCCTGCCATTGTTGGTGAGGCGGTTTATCACTTAGGACGATATAATTCCCAAGAATGGGAAACACTGGTCAAGCAGTTTCCAGCGCATCCTCGCACCCATGAAGTGATTAGAGAGCGCTTAAAAGAAAATCCTGATCAACCAGATTTGATGAAGATATTGATCGATCAGACGCCAGAGGCGGAAGGAATGGGGGAATGGCGCGATCGACTGGTTAATAACTATCGTAGCCAACTCAGTCCAGAAGATTGGGAAGCGATCGCAGTCGGATATTGGGAAACATGGGAATACAGGAAAGCAGGGAACGCCTATGGAAACGCCCCTAAAACCCCAGAAAATGTTTATCGGTATGGGAGAGGGTTACAGGTGAGTGGGGAAACTCGTCGCGCGAAAACGATTTATTTAGAACTTTTGAACAGTTTTCCAGATGCGGAAATAACGGGGTTAGGGTTACGTCGTCTCGCGGGAATGGTCTCTCGTAATGATGCTTTATTTTACCTCGATCGAGCGATCGATGAGTTTCCAAAGGAAGCACCAGAAGCACTAATCAGCAAAGCTAAACTCTTAGAAGCCGCCAGAAGTCCTCAAGCCGCCCAACAAGCGCGAGACAGCCTTTTAGAAAACTATTCCCAATCCGATGCAGCGGCGGCGTATCGTTGGGAAAGGGTGGAAAAATACGCTCAACAAGGAGAATTGGACGAGGCGATCGAGTGGGCGCAAACCATCACCCAAGAAAATAATAACAGTTCTTTAGCCGCAAAAGCTGGTTTCTGGGCGGGAAAATGGTTACAACAGCAAGGAGACACAGCAGCAGCCGAAAAGCAGTTTCGACAAACTTTCTCCCAACATCCTCAATCTTATTATGCGTGGCGATCGGCGGTTCATCTGGGCTTACCCGTCGGCGATTTTGAGAGTATTCGCAATCAATCCCCAAGAGTAGTGAAACCAGCGGCGCGTCCTTTACTTCCATCTGGATCAGATCAACTGAAGGAATTATATCAGCTAGGGGAAGATAATTGGGTTTGGAAATTATGGCAAACAGAAACCGCAAATCAAACGGCTTTATCAGTAGAAGAACAATTTACAGAAGGAGTAATTAAGTTAACTCAAGGGCGATACTTAAAAGGAATTAGTCAAATTTCATCGCTACAATTTCGAGATCAACCTGAAGATTATTCTCGTTGGCAAAGTCTGCGAGAAAAACCGATGTATTGGCATTCTTTGTTTCCCTTTCCTTATAATGAAAGCATCCTGAATTGGTCAGAAAAACGGGAATTAAATCCCTTGTTAACGATTAGTTTAATCCGCCAAGAATCACGGTTTGAAAAGGATATTAGTTCGGTGGCTGGGGCAAGAGGATTAATGCAAATTATGCCAGCAACGGGAAAATGGGTCGCAGGTAAGATTAATTTAAGTGATTATTCTTTATCCGATCCAGAAGATAATATTCAGTTGGGAACTTGGTATTTGGATTATACGCACAGCCGATATAATAATAACTCAATGTTAGCAGTGGCGAGTTATAACGCCGGCCCTGGCAATGTGGCAAAATGGGTCGATCGCTATAGCTTAAAAGATGCGGATGAATTTGTTGAAAAGATTCCTTTTCCAGAAACAAAAGGTTATGTAGAAGCGGTTTTTGGAAATTATTGGAATTATTTACGGTTGTATAATCCCCAGATTCAAAGATTAATGGATGAGACAACAGCAAAATGATATTAGTGGTGAAAATTTGCTCGCAAAATAATAGGTTCTTGCTATTTTAAATTGTTAAATTCTTCTTCTGTTATTCCTAGTTGTTTAATAATTTCTTGGAATAACCAACCCCCAATTTCAGCGTTGCCATGAACTGGAATTGTAGTAGAACGACCATCTGGATGCTTCCAACGAGCATGGCTACCTCTTTGGCGGGCTTTTTGAAAACCTAATTTCTTCGCTACTTTAACTAATGTTCTTGCTTTAGCTGAGCCTTAGAAATAGTTATTTCAACATCATTAGGTAGCGTTTTTCCTAGTTCTAAATATTCTTCCTGAATCATGGCGAAAACATGATTTAATTCCGATCGAGCCGCTTCAGGAGATTCTCCCCACGCATGACATCCTTGAATTGCGGGAAGATAAGCAACATAAGTTCCATTATCATCGGGACGTAAAATGATTTTATAGTCCGTTACAGTTTTCATAAGTCTTTATCTTAGGGGGCGTAAAGATACAATTAATGTTGGTGTTGGGTTTCGCTTCTCTTCACCCAACCTACATCTTAGGGGGCGAAAGATACAATTAAATTAATGTTGGGTTTCGCTTCTCTTCACCCAACCTACATCTTAGGGGGCGAAAGATACAATTAATGACGACTCTGATTTTATGCCACCAAACCGCCGATTTCGATGCTTTAGGGGCTGCTGTGGGGCTAACCCGTCTCTACACAGGTGCTAAGTTGGTTTTAACGGGTGGAGCGCATCCAGGGGTAAAATCGTTTTTAGGGTTATATCGGGATGAGATTAATGTCATTGAACAGCGTAGTGTTCATCCTGAAGCCATTAAAACCTTACTGGTGGTAGATACCCAACAGCGCGATCGCTTAGGAACAATACAAACTTGGCTTGATCTGCCACAGATTAAACAAGTGATTCTCTACGATCATCATCCCTTTGCTGGGGATATTCCAGCAACGGTTACTCATATTGACAGAGTTGGCGCGACTAGCACCCTGATTGTGGAAGCATTAATCTCGGAAGGGGTTTCCTTAACGCCTATTGAAGCAACGATTATGGCGTTGGGAATCCATACGGATACGGGTTCGCTGACATTTCCCGAAACCACTTCCCGTGATGCGAAAGCATTGACTTGGTTAATGGAACAGGAAGCTAAGGTTGATATTGTTGCAGAATATGTCGAACCAACTTTATCTTCAACGCTGCGACAGATACTCTCAGAGGCATTAGAAAAGATTCAAACTGAGACGGTACAAGGTTATACTCTTGCTTCAGTTTATCTGGAAGGTAACACCTTTGCGGCGGGGTTATCCACTGTCGCTGAACGTTTAATGGGGATGATGGAAATCGATGTTCTTTTATTCCTCCATAATTATTCTCATCATAACGAGCATCGATCGAGCTTGATTGCCCGATCGCGCCTCGATCGCCTTGACTTAAATCACTTATTAACTGCTTATGGTGGCGGTGGTCACAAAAACGCAGCTTCTGCGAACTTAAAAACAGCGCAACCACAAGCAACGCTGAGGGAATTACTAGCAACCATCAAAACCCAACTTCCCCATCCTCTCACCGCGCGAGAGTTGATGTCATCTCCAGTGCGAACAATTCCCCCTGAAACCAGCATTAAGGAAGCACAACGTATCCTGTTCCGTTATGGACATTCTGGCTTGTCTGTAGTGGATGAAACCCATCAATTAGTAGGAATTATCTCCCGTCGTGATCTGGATTTAGCGTTACATCATGGCTTTGGTCATGCACCCGTAAAAGGATACATGAGTCGCAACCTTAAAACCATCACCCCTGAGACACTGTTACCCGATATCGAAACCTTGATGGTGACGTATGATGTGGGAAGATTACCCGTTTTAGAAAACAATCAACTGCTTGGCATTGTGACGCGAACGGATGTTTTAAGACAACTTCATCAAGACAGAGGGATAGACAACAAAGATCAAGATCAACAATCTCTCATTGCCGCTTGTTTACTGCCTAACTTTAAACGAAAGCTGAATCCTGTATTGTGGAAGTTACTATCGCAAGCAGCAACAGAAGCGGAAAAACGAGGCTTGTCTTTATACATTGTTGGCGGTGCGGTGCGAGATATTATTTTAGGGAGTAAAATCGATCAGGATTCTCCTTTGTTTTTACCCGATATTGATTTAGTCGTGGATGGGTTTCATCAGACGGCGACGGTTGGCGCGGGAGTAGAATTAGCAAAAGCATTACAAAAAGCGTATCCACCAGTCCGTTTAGAGGTTCATGGGGAGTTTCAAACCGCAGCGTTATTGTGGCACAATCACCCTGAATTCGGTTCTTTGTGGGTGGATATTGCCACAGCGAGAACGGAGTTTTATCCCTATCCAGCAGCGAATCCCGAAGTGGAAGCCAGTTCGATTCGTCAAGATTTATATCGCCGTGATTTTACGATTAATGCTTTAGCGATACGGTTGACTTCTCCGAAAAGCGGCGAACTGTTAGACTTTTTTGGGGGATTGGTTGATCTTCGATCGAGGTTAATCCGTGTTCTTCATGCTAACAGTTTTATTGAAGACCCGACTCGCATTTACCGCGCGGTTAAATTTGCGGTGCGTTTAGGGTTTCAAATTGAAGCGCAAACCGAAGATTATATTCGTTATGCCATTGCGAGTGGGGTGTATGATCGATCGAGAGCAGAAAATCGGAAAGCGCCAGCATTACAAACTCGTCTCAAAGCAGAACTTAAGTATATTCTAGAAGCACCCTATTGGAAACCTGCGTTAAAATTATTATCGGATTTATCGGCGCTCAAATGTCTGCATCCGAAGCTAGAATTAAATGAGCAATTGTGGTGGGAAGTGCGATTGTTAGGACGGAGTTTAAACCGATTTGATCCTAAGCAAACCCTCACCCATTGGCAAATGCGGTTAGAACTGATGATCGCTGCTTTACCGACGACTGAAGAACGGGTTTTTGTGGCGAAACAGTTGGAACTCAGTAATGATAGTGTTAAACGTCTGGAACAGTTGGAAACCGCGCAATTGACTGTAGAAAAGCATTTGTCTTCTGATTTATCTGAAGAGGCGAAACTTCAGATTTATGAAACGTTAAAAGCGGCTCGATCGCGCCTTCTTAATTTACCATTACAGGACACAAAAATCTCGATCGAAAACATCCTGTTTCAGGAAAACTATCGTCCTCAAACCGTTGTCAATGTTTTAAGGAACTATAAACAACCGATGTTGGTTTTATTAGCCGTTAAAACCTCTCGTCAAGTAAGAAGACGCTTATGGCAATATCTCACCCATTGGTCACACCTTAGCGCCCCTCTGAACGGAAATGATCTCAAAGCATTAGGTTATAAACCTGGACCTCAATATCGAGAAATTTTAGAAAGTCTTTTCGATGCGACACTGGATGGCATTATTCAAAACCCAGAAGAAGCGAAACAATTTCTCCAGCGATGGTACTCATAGTAGGGTGAGCAGCGCCCACCATCGAAACATTTTAATCCTTCTTGATCCATGAACTGCTAAATCATAAGTTGCAACCCACATTCCGCACCCCAACTGTCACATCGTCCGTTCCCCCTAGCTGAAATGAGAAGAGTTGCTCTTGGTCTGTTCATTAGTCACATTTAAAAAGTGACTGCTTCTCACAGACTATTATTTCCCAAACCTTGTCAACAATATTATTTATTAGTGTAAGGGAAGTTTCCCCGAAGGAGTGAAAATCAAAGATGAAGTCAGTTAAGAGCTGCTGTAATTTTAGGGTTATGTATTCTCAATTAATCTTAGTTAATGAGACGGGAGAAGAATTCACCCTGATTCTCCCCCTAAGTTTGATGGTGGAGTCAATCAATTTCCCTTGATACGGTCGCCAAACGGACAATGTGACAGTTGAGGGTGCGGAATGTGGGTTAATAGTTAAGAAATGATACGTGCCCTGATCTATCACATCTGAGGAGAGTGAGAATTTAAAAAGTAGAACAATCATACTTTCCTCAAGATGAATCAACATCACTCGAATCCCAATGATCTAACAACAAATGCTGAAAGAGACATCGTAGAACCTTTAACTAGACAAGGGAAAAATAAGCGTCAAGACAACTTACAGTTTTTTTCCATTCATCTTCCGATTGTTCTCTACGTTTTATCCCATCTGTTCGTTACAACACCTGTTTTCGCCCAAACTCGTCCTCAACCCGTTTTACCCCCGCGAGAACGAGAACCCCCTCCTGAATCCACACCGCTCCCTCCCACTGATGATCTTCTCCCAGAACAAGAAGCCCCTTCAGAAGAACCACAACCCCCTAATTTAGATATTCCTGAAACAATTACAGTTGAAGCATTTGAGGTAGTCGGGAATACGGTTTTCACTTCTACAGAACTGACAAAAGTTTTAGCTCCATTTACCAATCGTCCCCTCTCTTTTACAGAGTTACTAGAAGCGCAAAGAACTCTCACAAATTTATATATTCAAGAAGGCTATATTACCTCTGGTGCTTATATTCCCTCGCAAACCTTCAGGGATGGCGTGGTGAGAATACAAGTGGTAGAAGGTGCGATTGAAACCATTGTCATCGAGGGGTTAAACCGACTTAATGAAAGTTATATTCGCAGCAGAATCCAACGAGGGACTGACACCCCCTTAAATCAACAAGCATTACTGGAAGCCTTACAACTCCTGCAACTGAATCCTTTAATTGCCAATCTTACCGCCCAATTGAGTGCAGGTTCACGCCCTGGTTTCAGCCGTCTTGTGGTCAATGCAACGGAAGCTCCTGCTTTTTCCACGGAATTAACTTTGGATAATCAACGTTCACCCGTTGTTGGAACGGATCGTCGCCTCATTGAAGTCACTCATAACAACCTTTTGGGTTTTGGCGATCGCGCTAATATTCGCTATTTTAATACCGATGGCAGTAACTCTCTCGATGACCTGAGTTATACTGTTCCCATCAATGCCAAAAACGGCACTCTGAACTTCCGTTATCGCCGAACCGAGAATGACATTATCGAAGACCCCTTTGATACTTTAGATATTGAATCCGACTATCGCCAGTATGTCTTGACCTACCGCCAGCCTGTGATTCGCACGCCTCGGGAAGAATTGAGCTTCGGATTGACAATTGATCGCCAAGAGTCAGACAGTTCGCTGTTGGATGAACTAGAAGGAGAAACCAGACTATTTGCATTGCGGTTTTTCCAAGAATACACCAATCGTAACGCTCAAGAAGTTTTAGCAGCGCGATCGCAGTTTAGCTTCGGTTTAGAAGGATCACAAGTAAATCTCAATGGCGAAGCATTAGAAAGCGAGTTTTTTGCTTGGCGGGGTCAAGCCCAATATGTGAGACGACTGACACCCGATACAACATTCTTATTACGATCAGAACTGCAACTGGCGGATCGAACCTTGTTATCTTTAGAAGAGTTTAGCCTCGGTGGGGCGTTAACCGTGCGGGGATATCGTCAGGATTTATTACTGGGAGATAACGGCTTTTTAGCCTCAGCAGAGATTCGCACCCCCATTCTCCGTATTCCTGAATGGGATGCAACTGTGCGACTAACCCCATTTTTTGATTTTGGCACCGTTTGGAATCGTGGCGAGGAAGAAGTAACACCACGGGATAGTTTATCGTCTTTGGGCTTAGGGTTAGAGTTGCTCATTGGCGAGAATTTTATTGCGGAATTAGATTGGGGAATTCCGTTAAACGATGTAGATATCGAGGAAGATTCTTTACAAGAAAATGGACTTCATTTTAGCATAAACTATCAACTTTTCTAGCCTAAACAAGGGGGAATTTAACGCAATCGTAATGACATCAACAATAAGACCACTTCTCAAATTTTCAGTGACGCTCAAAGTTTTTCAACCCTCTGTGTTCTCTGTGACTCTGTGGTTCAAATATTAAGGAGAAAAAAATGAAACCTAAAATCAGCAAACATTCTTTAAGCCAGTGTTCGTCTTTACTAGGAAAAATTAGTACAATCACCGTAATCGGGATTTTTTGGCAAAACTGCGCGATCGCGCAACTGACCCCCGATAACACTTTAGGGGCAGAAAGTTCAGTTGTCAATTCAGATGTAGAAGTGCAAGGAACACCCGCCGAATTAATCGAAGGAGGTGCAACTAGAGGAAGCAATTTATTTCATAGTTTTAGCGAATTTAATGTTGAGGAATTGCAACGGGTTTACTTTAACAATCCCAGTGCTATTGAAAATATCCTCACGCGAGTGACAGGAGATAATGTTTCTAATATTTTGGGAACATTGGGAGTTGATGGGGCAGCAAATTTGTTTCTGTTGAATCCCAATGGTATTGTGTTTGGAGAAGGAGCAACATTAGATATTAATGGCTCTTTTACTGCCAGCAATGCTGATGCCATTCAATTTGACGAGCAGGGAATTTTTAGTGCATCCAATCCTCAACCTGTCCCAACTTTAACTGTTAATCCATCAGCACTTTTACATAATCAATTAGCAGCGCAGAGAGGCTCTATTATTAAACAACAAGGCGTGTTAGAAGTTCCCCAAGGAGAAAGTATCCTTTTAATGGGGGGGTCTGGCGGTGTATCTGTTGATGGCGGTTCTCTCACCGCATCGGGAGGATACATTGGCATTGCGGGTGTCGCAGAAGCGGGAACAGTGGAGTTAGTGCGGGATGGGAATCAGCTTCGGTTGGTTTTTCCTGAAAATGTAGCGCGATCGGATATTATTCTTAGCAATGGCGCGACAGTCTTCACCAGAGGTAGTGCTAGTCAAGGCGTTGAACTGTATGGAAACAGCATTGAACTTTCTGGCGCAAGTCAAATCAGCACAAGAATTAATGAAGGAGAAACTGGCGCACAAGCGGGAGTGATCCAACTTGAGGCAACGGATCAGATTACCCTTTCTACGGATCAGATTACCCTTTCTGAAGTCAGTATTCTTGATAGCAGCAGCTTTGGGATCGGCGATGCAAATACGATCTCTTTGCAAACAGAGGGCGACATTTCGATCATTGGGAGTGGATTACTGACTAATATTGGCCCTGCTGGTGTCGGTAAGGTGGGAGAAATCTCCCTAGAAGCAGAATCAATCTCAATCACAGACAGTTCGCAACTGCAAGCGGGATTCTTGTCGGGCGGACAAGGAGAAGGGGGACGCATTGTCCTCGATGCTAATGACTTGATAACAATTAGTGGTAGTTCCTTTTTTGCCGATGTGGAAGCGGGTGCAGTGGGAAACGGTAGTGATATTGAACTCTCAGCGCGATCGGTTTCCATTGTAGATTCTACTCTAAAGACAACTAATGAAGGAACGGGAAATGCTGGCAAAATTACGATTAATGCCACGGAAGGAGTTACCCTGACACAAGAGTCTAACTTCTTTACAGATATCAGAGGAACAGGAGTAGGAAATGGAGGCGCGATCGAGATTTCAGCAGGATCACTGGCTTTCAGTGGCGAGTCAGGGTTTCAGACTGGCAATAATAGCCAAGGAAACGCAGGTGATGTCAAACTTTTAGTTAATGAGGGAGATATTTCTCTTGTTAGCAGCGATATTTTGACCAATGCTTCGAGTGGAGTGGGAGGAGACATTCTGATTGAAGCGCGATCAATTTCTTTATCGCAGGACTCCAGCTTGGGAGGTGCCAGTGCTAATGTAACGATACGAGAAGCTGAGTCGGTGACGCTTGATCAAGGCAGCAATATCAATGCGTTTAGTAGCGGTGCTGGTACTGGTGGGAAGATTGAAATCAATACACAGGAATTAAATGTCCTCAATGGTTCGACTCTATTTGCTTCTGTGACAGGTAGCGGTTCAGCAGGGAGTATTCTTATCAATGCTTCAGAGTCAGTGGAGGTGAGTGGTTCAAGTAATTTATCTATTGATACCACTGGCGATGGAGATGCTGGCAACCTAACGATTAACACTAAAAATTTAATCCTTGAGAATGGCGGTGAAATTTCAACTTCTACCTTAGGAGGAACTGGTGCTGGCGGAACCATTATCCTTAATGCTTCTGAGTCTATTGAGTTAAGCGGAATCACTCCCGATACCTTAAACGCCAGTCAAATTACCACTGACACAGGTGATGAAGGCAACGCAGGCACAATCAGCATTAACACGGGTCATTTCAGTCTCCGCGACGGGGCGAGAGTGTCTTCTTTAGCAACGCTTTCCAGTAGTGGGGCAGGAGGAAAGATCGAGATTGAAGCGGATGAAATTGAAGTGATTGGAATTCGAGGCTCAGTTACATTTCCTACAGGTGTGGAAACAGGGAGTAGTGGCACAGGAAACGCTGGCGATGTTGAAATTATCGCAGACCAGTTAAGCGTTCGGGAGGGAGGACTGATTTCAGCTTCTACTTCTGATACAGGAGAAGGAGGAATCATTGATATAACCGCCCAAGAGTCAGTGGAAATCACTGGTACCGATCCCGTCTTTGGCGTAGCCCGTAGCGGCTTAACCACTGAGACAGAGGGGTCTGGAGATGCGGGAAGGATCGCGATTAAGACTCCTCAGTTACAAGTTAGCCAAGGCGGAGAAATCTTAGCTTCTACCTCAGCAGCAGGACAAGGAGGAAGAATAGAAATTGATGCGTCTGATTCCGTTGAAGTGTTGGGAAGAAGTTCTCTGGGAGAGGGGAGTCAAGTGACAACTCAAACCACTGGTCTGGGAAATGCTGGCAGTATTCTAGCAGTTTCCCCCGTGTTGAGCCTAAAAGAGGGCGCAATAATCTCCTCAGCGACTTCAGGAGAAGGAGAAGGGGGACGCATTGAAATTCGAGCCTCAGAATTAGTAGAACTGATTGGGCAAGATTCCCCTCAAACTCTGTCTAGCCTTGTTAACGTGGCAACTACTGGTTCAGGGAACGCTGGCAGTTTATTGATTGTTAGTCCTAAAGTTTCAATTCAGGATGGGGCTGCCATTTTTGCCAGTACCTTTAGCGATGGCAATGCTGGCGCAATTCGCCTCAACATTAGCGACACTCTCAGAATAGATGGTGAAAGTGAAGCGGGGTTAGGGAGTGCCATTTTAAGTGCAGTGGAAACAGACGCAATGGGTTCTTCTGGCGCGATCGCCATTAATGCTAACTCTGTCTTACTGACTCGTGGGGGAGAAATTAGCACTCGTACCACAGGACTCGGCAATGCTGGCAGCATTGAAATTTTAGACGCTGATTCAATTACGGTTCAGGGGGTTAATTCGACAGGCAAAGCTAGCCAAATCACTGCAGAATCTACCACTCAAGCCCGTGCTGGAAGCATCACCTTAAACGCCGATCAACTCATCTTAGAAGAGGGTGGCAGTGTACAAGTGAGCAATCCTGAAAATGGTCCAGCAGGAAGTATTTTTGTTAATGCAGAAACGATCAAGCTCGATCGCGCCACCGTTTCCGCCGAAACCGCCGAAAGCCTTTCTACTGGTGAAGATAGTGCCAATATCATCATTACAAATCGCGATCTAATGTCTCTCAGCAATGAAAGCAAAATTTCCGCTAGTGCTTTTCAAGAAGCAAACGGCGGTAACATTAACCTCAATAGCCAGTTTATCGTTGGATTTCCCCCAAAAGGGGCGAACGGCAGCGATATTAGCGCCAACGCTGAACAAGGAGATGGCGGAAGAATTGATGTCAGCAGTGAGGGCATTTTTGGCATCGAATTTCGCGACCAACCCACCCCCAACAATGACTTTACCGTTACTTCCGAATTTGGGGCAGCAGGAGAATTTGTCCTTAACGATCCTGATGTCGATCCCAGTCAAGGACTTCTCTCTCTTCCTGAGACTCCGATTGATGCAGCGAGTTTAATTGATCGCCGTTGTCAAGCCCGTGGCAGTGGCAAACAAAGCAGTTTTGTGGTCATTGGACGAGGGGGTTTACCTGCCAGCCCAAACCGCCCCCTGATGAGCCGTGATTTTATCCCTGATTTTGGCACAGTGGAAATGGGAACTCCTTCTCCTGAAATAGAATTTGAAAATCAATCAAACCTTCCGAACTTCTCGCACATTTCCCAAGGATGGGACTTCAATCAAGCGGGAGAATTACCAATTGATCCCGCTTCTCGACTCGAAGCAGTGCCGATTATTTGTCCTTTGACGCAACAGTAGAAATCGTGAACTTAAAATTGGGTGGGCGATGCCCACCCTACTCAGGAACACATTCAGACTTACTTTAAATCTTGAAATAACAAAACTCTATTCACTCCTAGATAATGGGAAATTGAAACCATGAAAACTCGGAAACACTCATTACTTACCTTAACTCTTTCCCTCACCAGTCTTCTTCTTGCTGTAGATCCCGTGCAAGCTAACCCTCTCCAAGCAGGAGAAAGCGCCTATCGTCAGGGAAACTTTGCAGAAGCAGTTGAACGGTGGCAAGAAGCAGTTGAAGATTATCAAAAAGAAGGAAATCTGCTCCAACAAGCAAAAGCACTCAGTAATCTTGCTCTAGCTTATGAACAAGTGGGAGAATTAGACTTAGCGAACCGCATGATTGGCACAAGTTTAGAGGTGTTGGATAATCTTGCTCCGAATGCCGATCGCGCAGCCGTCCTTGGACAAATCCTCAACACCCGAGGACATTTAGAAATGCTTCAGGGAAACACAGCATCCGCAAATAAAACTTTTCAAAGCGCGATCGCTGCTTATAATCGCGCTGGAGAGGAGAACAAAAAACTCCGCGCCCAACTCAATCAAGTGCAAGTCTTAAAAGAGCAAGGTCGCTACTATGAAGCGGGACAAATCCTTGCAGAAGTGAATCAAACCCTGCAATCTCAGCCTGATTCTCTGCTTAAAGCGCAAGCTCTCTCTGAGTTCGGTAATCTTTTACAATTAGTCGGCAATCTCGATCGCGGACAAGAACTGCTCGAACAAAGTCTCGCTGTGAGTCAAACTCTGAACACACCCTCCGCAATCAGTACAACCTTGATGGCGTTGGGCAATATCGCCTATTCTCGCTACGAACAAGCAGGCTCAAACCAAGCCCTAGAAGAAGGTCTGAGATTCTATGAGCAAGCAGCAGCAACGACTCTCGATCCAATTATTGCTTTACAAGCTCAGGTTAATGCGTTTGAGTTAGCCCAACAAGGAAATGATCTCCAAAAAGCGCGATCGCTGTCAGCACAAATCCAGCAAAACTTACAATCCCTTGCACCTTCTCGTCCTCTCCTTTATGCCCAGATTCGCTTTGCCCGTTTACTTCCAAGGGATCAAATCTCCCAAAAAACTGCTCTCCTCAAAGACGCAGCCCAGACAGCAGAAATTATCGGTGATCAACGCGCTCACTCTTATGCGCTTGGAGAACAGGGAAGATTATTAGAGCAGCGTCATCAAATCAGATCCGCCCTGAGTTTAACCCAACAAGCCCTCTTCTTGAGTCAAGCTCTCGCAGCCCCTGATCTAAGCTATCAATGGCAATGGCAACTGGGACGACTGTTAGAACGTCAAGGAGATTTAGACAGCGCGATCGCTGCTTATGCTGAAGCAGTGAATCATTTACAATCATTACGCAGTGATTTGATTGCAGTTAATAAGGATGCTCGCTTTTCTTTTCGGGAAAAGGTCGAACCCGTTTATCGGGAATATGTTAGTTTGTTGCTGAAATCGGCAAATCAGAGTCCCAAAACCAAGCAAGACAAACTGAAGCAAGCGCGGGATGCCATGGAATCTCTTCGTTTAGCAGAGCTTGTGAACTTCCTCCGCATTGACTGTGAGGTGACTGAAGCCGTGGAGATTGATCAAGTCGATCAAAATGCTGCGGTGATTTATCCGATTTTACTTCCTGATCGCCTTGAAATTATTGTTAGTATTGCCGAGCAACCACTAAAGCACTATACCATTTCTGTTTCGGGGGAAGAAGTGGAAAGCACAGCCCGATCGTTCCAAAACCAACTGGTGAATGCACCTAAGCGCTTCCAAACCTACCTCACCCCAGCACAACAGCTTTATGATTGGCTAATCCGACCTCTAAAAACAGATTTAGTCGCTAATGAAGTGGAAAACTTAGTCTTTGTCCTTGATGGGACATTAAGAAATATTCCCATGTCTGCCCTTTATGATGGAGAAGAATATTTATTAGAAAACTACGCGATCGCGCTTTCTCCCAGTTTACGTTTAGCGAGTCCCCAAGCCTTACCGCGCCAGTCTTTACAAGCCTTAATCGGAGGACTCAGTGAATCTCGTCAGGGGTTTTCCTCGCTGCCTGCGGTACGAGAAGAAGTGGAAAGCATCGAAAATAAAGTTCCCAGTACCGTTTTACTCAATGATCGCTTTCAAGAAAACACTCTCGAATTAACCCTAGAAGAGAAAGGCTTTCCTGTCGTTCATTTAGCTACTCATGGGCAGTTTAGTTCCAATCTAGAAGATACTTTTATTCTCACTTGGGATGATCGAATTACAATTAATGAGTTTCCTCAACTCTTACAATCAGGAGAAGCAAGCAGAAACACCCCAATTGAACTGTTAATTCTCAGTGCTTGCGAAACGGTGAAAGGAGACGATCGCGCTGCCCTAGGTTTAGCAGGAGTTGCTATCCGTGCTGGAGCGCGAAGCACCCTCGGGACACTTTGGAAAGTAAGCGATCAAGGAACCTCTCAACTAATGAGAGAGCTTTATCAGCAATTGGAACAAAAGTCAACCACGAAAGCAGAAGCCTTGCGTCAGTCTCAACTAAGCCTATTAAACAATGAAAAATTCAGTCATCCTTACTACTGGAGTGCTTTTGTGCTTCTTGGTAACTGGCTTTAGTTCGTTTAACCGAATTGGGCAGCGCGATCGCGCTTCGTAGAGTGTGCAATAATAAGCCGTTTGGCAGGTAGGGGGAGTAAGGGCAGGGCTGTTTCATTATCGGGGTCAAAATTGGCAGCGATCGCCTGAACCTCTTACAGAGTGGCGCGATCGCGCATATTTCTTCTGATTTGACTTATTCATAAGAAAAAAGCGGTAAAACCCCTGCTATTTCTAAACCATTTAGGAATTGTGGCAGGGTTAATTGATGAAATCGGACTGGTGGAACAAATTAATGAATTAGTGGTAGAACAACCATGGGAAAAAGTAAGCCCAGGTCATGCAGTGAAAGCGATGATTCTCAATGGCTTAGGACTATTTTCGTCTCCCTTATACCTATTTCCCAAATTCTTTGAAGCGCTCCCAACCGAACATTTAATTGGAGAAGGAATTCAAGCAGAATACTTAAATGATGATCGATTAGGACGAGTCACGGTCGCCAAACGGACAATGTGACAGTTGAGGGTGCGGAATGTGGGTTGCAATACCATTTTGGAAAAGTAAAGTTACAGTAATAAGCGCGGGGAAGATGGGGGAGATGGGGAAGATGGGGAAGATGGGGAAGATGGGGAAGAAAAATCGCTCCCTTGTCTCCCTTGTCTCCCTTGTCTCCCTTGTCTCCCATTGCTCCCTTGTCTCCCATTGCTCCCTTGTCTTCTTAGCAGGCGATCGCGATCTCCATAGGTGAAGCGACTTTTATTATGACAACATGACTGCATAGTTAAAGAAAATCAGATAAAATAAAACAAATGTTAAGATTCTAGTTCTAATTGAGAAACCTTACTTACTTATTATGATGTCCAATTTCGATCAAACCTCTCCCGAAACTCTAAGTCTAGTTGCAGATTACTTTAAAGTGTTATCAGAAGTGAGTCGCTTACAAATTCTGAATTGTCTGCGAGAAAAACCCATGAACGGCAAACAAATTGCAGAAGAGACAGGTTTAGGACAAGCGAATCTTTCTAAACATTTAAAAGTATTAACTCAAGCAGGAGTTCTCAAACGAGAACAACAGGGAGTTAGTGTTTATTATCGCATTAAAGACCCGATGATTTTTGAATTATGCGAGTTAGTTTGTGGGACAATTAGTAACGAATTTCAAGAGCGTGCGGAATCATTTAGTCAGCTTTCTAGCTTTAATTTAGTCCGAAATTAAACCAGTTATCCCACCCCAATTATTTTAACAATTTTTGTAAGCGACAAACTCCATATTGGTAGCGATCGATTTTAAGGGAGTGTGATTGGTTAGGAATTGGTCACAGCTTTCAAAAAAATAGGGGTTGGGATACTGAAAGCGGTTTTTAGACTGATGAGGTTAGCCCCTAGTTTTTTCAGGAGAAAAGTGACTTGACCTTTGCCACATCCCCAGTCTAAAATCATTAATTCACTCAAGTTTTTTCTAAAATAAAATTCCGAGAGTTTTTTCACATATTGCGTTAGGTACAGGTAAATTAATTGTCCTGATCGGTTCACTAAAAACTGATGACTGGGGTAATCTTTGACTAATTCGATTAACTCAAAATCAAAGTCATTTTTTTCTAAAAAAGTCTGCTTTCTCAGTTGCGAATAGGCTTGATTCATCCTCTAAAATCCTAAATCGGCTTTCGCTGCGTCGGCGGCTTCAAATAATTCTTGATCGTCCATTTCTTGCCAGTCTGGATCAGCAATTTCCCCGTAAAATGTCTGATCAAAGGGTCGCGTTCGCACAACAACGGGCATCGGAACAGCATGACCGAGAATTAAAGCCTGTTGTTTAGAATCTAGTTTAGCAAGCACCGATCGCAAATTTGATCCGCCAGAAACGCCAGTGAAAATTGCATCAATATCTTTTTCATCGTTTAACAAACAAGTGACACGAGTTCCCACTTGCGACATTACTTCTGGATCAATCCCAGACGGACGTTGATCCACCACTAAAAGGGTGACAAAGTATTTCCGCATTTCCCGCGCAATTGTCCCGAAAATGGTTTGTTGTACCGTCGCCGAATCTAAGAAACGGTGTGCTTCTTCGATGGTAATCACTAACTGCTGAGGACGCAAAGTGGGATTTTTCGACTGTAGAAATGCCTCGGATTTTTTCACATAAGATTGATGGATGCGGCGAGTAATCATGTTAGTTGCTAACATATAGGACAACATATTAGACTGCGATCCAAACTCGATGACGACGTGCTTTCCCGCGTCTAAGGATTCTAAAATTTGATCAATGTAGTTAAAGGGACAAGCGGATTTAATGTACTTCAAATTATTTAACCGCATCAGCTTCCGTTGTAGCGCACTGATTGATCCTTTGTGTCCTTGTCTTTCTTCGCAAAACTGTTGAATATCATCGTTACTCATCGTCATCAGTTGCGTAATCCAGTATTTGCCAAACTCGGAATATAAAATCTGTGCGTTGTCTAACGCCGCTTCCGATAACCCTAATTCTTGTCCCACTAAACGCAAGTCTTCGATCGTAATTTGATCGTGACTTAAATACAGTTCTTGGGCATTGCTGACTCCTCTATCTTTGGTTGATTGTTCATCAAGAGTATAGATTTCCACCTGTCCTGGAAACAGTTGTCTTAAGCCTTTGACGGTACTAAAGCCTTTCCCTTCTTGCATAGCTTCCCAGCCGTATTCTGAGTGCATATCAAAGATTAAATTCACCGCCGCTTGTTTGCGGATAATTCCAGATAGTAACAAGCGAGTGAGAAATGATTTCCCCGTTCCCGATTTACCAAAAATGCCGTTGCTGCGTTCTACAAAACTTTCTAAGTTCAAACAGACGGGAACATCCATATCAAGGGGTTGTCCGACAGAAAAGTTTTTCCGCATTGGATCATCTTCCCACCCGAAAACCGATCGAAAATCAATTTCGCTGGCTTCATACACTTGGCTAAAATGAGAGGGAATGGTTTTTACGGGTAACAATTCCAGATCAGTGCTAGTTTGCGCCTCAAATGATGCGAGAGGACTTTTCCCATTTTGTTCTGCGGGAAGAGTTTTTTTTCGATCGGCATAAATCAACATTAACATGGGAGAAAGCTCGATCGTGCCATAAGTGCTGCTTCCTGCTAAAACTTCCTGTAATAAGTCATCTTCTGGGGAAGGAGGATCAGAAACAATGCGGCTGCTAGATGTTCCTAATGAAACATCAGTAAGAAGACAAAAAAACTTCGATCGTCTGCCTTGGACAACTAAAAATTTTCCAACTCGCATCTCTTCTACAGATACATCAGGGTGAAGTCTGATTTCTAATCCTTCAGTAAGAGAACCACCCACAACTGAACCGAGAGGAGAAGACAATTGTTCTTCCATAAGAAATTTATTTACGCTAACTTGTTGTGATTCTAACAAGAATCTAGGCTTTTGTTTCCTGTTAGATCAGGTTTATATAGTTGCTTATCATTTGTGTTGGGTTTCCCGTGGAGACGTTCTATGGAACGTCTCTACCCAACCTACTTTTTACTGATTGGTGTTGGGTTTCGCTTCTCTTCACCCAACCTACTTTTTACTCTCCAAAATTTATTCAAAATCTATCCTTGTTTTCCGAAAAAGTCTTGATCTAAAACTTCTTCTACCGTAAAGGGACAAGTTTTCGGATAGTCGGTTTCCGAAGGTGTCTCAACGCCAAAGGAGGCAAATTTTCCTTCTTGAATTGCAATATCCCGACCATCATTATAAGCAGATTCAAGGATAGAAGCTAGGTAAGATTTAAGAGAAGGGGTATTTTTTAACTGTTTTTCGATGCGCTTTCGATGTTCAATGACTGAGTTATACCAACTTCGCTTCATGGTTTCTGGTGCGTCTTTTTGAATGGTTAATTTTAGGAGATGGGCGCATAAAATCATTAAATTACTTTCTAACGCACGTTTTTCTGATTTTCCCAAGTCTTCTAATTCCTCGATTAAAGCATCAATATCTAGAGATTGAAAGTCTTTGTTTTTGAGTTGCTGAATGGTTTGTTCAATCCATAAATTTAGATCGCGATCGTACAATTTAGACATCGTTGATTTTTTTACCTCCTTTTTCCCATTTCTAGATGAATCCCACTCAGAGAACCCGTTGTAATGAGAACAATCAACGGTGGTTAACTCCCGATTTGCGTTTAATCCCACTAATTTTCCGCCGAAAGCCTGACCCGCTTCTAATGCTGATACAATAGGATTGATTAAGGTTTGACGTTCACCAGTTGGGGGAATATGACCTCTGACTAAATGGTAGGAGTTTTCTCCTTTTTCAAACAAGGTTTCATAAACTTGATCGGTATTGTGAGGTCGATCGAGCTTAGAAAACCCTCGAATTAAATCTTGTTTTGGGGTTAAAAAAGGATGAAACCACTCAATATCAGCATGAACATAAGCGGTGTTTTTATGAATGTAGTAAGGGGGAAGATGTTTCAGGAAACCAATGCTGATTTTGATGTCTTTTTTGTCCCATTGGGTGAGAATTTCATGTAGGGTTTTTTGAGTAGAAAGCGATCGCGGCTTCGTTCCTGTTTCTAATCCTCGCAACAGATTAAGATCATGGTTTCCCATTACACAATAATGACCACAAGAAACCGCTTTTCTAACTAATTCCAAGACACCAGGAGAATCATAACCGCGATCGACTAAATCCCCTAAAAATAAAACTTTCCGTTGGGGATTTTCGGAGTGAATGAGTTTCCCTTCTTCCCATTGATATCCCATTAAAGTTAACAGTTGTTCTAACTCCTGTTTCATCCCATGAATATCCCCAATGACATCTAATTCTGTCTCATCAGGAATGCGATAAACATCAAGGGTAATCTTAAAATCATCACTGGTGAAATAAGGGTAACGAGACTGTTTTTGATGTCGGCGAATCTGTTTGTTTAAAACCTCTGTTGGGACAACTTTTTCGCGCGATCGATTGCGTTGGTGTAAGATATCTTTATCAACATCAAAAATTAAAACTAGATAGGGAGAATCAGTTTTTTGTGCAATTTTTACAAAGTCTTCCCGTACTTTATCACTAAGCATTGTCGCATCAATAAACGTCGTTAACCCTTCTCTTAGTCGAGATTCAGTGATTTGTTCCAGTAATTGAAAGATTAATCGATCGTCCACTGGTTGCGGTTTTATCCCCTCTAAAGTGGGTCGCGATCCAAAAAACTGTTCTCTGATCGTATCCGAAGAGAGAATCATCGAAGGGTGATACTGTTTCGCCACCTGTTCGCAAACCGTAGATTTTCCTGATCCAGAGGGGCCAGATAAGATGACGAGACTTCCAACTTTTATGTTGATTTCCATCTTTTTTCGTTCCAAAGTCTTAACCAAAAAGTAACATTAAGTTGAATGAATCACCAATGATAATTTCCAACTGTGTCACAATGTAAATGCTAAGAAATAACTCCCAAACTCTAGCTTAAGCGATATCATCCGAGTCTAGACCATGCAAATTACTCTCAATCTTCCCGATGAATTAGTTCAACATTTCAATCGTGACAAATTAAGTCGCGACATTTTAGAAGCCCTAGTTATACAGGCTTACCAAAGCGAAAAAATTACTCATGCAGAAGTTGGACGAATCTTAGGGTTATCTAGCCGTTGGGCTGTCGATGCTTTTCTTTCCAAGCACAACGCGGACTTACATTACGATGAAACTGATTTAAGCAGAGATCGTGAAACCCTACGTGAGGGTTAGGAAATAGAATTTACAACTAATTGAGGATTGCTATAGAATCGTTTAAGGAACTGTTTTACGAGTGTAACTGTTATGGCAACGAAAAAACAATATAATAGCTTTTCTGATTTATTAGCGGAATCGACAAATCCTGTGTTAGTTGATTTTTATGCCGTTTGGTGTGGTCCGTGTCAAATGATGTCTCCTGTTTTAGACACCGTAAAAAAGCAGTTTCAAAACCGTTTAACTGTCGTCAAAATTGATACTGATAAATATCCTGAAATCGCCTCAGAACATCATATCTTAGCATTACCAACGCTAATCTTATTTAAAGAGGGTAAACCAGCAAAACGCTTTGAGGGAATGAGTAGTAGTGAACAATTAATTTCTCAGTTAGAAACCTTAATTTAGCCCCCTAATCGCCCCCTAACCCCCAATCTTGGGGGAATTAGAAGGGGCTATCAACAATAAAATAAGATTGCCATAGGTTTATTTTTTAAGAGAAGAAGCATACTTAGCATCTAACGCCGCTTTCGGGTAAGCAATGCGTTTATGATTACTTTGCTGCCAAACTCTGACAAACACTTGAGCGATTTTTTTTAACTCTGTGCGAGTTAAATTGGCATCTTTTAATTGTTGATCTTGCCAACGCGAACGGATGATTTTATTCACCATGACTAAGGCTTTTTCGGGGGAAACATCATTTAACGATCGAAGCGCCGCTTCACAACCATCTGCTAACATAACAATTCCAGTTTCTCTAGATTGAGGAATCGGTCCATCATAGCGAAAATCCATTTCGGAAACAACTCCTTTCCCCTCTTTTTGTGCTTGGAAATAGAAATAGGAAATCAAAAGTGTGCCTTGATGTTCTGGAATAAAATCTTGAATGGCTTTTGGCAAACCGCAGCGTTTCGCCATCACTAATCCTTCGCTGACGTGCTTCTTAATAATCCTGGCACTTTCATAGGGATCATTGATTTCATCATGCTTATTTTTACATCCCATTTGGTTCTCGATAAATCCTAATGGGTCGTGCATTTTTCCAATATCATGGTAAAGTGTACCCGCTCGTACTAATTCCACATTACAGTTTAATTCTCTGGCGGCGGCTTCGGCTAAAGAGGAGACAAATAAGGTGTGTTGAAATGTGCCAGGCGCTTCAATGGCTAATCGTTGTAATAAAGGACGATTGGGGTTGGCTAATTCTGCTAAACGAATCGGTGTCACTAAATCAAAGAAACGTTCTAAGTAGGGAGATACGCCAAAGGCGATGATACTCCACACTAAACCCGACAACCCATAAATAACGGCATCTGGTAACATTGCATACCAAATCGTTTCCCCAGTTGTGTTTAAGATGAGGCTAAGGAGAAGATAAACTGCGCCTTGAATTAACCCAATCGCGCCACCTAAAAGGGCTAATTCTTCCCGCGATCGAAGTCTTCCCGCGACAGCCGCCGCTAACAATCCTCCCACTGTTCCCGTCACAAACGCTTCGGGTGCGATGGAAATCTCCAGTCCACTCAGCAACGTATAAATTTCTAATCCTGTCACTAAACTGACTTGGGTGAGGGCTAAAGTTGGGCCATAAAAGCTACTTACCAATAATCCGACGGCGGGAAAACAGGAGTATTCTACCCCCAACATCAGCAATAAAGGACTGGAAACACTGAGCAAAATTAATAATAGCTGATCTCGTCGCCGTAATTTTCGATCGACCACTTGTTTCACTCGCCAAAACAGAACAATCGAAATTGTCACCAATAACCCACAACCTCCTAACCCAATCCAGTTAACCCCTCTTTGACTGAGATCAAACGCATCCAGTAACAGAAACTCTTCTCGACGAATCACCTCTCCCGCGTTGACAATCACTTCTCCTGCTTCTACGGTTAACATCACTGGCGAGACAGCTTCCGCTGCTTCTGCTGCGCGACGTTGAGTTTGTGGGGTATCTTCTACTAGATTCGGGGCTAAAGTCTCCTCTAGAATCTCTTTGGCGAGAGGAAGACTCATGGGAGGAACTTTCCCTTGTAATTGTAGATCGATCGCGCGGCTTAAAAGGAAAGTCGGAAGTCCAGGAGAGATTCCCTGAGTTAGCATTGGTTCGGCGGTGTTTTCAATTCCTTTTCTGGTATTTTCCCAAGTGGAGGGAGACAGTTGTAATAAAATCTTTTTCCCTTGAAAATTGATCACCTCGGTTTCTCGGTGATGTAAGGAATAAAAATATTGCTGACGAACTTGCTCAATAGTTGTGATCAGTTGGGAAAACTCGGATTCAGAAAGACGTTGTGACAGTTGATTGAGTTCGCTTTCCACTTGAGATGGTTGAGAATTTTTGCTTCCCTCTCGAATTGTTTCCCACTGTTGCGGGGAACAAGTGCGAAGATGAACTTGTACCGATTCTGAGAGTTGCGCGGTGGATACGAATAAATCCGCTGCGGCTTGTCGTCGTAGGGTGGATAAAGTGTTTAATCTCTCTTGGAGAGTATTGACAATTTCTTGAGTTTGTGAGTCGTCTATTTTCAGGACGGGGGTTAAGCGCGATCGAGCCGCTTCTTGTTTTTGTGCGGTTTTCAGTTCGTCCTTAATTTCCAAGTCGGAAGGCGCAACAATTGTCTGTGGTGAGCGAGTGCCAATTCCTAACTGCGGTTGGTTATAAAGACGATTCCCTGCGACTCCTGTCAAGGTTAACACTGCCAATAGGAAAATCAGCCAGGAACCGGAGGTTAAGGCGGAAAAGATGTGTTTTTCCACCCACTGACTGAAGGAGTCTCCTTTTCCTCGATGGTGAGAGACTGGATGAGTAATACTGGAAGAATGTTTCATCAGCTTTAATCGCCTTACCAAGTCCAATTCCTGATCGATCGATCAGTTATAAATTGTGAGTTCTTTTTTCAATAATTCCGAGGTTGAATCACTTTTGCTGGCGCGATCGCGCTTTGTTTTAAATGCTGGTTCATCATAGCAAATTCATAACTCCCCGACCAAGTGGCTAACATTAGGAGTAATTCTTGTTTCCATTGATGCTTTTCCTCCTGTAACCGACAACGCCAGGGGATAGGAATTGCATTGATGCTATTATGGACTCCCGATAAAGCACCCACCAGAGGTAAAACTAACGGATGCCACTGTTTAATTCTTTTCGCTCTCCCCACACTCAGGGGTAAATCTTCTAAACTTGTTCCCAAACAGTATAAAGCCAACCAAAGGTCTTGGCAAGTGGGAGCTAAAACCGCTTTGGTTTCCTGTAGCGTTTTCCCCTTGTTAGCGTGACTTTGTAGCATTTGTAACACTTCATTACTGCTTTTGTCCCCCACTGCGGTTTGTAAATCAGAAAACAATGTTTTCTCAGTGAGTGTTTCCTCAATGCTCCATTTAATCACCGTACCATAAGCAACGATCGCCGCTTGTTCTCGCTTCGATCGATTTTGAAGGTTTAAACCTTCCTGCCATTCCTGCGGTTGATCACTGAAAAACAACATCAGAGGTAAACCCAACAAAACCACCTCAGCAACAGGATATTCCCCCAACGAAAAACTAGGTTTCCATTGTCCCGTCGTTGCTAAACTCTTGACTCCCTCCTCTTGTATCTGTCGCCAAAATGGAACAGATGAGTCTTCCTGAAACTCTTTTCCTACCTCTAAAGAGCAACCCAACAAAGCACCTTCCCAACGGGATAACAAAGTTTGACGCATCTTTATTGTGTTTTTCTGAGATGACGAATCAAAGCCTTTAACCCTAACAAATAGCTATCCAGACCAAAACCGCTAATTTGACCAATTGCGATCGGTGCGATATAAGAATGATGACGGAAAGACTCTCTTTGATAGATGTTGCTCAGATGAACTTCGACCACAGGTAAGTTGACTCCTGATAAAGCATCCCGAATCGCAACGCTGGTGTGAGTGTATGCTCCCGCGTTGATCAAAATTCCATCTTTGTTTCCTAATGCGCTATGAATCGCCTCTACGATCGCACCTTCGGAGTTGTGCTGTTGACACTCAATAAGACCATGCAGCCCCGCCATTTGATCTGCTAGGGCTGCATTGATTTGGTCTAAAGATAAATCCCCGTAAACGGAGCGTTCACGAATCCCAAGTAGGTTCAAGTTGGGACCGTGTAACACTAAAATCTGTAGTTTCTGCACTGTTTTCTCATTGCGTTCCGTTAACGGTACTGACCGGAACCACGCTCTTCTACTGGAATCGGGATTGGCTCTGCCTCTGGTTCCATTTCTGGACCGAGTAAAAGCTCAATTAGTTTACGACTCCATTCCTTGAGTTTTTCTAGTGCTTCTTCGATATATTCCATTGAACAAATGGCTCCTGTATGAGACCTTATTCTAAACGACCCCTAGAAAGGTTTTGGCGTGAAAGCCCCTTCCTAGCGTGAGAACGGATATGGCTAACCGTTCCTATTTTCATCTTAGCGAACAAAACTAATAGTTAGTTTCTAGCTTTTCTTATGTTTATGTATTTATATTAACTTTAACATACGATTGTTTCTTCATTCTTAGGTGAGATCATTCTTCCTTTCTGATCTGCTGAAGGGTTGGATGTTCAGTATAAGAAGGTTTTAAGGATGACGGAAACTCGATGAAAGTTGCTTATATTAAGTTGCCTTAATAATTAACGAAATTGCGCAATCGTAGCTGACAAAATTTGACTTTCGACTTTTTCTATTTTAAGATGTCGTGCAACGGTGGGAACTTGTTTGTCAAAATTCCAAACGTCTCGGAAAAATCCCGTCGTTTCGTTGTTATCTCTCCTCAAGCATCGATCGAACCAGGTAAGAGTTGAGAGCAATTTTTTTCAGGCTTTGTAAACGAAAATTACAGCCCCCTTGATTATTTCTCCCGATTCCCCATTAGTGCTGACAAATAACGAATAACGAATAACGAATAACGAATGATGAAAGTTGCTTATATTAAGTTGGCTTAATAATTAACGAAATTGCGCGATCGTAGCTGACAAAATTTGACTTTCGACTTTTTCTGTTTTAAGATGTCGTGCAAGGGTGGGAACTTGTTTGTCAAAATTCCAAACGTCTCGGAAAAATCCCGTCGTTTCGTTGTTATCTCTCCCCAAGCATCGATCAAACCAGGTAAGAGTTGAGAGCAATTTTTTTCAGGCTTTGTAAACGAAGATTACAGCCCCCTTGATTATTTCTCCCGATTCCCCATTAGTGCTGACAAATAACGAATAACGAATAACGGTCTTTACCGAGAATGTGACGAGAATGCCCTCATTATACCGTTAGGTTAATGAGGGATGAATCGTCACCAAACAAACAAAAGTCCGACAGGACATCCTCAATCATATTATGCTAAACTTTAGAAAACAAAGGTCGATTTCTTAAAATGCTCAGTCTTAACTACCAGTATAAGCTCAAAGTCAATAAACAACAGGCTTCTACCATTGATGAATGGCTAGATATTTGTAAGTCTGTTTATAATTTTGCCTTGAGAGAGCGCAAAGACTGGGTGAATTCTAGAAAATGTCCAATTGATCGCTGTTCCCTAGAATCCGAGTATATCATTCCTCCCGATGCTCCTAGACCAACTTATGCAAGACAGTGTAAAAGTCTAGGAATGGCGAAGAAAAAGTTTCCTCGATTATCCATTCCTCAATCTCAAGTCCTCCAACAAACTCTAAAAGGTTTAGAAGAGGCTTTTGTAAATATGTGGAATCGAGGATTTGGTTTTCCTAGATTCAAGAAAAAGATGCGTTCTTTTGTCTTTCCCCAAGTTAAACCAGACTGTATTCAAGGGAAAACGATCACTCTTCCGAAATTAGGAAAACTGAAGTTAGTTCTTTCTCGTCCAATTCCTGAAGGATTTGTTCCTAAACAGGTCAGGGTGATTAAGAAAGCTAGTGGGTACTATGCTAATATCATCCTTCAATTAGATGTTAATGTTCCTGATGTTCCTGCTCACGGCTACCCTATTGGAATTGATTTAGGATTGGAGGAATTTTTAGCGACCAGCGAAGGGGAACTGATTAAAGGTCATAAGTTCTTGAAAGAGTCCGAAGGCGAGCTTAAATTGCTGCAAGGTCAACTCAAGAATAAGAAGAAGGGTTCTCGTCGCTGGAAAAACATCAGTCGCCGTATCGCACGACTCTATGAAAAAATAACTAACTGTCGCAAGGATTTCTTCTATAAAACCGCTCATCACCTTTGTGATCAAGCAGGAATGATATTTGTTGAAGACCTTAATCTCAAAGCATTAGGACGATCAGCGTTAAGAAAAGCGTGTCTTGATGCTGCTTGGGGAACATTTGTTAGCATTCTGTCTTATGTCTGTTGGAAAAGAGGAGTATATTTCGCCAAAGTTAACGCTAATGGAACCAGTCAAATTTGTCCTGAATGTGGTGTTAACTGTGGTAAGAAAACTCTTTCTGAACGGGTGCATAAGTGTCCAGATTGTGGATTCCAAGCAGATAGAGATGTAGCGGCGGCGATGGTAGTAAAGAGAAGAGGAGAAAGTACCGTTGGTGCGACGGGAAGAAAGCTCGATCAGGGCAATGATGTCGGGGATGAAGTTTCAACTTCATCTAGCGTCACCCTTTGAGGCGAGAATCTCCCGTTATAATCTCTGATTTAACGGGAGAGGTTCAATGATCCATGAACTTTTTCAGGAGGCACTAAATAAATTGTTTCCAGAGTGGAAATTAATTAGGCATAATAGGGATAAAATCTGAGTTTAATCCTGCTCTTAAGTTTCCTGAAACTGATGAAGATGACAGCCACAGAAACCCGTATCCAACAAACCTATCGCCAAGAAGAGGTTCAAGAAATCCTGCAATTGGCGATCGCGCAGAAATCGAATCGGGGAGAATTTACCCGTGAGCAACTCTTTGAGATGGCGGCGGAATTAGACCTCACCCCCGAAACGGTACAAGCAGCAGAAAAAGCCTGGTTAAATCAACAACTAGATGCACAAAAACGGAAAGCCTTTGATAAGTATCGTTGGCATCAAATCAAACAAAAATTTGGAAAATACTTAATTACAAATACCTTTTTAGTGACTCTCGATTTACTCAAAGATAGCCACCTCAGTTGGTCGCTGATCATACTTTTAATCTGGGGATTATTTCTGTCTCTAGATGCCTGGAAAGAATATCATCTACAAGGAGAAGAGTACGATCGAGCGTTTGAAAGTTGGAAGCGCAAATATGAGTTGCGACGTTCCGCAAAGCTACTGTGGCAAAGTTTTAAGGAAAGATTAAATAGGGCTTGCTGAATAAAACTGAAAGTCTTACCAAATAAGGATTTGAGGCGATTCAGTTTAGATAAAAATGCAAGTTCATTGATTGTTCAATCGTCACGCACCTTGCATCAAAACCTTCCCCTCCTACCGATCAATCAACCCTAAGGCAACTTGCCTCTTGCCTCTTACCTCTTACCTCTTGCCTCTTACCTTTTGCCTCTTGCCTCTTGCCTCTTGCCTCTTGCCTTTTGCCTCTTGCCTCTTGCCTTACTTAACCAACCAATGGACTTTTTCAGCAACCCCTAAATAGTAATAGAAATGATTCCCTCTCGTTCTAAAACACTAGCTAAACGTAAGAGGAGAGCTTCATTATAAGGAGAGGTAATAATTTGGACACCAAGGGGAAGACTTCCCGAAGGATAAATCGGAACAGATAACACAGGTAAACCGACAAAAGAAAGCGGTTGGGTAAAGCGTCCTAAATTGGGACGTACTGACATAACTTTTCCGTCAATGTTGACAGTTTTCTGTCCGATTTTTGGTGCAACACAAGGAGTGGTAGGCGCGAGAATAATATCGAAATTTTGGAAAACTTCTCGCAATCGATCTCGATACCAACTGCGGAATCTTTGCGCTTGATGATACCATTGGCTCGGAATTAAAGCCCCAGCGAGAAAGCGATCGCGTGTTGCTGGATCAAAGTCTTGGGGACGAGATTTGAGATTCGCTAAATGTTGAGATGCTCCTTCCGAAGCAGTAATCAGATAAGCCGCCGCTCGCGCTCGATCGGATTCGGGTAGAGTTATCCGTTCGCTTGTTCCTAACACCCTTGCCAATTCTTCCACCACCGCGAGAGCTTCTGGGGTAGCACCACTGGCAAAATAGCCATCAGCCACCGCAACCCGTACATCTCGAATGCCTAAATTTAATTGAGGAAGACAAGGCTCTGGGGGGTGTTTCGTGGAAACAGGATCAGTAATATCTTCACCCTGTAATAAATCCATTACCGTCGCTAAATCTCGCACCGATCGAGCAAAAATTCCAATTTGGTCAAGACTATCACTTAATAAGACCGTTCCTGCACGAGATAAGCGTCCATAAGTCGGTTTTAGCCCATAAACGCCACATAACGCCGCTGGCACTCTCACCGAGCCATTGGTATCTGATCCGAGGGCGATCGGGACTAAACCAGATGCTACCGCCGCCGCTGACGCACCAGAAGAACCACCCGCAATGCAAGAAGCATCATGGGGATTGGGAGTAACACCATAATGACTGTTTTCTGTTACAAAGCCATAGGCATACTCATCCATATTTAAAGCACCCACTAAAATTGCTCCTCCTTGCTTTAAGCGAGCGATCGCCGTCGCATCTGCTGTGGCGGGAGGATTTTCGGCATTAATTTTCGCCCCAGCAAGGGTGGTGACACCAGCAATATCAAAAGAATTTTTCACCGCAAAAGGGACACCTGTTAAGATGCCTAACGGACTCCCTTGCTCAATGTTTCTGTGGATAGCTTGTGCTTGTTTTTGAGCAGCCTCTTTGGTGATTGTGGTAAAACAATTCCGTGAGGGGTTTTCCGCTTCAATTTGAGTTAAGGTGGCTGTAATGATATCCGTTGCTTTGATTTTACGATGGCGAATTGCCTGCGCGATCGCAACGGCATCAAGGGTTTTCCAATCCGCATCCATAGGGAAATCCCCCAAACTGCTTCACTTGCATGACTATATCATTATTTTCTCTTTAACGGTTATTATTCCCAATTTGCTCTTCCCATGCGGTAGATTTAAGCAAGCGCATTTCAATCCGACGACGACTCTCGTTTCCAGTCGCTTCAGGGGAAGTATCTAGGGTATGATTAGGCTTTAACATTTGACCGGCGGAATAGGGGAGGAAGTATTCAATTTGGGTTAATCTTCCGTTTTGTTGCGCTTGTTTCAAATAACGAATAATGGAAAGCGCGCGCATCATTCCTAAATCTAAATTACTTCCTGGTACTAGATTCGGTGTTTCTGCTTGATTGAAAGCACGAATTAATTTTTCATCTAGATTCGATCGTCCTCCACTCACGGGTAAATTATCAGTATGTCCAATTACTTCGATCGCATCACAATTACAACGCTGACTTTGCGCTTCTAACAAAGGAATAATCCTCTCTTGTAATGCAGTTTCAAACTCCTCAGAAATATCCGAAGAACCAACCGCAAACCGATAACTTTGATTCCGTTCTGATAAAATAATCAACGGTGGATTTTCTGGCGTTTGCGCCGCTGCTTCTCTGGCATTTTCTAATTGTTCTTGTAACTGGGAAACCTCTTCTGCTGTTGCTTCAGCATCTTCTAATTGCGCTTGTAATTCTTCTACTCTCGCCGCTTTTTCTTGTAAAGATTCTACTTTTTCTTGTAAAGCATAAACTTCTTCTGCGGTATCTCTCGCTGCGGCTAACTGTCTTTGTAAACGAGGGATTTTGTCCGCTGTTGCTTGTGCTTTTTCTAACTCTGCTTCCAATTCGGGAACTTGACTAGCGACACGCTCGGTTTGTAATAAGTCTAAGCGTAAGAGGACAAAAAAGATAACAAAAATAAAAGCGAGAAACGAGAAAACTTCTGAGTATTTGAGGAATTTGGGATTCATTCTTAATTCTCAATGATGGGGAGGGCTTTTTTTATCGTGTAAACTCACAGCTATTGATGTCAAAAATTAAGGCTGTTTCAATGATTCAATATATTCTAATAATCTTTCTAATTCTGTCATCAAAGCTCGTGATTCGTTTAAATATTGAGCAGTGCGTCGAGAGGCTTGAGCCACTTCTGCTACATTAGTTGTTGCTAAATCACTATTAGTTTTTAACTGGGAAAAACTATCTAAAACCGGTTGTAATCCTTTCATTTCTTCAGTTGTACGAGCAACCACTGTTCCTAATTCCTGTAGTTTATCGATCGATTGATGTAATAATTGATTGATTTCTTGACTCGCTTGTGTGTTCGTATTTAGTAATTGGTTATGAAAGTTTTGAGTTTCTTCCATGATTTTATATTGGATATCTTGTAGTTGTCTATAACTGCGATAAACGTCTGTCATCGTACTCAGATAAGCCGTATGTATTTCCTGAATTGCGCCAGTAAATTCTTTGATTTCTTCAAGCAATTGCTGAAACTCTGATCTGACAATCTTTTTCTCGTGGTTTTCCCCTAAACTCGAAATTTCACCCCCTAACAACCAGCCCACAATACTGGTAGATAAAGCACTTCCTAACGGATACAAAACTTCATTTAATTGTTCTTGATTAAAGCTGTTACTTCCGAGTAAAATTAACGCCGATGCAAAGCCAATCAGCGTGTGAAGATAGCCAGCGGTTTGAATACGATTCCCTGCTTCTTCTTTTTGTGAGTTGGGAATTAAGAAAAATCCCCAAACTACCAGAATTAATAAGTGAGATAAGCCTTCAATGAGCAAAATTTCAGCAGAAAAGACTTGACTAATGGCAAGGATCATGCCACCAATAATTCCGAGGACATAGATGAAGGTAAAACCCGCTAAACTAGATTGAGAAGGCTGCATTTTTTATTGAGTTAGTTCTTTGATTATTTTATCGAATTGTTGCGCTTTTTGTTGATGCCAAGATTGGAGAATTTTTTGTTTCTGATTTTCGTAATTACGAGGTTGAACTTGCTCTAACATATCAATGATGTCTAAGGCTCTTTTCAATCCGAAGACGGTGTTTTGGAAGTGGGGGAAGTCATGGGTGGCGGCTGCTTCATAAAGCGGAAACTCGTTAATTCCTGTCGATTCTAACTTATAGTATTGCTCGATTTCCATAAACTCTTTAAAGATGTTTTCCGCAAGTTTTCTTTGCGTTGGCTGTTGAATTATGGCTTCATAGGTAAAGTTAAGAGCGTTCAGAAAGGTCGCAACGGCGGTAAACGGGTCGCAATACGGAAGTAAACTTTCTAAGCGGTAAGGAAGATAGTAAATATTAATCTGTTTCAGGATTAGTTCTGCGGTTCGGATTTTTAAGGGTAAAATTGCACGGTTTTCGGACAGATAAGACAAGGTTTGTTCAGGGTATAAGGTCTGATGATATTCTTCTAGGAAGGTGAAGGCGATATCTTCAGTTTCATCTCTTGCTTTTTTGTGATGATTCTCCCAGAATTTTTGTAATAATTGGCGCGATCGAGCGATAAATTTCTCCTGAAAAGATTGATAACTCATGTTTTTAATAAGCACTGAAAAGAGTGAAAACCTAATTTGGTGGGAAATTGCTGGCACTTAACCACCAGCAGTTATTTTTAGTATAAGAAAGTCTAATCGTTATTTTATTGACGATTAGAAAAGACAATTGACCAGTGACCAGTGACCAGTGACCAGTGAACAGTGAACAGTGAACAGTGACCAGTGAACAGTGACCAGTGAACAGTGAACAAATAACCAATAACCAATAACCAATAACCAATATTGGGTTTCGTTACCTTCACCCAACCTACATTTATGAAAACAGATTTCAAGTTGAATTAAACATCATCCCCAACCCCCACACCGAGAGAAGCCAGAAAAGAGCGAATTTTTTTTTCAGGGGTGGCGCTCGATCGAGTTTCCTGATAAAGTATTTCTAAATAATGGGAAGTGTTGCCAATTTTAAAACGCGCCTCTCAAAGCAAGGAAATTCGTTTGTCACATCCCCCCTCCCCGTATTGACAAGCCTCGATCGAGTATCAGAATTTAAGGAAATCCTGAAGACTTACCATAAGTGAAAACAGTGGGCAAAATCTAGAAAATATGGTATGCAAATGAATCCTCATGTTGAATAAAGCATCATTCCCATTCCACAATACCTTTTTCGCCAACACCAAATAACAAATAACAAATAACAAATAACCAATCAAGAGAAGCCATGAAAAGAGCGAATTTTTTTTTCAGGGGTTGCGCTCGATCGAGTTTCCTGATAAAGTGTTCCTAGATAATGGGAAGTGTTGCCAATTTTAAAACACGCCTCTCAAAGCAAGGAAATTCGTTTGTCACATCCCCCCTCCCCGTATTGACAAGCCTCGATCGAGTATAAGGATTTAAGGAAATCCTGAAGACTTACCATAAGTGAAAACAGTGGGCAAAATCTAGAAAATATGGTATGCAAATGAATCCTCATGTTGAATAAAGCATCATTCCCATTCCACAATACCTTTTTCGCCAACACCAAATAACAAATAACAAATAACAAATAACCAATCAAGAGAAGCCATGAAAAGAGCGAATTTTTTTTTCAGGGGTTGCGCTCGATCGAGTTTCCTGATAAGGTATTTCTATATAATGGGAAGTGTTGCCAATTTTAAAACACGCCTCTCAAAGCAAGGAAATTCGTTTGCCACATCCCCCCTCCCCGTATTGACAAGCCTCGATCGAGTATAAGGATTTAAGGAAATCCTGAAGACTTACCATAAGTGAAAACAGTGGGCAAAATCTAGAAAATATGGTATGCAAATGAATCCTTATGTTGAATAAAGCATCATTCCCATTCCACAATACCTTTTTCGCCAACACCAAATAACAAATAACAAATAACAAATAACCAATCAAGAGAAGCCAGAAAAGAGCGAATTTTTTTTTCAGGGGTGGCGCTCGATCGAGTTTCCTGATAGAGTGTTCCTAGATAATGGGAAGTGTTGCCAATTTTAAAACACGCCTCTCAAAGCAAGGAAATTCGTTTGCCACATCCCCCCTCCCCGTATTGACAAGCCTCGATCGAGTATAAGGATTTAAGGAAATCCTGAAGACTTACCATAAGTGAAAACAGTGGGCAAAATCTAGAAAATATGGTATGCAAATGAATCCTCATGTTGAATAAAGCATCATTCCCATTCCACAATACCTTTTTCGCCAACACCAAATAACAAATACCAAATAACAAATAACCAATCAAGAGAAGCCAGAAAAGAGCGAATTTTTTTTTTCAGGGGTGGCGCTCGATCGAGTTTCCTGATAAAGTATTTCTAGATAATGGGAAGTATTGCCAATTTTAAAACACGCCTCTCAAAGCAAGGAAATTCGTTTGCCATATCCCTCCTCCCCGTATTGACAAGCCTCGATCGAGTATAGAAATTTAAAAGATGATCGAACAGTAACTATAAGCAAAAGTTAGTGGGTGAAATTGGGAAAATATGGTATGAAAAGGGAGCGATTTTTCTTCCCCATCTCCCCCATCTTCCCTTTTGCCTCTTGCCTCTTGCCTTTTGCCTAAGGCAACTTGCCTCTTGCCTCTTGCCTCTTGCCTCTTGCCTTACTACACCGAAAACATGAACTTTTTCAGCAAACCGTAATTAAATGATTTTATTGCGGATGGTTGCGGAAACCCATTCACTAATTAAAACCATGGCGAAAATAACAATAAAAATTACACTGGCTTGAGACCATTTTAAGGCACTAATTGAAGCATCCAGACTAATGCCAATGCCACCAGCACCCACTAAGCCAATAACAGTGGATTCTCGAATGTTGATATCCCAGCGAAAGACTGATGTTCCCACAAATGCGGGTAAAACTTGCGGTAAGATGCCATAGGTTAAAACTTGTTGTGAACTCGCACCAGTAGCGGTAATGGCTTCTACGGGTTCAATGTCAATTTCTTCGATCGCCTCGTAAAATAATTTACCCACAAACCCGATCGAACGTAAACCAATCGCAATCACACCAGCTAAAACCCCAGGGCCAATAATTGCCACCAATAACAGTCCCCAAATCAAAGAATTCACCGATCGAGAGGTGACAATCACCAATAGCGCGATTGATCGCACAATCGGATGGGGGGTGGTATTTCTCGCCGCCAGAAACGACACAAAAAAGGCAATACTCACGCCAATGATTGTTCCCAAAGTGGCAATATTAATCGTATCCCACAAAGGCTTCCATAACTCATTCAGATAAGACCATCGCGGGGGAAACATTCGAGAAATCATATCCCCTGCTTGTTGCGGTGCGTCGAGGACAAAAACCCAAATTGTCGCGTCAGAAATCACTTTCCAACAGAGAAACACCACAACTATCCCCACAAACCCCACAAACCATCGGATTAAATTGGCTATGCGATCGCGCTTTTGCCAAACCTTAACCCCATTCAATTCCTTAACTGGCATTATTGCAACCTCTTCCGAATCCAACTCGACGCAATTTCTGTCGCCATCACCAGCACAATAATCACAATTAAAATCGCGGCGGAGGTGCTGTAATCGTAGCGACTAAATGATGTTTGTAACGTATCCCCAATACCACCAGCGCCGACAACCCCCACCACTGATGATTCCCGTAGATTAATATCAAAGCGGTACGCACTTAATCCCACCAAACGGGGCGTGACTTGAGGAATCACCCCATAAATAATCACCTGCGCCCAATTTGCCCCTGTGGCGCGAATTGCCTCCACTTGCGCGCGATCGATCTCTTCAATATCTTCGGCGAGTAATTTCGCTAAAAAACCAATGGTAGTAAAACTTAAAGTTAACACTCCTGCAAGGGGACCAAACCCCACCATCACCACAAATAAAATGGCAATAATCACCTCTTGAAAGGTGCGAGAAAGGGTAACTAAGGCGCGACAAACCAAATACAAAGGGAGAGGGGATAAATTTCGCGCCGCCCCTAATCCCACAGGAATAGAAAGGATCACCCCCACCACCGTTGCAATCACCGTCATGGTTAAACTTTCTAGAATCCCTCGCACAATATCTTGTCCCCGTGAAATAAAATCAGGCTGTAAAAATCCTGAAAATAATCTCCCAATGCGACTTAAACCTTGTGCCAGTCGTTCAACATCAATGGAGAGGGTATTAATCGCTAAAACCAGATAAACAATTGTTCCCAATAACAGTCCCCACCGTAAGAAACCATTGGCAATCAATGGGGGAGGAGACCAATAACGCGCTTTCATGCTTCCACCTCTTGCGGTGTTGTCCAGTCTTCCTCGCCGTAAATATCTGTAAGTGTGTTGGCATCCAAACCGTTGGGAGAACCATCATAAACAATGCTTCCCTGATTTAAACCCACAATTCTCTGAGCAAACCGTTGCGCCAGTTGTACATCATGGATGTTCAGAATTACCCCTAATCCTCGTTCTTGTGCTAATTCTGTGATCAATCGCATAATTTGTCGGGCAGTTTTGGGGTCTAAACTAGCGGTGGGTTCATCCACAAGCAGTAAATCGGGATTTTGTAAAAGAGCGCGGGCAATTCCTACACGCTGCCGTTGTCCACCAGAAAGCGCATCAGCACGTTGATCAGGGAATTGAGATAATCCTACTCGATCGAGCAACCGAAACGCCTCCTCGATCGTTGCTTGGGGAAATCGCCGTAACCAACTTTGCCAAAACCCCACATAACCCAATTGACCAGAGAGGACATTCTCCATCACCGTCAACCGTTCCACGAGAGCATATTCTTGGAAAATCATTCCCATTTTCCGTCGCACCCGTCGTAAGGAATTTTTAGACAACCCTGTCACCTCTTGGTTATCCAACCAAACTTTCCCCGATGTCGGTTCAACCAAACGATTGATACAGCGAATGAGTGTGCTTTTTCCCGCCCCAGAAGGGCCAATAAGAGCCAGCACTTGTCCTTGAGGTAGAATCAGGTCAATATCTTTAATTGCTGGCTCATCGTTGCCATATTGCTTGTTTAAGCTCTGCAATTGCAAGAGAGTTTTGTTTGCTTCCATTGTGAGATCAATTTACGGGTTGGTATAGCTCACACCGAGAGCATTATCAATTTTGCGGATCACTTCCCATTCTTTTTGGTAAGTAATGGGGATGAATTGATCTTCACCAGACTTGCTAAACTCTTCTTTCAGTTGGCTTCCTTCCCACTCAAAGGTTCGGAATGCTTCTTTAATTTTCGCTGCCAATTGCGGTTCGAGATTATAAATGTATCCGTAAGCAGTGGTGGGAAAAGTGTCGGATTTATAGATGGTGCGAAGTTCATTCCCCTCCACAACTCCTCGCGCTTTCATCCGAGAGAGAACAGAGTTGGCGATCGAAGCAGCAGTATAATCGTTGTTATAAACCCCTAAAATCGAGTTCTCGTGAGAACCGGAAAAAGTGGAGGAATAGTCTTGGTCTTTTTCCATGTTGAATTCCGATTTTAGTAGTGCCGAAGGGGCTTTAAATCCAGAATTGGAAGTGGGAGAGGTAAAGGCGATTTGTTTGCCTTTTAATTCTTCGACGCTTTGAATCGGACTATCAGCAGGAACAATAATTTCCATTTCATAACCGAAACTTCCATCATTCGCCGCCATCATGGTAAAGGGAACAAACCCAGCAAAATTGACCGCAAAGGGAACACTACCCGTGTTAAAGCCAGCCACATGGAGACGACCTGCCCGCATTGCTTCTAATTGTGCCGCGTTCGAGTCAACAGCGAAAAATTGCACTCGTTTTCCAGTCACCTGACGCATATGATCTAAAAAGCCCGCCCAAACATCTCGATACACGGCGGGGTCTTCTACAGGAGTGTAAGCGAAAACTAATGTTCTCGGATCAATGGGATTGTCGGGAGTATCTGCGACTAAGTCTCCGTTTCGATCGCAGAATCGTTCTGACATTTTTTCAGGGCGAGGGCAGTCCGATTGTCCAAGGGATGCTTTTTGCCAGCTTCCGAGGGCGATCGTGCTCAAGCCTGCCGCTACAGAATACCATAAAAACTTACGTCGAGTTGGTTTAGTCATTTTTTATTAACAAAATTTTGAACTTCTTTCAAAAGGGTAGGGGAGTTTAGATAAAATGAATTTAAGAAAATACTAAGTAAAGGTTAAATTATTAAAGCAATCAAGATTACTTTCTTTTTTATAATGAAAGTAGAAATCTAGAATTAATAATTAGGAAAGGTAAACGGATTATGTTATTAGGAAGAGTTGGCGCGATCGCCGCGAATGGGTTTCGCGAAGTGATCCGCGATCGCATCTTATATTTTATTGGTTTTTTTGCCCTATTAATGGTAATTGCATTGCGATTATTGCCCCAAATTTCTGTCGGTGCTGATGAGAAAATTCTGCTGGATTTGAGTTTAGGTGGAATCGGTTTACTTGGCGCAGTTGTTGCTATTTTTGTGGGAACTGGTTTAATTAATAAAGAGATTGAAAAACGCACGGTTTTAGTGTTAATTCCCAAACCCATTACCCGCGCTGAATTAATGATTGGTAAGCATTTAGGATTATCTGCGGTGTTAATCGTATTAGTGACAGTGATGGGGATAATTGGCTTCGGATTATTAAGTTTAAATGGGATTGATTATCCCGTCGGTTCGATCGCCTTATCTTTAATTTATTTAATCATTGAACTGTCTCTTTTAGTCGCTGTCGCGCTCTTATTTGGCGTATTTACCAGTTCCATTCTTGCAACTTTACTCTCTTTTGGTGTTTATTTAGTCGGACATTTTAGTCGTGATTTACTAGAGTTAGGAAATCTCAGCGATAATCCCAATGTTAAAGCACTTACCGAAACCCTTTATCTGATTTTGCCTGATTTATCTCGTCTCAATTTTCGTAACGAAGCGGTTTATGCTTTACTCCCTGATACCACACAATTACTCAGTAATGCTGTGTATGGCATCATCTACACCATTTTACTTTTAACCATTGCAACGTTAATTTTTTCTCGCCGTCAATTTTAAAGCACTTTATCTCTAATCCCATTTCGTTATATTGGGGATTAACTCTGGCGCATCTAGTGATTACTAATTATGGTTATGGATAAACTGACTCAACTGCAAACTTTATTTGCAGAAATGGAACAAGCATTAATCGCTTATTCTGGCGGAATTGATAGCACTTTGGTGGCAAAAGTCGCTTATGATGTTTTAGGAGAAAAAGCATTAGCTGTCACGGCGGTTTCTCCCTCTCTCCTCCCCGAAGAATTAGACGACGCACAAACTCAAGCGGAAACCATTGGCATTCGCCATGAGTTGGTAGAAACCCAGGAAATGGATAATCCTAACTATACGTCTAATCCTGTCAATCGGTGTTATTTTTGTAAAAGTGAACTCCACGACACCTTAAAACCCCTTGCGATCGCCAGAGGGTATCCTTATGTGATGGATGGAGTCAATGCGGATGATTTACAAGATTATCGTCCTGGAATTCAAGCCGCAAAAGAAAGAGGCGCTCGATCGCCCTTAGCTGAGGTAGGAATTAGCAAAGCAGACGTGAGAGAAATTACTAAACAACTCGGATTATCCTGGTGGGATAAACCCTCACAACCCTGTTTAAGCTCTCGTTTTCCCTACGGTGAAGAGATTACAGTGGCGAAATTACAACGAGTGGGAAGAGCAGAAATTTATTTACGTCAACAAGGCTGGAAAAAATTGAGAGTTCGATCGGCGGGGGATACCGCGCGAATTGAACTCCCTCCCGACAAGATTAAGGATTTTGTCATCGCTACGGATTTAGCGCAGTTAACGGCGAAATTTCAAGGATTAGGATTTATGTTTGTCACCCTCGATCTTGAAGGCTATCAAAGCGGTAAACTCAACCGCGTGTTGGAGAAAGCGGAAACCAGATGACGACTTACCGACCAACATCGCGGCGCAACTACAGAACCGATCGAAGTTTTATACAGCATCCTCGAAAACTGTCGGGTTGATTTCATAGCCGATGCGATTTGCCACACGCACCGCATCCACAGGAGAAATCGCCCCATCCAAGTCTAAATCTAAACGAGTTAAATCCAGACCTTCGCTGGTTTCTGTCGTTTCATCAGTGATGGTTTGACCAATATTGTTAAAGAGAATCGTTGCGTCGGTTGGGGTAACTTCTCCATCAGTATTGAGTTCATCGTCTCCCCCTTGAATCAAACCATCAACTTGATTATTTGCTATATCCCAAGGAAAATAAGCAATATCATCGACATCAACACCTTTCGTTCCTGTTACACCATTATTGCTAAACGCCTCCTCATTTTCATTGCTAAACAGATTATCGACAATCCGAACCCCTAGATAATCAATATTATTAGAAGTAAAAGCGGTTTCTTCCTCTCCAAAAACAGAGGGGTCATCTGCTAACGCTTCCTCTAACAGAATGTCCAATGGCAAGGAAATATTTTCTGTTGCTTCTGTGCTTTCTCCTGCAAGCAACTCATCCAACGCTAAGGTTTTGAGAACTGTCGGTGTTTCAGTAGCTAATTCATCAGGATTATCAGCTTGATAATAGAGGACTTCTAACTGGAAACCAGAGGCACTTCCCTCCCCTTGATTTTCCACTGTCACGTTGACCTCAGTTTCTCCGCCTAAAACATGATCAGTAACCGCGTCAAACCCAGTTACCACCAAATCAGCATTAGCTTCTGGCTGTTCCCCTGTAATCGTGAGAGTATTTTCTCCATAAATTGTGCCACTGTTCAAGTTACCATCTACCCCGAATAAGGTATTAATCGCCGTCGGATCATCACCAGTATTGGTGCGAATGGTTAATTCACCAGCACTTTTAGCTGTCGCTTGTAACACAGCAAACTCTTGAGTTTCGGTGACGGGAGTGAGGTCAAAATTAGTCCCTCCTAAGTCATTGACTATTCCCTCTCCGTCATTAATTGCATCCTCGATATTAATCACTGGTGAACGGAAAGGATCAGTTAAATCTGCCGTTTCGACATCGATCAGAAGTGTATCGTACAGCACATCAGCAAAGGCACTAAACACCCCTAATTTATTTCCTAACTCTCCTCCATTTAAGCGCAAATCACGGGCAGAAAGAACAATTTCAAACTCTTGTCCTACCTCCACATTATCTAAGACATTTCCATCTGTGTCTCGGAAATTGACATTAATTTCCATAGCATCGATCGCCCCCTGTATAGCGGTCACGTCTTCTTCAATCACAGCATTGTTAGGACTTGCCAAATTAAAATTCGGGGCAAAAGCACTAGGAACTTCATTATTATCTGACACCGCTGCTGCGAGATCAATTTCTCCAAAGTTGGTTTGATTCCGTTGATCTGCTAAAGCGCCAATGATATTAACTGTGGAACTATTCTCATCGGCAGCCCGACTCGCCAAAATCGCAGTATTGCCACCACCCACTGCTTTGAGATGTAAACTAAAAATCCCATTATCATTAGGCAGACTATCTGGGGACAACACCAACGCCGTTCCTCCCACCTCATTCACTAAACCTTGAGGATTATCCACAGTTCCTTTACGGAAGACGTTATACTCCGCATTACGAACAACGCCATCAAGTCGCCCATCCTCTCCGTCAACGTCACTGTTATCTTCTACCACTTGTAGAACTGCAGGATCAAAAAGGAGATCAGCATACCCAGCGACCACTGCATCAGTCGGATTATTATCACTCAATTGATCGAAGAAACGAACATTAACTAGAAACTCATCTCCGATTTGTAGCCCGTTATCCAATTGCGCTTCTAAACCTGGTACTGGCAAAACTTCCAAATCAACCTGTACGCTTGCCCCTTCTGGTGGTCGGTTTACCGTTACTTTTACCGTTCCTTCATCAAAACCGCCACTTTCATTGGCGATCGTGTAAGTGAACTCATCCACACCCCCAAAATCTGGATCGGGAGTGTAAACAATGCGAGATTGATCATCAAGGGTAACTGTTCCTCCTTTTTCGGTTGTCTCTGGGAAGTCAGTAATTTCTAAAAATCCTTGATCATCATTTGCCGTGTCATTATTAAGAACATCAATGGTAATGGTGTTATTGGAGTTTGTAAAGCCAGTATTATCATTCGCAGTGGGACGAATTTCCTGAACTGGTGCTTCTGCCGCCGGAATTGGCGTTTCTACGGTAAAACTAATTTCATATTCCCCTGTTGTTCCTCCACTGGCATCTTCTCCTGTAATCGGTTTGTAGTTACGATTCGCAAATGCACTCAGCCCAACGGTATAAGTATCATTTGTGGGGGCTGTGAAACTTAATTGAGGATCAGTAAAGTCGCCAGAATCATCATCTACAGTAATTTCTTCTCCTGCGCTATTGAAAATTCGGAGAAAACCGTCTAATTCCGAACCCAGAATCGCCGCATCCACATCAATGGTCAGGGTTTCCTCGGCTTCTAATACAACTTGATAAAGATCAACATCGCCACCATTGCTAAAGTTATCCCCAATAAAACCATCACTGCTAAATTGATTATTCGTGAGTTCCACGTTAATAGCGGTGTCTGTGGTGTCATTGGTGGGGGCTTCTTCGGGAACAGCTTCTGTCACCGTCAGTTGTAACTCATAATCTCCCGTGCTACCACCAACAGCACCACTTTCAGCCTGATTAGGATTATAACTTTCGTTTCCGAACCCACTGACTCCCACATAGTATTTACCAGCAACAATGGGAGTAAAAGTCAGGAAGGAATCTCTCACCGTTCCTTCCCCAGTTTGGGAAGCGAATGAGGGCGCATCATCGTTGATAGCCACCTCATTTCCATCTTCATCAAAAATACGAAGCAAAGAATCAAATTCAGAGTCAAGGTTAGTGGTGTTAATGGCGGCACGTAATCGGGAAGTAGAATCAAGTTCTACTTGGTATAAATCCACATCTAAACCAACTTCTGATAAGTCGGGATTATCACCAATTGAACGAGTGGCGGTGAGAGAATCTGACTCAACAATGGTAGCTTTTTCGAGGGTATCGTCCACTTCCCCAGGACCTGGTTCAGTGACCTCTTGTTCCATTTCTGGGGTAACATTCAGGGTATAGCTTCCTGTGTCAGCAAAGGGATTGTTACCGCTTCCTGCCGTATTGGGATCGTAGTTTCTGTTACCAAATCCACTGACTCCGATGTAGTAAGTTCCTGCTGTGGGGGCTTCAAATTCGATGAAGGATTCTTGGTCGCCCAAGTCATCGTTAAAGGCGATTTCTGCACCATTGCTATCAAATACTCGCAGTAGGGCATCCACAGAAGCACGAGTAATCGAGAAGGAGACGGTTTGGGCTTCGGCTAGTTCCACTTGGTATAAATCCACATCTAACCCAGGAACGGTGATAAAATCAGGATTATCTCCAATTTCTCCTGTTTGCGCGATCGCGGCTTCCCCTAATTCCAGACTGGTTGCGTTGTCTAACGTATCATTAACAGGAGACTCTGCATTTTCCTGTACTGGTTGCGGTTGTTGGTTTTGAGTAACTGTTAACTGATAGGTTCCTGTAACACCACCGCCAAGACCACTTTCAGCAAAGAAGGGACTGTATCGGTCATTAGCTGCATTACTAATTCCAATGTAAAAGTTTCCACTGTTTGGGGCTGTAAATGTCAGGGAAGGATCATCAGAAGATGATTCTCCTGCCACTGCGCGATCGTCGTTAAAGCCTAATTCCCGACCACTGGTGTTAAATACCCGAATAATTGTATCTAGAGGGACTTCCGCATTCGTATCAACATCAATTTGAATACTCTCTCCAGAATTCAGACCCACTTGATACAGATCAGTATCGAGTCTGGGATTATCGAGTGCTGTATTATCCCCAATGAAACCAGAAGTAGCAAATTCCCCAGCATCGGCTAGAGATGCACCGATGTTCGTTGCTTGCGAAATGATGTCATTCGGTTCTTGTTCCGACCCTGCTTTGGTGAGGGTAAAACGTTCACTTCCGGTAAACCCACGACTATCACTTGCTTCCAGAATCAGGTCACTGCTACCGACTCCCGATGAGAGAATCAAGGTTAATTCCCCAGTTTCTGGATTAAAATTAGTTTCTACCAAGCTGGGGTTAGTGTTTGCTACCCGATAGGTGAGAGCAGCGTCTTCTTCTTCTTTGTCTTCAAAGACATCAAACAGATTAATCGCACCGGGGGTGTCGCCTTGTTCGAGAGTAATATCATCTACTGGATTTTCTACTGCGGGCGTAGCATTGCTGCGATCGACCAGTAAGATATTGGTATTGCCTTCTTCATCCGTTTGCACTTCAAAGCGATCCGTGTCTGTAAACTGACCTTCTAAATCAATTGTTGTATCAATGACTTGATCATTATCAGCATCAATGGTTAAACGCACTGAATTCTCAAAGTCTTCTCGGGACAGGCTGGATTGGGTAAAGTTGGTATTCTGAAAACGGATTTGATCCCCAATTTCAAAATCAAAAATTTGATCGCCATCAAGTTGACCCAATGTCCCTAAAAAGATGTCGTTACCAGCGCCGCCGCGAAGATCATTACTTCCCGGACCGCCAACTAAAACATCATCACCGCCGAAACCAAAGAGAGCATCATCACCAAATAATCCCTCTAATCTGTCTCCATTAGCGGTTCCTTCGATATTATTGCCATTATCATCCCCAGTAAAGGTTAATCCGTCTGTTAGGTCAATAGTTGTGTCATCAGCTTCAAACACTAAGGTTTCTACTTGGGGTAAAGGCTCATTGGTAAGATTCGAGTATTGATTATAAATATTAATCTGACCCAGTGGAATAGTTTCTCCCCCCGTTAAGGTTTCCACAAAAATCTTTAAACTGCTACCATCACGGAAAAATCGCGTTTCTGCGGGATTCACATCTGCTAACAGTCGAATGGTATCGTTCCCTGCTTCCAACGCGCCATCACGACCAATTTCATCAAAGCCGAAACCACCAGCATCACCAACGGCGAACTCAAAGGTATCATCTCCCTCACCGCCAAAGAGGTCATCATCTCCTTCTGCACCAATCAGGGTATCGTTGCCTTCCCCCCCTCTCAGGGTGTCGCTGCCTTCTGCGCCTTCTAGGCGGTCATTTCCTCCTAAACCCGAAAGAGTATCAGAACCAGCTAACCCACTTAAGGTGTCATCAGAGGGGCTTCCTGACATACTTTCGCCCTCTTCGGTTCCTGTAAAGTTGAGTCCTGCTGTCAGGTCAATGGTCGTTTCTGCGTTTTCTAACACCAGGTTTTCCACTTGAGGCAATGGTTCTTCTGTCAGGGAGGAATACTGATTTTCAATTCTTATTTGTCCGAACTCTCCCACCAAGATATTTAACTGATTACTATTCTCCTGTCGGAAGAAACGAAGATCGTTTTCACTAATCTCCCCTTGAATGATAATTTCATCGGTTCCCGGTTCTAAACTGCCAGAACGAGCAATTTCATCAAAGCCAAATTCCCCAGCACTGACATCAAAGACAAATGTGTCATCTCCTGCACCGCCAAAGAGGTCATCATCTCCTAGACCACCAAAGAGGGTGTCATTACCTTCACCCCCTCTCAGGGTGTCGCTTCCTTCTGCGCCTTCTAGGCGATCGTTTCCTCCTAAACCCGAAAGAGTATCAGAACCAGCTAATCCGCTTAAGGTGTCATCAGAGGGACTTCCTGACATACTGTTGCCATCTTCGGTTCCCGTAAAGTTGAGTCCTGCTGTTAGGTCAATGGTGGTTTCTGCGTTCTCCAAAACCAAGTTTTCCACTTGAGGGAATGGCTCTCCTGTCAGTGACGAATACTGATTTTCGATTTCAATTTGTCCGAACTCTCCCACAAAGATATTTAACTGATTGCTATTCTCCCCTCGGAAGAAACGAAGATCGGCTTCACTAATGTCTCCTTGAATCCGAATTTCATCGGTTCCAGGTTCTAAACTGCCAGAACGAGCAATTTCATCAAAGCCAAATCCCCCAGCACTGACATCAAAGACAAAGGTGTCATCTCCTGCACCGCCAAAGAGGTCATCATCTCCTAGACCGCCAATGAGGGTGTCATTACCTTCACCCCCTCTCAGGGTGTCGCTTCCTTCTGCGCCTTCTAGGCGATCGTTTCCTCCTAAACCCGAAAGAGTATCAGAACCAGCTAACCCACTTAAGGTGTCATCAGAGGGGGTTCCTGACATACTGTCGCCCTCTTCAGTTCCTGTAAAGTTGAGTCCTGCTGTCAGGTCAATGGTCGTTTCTGCGTTTTCTAACACCAGGTTTTCGACTTGAGGCAATGGTTCTCCTGTCAGGGAGGAATACTGATTTTCGATTTCAATTTGTCCGAACTCTCCCACAAAGATATTTAACTGATTCCAATTTTCTCCTCGGAAGAAACGAAGATCGGCTTCACTAATCTCGCCTTGAATCCGAATTTCATCGGTTCTCGGTTCTAAACTGCCAGAACGAGCAATTTCATCAAAGCCAAATCCCCCAGCACTGACATCAAAGAGAAAGGTGTCATTGCCTTCACCGCCAAAGAGGTCATCATCTCCTTTACCCCCAATTAAGGTGTCATTGCCTTGACCGCCTCTTAAGGTATCATTACCTTCTCCAGCTTCTAAGCGATCGTTTCCTGCAAATCCTCTTAAGGTATCACTCCCAGCTAGCCCTTCTATCGAATCATTTCCCAATGTTCCAGGAATCTCCCCACTAGTGGCATTGCCTGTAATAGTCAATCCTTGTGTTAAATCAACTGTTGCATCAACATCGCTTGCAAACAAAAGAGTTTCTACTTGTGGCAACACCTCATTGGTTACAGGGGAGTATTGATTTTCAATAGTAATCCGGCCCAGTTCTATCACTGACCCTGAAACGACTGTTTCTACTATAATGAGTAAGTCATTATTGCTGCGAATTAGGTGAGTTTGTTCTGGGGTGATATCTTCTCGAAAACGAATTGTGTCTGAACCGGGTTCTAAAGCATTGTCATCAGCGATGACATTTGATCCAAAGCCAGTGTCTCCCACAGCAAATTCAAAGCGATCATCCCCTGCGCCGCCAAAGAGTCGATCATTTCCAGCGCCGCCCACAATAATATCATTTCCCCCTTCTCCAATCAGAGTATTATTACTTTCATCACCAGTAAGCGTCAGATTTTGTGGGGGGGCTGGTTGTTGACTTCGATTAAGCTGAATAATCGTGTTTCCAGCTTCATCAGTTCCCACTTGCAACTGATCATCATCTGCAAACTCACTTTCCAAATCAATGGTGGTATCAATAACTCCATCGTTGTCTGCATCAATAGTTAAGCGCACTGACTCTGAGAAGTTTTCTCGGGAGAGATTGTCTTGGGTAAAACTTGCCCCTTCAAATCGAATTTGATCGGCCTCTTCTAAGTCAAAAATCTGGCTTCCATCTAATTGACCTAGGGTTCCTGAAAAGATATCGCTACCTGATCCACCATAAAGATCATCATCTCCAGGACCGCCGATTAAAACATCATCACCAGCCAAACCAAAGAGTTCATCATTGCCCAATAACCCTTCCAATACGTCTCCATTAGCGGTTCCTTCGATACCATTACTATTATTATCCCCTGTAAAAGTTAACCCGCCTGTGAGATCAACGTTGGTGTCATCAGCTTCAAACACTAGGGTTTCAACTTGGGGTAAAGTTTGATCAGTAAAATTTGAGTATTGGTTCTCAATTTTGATCTGACCAAATATTACAGTTTCTCCAATAACCACACGTTCCACAAAAATCTTTAAACTGCTACCATCACGGAAAAATCGCGTTTCTGCGGGATTCACATCTGCTAACAGTCGAATGGTATCGTTGCCCGCTTCCAAAGCGCCATCACGACTAATTTCGTTAAACCCGAAACCGCCAAAATTACCAATGGCGAACTCAAAGGTATCATCTCCCTCACCGCCAAAGAGATCATCATCTCCTTCTGCACCAATCAGGATATCGTTGCCTTTACCCCCTCTCAGGGTGTCGCTGCCTTCTGCGCCTTCTAGGCGATCATTTCCTCCTAAACCCGAGAGAGTATCAGAACCAGCTAACCCACTTAAGGTGTCATCAGAGGGGCTTCCTGACATACTTTCGCCCTCTTCGGTTCCCGTAAAGTTGAGTCCTGCTGTCAGGTCAATGGTGGTTTCTGCGTTCTCCAAAACCAATTTTTCCACTTGAGGGAATGGCTCTCCTGTCAGTGACGAATACTGATTTTCGATTTCTATTTGTCCGAACTCTCCCACAAAGATATTTAACTGATTACTATTCTCCCCTCGGAAGAAACGAAGATCGGATTCACTAATCTCGCCTTGAATGAGAATTTCATCGGTTCCCGGTTCTAAACTGCCAGACCGAGCAATTTCATCCAAGCCAAATTCCCCAGCACTGACATCAAAGACAAATGTGTCATCTCCTTCACCGCCAAAAAGGTCATCATCTCCTTTACCCCCAATTAAGGTATCATTGCCTTTGCCTCCTCTCAGGGCGTCGCTTCCTTCTGAGCCTTCTAGGCGATCATTTCCTCCTAAACCCGAGAGAGTCTCAGAACCAGCTAACCCACTTAAGGTATCATCAGAGGGACTTCCTGACATATTGTTACGATTTTCATTCCCAACAAAGGTTAGTCCGCCGGTCAGGTCAATGGTCGTTTCTGCATTTTCTAACACCAAGTTTTCGACTTGAGGCAATGGTTCTTCTGTCAGGGAGGAATACTGATTTTCAATTCTTATTTGTCCGAACTCTCCCACAAAGATATTTAACTGATTGCTATTCTCCTCTCGGAAGAAACGAAGATCGGATTCACTAATTTCGCCTTGAATGAGAATTTCATCGGTTCCCGGTTCTAAACTGCCAGACCGAGCAATTTCATCAAAGCCAAATCCCCCAGCACTGACATCAAAGACAAAGGTGTCATCTCCTGCACCGCCAAAGAGGTCATCATCTCCTAGACCGCCAATGAGGGTGTCATTACCTTCACCCCCTCTCAGGGTGTCGCTTCCTTCTGCGCCTTCTAGGCGATCGTTTCCTCCTAAACCCGAGAGAGTATCAGAACCAGCTAACCCGCTTAAGGTGTCATCAGAGGGGGTTCCTGACATACTGTCGCCCTCTTCGGTTCCTGTAAAGTTGAGTCCTGCTGTCAGATCAATCGTTTTGCCAGCGTTTTCTAACACTAGGTTTTCCACTTGAGGCAATGGTTCTTCTGTCAGGGAGGAATACTGATTGTCAATGCTTATTTGTCCGAACTCTCCCACAAAGATATTTAACTGATTCCAATTTTCTCCTCGGAAGAAACGAAGATCGGCTTCACTAATCTCGCCTTGAATCCGAATTTCATCGGTTCCCGGTTCTAAACGGGCCCTGAAATCATCATCATCTACAATGCGATCAGTGCCAAATTCCCCAGCACTGACATCAAAGAGAAAGGTATCATTGCCCTTACCGCCAAAGAGGTCATCATCTCCTTTACCCCCAATTAAGGTGTCATTGCCTTCACCACCAAAGAGGTCATCATTGTTTTCTCCTCCTTCTAGGCGATCGCTGCCTGCAAATCCTCTTAAGGTATCATCCCCAGCTAATCCTTTTAAGGTGTCATCTCCTTGTGTGCCTAAGTATTCTATGCTATTAGCATTACCTGTAATGGTTAATCCCTGTGTTAAGTCAACTGCGCTCCCATCGCTTGCAAACACAAGGGTTTCTACTTGCGGTAACACTTCATTGGTTAGGGGCGAGTATTGATTGTTAATGGTGATTCGACCTAGTTCTACCACTGACCCTGAAACGATGTCTTCTACTTTAATCGTTAATCGATCGCTGTTTCTGGGGGAACGGATTAAGCGAGTTTGTTCTGGGGTGATATCTTCCAAAAAACGTATAGTGTCTGATCCTGGTTCGGTGAGATTAGAAGGAGCGATCACATCTAATCCAAACTGCCTAACTTCCCCAAATTGAAATGTATCATCTCCTGCACCGCCAGAAAGTTCATCATTGCCAGCCCCGCCAACAATGAGGTCGTCTTCTGGTGTTCCGTTTAGCCGATCGTTGTTTTCAGACCCGTTAATTGTTGCCATTTCAGTTGCTCTCCAAATGTAATTTGATTTTACTAAGAAATATTGATAATTAAATTCCTAACCGACAGCATCCTCAAAAACTGTCGGGTTGATTTCATAGCCGATGCGATTTGCCACACGCACCGCATCCACAGGAGAAATCGCCCCATCCAAGTCTAAATCTAAACGAGTTAAATCTAAACCATTGTTAGGGTCTTCCACAAGTGCTTCTTCATTATCAATTAAACGACCAATATTCCGAAAAACAGCATTACTATCAGCATTTGTCACTACACCATCGGCGATTAATTCATCTTCTTGATTCGGTTCAACTCCCTCTCTATTGTTACTTAAAATATCCCAGGGGAAAAAGGCAATATCATCAACATTGACTCCTTTTTCTGCTGCTTCTAAACCATTATTTCCAAAAGCGGCTTCACTTTCATTGGTGGAATCACTGTTAACAATTCGCACTCCGAGAAAATCAACATTATTTGAGGGAAAACCATTTGGCGGCACATCTTCACCAAAGACGGAGGGATCATCCGCTAAGGCTTCTGCGATTAGTTTCTCTAAAGGAAGAGTGATGGCTTCGGTTTCTGTGACTGGTGTGTCTGCTTCTAAAGCACTGAAAGCAAGGGTTTCCACTACGGTTGGTGTAGCTGTATTTAATTCCTCTAAATCATCGGCTTCGTAATACAACACTTCCACTTGAAACCCTGACGCATCTCCTTCTCCTTGATTTTCGATGGTGAGATTGATGTCTGTCTTTCCTTGTAAAACATGATCAGTTACTGCGTCAAATTCTGTAATCACTAAGTCAGCATTGCCGCTTGGGGTTTCATCACTGGTAATGGTGAGTTGATTTTCTCCATAGATTGTTCCGTCATTAACTGCTCGATCGATGCCAAATAGGGTATTTTGAGAAGTGAGACGATCGGGTGCTTCCGTTTCTATTTTTAAGTCTCCTGGTGCGGTTGCTGTGGCGCGTAAAACGGCAAACTCCTGAGTCTCATCAACGGGAGTCAAATCAACATTAGTTCCCCCTAATTCATCCACTAACCCTGATCCTTCTGCAATCCCATCATTGAGATCAAGCACTGGTGATTCAAATGTCCCCAAATTACTGGCTTCTTGAACATCAATCAATACTGTGTCATAAATAACATCAGCAAAGGCACTAAAAACGCCAAATTTCCCTTCTAATTCCTCATTATCGAGACGTAAATCACGAGCGGAGAGAACAATATCAAACTCTTCTCCCACTGTCACTTCTTCGATCGATTCTCCAGAATCATTTTGAAATAATACCTCTATTTCCATCGCAGCAATAGCCGTTTCTACCGCCGCCATTCCTTGCGCTGGTAAAGCAAGGGGTTGAGTCTCATTCGTCAAGGGAGGAAAAGCATTTAAACCTCCCTCACCTTCACCCACATTAATTTCAGCAAAATTGGTTTTATGGCGTTGATCTGCTAATTCACTCAAAATGGTCACTGTTGAGAGGGTAGCTTCACCCGCGCGACTGGCTAAAACGCCTGTATTTCCTCCCCCCACTGCTTGTAAATGAAGACTAAAAACACGATTCTCTTCAGGAAAACTTTCTTCCCCGAAAACCACTGCTCCCCCTCCTACTTCTTCCACTATACCGTCAAAGTTACGCACAGTTCCTGTGCGTCCCGTAATGTAGTCTGGATTACGAACAATGCCATCGACGACCCCATCTTCCCCATCAACTGTGTTGTCGTCTTCTACTACTTGTAAAACGTTCGGATCAAACAACAAATCAGCATAACCAGAAGTAACGGCATTGGAAGGATTATTTTCAGTGATTAAATCGAAAAACTCCACATCCAACAAAAACTCGTCTCCAATTTGTAACCCATTGTCTAATTGTTCTTCTTTACCCGACACTGGACGAATATTTAAACCCACTTCTACGGTTGGCTGTCCAGCCGGACGATTCACTGTCACTTCTACTGTACCTTGGGCGCTGCCACCGCTTTCATTACTTGCGGTGTAAGTAAAACGGTCAACTCCTGTAAAATCTGGGTTACGGGTATAAACTAAACGGGATTGACTGTCATCTAATTCGACTGTTCCTCCTTTTTCGGTGGTGGTGTCAAAGTCGGTAATTTCTAAAACACCATTGGCATCGTTAGCGAGATCATTTGCTAAAACGTCTATGGTCGCATCATTATCGGTATTGATGAATCCTGTATCGTTATTAACGGTGGGACGAATTTCTGTCTGTAATGCTTGGTTTTCAACAATTGCGGTGGTGCGTTCGATACGGATTGAGTATTCTCCTGTTGTGCCAGCGATTCGATCGGTTTCGGTGAGGGGATCGTAGTCGCGGTTGGCGAAGGCACTAAGTCCAATATAATAGGTGTCGTCTTCTGATGCGGTAAAACTCAATTCTGGATCAGAGAAGTTTCCAGAGTCGTCATCAGCGACGATTTCTTGTCCGTTACTGTCGAACAAGCGGAGAAATCCATCTAAGTCTGAGTTGAAAGTGGTTGCATCGGCGTTGATGGTAATCTGATCCGTTGCTTGGAGATTCACCTGATAAAGATCAACATCTCCTGTTGTGTTGGTGTTGTCACCGATGAATCCGTCACGACTAAAGAGGTTACTTTCTAAATCCACTTCGATCGAGTTTTCTAAAGTGTCATTGCTGGGAGTTTCTTCCGAAATCGCTTCGGTGAGACTAATTTCGATGTCATAGTCTCCTGTACTACCAGCAAAATTACCACTTCCAGCATTAAGGGGATTATAGGCTTCGTTTCCTAAACCACTGACTCCCACGTAATAAGTGCCGCTACTGGGAGGGATAAACTCAAGGAAAGCGTCGGTACGATCGCTGTTTTTATCGTCGTTAAAGGCAACAGAATCACCGTCACTGTTAAAGACATGGAGAAGGGAATTTAAATCTGAGTCGATGTTTCTCGTATCGATCGCGGCGGTGAGACGAGTTGTTTGATCTAACTCTACTCTAAATAAATCCACATCGAAACCAGCTGCGTCTAAATTAACGTTATTCCCGATCGCGTTACTCTGTTTAAAGCTACCTAAATCATTGGGATTCAAGTCTGTCACTGTCGCATTTTCAAAGGTATCATTTTCTTCTTCCGCACCAGCAACAATTTCAGCAGGAATGACTTCTGTCACGTTTAATTCATAACTCCCAGAACTGGCAAATGGTGCGCCACTCCCAGACTGAGTGGGGTCATAACTTTCATTCCCAAACCCACTGACTCCGATGATGTAATCTCCAGCTTGCGGTGCATTAAAGTTTAGAAACGCATCATTACTGTTTTCAATATCATCATTAAACCCGATCGCTTTTCCGTTAGCATCAAATAAACGTAAGACTGGATCAAGTGTGGATTGACGATTCAGTTCAATATTAATTTCTTGATTGCTATCTAAGGCAACTCTGTAGAGATCAACATCCAAACCAGGCACGGTGATAAAGTCTGATCGATCGCCGATCGTTCCTTCTACGCTTGTTCCCACTTCTAGCCCGATCGCACTTTCTAAGGTATCATTCGTGGGGTCTTCTGGTGTAATTGCTTCGGGTTGGGGTTGATTAATTGTAATCTCGTAAGCACCTTGTCCACCAGCCCTTTCTCCACTTTCTGATTGAAACCCTCGATAGTTCTTGTTAATCGCGCTACTCACCCCGACAAAATACCGACCACTCGCCGCCGCAGTAAACTCGACATAAGGATCAACGGAGGACACATTTTCTCCTGGTGCTTGACCACTGTTATTAAATACAAGTTCTTGTCCATTGTCCTTAAAAATGCGAACCGCCGTATCAAAAGGAGTTTCTTTCGTGTCGATGTCAATGGTTGCCGTTTCCCCTTGACTGAGCGTGAGTTGATACAAATCAACATCCAAGTTGCGGTTATCCAGGGTGCGGTTATCTCCAATAAAGCTGTTAGCAGTAAAGTCTTCTTGATCAATTGGAGTCGCTTGTCCGATTGTATCGTTGGGTTCACTTATTTTTGATGATTCTGGTGTCACACTGAGAGCGATACTATAGTCTCCTGTGCTGCCTCCTGCACGAGAAGCGGTATTGAGGGGACTATAATCGCGATTTTTAAGACTACTCACTCCCACATAATAAGTATCTGTGCCAGGAACATTCAGTTTAACCAGTGGATTATCGAAATCAAAAACAATTTCACTACCAACACTGTCAAAAACAGTAATATAACCGTCAAGGGAAGAACCTCCTGCATTTACATTGGCGCTAAGAATGTCTCCCGCATTCACTTGCATGGCGAATAAATCAACGTCTTTTTCTTGTAACCCTCCGTCACCAATGGCAAGATTATATGTCTTATTACCTGGAGTTTCTGAACTTAATTCTGTTTCGATCGCATTGTCTAAAGTATCGTTGGGTTCTAAATCGGATTCTTTTTCATCCTTGAGATTAACAGTAATCGTTGCTGTGTTTTCTCGTCCTCCATCACTAACAATGACATCAAAGGTAATGCTTTCTCGCGTTTCAAAATCCAATTCTCCACTGTCACCGACTCTGATTTCTCCAGTGTTTTCATCGACACGAAAACTGGGATTCCCATCGCCATCTAAATCCAAATCATCTTCGGTGCGAAATGTAATCTCGTCTTCTTCTGGGTCATTGGCGACAATCTTTCCGACGTACGTATCGAGAGGACTATTTTCCTTAATATCATCAAAACTTTGATCATCAATGCTAGGAGGCGATCCTTCTGGTTGGACTTCTACCGCACCTAAATCAATGGTTTCAATGACTCGATCGAATCCTTCTCCTCGTTGATCAAAGGTCAGGTTTTCTGGAATTGTACTGTTATCTCCTGCATCGATCGCAGGACTGTTTTCGAGCGGTAGATGAGTGAAAGTCGCGCCACCATTATCTTGTAAGGGGGATAAATTGAGGTCTTCTTCTTCGCTACCATCTTCGCTATCATCTTCGATCAAGTTGACTCCCTGAAGATTGACCACTCCTCGGTTATTAATATCACCACCCACACTCTTAGCAATGATGCTATTTGTGAGATTAAACTGACCATAATTGAACACCCCTCCTCCTCGGTTAAAGGCTAAATTCTTGAAAAAAGTGCTGTTATTAACTGTCAGTGTCCCTGAATTTTTTACCCCACCTGCATCACCTTCAGAGGTATTTCCTGAAATGGTGCTGTTTGTTATTCTTAAATTTGCTGAGTTATCTACTCCACCAACATTTCCTGATGCTTCGTTACCAGAAATCGTGCTATTTGTCAGATTAAACTCGCGATCGCCGCTACCATCATCATCAATTGCGCCGCCGAGATTTGCCGTATTCTCCGCGAGGGTGCTGCGATCGATGCTGAGATTACCATTACTGTTGAGGATACCACCGCCATCAGATGTAGCCGTATTACCCCTTAACTCACTATTACGCAAAACTAAATTTTCTCGATTGAGAATTGCTCCCCCATTTTCCGCAACGCCATCGATCAGAGTCAAGCCATCAATACTAACATCAATGTTGTTATTTTCATTGCCATCATCGAGGAGAAAAATCCGACTGTTTTTTGATGCGGTGATGGTGATTTCTTCTCCCTCTAAATTAAGGTCATCTGTAATTTCCAGTTGTCCACTTTCGAGGGAAATTGTTTCTCCTGTGAGACTAACATCGAATGTAATGCTATCTAGTCCAGAAGTATTATTCGCTTGATTAATCGCATCTCTTAATGAACCGTTACCCCTATCATCGGTGTTAGTAACTGTAAAACTTGCTTGTTCAATTTTTAATCTTTCGCCATTGACGGTAATTGTCGCTCGATCGTCTTCTTCTTGATAACGATCGATTTCCTGTGGCGTTAACTGATTTCCTAACACTTCTAGCGCAAAGATTGCTCCCTCATCACCGCGAGTGTCAGTGGTATTTATTGCCGTATCAATACTATGTCCTACCTCTTCTAAAAGGATTGTAATCGCTTTTTGGGGAGAGGATGAAATCAATTCCTGAGATAAATAAATCTGATTGATTGCCGCCGCATAAGCTCCCAAAGCTCCGTTTAAATCTAAACTTGGCAACACTTCAATTTCGATCGCACTTAAAAACTCCCCATTAAGGAGAGTCTCTTGTAAACCTGTTACTAAATCTTTTTCTAAGTTCTGCCCAAACACAGTTTCTAATCGAGAAATAAAGTGAGCATCTTGAGCAAATTCCGTTAAAATCTGACTGGTTTCGAGACGGATTTCTGCCAGTAACTGATCTTCAGGGGAGAGGAAAGGGAGAAGTGATTGATCTACCATTTTTCTAGGTTGATAGTAAGTCTAAAGTAGTCGGACACAAACGATAGGTACAGCTTAATTCAACTTGGATTGAAAGTCAATGAAACTCAGGCTATCTTCTCTTTTTTTCCTAATTTATTAATGATAAAAAAGTGATTTCTATCATCAAGTTATGACTTTCAACCGCCAACCTTCCACCATTGGGGAATGTGGTTTTTCAGAAAAAGATTCGATCGAAACGTCCTAATATCAAATCCGTTTGATTAATGGGAATAGCGAGCAAGATGCTCGCACTACTCATAAAATTGCTAACTGTAGTGGCTAGCTTCAAAATCATGGTTGATTTTTCGGATTTGATGTGACGTTAATAATGCCATTTTTGTCAATCTGGTATAAGTAAAAGTAATCAAATACAACTTAAATGATTAGGACTTTCTATCGGATCGCGCTCTTAACACTTCTTAACCGTTTTTTGAATTGCCAAAATATTGACGAGATTACGCCTTTTCAGGTATGATTGTTAAAACAAAAATCCCACGGGATGGTCTGTGTTTTCTTCAATTTTCACGACTCAAATGCCTATGATTTCGTGATGAATTTTCCAATCTTGTCAAGTTTTTGGGAAAGAGTTTAAACCAATTTTTGCAGTCAAATTATAAATTTTGTAACGAGAGGTTGACAAAAACTTGAAGTTGTGCGTAGCTCATTCAGTCTCTTAATTCTGTCTTCAATTCTAGCAAGTTCGGCTAGGATGGTCGGTACAGTTTTAAAATAATCAGAGTATTGATGGCGAATAAAGCAATGGATTATGATCTGTCCCAACTTGGCTCGCAAATGTCCCAATTAACGGGTGTGCGTGCCATTATGAAGGATATTATTGAAACCCTGCGTCAAGCGGGAGGAAGAGAGTTTATTAATCTCAGTGCGGGGAATCCCGTCATTATTCCAGAAGTAGAACAATTGTGGCGAGATTGTACGGCGGAATTATTAGCGAGTGATGAATACGGAGAGGTGGTCTGTCGTTATGGCTCGTCTCAAGGTTACGCGCCTTTGATTGAAGCGATCGTGAACGATTTTAACCAGCGTTATGGACTCTCTCTCACCGATCGCAACATCTTGATTACTCCTGGTTCTCAGGCGCTTTATTTTTATGCTGCCAATGCGTTTGGGGGCTATACGGAAGCAGGAACACTGAAACAAATTGTTCTTCCCCTCAGTCCAGAATACACGGGTTATGGGGGAGTCAGTTTATTTAAAGAAGCGCTACTTGCCTATAAACCGACTCTTGATCTGGATGAGAAGGCTCACCGCTTTAAATATCGTCCTGATTTTAGCCAATTAGTCATTGATGAACGCACGGGTTGTGTCATTCTGTCTCGACCTTGTAATCCCACTGGGAATGTAATTTCTGATGAGGAATTAACGAAAATTACCGAACTCGCCGCCAACCAAGGCAACAGAAACCAAGTTCCTGTGATTCTCGATGCTGCTTATGCCCCTCCTTATCCAGCGCTGAATTTTACGGAGATGAAACCACAGTTTGGGGGGAACTTATTACACTGTTTAAGTTTATCAAAGGCGGGACTGCCAGGAGAACGGATTGGAGTGGCGATCGGTGATCCAGAATTAATTGAGGTGTTAGAATCCTTCCAAACTAATTTATGTATTCATTCTCCCCGTTACGGACAAGCCATGGCCGCTCGCGCGATCGCTTCTGGTAAACTGGGACATATTGCCGAGAATGTGATTCGTTCTTATTATCAGAATAAATTTACTGTTCTTGAAGAAACTCTCGATGCAACCCTGCCAAAAGATGTTCCCTGGTTTTTACATCGAGGAGAGGGCGCAATTTTCTCTTGGTTATGGTTAAAAGATTTACCGATGACAGATTGGGAACTGTATCAAGAGTTGAAAAAACACGATGTGATTGTGGTTCCAGGTAGTACGTTCTTTCCTGGTTTGAAGGAAGAATGGCAACATAAACATGAATGTATTCGGATTAGTTTAACGGCGACTAATGAAGAGATCGCAACGGCGATGCGTCGTTTAGCCAGTGTGGTGGAAAAGGTTTATTCCGTCACCAGTTCTGCCAAAATCTAATTCGATGGAGACAAGGGAGACAAGGGAGACAAGGGAGACAAGGGAGACAAGGGAGCAATGGGAGCGATTTTTCTTCCCCATCTCCCCCATCTTCCCCATCTCCCCCATCTTCCCCATCTCCCCCATCTTCCCCATCTTCCCCATCTCCCCCATCTTCCCCATCTTCCCCATCTCCCCCATCTTGCCTTTTGCCTTTTGCATGCAAGCCTTTTGCCTTACTACACCGATCCATGAACTTTTTCAGGAGGCACTAATTAATTGTCCTCTTCGGGAGATTGTGCTTGTTGACGTTTCTGTTGCTGTTGTTCTTGGTTGTCTTCGGAATAATTAATTTTCTCTAATTCAGGTAACTCGATCGGTTGCCGATCTTCTTCTTCTGGTTTTGATTCTGCTTCTACGGTTTCCTCTTGTTTTTCGGGGAAAGAAAGGGGTTGTCTTTCCGTTTCCTTCTGTTTTTCTGGCAACGATAACGGTTGTTTTTCCGTTTCTTTCTGTTTTTCTGGTAACGATAACGGTTGTTCCTCGTCTTCTAACCAATAGTTTGCGACGGGAAGGGTATGTTCTAAGTCTTCCATTAAACGGGGAATCACCATCACAGCATGAAGTTCACCGACTCTTTCCGCTTCTTGCATTCCCACTTCGATCGCCATCGCCACATTTGCCACTGATCCTCGGATAATGGCTGTACAAAGACCTTCGCCAATGGTTTCATAAGATGCCAACTGTACATCAGCGGCTTTTAACATCGCATCCGCACCAGCGACCATTGCGGGAAACCCTCTCGTTTCTAATAGCCCGATCGCGCGGTTACTGAGATGACTATAACCCCGTTTCTGTTGCGCCAATTCGACTAAACGAGTACCAATTGGAAAGACCGCTTCTAAATTTGGCATGGGACGGGGAATCACTAACTTAGCGATTAGTTGACCAAATTGTTCGGCGGTTTTCGCCCCTTCTTCCACCGCTAAACGAACATCAGCAGTTTTTCCTCGCACAATAGCCGTACAATGACCACTACCAATTTTTTCGTAACCGACTAAAGTCACCTCTGCTGACTTCAACATCATGTCTGCTGTTCCCACAATTGCGGGAAAACTCTTGGTTGAGACTAACCCTAAAGCACTATCACTATAATGTTGTTGCGGTGGTGGTGATTGGTGATTGAACGGTGCTGGTAATTCGCTTTGAGATGCCATTTCTAGATTTCAGTGAATAAGTCTTCCCCTATCTCAACGATAACGGACAAGTTACGCTTTAGAAAATCTGGAGACAAAATTATGAGTGACTCAAATTTGCGAAAGGACTGTTTAATTATCGGCGGTGGACTGAGTGGATTAGTGGCGGCGGTTCAACTTCAATCCCAAGGGGCTACGGTAAAAGTCTTGGATAAGGGAAGGGGAATTGGAGGACGTTTAGCGACTCGTCGGATTAATATTCCCAATTCTGGTGAGGGAATCTTTGATTATGGGGCGCAGTATATCACGGCTCAAGGTGAAACGTTTCAATCTTGGCTTGAGAACTGGCGACAATTAAAACTTGTCGAGGAATGGAATTGTGAGGCAAAAACAGAAGCAGAGGTTAAACAACCTAAATATCGCGGTGTTAAAGGGATTCGGGACGTTGCAAAATCGATCGCATCTGATTTAGATGTTCAAACGGGAACAAAAGTTGTCAGTTTACAAAGACATCAAGACAGTTGGCGAGTTTTCGATGAGGAGGAAAATCAATATGAAAGTGATTCTGTGATCCTCACTGCGCCTTTACCGCAAAGTCTTGACCTTTTAAAGTCTTCGCAAATTCCTTTATCTGATGCGGCGTGGGAACAACTCAGTGGCGTTTCTTATCGGATGTGTTTGGCGGTGTTATTAATGGTATCTGATCCGATTTTAATGCCTTATGCTGGCGGTTATCAGGTGAAAGGGGAAAAGTTAGATTGGATTGCTTGCAATCATCAAAAAGGGATTTCTCCCCATGGTTATGCTGTAACCTTACAAGGAACTCATCATTTTAGTGAACAACATTATCCCAAACCTTTAAGAGATATCGCAATACAAGAGTTGATTGCCGCTGCTAGGGGATATTTAGGTAACGTGACAGTGATTGAGTATCAAGGACATTTTTGGCGTTATAGTACCCCGATCGATCGATTTCCAGAGCCATTTTTCACGGTTATAGATTCTCTTTATTTGGCAGGAGATGGGTTTGTTTCAGGAGAGGAATCGGTGTCTAGCCTTGAAGGTGCTTTTCTCTCTGGTTGGGAAGTGGGGAATTTTGTTGTTTTCTCTCAGGGGATAGCCTAACACTGGTCACAGGTTACGGATTAACGGATACTAGAAGAATAACGAGATTGATTTCGTTATTTGTTATTTGTTATTCGTTATTTGTTATTCGTTATTTGTTATTCGGGAAAAAGACCGTAGGGTGGGCAATGCCCACCCTACAAAATGTAACTACTAACAATTGCGAGTCTTGAAGTTTAATTAAATTGTCTCAAAACTACGGCATGGGATGGAATAATAAATCAGGAAAAAAACGATTGATCTCAATCAAAAGTCCTGCCGTAAACGTTAAAAGAGCAGTCAATAAAACAGGGGCGCTGGAAAGAAAAGTTTTGAAATTGTCCATAAGATTAATCTCCGATTGATCAACAAATCATTAGCGAGGGGAAATGGGAATTTCGCCTTCTTTAGCGGTTAATTCACCAGAAAGTAATTCTTTCACCGCAGCAACGGGCCAAGCGAAGCCACTGAGCATAATTTTAAGAGCGCGGGGAACATCGATCAGAATCTCTTTTTCTTCTGGGTTTTTCTCTTCTCTGATGGAGATCAGATAAGCACGACCAACCCAACCGATCCAACCCGCAATGTAAAGAAACATTACACTGGGAATCAGAAAGTCACCAGCATGAGATAGACGACCATCTACAACCAAGTGGGGTAAGCCTTCGGGACCACAAAGCGCCTGAGAATAGCGTTCAGCACGTTTTTCTCCAGACTTGGGATCAGAGGTGGTATTGCGGAAGTTTTTAGCACGTTGTTGAAACGCTGCGGACTCACTACAGGGAACGAGTTGAGAATTGCCTCCAGCTTGGGCTTGAGCAGGTGCTGCAAAGCCTAAAAGGAGTATTCCGGACAAAATTAAAGCAAGCAGTCTTGGCATAAATTATTTCCTTTTGTTACAACTGAATTTAGTTTTCTTGTACAAAAGACAACGCAACAGTTAATACGTTGATACGTCAAAAATTGATCTTAACCTTGGATTGATGCTCCGTAAAGTTAATATTACTAAACATACACAAATCTTTGCCGTATCAAACTATGTCAACTATCTTAGCCATTGAAACCAGTTGTGATGAAACCAGTGTCGCTATTGTTAAGAATCGTCACATTTTAAGTAATATTGTTGCTTCCCAAATTGATGTTCATCGTGCTTATGGTGGTGTTGTGCCAGAAGTCGCTTCTCGTCAACATTTAGAAGTGATGAATGTCTGTTTAGAAGAGGCGTTACAGGAAGGAAGCCTCGGTTGGGATCAGATTGATGGGGTGGCGGTGACAGTTGCGCCAGGTTTGGTGGGAGCATTATTCGTGGGATTAGCAACGGCAAAAACTCTCGCGATGGTTCATAATAAGCCGTTACTGGGAATTCATCATCTGGAAGGACATATTTACGCCAGTTATCTCAGTGAACCGACGTTAAAGCCTCCTTTTCTCTGTTTATTGGTGTCTGGTGGTCATACCAGTTTGATTGCAGTGCGCGATTATGGTAGTTATGAGGTTTTGGGGGGAACTCGTGATGATGCAGCAGGAGAGGCGTTTGATAAGACCGCCCGTTTGTTAGGATTAGGTTATCCAGGGGGGCCGGCGATTGATCGCGCGGCGAAGTTGGGAAATCCTTTTGCTTATTCTCTCCCCGAAGGAAAAGTCTCTCATCCCGATGGGGGCTATTATCCCTATGAGTTTAGTTTTAGTGGCTTAAAAACGGCAGTTTCCCGTTTGGTGAAGCAATTAGAAACTCAAGGAGCGTTACCCGTGAATGATCTGGCGGCTTCCTTTCAAGAAACCGTCGCTCGATCGTTAACTCACCGCGCGATCGCCTGTGCTTTAGAACACAGTTTATCAACCATTGTTGTGGGAGGAGGGGTCGCAGCGAATCGGAGTTTAAGGGAGAAATTAACCGCAATGGGAACAGAGAAAGGGTTAAAGGTTCACTTTCCCCCGATGCGTTTGTGTACAGATAATGCAGCGATGATTGCTTGTGCTGGAGTGCAACATTATCAACGCAATGAATTTTCCCCTTTAACAATTAGTGCCAATTCTCGTTTAAGTCTGACTGAATTAATGAGTCTTTATGGTAGTAAATACTAATTACCACACAAAAGTTGGTATCCGAGAAAGAGGGTATGGGTTTCCGAGATGCAAAAAGTTTGGACAGTTTAAGGGGTTTTCCAAGAAGGTTCAGATTGAGGTCGTGAGGGAATGCCAATGGGGGTAATGGCGAGGTTACGGCTACCAAAGACAAAGTTGTTTTAATCCAATCAATTATAAGTGCAATGATCTAGATATTAGAATTGTTATCATCATTAGTGCTGGGCAAGAAGGCTGGATTTAGAATATTTTCTGTTGTGAAAGGAGTTTGAGTTGGAAACATTTCTAACGGTAAACCCGTTTCAGCAGCAGCAAGTTCTCGTGCATCTTGATAGCATTCATTCAATACTTCATTAAAGTATCGCTTTAAGCTCGGACTATCTTTGAATAGTTTTTCGAGTCTTCTCCGATGTTCTCGAATGGTAAACAGCCAACTGTTAGAACGCTTTTGGGGTTGATATTGGTATTTCAGTAAGTGCATGATGAGAATTGTTAAGTTGCTTTCTACTGCTCGTTTTTCACTTTTCCCCATGTCAGCAAGTTCTTCAATTAAATTGGCAACATCCAGTGCAGAAAAGTTACCCGTTGCCAGTTGCTCTTGAGTTTTTTTTAGCCAAAGGTAATAATCTTGATCATAAAGTTGGGGTTGGTTAGAAACTTGATGGGTTTGCATGGTAAATTTTGCCCGACCTCGCTTTGTCCACTATTTTAGAAGTTTCTTTTCGCAAATGGCTATATAAATCTCGATCAATTGAGTTGCAATTTTATCCCATGTGTAGTGGCTGAGGATAAATTGTCTAGCGCGATCGCGCCTTGTATCAATTGGACTCAATTTCATAGAGTTGTTTTTGTGCTTGTGGAGAGTCTGCTACCATAATTTTTGATTTTACTTGTTTTCATCTCAAACTTGATCGAGGGGCGCGATCGTCTGTTTTTCTCCTTTTCTTGCCTTTTTAGACAACAACCGAAGCGCGATCGCCATCGATGATTAAGTTTTACCTAACCGCTCAACAAAGGCTTGATGCTCAGAGGAACTAATTCCTGAGTTTAGCACCGATAGTACCTGTTGCATTTTTCCCGATAAAAGCGCAGGGGCATCCAACCACAACCCAGGAAAAAAAGGACTTTTAAAAATTCCCGACTCATCAGGGGATAATTGCTGATCGGTTGCTTCTGCCCAAATATACCACCGAAATTCTTGATCTTCGACTAACCAAACCAAATATTCCCGTACTCCATTGCGACGGTAAACCTGTAACTTATCGTGTACATCATAGGAGGCGCTGCTACTGGCGATTTCCACAATTAATTCTGGGCTTCGACAAAGGTTTGATGTTCTGCGTTGATGAACAACCTTGTAATATCAGGTTCGCTCAATCAATGATCAAAAGTAGGTTGGGTGGAGAGTAGCGAAACCCAACGTTTTCTCCCCTTTAATCCCCCCTAACCCCCCTTAGCAAGGGGGGAATTAGCCGTAGGTTGGGTGGAGAGTAGCGAAACCCAACGTTTTCTCCCCTTTAATCCCCCCTAACCCCCCTTAGCAAGGGGGGAATTAGCCGTAGGTTGGGTGGAGAGTAGCGAAACCCAACGTTTTCTCCCCTTCAATCCCCCCAAACCCCCCTTACTAAGGGGGGCTTAACTGACCGTTACTGTAGCACCAATTCTTCAAAATGGTATAAAAAAGCTCTATTCTCGATGACGGGCTAAAACAAAGGCTTCTGCTGCTTCGACTCCTGCTGTTGCGCCTCGCCAATGGGCTAAATGCGCGATCGCGCTGTATGATCTTGGATGAGGAAAATCCCGCATTTCTGAATCATAGGCTGCGAGGGCTTTTTGCTTTAACTGGAGGGTTTCGGAGATATCCACAAACCAGTTCGGCTGAAAGGTTGCTTTCACGGGGGAAACTTGCCATTCTGTACTGGAGGGAACTTCAAAAAAGAGAATTGTCTTTGTGGCATGATTGGGGGTCGATCGCGCTGCGGTGATTACAGCTTCACTAATGCGCTGGTGATCAATGTTGACATCCCCTGGATGATGGGTGTAAATGCGCTGAGGGGAATATTCTTGGATTAATGGCTCGATCGCTTTGATAATATCGAGTAAATCGCAGCTATCCATCCGATTGTCTGGAAAATCCATTAATTTTAAGGAACTCACCCCTAAAATGGCTTTTGCTTCGTGGGCTGCTTGGGCGAGTGCTGAGAGTTCGGTAATTTTCTAATTACTTAAAGCCTTACCAATTAAATTAATAACAGGTGTATCCCATCCGTTAGTTAACAAATGTTTATAACGTTCTCGATCTTGAAGACGATGTAATGAACCACCGCCAGGTTGTGGCTGTGAAGGAATTTTTCCCTCTCTAATTTTTAACCATGAACTCTGAAATAATTCAATAGCAAGTTCATTGAGCTTTTCGTAGCTGGTTCGTAAAGTATCCTCGTTAGTAAATTCCGTTTCAGTTTGAACTAAAATATTTCCTGTATCAATTCCTTCATCTAAATAATGGATAGTTACTCCTTTGGGGGTATTTTCTAGGAAGCTCCATAAATTGGGATCAGCACCTCTATTCCAAGGTAATAGAGAGATATGAATATTAATCGCTTTATTTTGAAACTTACTTAGAATATCTTTCCTTAAGATATGACGGTATCCATAACTGATTAAAAAATCTACCTCTTGTATAATTGGATCATTTACAGACAATTTTTTTTCTATTATCTCTACCTCATCTCCACTTTTATCTAAAGCCCCAATAATTTCTGATCTCTCTGGTCCTAGTAATAAAACTTTCATAATTGGTATTTCATTTTACAAATTGGAATTAAGTTAAGTCTAAAGCATCTGGTTTTAATCTTTATGATTTTATCTAAAGGCTAGTTTAGCTAATCTTTCTTTAGAGTTTAGCCAATCTTCTTTAAGCAAAGCTAAAAAGACGACATCTAAATACTGCCCATCTCTATAGATATGCTGATTAAAATAGCCTTCTTGGCTAAATCCAAATTTTTTGTGAAACTTAATTACACTTTTATTAAATGCTAATACTTCACAGCCTAGTTTTCTGAAATCCATTTTTTCAAAAACATACTCTAATCCTAAATATTCCATTGCTATGCCACTTCTAGGAGAAGTATCAACTTCGCCTAAATAAAACCCTCCTAATGCTTTATTATTCGTTCGATCGAGATCGGTAAAACAAATTAATCCAATCGGACAACTTAAAAACTCAAAGATTAAGTAAATAACATTTTCCTTTTTTTGAATTTTTTGAAACCAAGCTAAATGTTCTTCCCATGTAATTACATGATTCGTGTACATATTAATCCGCACTCTTTCGGAGTTGCGCCATGTCAAAACCTTTTCTAAGTCAGTTTCTTGTAGGTTTCTCAGAAAGTAATCTTCGCATTTTGCCATTATTGGAATTTTAAAGTGTATGTCACTGCGATCGCGCTTTCTACTTCACTGTTGTTCTAACCAAGTTTCTAACTCCTCCACTGTCGAAAAGTCGAGCAATTCCTCCGCTAAGGTTTCCAGTTGTTCTACGGATAACTCCTGAATTTGCTGTTCCAGAGTTGGGTTTAATACTCCAAAACGACGATTTAACTGGCGCAAGACTAATTTGGCTTCTCCTTGTCGCTCTCCTCGTCGCTCTCCTATCTGCTCTCCTTCTTGTAAAATCTGCTGATACCAGGGAGACTCTCTTAAGACTGCCATATCCCACCTCATAATTTCCTGTACTACTGGTAGTTCTAGCACAAACGACGCAAAAAATGAGAGCAATGGTTCTAACTCGTTTAAGTCTTCATCTGCTCTCAATTCCCGCAACGCTTCTCTGACAACTGTTTCTTCTCTTCCCCCTTTCAAAATTGGTACAAATGGCAATAATGTACGCAGGTTTTGTTCAAAGACAATTTCTGCTTCTACTTCCCATAAGTTAACAACTTTGTAATCTTGATAAGCTCGGATTCCCTGAAAGTTTGATTCGTAGCAGGTGGGAATTTGAGGATTAATGACATGAGGAAGTATGTTGACCAAAATCGGATACACTGGCAACTGATATTTCTCCTCGACCAAACCGCTATAAGCTCTCATTCTTCTGGGAAGTTTAGCGGAATAACGCAGTTGCAGTTCATTGAGGAGTAAAAAGTCTCCCGTGTCTGGACTGGTGACTTTCAAGGCGATATCATTTTCTCGGCTCACCCATTGCAAATCTGAGTTTACCATTTCTATCACTTTCACTTGCGGGAGTTCCGTTAGCCATCGCGCCCAGTTTTCAGGGGAAAGGCTAATCAGTCGTTTTCCTCCAATATCGGAAGGTTTGCTCATTTTTTCTCCTCAAAGGGTAACCACTCTTCATCTAAGACTTGATCTAAGGGTGCGATTTCCTTTGGAAAGTCGCAAAACGAAATAGAGGTTTCAGGAAAAGTATCAGGGGATAACTGAGTTTTGTCTATTGTAATTTTTCGGGCATCTTGGTAACATTCCTCGAAAGTTTCTGAGAGGTGACGCTTAAGACTCGGACTTGCTTTCAATTCTCGCCAAATTTGAATACGGAAGTTTCTGATCTCTCCTTGCCAATGACCTCGATTTCTTTCTCTTTCTGATTCCCAATACTTTAGTTTTAGTAAATGTTCAAAGAGTCGGGTTAGCAAACTCTCCAATTTTCTTTTTTCCCGCCGACTCAAGTCTAATACCTCGTCAATCAAATTTTCCCAATCGAGAGCATCTAATTCTTTATTTTGCAGTTTCTTGGCTGTGTCTAAAACCCAAAGGTTATAATCGGTTTCATAAAGTTGATTTTGAGTGGGATTGGTTAGTTCACTTACCATGATTCTGGCATTCTCTTTTAACTGTTTATTGCTTACTTTTTATGTAGTATGCTCCAGATTATTTGCTTGTCGTATCTACATATATCTTAGGTGGAAGTACCAGTTTCTTCTAAAAAATCAGCAAATTGCAAAAGCTCGATCTGACAATTTTGATAAGTTGTTGAAAGTTGATCAATTAAAGGTGAAATTTGGTTAGCTTCGAGACGAAAAGTATAAATATTTCTCACTACATGACGAAACCCACGATATTGATCTAAGGCTTTTAAGAGTGAATCACTTAAGACTGGAGGACGAATTCCAGAAACTTCTGAAGCCAATTGTAGTAACAATTCTCGATGCCAGCTTTTTCCTGTCGGCTGATACCCATCGCTAATTTCGGCAATGCTTTCTAAAATACGTTCTATTCCTGTGTAAAAACTGTGTAAGTTAAGTGCAACTGCGTCTAGAAATTGATCGTTTTGAGAGGTTTCATATTGTTTCCAGATATCTTGACTGCGCTGGACAACTGTTTCTAAATCTTTTAGATCGCGACGAATTCGACCCGCAAGCGTTAAGTAACGACCATTCATAACGGTTTTCCTTCTTCTAAAATTAATTGATGTAGAGAATTTTGGCAATATTCTAGTTGCACTAAATCGACTTGAAATTCTGGTGATAAATCCTGTAACTGCGCTACTACCTTAAAAAAATGTTCTGGGGGTAAACCTTTAATTGCTAAGTCAATATCTGAGTGGAGATGAAATCGATCGCGCTGTGTACTTGAACCAAATAAAATAACTTGTATTTCACCATATTCTTGCCTTAAAAAATTGGAGGCTTGTTGAGCAATGATTTGGGCTTGTTGCCATCGTTTTTCCGTTTGCGCGATCGCGCTTTGTTTTCGCCGTCTTGCTGTGGCTTTGTAGGAATTCATTTGTCATCCTCTCCCCCAATTTCTGTTTCTTTTTATCCTATCATTTCTCTGGAAAACCCAGTCTGGCTAAAATTTCGCTGCGTTGGTTGTCTTCTTCGTACTCAAAGCAAAAATAACCCTCCTGTTCACTGTAGCCATAGAGAAGATTATTTGATTGGATTTCATGATAAAATGGTAGAACTCGATCGCGATCGATAACTTTCCACAGTCCCAAGAGATAGCCACAAAAATAGCTAACAAAATAACGAATTTCTTCTAAAGAAAACTCTTGATCATACGGCTCATGATAGACTGATTGAATGGGTTCAATTTTTTCTTCAACACATCGGCGAATAGAAAAATCAATGCTACCTCTATAATCTCTCACAACAATAATATAGTTATAAGTTGCATTGGGTTTAATGATCTCAGTAAATAGGGGAAAAGCAAAACTCGATTTATAATCGTCAAAACAACGGCTACTTTTTCCAAATAAATGTTTTAGACTGAGGTAAAGTTTAGGCAATTCTATGGTTTCAATATTCAAATAAAAGGCTGTAAAAAATCCACTATCGTTTTTGATAGGAATCGTGTAGCTTGATAAGTTAAAATAACCTTCATCGCTAAGACGATAGAAACGGTAATGCGCTTGCTTTAACTCTAAATCAAGTGCTTCATAAACGATTGAGGAAAAAGACTGAAGGCGTTGTCTTAAATACTCATTTGGCTGCAATTCTTGAAGCAAAAACTGTTTCTCTTCTGTTGAGAGATTCCTGATTTCCTGAGCAATTTCTTTGACTAATTGAGAATTCATGGGCGATCGCGCCTAAGTTATTGATTAATCATTCTAGCAACTTTCAAGTTATGATCGTTATATCAGGTTCGGGTAATTGTTTATAATTGGTGTTGGGTTTCGCTTCGCTACACCCAACCTACTTTTTATCATTGATTGAGCGAACCTGACATTATACCATTTTCAAAAAATCCTGCTACGGCTGATCCCCTCAAATAGTTTCCCCCTTGCGAAGGGGGGTCAGGGTGGATTCCCCTTATTAAGGGGGGCTTAGTTGATCGTCATGTAGTGCCAATTCTTCAAAATGGTATTAGTTCTATTTTGCCCAGGTGCTGCACGCAAGCCATAGAGCCTTGCGCTACATTAGTGGTAGAGAGATAATTCATGAGGAAGCCGAGCCATGACAATTAAAGAGCAATTACTCCGAGAACTAGAAACAGCCCCACAACCTGTGATCGAAGAAGTTTTTGATTTTTTATTACTCGCTAAAATTAAACATCACCGCTGTTCATCTTATGATCAATCAGAAAATACCCAGTCGTTAGGAGCATTTGCAGAGGAATTAGTGGCTGATATTCCTGAAGAGGTTTTAAATGAGTTGCCTACTGATAGTGCTGAACAACATGATCATTATATTTATGGAACTCCAAAACGATAACAATTTTGCTGTGCCGAAAGTAACTCATAAATAACTGTTATCAGTTGGTTAACCGTCGATACTAACTGTCAGTGAAATCATTAAGAATCCCTTTGATTTGCTCCTTTAAATCAAGTAAATCGTATATAACAATATCAATGACGATATCAAGATCAATATCAAAATACTCATGCACAACGCGATTACGTAAACCAATAATTTTTGACCAAGGAATCTGAGAATAGTGTTGCGTTAATTCGGAGGAGAGGGCGCGGGCAGCTTCACCAATAATTTGTAAGTGATATAGAACCCAAACTTGAAGCATCTCATCATTCTCAATTTGATTAAGGTCAACTCGACTTTGAATACGCTCGATCGCTTCCAAAATATCCTGTAGTCGTTCTAAGTCGCGCCTCATAAAGGTTGTGCTTCTTGTAGAATCCGATCTCGCAGACGAGATTTTAGGCTTTTCTCCGTAACAACATCGACCTGAACTCCCAGCAACGCTTCCAAATCTTCGATCAGTCCCATTGGAAACCAAGATGAGCGATGAGAGCGATCATAATCAACTAGCAAATCTACATCACTACGATCGCTGGCTTCTCCTCGCACGACAGAACCGAAAACACGAACATTATATGCTCCGTGACGTTGAGCAACAGTTAGAATTTTGTCCCGTTGTTGGAGTAAATTATCCAAGGTGAGCATTGGCATCCCCTCTTCATTTTTACGCTTGGCAACAGTTATTAGATTACTTCATTAACCCCTAGAAATACGCGATCGCGCCTGAGTTATTGATTAATCATTCTAGCAGAAGATTTAAATCTTGTTCCAGTTCCTCAGCCAGTTCTTCGGGTGGATAATTGAAAATGCTAACACGATAGCGATGACAAGCATCAAAAAAATCGAGCTTTGATATTCCTGCTAGTTCTGCTGCTTTCCCAGAAGAAACTTTTCCTAACTCAAACATTTTCAAAGCAGCCATTAAACGGATATGCTGTTCCATTTCTTCTCTAGTCATTTGAACTGCTTTTTCAAATCCTGTGGGATATTTTATTGACATATCATTGATATTCATTATTTAATTTTCTCCTTATGTTTCCATTATCTGATCAATTACTCTTTGACTTCCCAAACCATCTACTAACTTTCTCCCTTTTTCACTCATCTGTTGGCGTTGTCTGTGATCAGAAAGTAAATTAGTAATGGTCGCGCTCAATTGATTAATGGTTAAGTGGTGATACCACCCTAAACTAACGGTTATTCCCATTTTGCCTAACTGCTGCGCGATCGCGCTTTGGTTTTCGGCTACTGTAATAATCACGCTGGGTAATCCCATAAAGGCGAGTTCCCAATTGGTTGATCCTCCTGCTGCGATCGCGAGATCAGCCCACGCCATCCACTCTGGCATATTAGTTACATTTTGTTTTAGCGCGATCGGGAAAGGAGACGCTTGCGCCACCGCTTGCAACTGGTCATAATGAGGGTTACTTCCTCCCACAACTACCACTGCTTCTAATCCTTCTTTTTCGATAGTAGATAAAGCCTGCATGACTTTCAGGGTTACATTATCAGGATCGCCCCCGCCAAGGGTGACAAAAATCTTACTTGCAGTTGCAGGAATCTCTCGTTTCCAGTTTCGCCATTGCCAAAATTCCCGTCTTAAAAGCGCGTAATCTGTTCCCAATAATAACTGAGTTTTAGTTTCTCGATGAGGATATAAACTTTGATCGGCCGAGAGATTTTGGTTTAAAACCAGATCAGCATAGTAATGTTCAGCGTGTCCATAATCATCAATAAATAATAGGTTTAATCCTGCTGCTTTTAATTGCGCTTGATAGTCTCCTCCAAACTGATACCCATCTATAATTAACCAAGAGACTCCTAACTGTTTCGCTACAGAAATCGTTTCCTTTCCATCTTCATCACTTCCTGTGACAACTGGTAGGAAGCGAACCGCTATGGCTTCTGCTTCTAAGCGAGTTTGCAATCTTCCGATATCTGTGGCAACGGCAAAAACAGCTTTTCCTCCGACATTTTGCCATGCTTGAGCTAATGCTAAACACCGCATCAGATGACCGCTTCCGATCGCGATCGAGGCTTCAACTCTGAATAATAAATTGAATTGGGTTGGCGTTATCATTGGGAGTTATTTTCTGGCTCTGGAAAAAACGTTTCACTCAGGATTTCTTCTAAGGAAAAAGGACAGGCTTCAGGAAACTGTTCATCAGGTAAATCAGTTTCAATAATAGCTAAGTCTCTGGCTTCTTCCCAACTTTCTCTTATCGCTTCTTCTAAACGAGATTTGAGACCAGGATTGCGTCGCAGGAGTTTCGCGATCGCTGTTCTTTGTACGCGAATCGTCGCTCGCCAACTGTTTGTTCGTTTCCAGTATTGAACTTGCCATTTTAATAAGTGAGCTATTAACTGCATCAAACGAGATTCAAGTTGATCATAGTGACGCTTTCCCAAGTCTTCTAACTCCTCGATTAAATGGGGTAAATCCAACTGATCAAATTTTTTGTGACTTAAGAGACTTGCTTGCTGTTGCACCCAAGTATAAAAGTCTTTTTCATAAAGAGATGTATTCATTTTGATTATCTTTTTTCTAGTAAAAACCAAGTTAAATCATCTTGAGGAAAATTAGTATCTCGATGGTAAACAAAACCATAATCTATTAAAGATAAGTCTTGAAATTTATCTAGCATTTCACCAGCGAAATCACGCTTAAATAAACGATCTTGATGACCTCGATAATTTACCGTTACAGGACTAGGATTGTAATCCTCTACTACGCAAATATAACGATTGCTACTTTGGTACAAGATTTCATAAACTTTAGATAAATAATCAGGGTTAATATGAATTAATACTCCTTTAATTAAGGTAAAATCAAACTTGTTTTGTGGCAAATAATCAAGAATTGATTTGTTCTCAACAGTTACCCCCCCCCATTTTTTCTAACTCTTTTACAGCAGTAGAATTAATTTCTACAGCCGAAATTTTAACTTCAGGTAGTAGCAATTGAATTGCTTGTAAATTTAAGCCAATATTTGCACCAAATTCAATCAAAGAACGCACTTTATGAGTTTTTGATAGGATTTTAGAAAAAAGAGCTAAATTACTCGCTATCGAAAACTCACCACGATTTCTAGTAATATAGTCATCTCCAAATTCTCCTGACCAAAAATTTTCTTGCTCGGTTTTATAACTTGTCATCTCAAAATCTCCTCACTGTAGTAATTTCTCTTCCTCAATTAATGATTGCTCTAATAAAAATTCACCGAACCAAATGTCTTGTTCAGTATCTATATCAAGACCCCGAAGCCAAGGCATTTCATAAGCTGCAAGTGGGTAAGCATAGTATTGTTTTTCTTGCTTAAATCGCTCAACATTAACAATCGTAATTGCACCGTTACATCTAACCAAATTGGGAATTTGTTCCTTTTTTGCCTTCGCTCCTAAATGTCCGATCCACTCTGGGTGAAGTGGTTTCAAAAAACCTGTCTCATCTAAAATCAGAGAACTTAGAGGAGAATGTTCTAATTGTGTAACACTCATCAAAAAATCAGCTTTACTCTCTAGATATCTATTAATTGCTCCTTTTATATCGGCAACGGCTCGAAAGGGAGAAGATGGTAATAAAATAACTAAAGTATCAAATTGATCAGACTGAGCTTCTAATTGTTCTAAAGCGTGTAAGCAAACATCTACTACACCTGCTGGATCAACTGCTAATTTTTCTGGTCTGAGAAAGGGAACATCTGCTCCTAAGTTGCTAGATACCTCAGCAATTTTCTGATCTTCGGTGCTAACAACCACTCGGTCAAAACATTGAGAAGCTAAGGCTACTCTTACCGTCCAAGATAAAAGGGAACGCCCCCCTAAAGACCTTAAATTTTTTTGAATGAGGCGTTGAGATGCACCTTTAGCAGGAATTAAAGCTAATACTTTTCCTAAATTAATATCACTCATTCTAAATCTGTCCATTCAACTTGTTTCCCCTCTGGACATTCTTGGCGCACTCGATTCCCAATTAGTTTCGTGACTTCTTTGGGTGAAAGACCATATCCAGGTCGTCGATAGTCGATTGCTTCTTCTGTAATCAAATCTCCTTTTTGCAGGGCATGAACATAATAACAGCTTCTTCTAGTGGCAAGACGCTTGTTTCGCTCGGATTCACTCATTAAACGACGGGTACTGCCGAAAGCGGTTTCCAAATCTCGAATTGTCTGTACAAACTGCTTCATATCAGAAGGTTCAAGAGAAAATATATGCTCAACACTGCGAGTGGTACGATCAAGTGTGATGGTTTTCTCAACTAAATTGGCGCCAAGTGCTACTGCTGCAACATCCATTTCCCAACCTGGTGTATGGTCAGAGTAAGCAATTGGAACTTGAAACATTTGCTTTAAGGTGGGAATAATATTCAAATTAATGCTTTCTAAGCGGGCTGGATATCCTGAAGGACATTGATGAATGATCAAGTTGTCATTTCCCTCCTGCAAAACTAAATCAACTGCTTCTTCAATTTCACCAATTGTCGAATTACCAGTATCTAATTGAATGCACATTCCTGTTTTTGCTGCCTGCCGAATTAAAGGATGATGATTAACATCAGCAGAAGCAATTTTAATCGAATCACATTTTAATTCCTGTAACAATTCAATATCTTCTGGAAATCCTACTGTTGCAAAAAATGCTAGTCCTTCTTGGTCAGCCGTCGCTTTAACTTCCTTCCATTCGTTTTGAGTTAAGCTCCGTCGAAGTAATATATCGTATAAAGGTTCTTGAACTTCCTCTGTATTTCCAGACTCTCGATCCACTAAAACTTTGTAACTAAATAATTGTTTTTTATCAGAAACTAAACGATCAACATCATAGATTTGAAACTTAACAGCATCTGCACCCGCTTGAGCAGCAAGCTGTACTAATTTCTTGGCATATTCTACTCCTGAATGAGTTGCTCCTGCTTCAAATGTGATAAAGCAGGGATAGCTATCTCCAATTTCGCGATTCCCGATTTTGAAATTCATTTTTTTCTCCTCAAAAAATATAAAATTGGCTTAATTCAATTATTTCACAAAATAGCGTTTCTCTTATCGTGGTTTAATAAAAACAAAGGCTTAATCTACCCAAGCAAAAATTTCCTGTGGGGTAAGAGTTAGTGCAATGGAAGCAGGAACAGGTAAATGTTCTTTTCCCCGAAACACTCCTAATGCGCGATCGCGCTGTAAGACCAAAATAACTTCCTCCGCATAATTTATCAGCTAACCCAGTTTCATACTACAAGAAGGATTGACCTTTGACTTAAATTTCGTTCTATTTTAGCCAAGAGATAATTGTCAATTGAGTTTTATTTTAAAATTTCCCGTAACTTTTGAATGACCCGATCTTGATCCGCTTCTGTTAACCCATAATACAAAGGAATGCTAATCGCTTCTCGATAATACTGTTCCGCTTCTGGGAAATCTCCCCATTGAAATCCAAATTGTTGATAATAGGGCTGGGTGTGAACCGGAATATAGTGTAAATTTACGCCGATTTGTGCTTCTCGCAACTCATTAAATACTTGTTGGTGAGTTTTTTGAATTTGATCTAATTGCAACCGAATGACATATAAATGCCAACTAGAATTAGTCTCAGGATGTTGATCGGGTAAGGTTAAGGGTAAATCCTGTAACTGCTCGTTATATCGTTGGGCGAGGCTACGACGGCGATCGACAAATTTTTCTAAACGCTGCATTTGGGAAGCACCAAGTGCGGCTTGAATATCGGTAATGCGATAATTTAAACCTAACTCTAATTGTTGATAGTACCAACCGCCATGACTGCTTTCTGTCATCAAGTTCGGGTCACGGGTAATGCCATGTGTCCTGAGACGGATTAATTTCTGATAAAGCTCATCTTGATTGGTGACGACCATTCCGCCTTCCCCTGTGGTGATGATTTTTACAGGATGGAAGCTAAACACAGCCATGTCTGAATACTCACAACATCCCACGGGTTTTCCTTGATATTGCGCCCCGATCGCGTGAGACGCATCTTCTATGACTCGAAACCCATATTTCTCCGCTAAAGGCGCGATCGCCGCCATGACCGCCGACTGTCCAGTTAAATGCACTGGCATCACCACACTGGGGAGTTTTCCCTGTTTTTCGGCTGCCATTAATTTCGCTTCTAGAGCCTCTGGGCTTAAATTATAGGTTTTGGGATCAGTATCCACAAAATCTACACTCGCCCCACAGTAACGCCCCGCATTCGCCGAAGCGACAAAGGTATTGGGAGAAGTCCAGAGGAGATCATTTGCCCCTAATTCTAATGCTAAACAAGCAATATGGAGTCCTGCTGTCGCACTGGAAACAGCCACCGCATATTTAACGCCGCAATAGTCAGCGACAGCTTGTTCAAAGCGTTCAATTGCTGGACCTTGGGTAATGCGATCGGATTTTAAGACATCAATCACGGCTGCGATGTCTGCTTCTGAAATCTCTTGTTTTCCGTAGGGAATAAATGAAGTCATAGGGGAAAATTATTATCAACATTTTCTCGGATCAGCGATCGCAGTTCCTCAATTGTTAAAAACCAGTCATTATCGCCTGAATTATAACTCATTCCCGGTTTAACTGGGGTTGCTTGTCGCGCTGCACAGTATTCTTCAATACCATAACATCCACTGGCGGGGAGAATCGCATAATAATCCCCACAATCAACGGTGGTAAAAGAATCGGAACTGGTAATCATTTCTTCGTGAATTTTCTCACCTGGGCGAATCCCCACTAAGCGCTGTTCACAATCAGGGGAAGATGGGGAAGAAAAATCGCTCCCTTGTCTCCCTTGTCTCCCTTGTCTCCCTTGTCTTCCTTGTCTTCCTTAGCGATTTCAGGGCGCGATCGCGCGAGTTGCTAATTTCAAGTCAAGTTTATTTCCCCTGCTTGAAAAATTTGGTTAGCGTTCAGCTTTAATTCGGGAAAAGTTGAGGAAATAATGAGCTCATTGTCTCGGAATTGACGCACTTGATATTCCCCATCAATCAGTTCATAAATTGAAATTGTCGGCGGTTTAGCGTCACCAATCAATCTTCTCCCGCCTAAACCGAGGTAATCAACAATCCAATATTCAGGGATGCCGATTTCTTCATAATCTTTCACTTTTGTTAAGTAGTCCACTCGCCAGTTAGTGCTCACAACTTCTATGACTAGGGGAATTGATGTTGCCTGAGTTAGTGTTGATTGTTTCTTCCACAGAGGTTCATTAATGAGGCTGGAGTGATTTAAGACCAAAACATCTGGGGAATAAGCCGATTCACTTTTAGGGGGCTTAACGAGTACGGTTTTAGCAATACGGTAGGGCAAGTTTAAACGAAGATACTCAGCAGTAATCCGTTCTGCTAAAAAGCAGGTAATTTCTTCATGTTTTCCTGACGGCTGTGGCATCTCAATAATGACTTGATTATGAAGTTCATACCTTTGATCCTCTGGTTTCCATTGAACAAACTCCTCAAAGGTGACGGGTTGGGTTCTAGGCAATACGGAAGTCATTTTCAATCTCTTTGCATGGGTGTTCATTGTCTTCTTGAACCTCAATGTTTTCAGTTTCAGGCAACCAGTTTTCATCCAAGACTTGTTCTAAGGGCGCGATCGGGCGTTCTGGAAAGGTATTTAGGGTTTCCTGTTGGGAAACTGAAACCTTTACCCAATGAGGCTTTAAGGCTCTTAACCCCTCAAAAAAGTGCAAGGGAGACAAGGGAGCGATTTTTCTTCCCCATCTTCCCCTTTCACCCATGTTCTAATCTTCCTAACATAATTAGGCTTTCTAAATCTTCTACCGCATTTGATAAATATTGATTGATCACCGCTCTCACTTCTTCTAACTGAACCTCTGTTGCACCTCCCAACATTCGGCTAACATCTGCCAAATCTTGGCTACGCCCAGCCAGAAGTTTCATTAAAACTAAATAGGGAAGTGCAATTACAGGTAATCCATCAGGAGCATAATTCGGATGCTCAATCGCTTCTATTCCCCAAGCATCTGCAACTTCTAGGATATCAATACAAGTGCCATCGTTTAAAGTCCACTGACTTCCTGGAATACTCAAATTACCTTCTTTTTTACCTCCAGCTTGTTCTAAATCTTCATAAACTAACCTTGCATCTTCTGCTTTCACTAAAATATCAATATCAACTGTCATTCGTTCAGGCATATAAAGCCGAGTCGCCACACCACCAACGATAACGAAAGGTACTTGCTTAATAATTTCCCTAAGGTTGCTCACCGAAAACGTCCATCTCCGTTGCTTGAGAAAAGTAATGCTGCTTCCTGTTCCTGATTGAATTCGCTTTTTAACAAGATTAATGAACCATTTCCGTCTTTGGGCCTGAGGATCAGTAATTGTTGGTCTCATCATTATTTTTTCCCATTAAGCAACCGATCGCGCTTTTTTTTCAAACAAGCAAGTGACGCAGTTCATTTAGTTGGGGCTTTAAGAATTATAGTCCCGAAAAACTTTCTGATTTAATCTTTTCGCCTGTTTGCGCGTAAACTCACTGACTGATGGATTCCCAAACGGATCAATTGCTCCTTCCATTCTTTCCCATAACCCTCGCGGTACAGAAGATAATTCAAACGTCCGACGGTCGGTTTTCTTCACTAAATACCATCGCACCTCTTCACACTCACCACACCAAAACGCTTCGATCCATAGTGGAGTCCGAACCGCCGTATGGTCAGTTAAGACCATGGTTGCTGTTTTTTTCGACATCCCTTGTTCTCTTAATTGTTCAGGACGATCGGCATAAATCGGATATTTTTGGCTCACGCTATCGAGATAGCAACCATGTTCAGGACAATAAATTGCCCGCCGTCGAGAACGTTTCCGATTTCGGTCACACCTTCTCCGCAATTCGACCTCCTTCTGGCATTACAGAACGACAAGGTTACGTGGGAGGGACTGAGATCAATTTAGACCGTCGAAGCCCAACTCCTAAGTTCTACTCAAACATATTATTACCGATTCTCCCGAAAAGAGACGCGAGGGGTGAGCTTATGTTCCCAAATTAATTTGTAGAATTATCACTGCTAAAAATAGCCAAATCAAAAAACAAGTTCGGGTTAAGCTCAAAGCCTGCTCAATCTTTTCCTCAGTGATGCTTTGCTCAGGGTTTCCCAATAAGGGTTTTTCCTTTACTTCCCCTTGATAAGTATTCTTCCCTCCTAATTGCACTCCCAAAACAACGGCATAAGCGCACTCACTCCATCCTGCGTTGGGGCTGGGGTCTTGCGTCGCGTCACGGCGGCAAATTTGCCAGACTTTTAGCGGTTGCAGGGCGATTAAACTAATTGTCAACACGGTGAACCGACAAGGTAGCCAGGTCAAAATATCTTCAAATTTGGCACTAAACCAACCGATATCAGTAAAAGGTTCTCGTTGATAACCCACCATCGAATCAAGGGTGCTACTGGCTTTATAAGCGAGTGCGAGGGGAACACTTCCCACACCAATCACTAAACCTAAAATTGCATAAAATAGGGGGGCGGTCACTCCATCAGTGGTATTTTCTGCTATAGTTTCTAACACTGCTCTTGAGATTTCCGCTGTTGATAAATCTTCGGTATCTCGTCCCACATAAAAACTAAGTTGAGTGCGAGCGGTTTCAATTTCATTATTCTTTAATGGCGTGAGGACAGCAACAGCAGCATTTCGTAAACTACGACCGGCGAAACAGCTTGCTAATAAAATCACTTCTAATAAAAAACTCAACCCAATTGAGATTTCTTTACTCAAGTAAATGATGAGCCAACTCAAGCCACCACTTCCGAAAATTAAACTGATCCCGAAAGCGATTCCTCCCCAACGACGTAAGGAAGAATTCTTAGTGAGATTAGTGAAGTTTTTACTGAAAAAGGAAATGATCACTCCCATCCCTTGAACGGGATGAGGAAGAAAGAGGGGATCAGCAATGAGATAATCGAGAAAGGCGGCAATTAGTAGGATGGTTGCGTCATAATCTATCATCATTTTTTAAACGACAAAGTTAGTTTCTTCACCTTGGGCGGCTTGCCAACTGCGGGCATCATAATATAAATCCGCAAGACTAATACTAGATAATGCTTCTTTTAATTTTTGATGGAGTTGTTTCCATAAACTATAAGTAACCCAATCTTCTGCTTGTTCAGCGTTAGGGGTATGGGAGGGTAAAGGTTCAATGGTTTCTCCCACTGCTTCTAAAATTTCTCCTAAATAAATAAATTGGGGTTCTCTGGCAAGTTTATATCCTCCTTGCGCTCCTCTTACTGATTCGACTAAACCCGCTTGTCGCATTGTGATCAAGAGTTTTTCTAAATACGCTGGCGGTAATCCCTGACGAGCGGCGATCGCGTTTACGGAAGTGGGATTCAGACGGGATTGTAAACTTAAATCAAGTAGAGCTTTAACGCTATAATGTCCACGAGTGGTTAATTTCATCGGATTCAAGTTGATAAGAATCAGCGTCACTAGATCAAGACGCTTGACCGGAAATAGTTTTTAATCTCAGGGGAAATACTAGAGCAATCCCATAAGATTCGTATTTTTTTTGCCCCCCAATCCCCCAAAATTGGGGGCTTTAGTGAGTCAAATTTTTACAAATTATATATAGCAATCCTAAATGAATCGTAAATTGTTTTTGCCCCCCAATCCTCACCTTCGCTCCGGCCCAAGTTTGGGGGGCTTCCATGAGTAAACTTTTTACAAATGAAATAGGACTGCTATAGAATTGCTATATTACTCTATCATTAATTGATGCGGTTAGTCGCTGAGGCAATATTAGGGTGAGGGAGAAAGGGGATGGAAGGGGTTTGATGAATGAGATCAGGTGAAGAGATGACGACAAGAGAAACTGTGGTAAATGTTACTAAAGAGAGTCAAGTAGTGATCTCAGAAATTTGCTTGGTGTCAGCTATTTTTTTCCCGATCATTGATTTCTGGAAAAAAATGTAATATAGTCTTTAGAAGCTGAGGTTCTAGGCGTGGAAAATTTAATTGCGCTAGGGCTAAAAAAACAGCTAAAGTAGAAAGACGGAAGTTAATGAAATAAGAGTTTCAGTTAATGGCACAAAAAAAAGGAAATCCTCTAACCGGTGAGGCTTTACTCAAAAAAGTTAAAGATTTGGGTGATCTCAATAGGGAAGAAAAAGCAAAGGCTTGTGGTTACTACACCGAAACAAAAAACGGTGTGAAACGAGTTAATATGATGAAATTTCTTAACGCTCTAATGGATGCAGAGGGAATTCACTTAGATAGTAATGGAAATGGGCGCGGACGTGGCGGACGATCGGCGAGTTATAAAATTAGTGTACAGTCGAATAATAATTTATTAATTGGGGCTGCTTATACGAAAAAAATGGGGTTGAAGCCAGGAGATGAGTTTGAAATTACGTTGGGACGTAAACATATTCATCTCAAACAAGTGGGTGGTGAAGATTTTGAGGATGAGGAAAATTAATATTATTTTTTTCCTCTTGTCAGTTTCCCCTGATTACAAGTTAAGATCGGGGGTGAAAGGGCTAGGAACAGAAACTAAAAACTTAATCATTCTTTGACCTAGTTAGGCAAATTAACTGATATAATTTAATAGTGGCTAACTTAAACTGATCGATAACCAAGACAGTTCAAAGAAAGTCACTTTTGGCGGTGAGTTACATCGTGTCAGCCTGTGGACTAGATAACGCCGACGTTGCTAGGAAAAGCCCAAGCGTGGAAAGAAGCAGGAAGTGGACATCAGACTCGATCAGGCTTTTAGAAGCTATGGGTAAGTTTGATTAAGTTCCTCATAACGGTGAACGGCTAGTTGGTCGATCGCCCCTTGTTGCTGCAACGTTGGTGACTGCCAATATAGTTTTTTGATCTACAAGCAAGACCTATCCGGGAACCAACCCCTCTTGTGGCAGTAAACCGAACGAGTATTCGGAAACTTAAAGCAAGATGTCGGTACCCACCTGGCAACAGGAGGTCATAAACTGAGGTAAAACGGCGTTGCGGTGCAAACTTTCCCCCTTTTTTGGGGGTTTTGTTTTTTTGAGGAGGTAGAATGCAAATCTTGTCGGAGGCGTTTCCAGCAACTGTCATTGAGTTGGACAATGGTTTAAGGGTGATTCATCAACAGTTGACAACAACACCAGTGGTGGTGACGGATGTTTGGGTAAATGCTGGGGCGAGACGAGAACCTTGGTCGGGAACGGCTCATTTTTTAGAACATTTGATTTTTAAGGGAACGAAGCGCATTCCCCCAGGTTGGTTTGATTATGTGGTGGAAAATTATGGGGGGATGACTAATGCGGAAACCAGTTATGATTATGCCCATTTTTTCCTAACGACGGCGGGAAGTTGTTGGCGTGATACTTTACCCTATTTGGCGGAGTTACTCCTCCAGGCGGAAATTCCAGAGGAGGAGTTTCTTTGTGAACGTAGTGTTGTCCTGGAGGAAATTCGGGAGATGGAGGATAATCCCGATTGGTTTGCGTTTCAGGCGCTTTGTGAAAGTTTATATGAGGAACATCCTTACGCTCGATCGATTCTAGGGACGGAGGAGGAGTTGTTAGCTCGATCGGCGAACGAAATCCGTTGTTTCCATCGAACTTATTATCAACCGCACAATATGACGGTGGTTGTGGTGGGAAATATCGATCAACAGGCGGCGTTAGAGGGAGTAAAATCAGCGTTTCATCCGTTTAGTGTGCCTTCAGAATGTCCTAAGTTTGAAATCGCGCCTCTACCTCGCTTAACTTCTCCCCAACGCCGAGAAGTGCGACTTCCGAATCTAGAAATTGCTCGTTTAGTGATGGGATGGCGTGGTGTGGGAATTGCAGGTTGGAAGGATGCGGTGGGACTTGATTTATTATCGGTGTTATTGGCGCAGGGAAGCGGTTCGCGCTTGGTGCGAGAGTTACGGGAGGAGAAACAGTTAGCCTATGAGGTGGGAAGTGCTTTCTCTCTACAACAGGATTCGAGTTTGTTTACGATTAATGTTTGGTTACATCCCCAAAATTTAGAGGAAGTAGAACAGATTTTGCGCGATCGGGTTCTGGAATTACAATCAAAGCCGATCTCGATCACTGAATTGAACCGCGCCCAACGATTACTCTGTAATGATTATATTTTTTCTACCGAAACCCCTGGACAACTGGCGGGTTTATACGGCTATTACAGCACTCTCGGAACGGTAGAATTATCGGTAGGGTATCCGCAACGGATTCAAGAGTTACAGCCAGAAGATTTGCAACACCTGGCGAAAACCTATCTCTCACCGCAACGATATGCGTTAACAGTGATGAAACCTCTTTAAGAATGGCAGTTTTCCAACCAAGTTCTAATTTCTGTCTCACTGTTCAAATCCAGTAAGGCTTCTCCTAATGCCTCTAATTTTTCCACAGATAGGGATTGGACTTGTGTTTCTAGTTCCGCGTTGACTGTTCCCAGTCGCCGTTTCAGCAATCTTAACGCAAATGCGATCGCCTCTTGCTTACTCCCCTGTTGAATAATATCTTGATAAATAACTGATTCCTTCATAACATTTGACCTCATAGTTCTTTCAACTATCTCTTTGTCTAATTTTAAACCTGCCAATAGTGCAGTTGAGGCAGCAATATTCCTTTGTTCGGTTATGTCTTCAATTTTCTCGATTTCTTGCGCCACTTGTTGTAGAGTTCCACTTGCTTCCGTTGTGTTCGCCAAAACTGCAAATGGAAATAATCCTGAAGACGTTAAAAACTGCTCTGTTGGCTGTTCCCATAGGCGAATGATTTCAAAACTGGCGGTGAGATTATCAATTTGAAATTGATCTTGAAACACCAAAGGAGAATTAGAGGGACGCAAATAAACAATAATTTGACGCACTGCAAAATTAAGATAGCGACGATAGAGTCTTATATCAGGTTCAGGTAATTCCTTATCATTTGTGTTGGGTTTCGCTTCGCTCCACCCAACCTACGATTTATCTTGTTTAGCGAGGAGAAGTCAAAGGTGTTGTCGTACATTGAGCAGTGATGAAACCCTTTTCAAGATGGCAGTTTTTCAAGGAGATTTTAATTTCTCTAATAACTGAGAAAGTGAGAAGAGGGGGTTTCTAAGTGATGCTGATCTTGATCAGTTTCGCTAGGAAGGCTCAGTTGACCTTTTTCGGCAAGGTCTGTAAACTTACCGATATGACGGAACTTCTGGTAGCGTTGTTCTCGTCTTTGTTGTGGGGGGAGTTGCATTAGTGCTTCTAAATTTGCAATTAACACTTCTTTCAGCAGGTTGGCTGCCCCGATCGGATCGGCGTGAGCGCCCCGTACTGGCTCAGATATGATTTGATCGAGGATGCCGAGGTCTTTTAAGTCCCAAGAGGTGATTTTTAGGGCTTCACAGGCTTTTTCGGACTTACCAGAGTCTTTCCACAGAATGGCGGCGCAGGCTTCGGGGGTGGCGACGGTGTAAACGGCGTGTTCTAACATTAAAATTCGATCGCCGACACCAATTCCTAACGCACCGCCTGATCCCCCTTCACCGATCACAGTGCAGAGAATCGGCACATCAAGGCTAAACATTTCTCGTAAATTATACGCGATCGCCTCCCCTTGTCCTTTCTTTTCTGCTTCCACTCCAGCCCAAGCGCCAGGGGTATCAATAAACGTGCAAATCGGCATCTGAAAGCGGTTGGCGTGTTCCATCAAGCGCATTGCTTTGCGATAACCACTGGGGGAAGCCATGCCAAAATTCCGAGCCACATTGTCTTTTGTATCCCGTCCTTTTTGATGTCCTAACATCATTACAGGGCTACCATTAAGACGAGCGATTCCCCCCACGAGAGCGGGATCATCATTTCCAGCCCGATCGCCGTGTAACTCAAACCATTCCTCACTCATCGCCTGAATATAATCGAGGGTGCTAGGGCGACGAGGATGACGTGCTAATTGTAACCGTTGCGCCGGAGTCAAGGTGCTAAATATCTCCTTGCGAAGCTGAACTGCTTTTTCTTCAAGATGTCGAATTTGATCAGAAACATCAACTTGATTATCCTCGGCTAACTCACGAATTTGATCAATCCGTGATTCCAGTTCTGATAAAGGCTTTTCAAATTCTAGGAGGAAGGTTTTGCGGTTTGATTTGGACATAGAAAAGTTGCGAATAGTCAACCAAGAAATGAGTGAGGGTGAGGAAAGTCGGGAGAGAATTTAAGTTCTAGCTGCGGTAACGGCTTCTTTGAGCAAAAGAGGGCTAAAGCCGTGCTTTTGGGAAGCTTCACCAATTTGTTCCATTTTGGCGACAGTAATTTGATTCCGCCCCCAAGAAAAGTTAGTGTACCATTTTTCAAACTCTAATAACATCGCTTCGGCAAAGCAAGCGAATAATTGACGGTTCGGAACGTCCATGTTTGCCATGTCCATCATTGTCCATTCTATGTCAAGGGAGTGTTCTACAATTCCCCCTTTGAGAACAAACACTTCTGGGTTTTGAATGCGAGCATCAAAGTTTTTCGGGTAGCCGCCATCAATCACAAGGCTCGGCTTTTTCATGGTTTCTGGATTGATTTCTACCCCTTTCGGTAAACTGGCTACCCAAACCACGATATCAGCTTGAGAGAGTGCTTCTTCCATCGGGAGAATTTTTCCCCGTCCTAATTCCGATTGTAGAGTGTGTAGGCGTTCTTGATTACGAGCGACTAACAATAACTCTTGAATCGAGGTTTTTTCACTCAGCCAACGACAAACACCACTACCAATGTCACCAGTTGCGCCACAAACCGCTACTTTTAACTGAGACAGATTAATCCCAATTTGCGCGCTGGCAAGTTCTAATTGACGACAAATAATATAAGCGGTATGGGTGTTACCAGTGGTAAAACGCCGAAAGTCTAGTTCAACGTTACGCACTTGACGATTATTCTGTAAACTAAAGTTTTCAAACACGATCGAAGAAAAGCCGCCGAGTGCGGTAATATCAATGTTGGCTTTTTGAGCATGAGCCATGGCATTTAATATTTTTCGCACCGCCGCCTTGATGCGACGCTGAGTAAGCATTTCCGGGAGAAAAAAAGACTCAATATATTTCCCGTCAATTGTGTTTCCTGTTACGCTTGTGACTTTAATATCATCAACAATTTGTGGTGGTGCTGAACACCAAAAGTCTAATTCTTGTTCATGATATTCGGGATAGCCAAGTTGTGCTGCCGCTTTTTGAGCGTGTTCCATACTGGTGGAATGACCGATCAAACCAAACATGAATTTCTCGCTTTCAACCTGTGAATCAGGTCGTTATAAATTAAATATGGTGATTACAGGAGTGAATAACTCACTCTTTATCAATCTTAAGACGTTTAAATAGATTCGGAAAGAGTTATTTTCTAATACAACTATTACTTGACATTAGCTGACATAGTTTAACTTTTTGGAAAAGTTCGCTCGCTTGTTGACATTAATGGTTTAGGTCTGTTAAAATCTATGCCGGAGACAAGTGTGATTGACTTGCGTGTCAGTGATGCTCGTGAGATAGGACTGCTATGTAACAAAGATAGAAAAAAATCAAGGAACTATGAACATGAACATCCTCGTGACTGGAGGTGTCGGATTCGTCGGATCCCACATTGTAGAGCGTTTGATTGAACGTGGTGAGAACGTCTTCGTATTTGATGTCTTTAACAACGAAACAACTAAAGCATCTGAAAAGAATGACAACAAAACTTACCTCGAAAATAAGTTCAAACTATACAAGGAGAAAGGAGGGTCTCTAGTCATGATCAAAGGAGATTTGACTAAGTACGACTCGATTTATAGTGCGATAAAAGAAAATAAAATATCGCGAGTCATTCATGTTGCTGGAATGGTTGACGATCGGCGCTCAGTCATGTTTCCCATGGAGTATGTTGACGTAAACATTAAAGGAGTTATCAACTTGCTGAAGGCTTGCGGTGAGTGCAAGGTACAACACGTTATCCAAACATCGACTCGGAGTTGTTTCGGACAGTTTGACAGTCCGAATACAATGCTTTACGAAGACTCGCCTCGTCACCCTATCAATCCGTACGGCGCCACCAAAGTTGCAAGCGACGCATTTGGCCATGTCTATCATACCATTTATCCAGAAATGAAAGTTTCGATCATCCGGATTTTCGCAACATACGGGCCTCGCGGACGACCAGACATGATTCCTAGAATTTGCGTCGAGAGAATTTACAAAGGCGAAGCAATTCAAAAGTTTGGAACAGGTGAAGCAACTCGTGTTTGGATATACGTTTCAGACATCGTTGACGCTTATATGCTCACGTTGGATAATCCTCCGAGGTCTGGCTTTGAAGAGTATAACACAGGCCACCACGTAGCAACCACACTTAATGACATGATTGCAATGGCAGAAAAATTAATAGGCAAAAAGGCCATCATTGAGCAGAAGCCAGTTCCCAAAGGTGATGCATCGTATGTGGGTAAATCTTGCTATGACAAAATTAAAGCTGAATTGGGTTGGGAGCCAAAAGTCTCCTTGGAGGAGGGTCTTTCACTCACATTGAAATATTGGCTAGAGAGCGAAGAAAGAGTTCCGATTTAGTGGGAAGTCACTTTGAAAAACGAAATTCCCCGCCAGTTACGACGGGGAATTTCGTTAACGAATTGGAAAGAGAATGCTTAATCTACACTTCTCGTAAGCCGTAAGCTGACATCCGCATAATGTCACGGGTGCTAAAGCCAATGTTGCTGAGAGCTTCACCATAAGCAATCATAAAGTCTTCTACGAGAGCGTCTTTTTCCATGCCTAAAATTTTCGCATCCGCAGCGACTTGGTTAAGCATTTTCCAGATGATGGGAAGGTTTTGACGATTAGCGACTTCTAATTCGTCTTTAACTTCGTCAAAGTGAGCTTTTAACCATTCTTCCCCGTAGTTGAGATGGGTATATTCATCTTTGACGACTCCTTCGGTGATTTTCCGTGCAAAGGGATCGGCAACGGGAATATAAATGTTATATGCTGAGATGGCAAAACATTCGATAATCAGAGATTGAATCAGTAAGCAGGTGACTACTTTTTCTTCTGCCAGTGCATCTTGGAAGTTTTGATGTAATTCTGCGAAAAATTCTTGGGCGAATTCCATATCTGGGGTAACGCTCAAGTTTTTGCCGCAGGCTTGAAACCCTTTTTTGTGTCGGGCTTCCATTTTTGAGAGACTGGTTAGTTCGTCTTTACTATCGGGTAAGAGTTGGATTAAATGTAAATAGTTGTCCTTGGCTTCTTGTTCCCCTTCGATTACGATCGCGTTGATCCGACTATAGGCATCTTTATAAGTTTCGCTAGTGTAATCTAAGGTTGGGGTAACTGCAACATCTTGCATAAGTATATTTTCTCCTATGGCTTCCTTATCACCAATAATATATTCAGCTTAGGCGTTTTCGCCAAAATTCTCTACTTTACCTCGTTGAATCTTTCTATAGAAACGATTAGTTCCCCTTCATCCTAACAAGTTACATGAAATCTTTTGTTCGCTTCTTAATTCTACTACTGGGGGGCGCGATCGTCCTCTCTCCTTTGTTAATCATTTTGCTTACGTCTTTTGCTCCTTCGGGAACGACGGCTAGTCCCAATTTTAATCTGTCGTCTCTAACTTTAGAAAATTATCAACAGGCTTGGCAACAAGGAAATTTTTTACTGGCTTTTGCGAATTCTACTTTTGTGGCTTTAAGTGTTACTACTCTACAATTAATTACGGCTTCTCTCGCTGGCTATGCTTTGGCTAGATTACGGTTTCGCGGTCGTCAGAGCTTGTTACTGGTGATTTTAGCAACGTTGGTGATTCCGTTTCAGTTGTTAGTGATTCCGATTTTTTTGGTGTTAAAGTTTGGCGGTTTAATTAATACTTATGGGGCGTTGATTCTACCGACTGCTGTTAATGGGTTTAGTATTTTCTTGATGCGTCAGTATTTTACAACGATTCCGATCGCGTTGGAAGAGGCGGCGTTTTTAGATGGGGCGAGTCGTTGGCAAATTTTACGGGAAATTATGCTTCCGTTAGCCCGTCCCGCTTTAGTGACGGTGTTTTTATTTACGTTTATTGGGGAATGGAATGATTTATTTAAGCCGTTGGTATTCACCACGCGACCCGAGTTGACAACGGTACAGTTGGCTTTGGCACAGTTTCAGGAACAATTTACCAGTAATTGGTCTTTACTGATGGCGGCGGTGATTATGGCGACGATTCCAGTTATACTGTTGTTTTTAGTGGGACAACGCCAGTTTATTCAGGGAATTAGCACCACTGGGGTTAAACAGTGATCAGTGACCAGTGACCAGTGATCAGTGATCAGTGACCAGTGACCAGTGACCAGTAATCAGTAATCAGTGACCAGTGACCAGTAATCAGTGACCAGTGACCAGTAATCAGTGACCAGTAATCAGTGACCAGTAATCAGTGACCAGTGACCAGTAATCAGTGACCAGTGACCAGTAATCAGTGACCAGTAATCAGTGACCAGTAATCAGTGACCAGTGACCAGTGACCAGTGACCAGTAATCAGTGACCAGTGACCAGTAATCAGTGACCAGTGACCAGTAATCAGTGACCAGTAATCAGTGACCAGTAATCAGTGACCAATGTAGAGACGTTCCATGGAACGTCTCCCAGTGACCAGTGAACAAATAACAAATAACAAATAACAAATAACAAATAACAAATAACAAATAACAAATATTGGTGTTGGGTTTCGTTTCTCTCCACCCAACCTACTTTTGTGCGATAAACTGTGTTCTAGGAGATAGAAACTCAAAATTCCCAACATTATGTTTAAGCAAGGTTTATTTTTTCCTCTTAAGTCTGGTTTTCTCGCTGTTACTCTCTTGGGAATGATGGCGTTTTCTTCGACTTCTTCTCTGGCTCAATCGGGCAATTCTAATGGACAAAATACGATGACGGTTCAATCTGATGTTCAGGAAGCGAATTCGGAAACTGGGGTGATTACAGCGCGAGGAAATGTTCAAATTAATTATCCGCTTCAAGCGTTACAAGCGACGGCGGCGCAAGCGCAATATTTCCGCAATGAACGTCGTTTAGTTCTCACGGGTGATGTTTATGTGTTACAAGGGGAAAACAGTATTCGGGCGGAGAAAGTGGTTTATTTGTTGGAGGAGGGGCGATTTGTGGCGACTCCTAAAGCTGAACAACAGGTAAGATCGACTTATGTTGTTCCCCAGCCTCAAGATAGTTCTAATTCTTCTCTTCAACAATAGGTTTGGCGTGAGTTTAGTCTTAAAACATATTCATAAGTCTTATGGGAAACTAACTGTGGTTAATGGGGTGAGTTTGATGGTTTCTCCAGGGGAGATTATCGGGTTACTCGGTCCCAATGGCGCGGGGAAAACAACGACTTTCTATATTGCTACGGGGTTAGTGAAGCCAGATCAAGGTAGTGTTTGGTTAGGAGAGGAGAATATTACTGGTTTACCGATCGATCGACGATCGCGCTTGGGAATTGGTTATCTGCCTCAACAAACTAGCATTTTTCGCCATCTGACGGTTGCGGATAATCTTCGTTTGGTTTTGGAACAAAATGGCTTTTCCCAACGGAGGAAGCGTCAACGTCTGGAAGGGTTATTAAGGGAGTTTCGTCTCGAAAATATTGCCAATACGGGGGGGAGTCGCGTCTCTGGTGGGGAAAGAAGACGCACTGAATTGGCGCGAGCTTTGGCGGTGGGAGAAAAGGGACCTCGGTTTTTATTGCTTGATGAACCGTTCGCTGGGGTTGATCCGATCGCGGTGTCGGAGTTACAGTCGCTGGTGGAGGAGCTTCGATCGCAAAATATGGGCATTTTAATCACGGATCATAATGTCCGAGAGACGCTAGAAATCACCGATCGAGCGTATATTATGAGTCAAGGAGGGATTCTGGCGGCGGGAAAGGCGCAAGAACTTTACAATAATCCTTTAGTCCGTCAATATTATCTTGGCGAACAGTTTGAGTTGTAATCCCCGTTTTAACGTTTGCGCTCTTGTAATTTTTTGTAAACTTCCTTGACATCTGCGTTATGATATGCTAAGGCAACTAAGGTGTGATAAAATAAATCGGCGACTTCTGAGGCAATATCGCTGGGATCATCATCTTTACAAGCCATCACCACTTCGGCGGCTTCTTCGCCAATTTTTTTGAGAATTTTGTTATCGCCACCAGCGATTAGTTTACAGGTGTAGGATTCCACTTGTGGGCGATCGCGCCGATCGCAAATTACCTCATACAATCCCGAAAGGGTATCTGCTGGGGGTGGGGTTTTTGTTCCTTCTACCTGATGAAAGCACGATCGTTCTCCTGTGTGACAAGCAATGTCCCCAAGTTGTTCCACTGTAATTAATAGCGCATCACTATCACAGTCGTAGCGTACCGCTTTCACTTTTTGTAAGTGTCCAGAGGTTTCGCCTTTGTGCCATAACTCTTGGCGCGATCGACTCCAAAACCAAGTTTCCCCTGTTTCAAGGGTTTTCTGTAAGGATTCCGAACTCATCCACGCCATCATTAAAACTGTACCATCAAGATAATCTTGAACGATCGCGGGAACTAATCCTTGTTCGTTATAGCAAATTCGATCAATGGGAATCGCTGAAGAGAAATCAGTCATATTAGTAGATTCAGATTTTGGCAATGGCATTTTATCATTGAATTGGTGATTGTAGGGGGGAACTATAGTTCACCGTGATCAGTGACCAGTGATCAGTGACCAGTGATCAGTGATCAGTGATCAGTGACCAGTGATCAGTGATCAGTGACCAGTGATCAGTGACCAGTGACCAGTGATCAGTGATCAGTGAATTAATAATCTAATACCATTTCTAATAACTAAAGCTACATTGTAGGGTTTGCCCTGCCCACCATAGCTGAGTTTCATCATCGGATACTGTAGCATAACTTTTTGAAAATGGTATAAGTAGTCAATTTGTAGCACTAATTGTTCACCCATGGTATTACTAATTAAGTTGGAAAACTACTGGTCACTGGTCACTGCTTAACTGGTCACTGATTGGTGTTGGGTTTCGCTTCTCTCCACCTCACCTAATTTTGGTGTCGGGTTTCGCTTCTCTCCACCCCACCTACTTTTTTGTTGGGTTTCGCTTCCCTCCACCCAACCTACTTTTTGTGTTGAGTTTCGCTTCTCTCCACCCCACCTACTTTTGTGGGGAGACTGGGGGTTAAATTCCTAAACGTTGGTAAATGGTGTTTAGGTTGTCAAGGTGATGTTGTGGATCGAAACAACTGTCAATCTCACTGGAAGACAGAGTGTTTTTAATTGTAGAATCTTCAGTAACCAGCTTGTAAAAATCCCCATCCGCTTGATTCCAGGCTTGATGGGCGCAACGTTGGACGATTTGATAGGCTTCTTCTCGACTCATTCCCTTTTCTACTAAGGTTAATAACACCCGTTGACTGAAAATAACGCCCCCATAAATATTCATGTTCCGTTGCATATTTTCAGGGTAAACCAAAAGATTTTTGATTAAATCGGTGGTTTCATGGAGCATGAAATGCGTTAAGATGCAGCTATCGGGAAGAATGACTCGTTCGGCGGAACTGTGGGAAATGTCTCGTTCGTGCCAGAGAGCCACGTTTTCTAAAGCGGTCATGGCGTTGCCGCGTACCACTCGCGCTAATCCTGTTAATCGCTCCGATCGAATCGGGTTTCGTTTGTGAGGCATTGCGGAAGAACCTTTTTGTCCTTTTGAGAAATATTCCTCGACTTCTAAAACATCTGTCCGTTGTAAATTACGGATTTCTACTGCAAATCTTTCTAAAGAGGCGGTCAATAGTGCCAGTTGTTGCAAAAATTGTGCGTGTCGATCGCGGGATACCACCTGCGTCGAAGCGGTATCGGGTTGTAATCCTAACTTTTCGCAAGCCAGAGACTCTACTCTGGGATCAATATTTGCATACGTTCCCACCGCACCCGAAATTTTACCAACGCCGATCTCATTACGGAGATGAATCGCTCGATCGCGGTGACGAAATATCTCAGCCAACCATCCCGCTAATTTAAATCCAAAGGTGATCGGTTCAGCATGAATCCCGTGAGAGCGTCCCACCATCACCGTATAACGATGTTGTTGTGCTTGATAACGAATCGCTTGCGCCAGAGCTTCCAACTCTTCTAAAATCAAGTTTAGACTAGCGACTAATTGCAGTGCTAATCCCGTGTCTAAAACATCGGAACTGGTTAGTCCTAAATGAATATAACGCCCCGCTTCTCCCACATATTCGTTAACATTGGTGAGGAAAGCAATCACATCATGGCGCACTTCCTTCTCAATTTCTAACACCCGTTGGGGGTCAAAATTCGCCTTCTCTTTAATTTCTGTTAACGCCGTCTCTGGAATATTCCCTAATTCTGCTTGCGCTTCACAAACTGCTAACTCAACATCTAACCAAGTTTTAAGTTTGGCTTCATTTGTCCAGAGTTCCCCCATTGCGGGTAATGTATAACGTTCGATCATATTTGCTTTTGTTAACCAAACCACCTTATCATCGTAGCTCGATCGTCAATCAGTTACCAAAAGATTTGAACTCTCTACGGATTAAAATCCCGTGGATTCCGATCGAAATGCTTCGATCGTACCACCTATTAATTGCGAGGAAATTCAGTTATAGCAATCCCAAATCATTTGTAAAAAATTGATTAATGAAAGCCCCCAGTATTGGGGGTTTGGGGGCAAAACAATTTACGAATTACCTAGTATTGCTATAACTTAACCCACAACATCATCATTAATCGCAGAATTTAACTGATAGTTTACTCGATTCCCCACACGCACCGCATCTACGGGAGAAATCGCCCCATCTAAATCTAAATCAATGCGACTTAAATCTAAGCCTTCTGTTCCCACTTGCTGAGACTCAACCACCTCATCGGTAATCACCTCACCAATGTTCTCAAACACAAAATTAGCATCGACAGGAGTCACTTGTCTATCACTGATTAAATCATCTTCTTCTCCAGCTATCACGCCATCACCGTTATTATTAACCACATCCCAGGGGAAATAAGCGATATCATCCACATTTACCCCTTCTGTTCCATCCACACCGTTATTCGTAAACTCTTCTGTAGTTTCCCCAGAACTCTCACTATTAACTAGGCGCACCCCTAAATAGTCGATATTATTCGACTCAAAGAAGCCCTCATCTGGAACGGTTTCCCCAAACACTGAAGGATCATCTTCTAACGCTTCTGCTAACATTACCTCTACTGGTAGAGACACTGCTGCGGTTTCACTTCTGCTTTCTGTTAACTCCTCAAAAGCCAGAGTTTTCACCACCATTGGTTCTTCTTCTTCTAATTCCCCTAGATCATCGGCGGTATAGTAAAGAATTTCCACTTGGAAACCTGGAGACGTTCCATCCCCTTGATTTTCCACTGTCAAATTGACCTCAGTTTCTCCTCCCAATACATGATCAACAACTGCGTCAAATTCTGTAATCACTAAATCAGGATTCCCTTCTTCTGTTTCACCGAGGATATCGAGGCGTTTTTCGCTGTAAACTGTCCCCTCTGTCACCTCTACATCCACCCCAAACAGTGTATTTTTCGCGGTTTTCCCCTCTGGGGCGTTGGTACTCACATCTAATTGTCCAGGCGCTTTGGCGGTGACGGTTAATTCGGCAAAGGTTTGACTGCCGCTTCTGACGGGATTAAAGTTCTCTTTCGTTCCCCCCAATTCATCGATTAATCCTTCTCCTGAACCCTGTTCCACTGCTGTGGGTAATTCTAAGACGGGGGAGGCAAAATCTCCCACTAATTCGGCTTCGGTGACATCAATCAAAACCGTATCATAGAAGACATCGGCAAAGACGCTAAACACTCCTAATTGTTGACCGTCTGGACGTAAGTCTTCCGCAGAGAGAACAATCTTAAACTCCTCTCCCACAGCGACATCTTCTAAGGAGTTCCCTGCTAAGTCTTGAAAGTCAATGTTCACTTGCATGGCTTCGATTATCCCTTGTACTCCTGAGATTTCGCCCTGTTCGATTACATTATTGTTGGCGAGGTTCACTGGGAAGGCACTTTCCACTGTTTCGGAGTTGGTGACGGTGGCGATATCAATTTCTGGGAAGTTAGTTTGATTGCGTTGGTCGGTGATGAAGGTATCAAACAGAGTAATTGCTGACCCGATTTGTTGTCCCGCTTCACTGGCGAAGAGGGCGGTGTTTCCTCCTCCTATTGCTTGTAAATGAAGACTGAAAATGCGGTTTTCTGCTTCTGGTGGGTCTTGTGATATGGAAAAACCTCCCACTTCATCGACTAATCCTTCTGCGTTGCGGACGGTTCCTTTACGACCTCCTGGGTATTCTGGATAACGGATGATTCCGTCGGTAATTTGGTCGTTATCAATGTCGGTATCGGTGACGACTTGCGACTGATTCGGGTTAAATCGAAGGTCGGCATACCCAGAACGCACCGCTTGCGAGGGATTTTCGCTGTTCACGCGATCGAGAAAACGAACATCAACGATAAACTCTTCTCCGATTTGCAAGCCGTCATTGAGTTGGTCTTCTTTTCCAGGAACGGAACGCACATCCAACTCAACTTGAACACTTGCGCCTTCTGGCGGACGATTAACATTGACTTCTACTGTGCCTTGGTCAAAGCCACCACTTTCATTGGCGACGGTGTAGGTGAAAGTATCAACGCCTCCAAAGTCGGGGTTGGGAGTGTATCTTAACCGCGACTGGTTATCGAGTTCAACAGTTCCGCCTTTTTCGGTGGTTGCGGTGAAGTCAGTAATTTCGAGAAAGCCTTGGTCATCGTTGGCGCTGTCATTTCCCAAAACATTAAAGATAGCAGTGCGCTGGGAGGCAGCCCGAAAGCGATCGTTGTTGGCGGTGGGTCGGATTTCTTCGACGGGGGGTTGGGCGGCAAGGGGAGGGGGTGCGACGGCTAGGTTGAGGCGATAGTCTCCGATGCTATCGTCTGGGATACCGTCTTCATTGTTATCGAAGGCGCTGATTTGTAGGAAGTAGGTGTCGTCTTCGGGAATGGTTAAGTTGAGGCTGGGGTGAGGGAAGTCTCCCGCTTCATATTCGAGGGGAATTTCTTCATCCTTACTGTTGAAGAGACGGACGAAACTTTCGAGGTTGTCTCCGTTCACTCTTATATTGAGGATGCTTCCTTGTTCTAAGTCAATTTCGTAGAAGTCTCGATCGACCTCAACATTAGTATTGTCACCGATTACACCATTGGTGCTAAAGCGGTTATTGGTTAAGTTGACTTGGCTTGCTGTTTCAGGGGTTTCGTTGGTGGGATTTTCTTGGGGAGTGACTTCATTGAGGCGAAGTTCAATTTCATAATCTCCGATTCTGCCAGCGTTACCGCTACTGACTGTCTTGGGGTTATAGTTTTCATTCCCTAAGCCACTGACTCCCACATAATAGGTTCCGGCTACGGTGGGGATAAATTCTAATTGGGAGTCTAAACTGTCGCTGCTTTCATCATCATTAAAGTCGAGTTGTTCTCCTTCACTGTTGAAGACACGGAGGAGGGAGTCAAACTCACTGTTGAAGTTTTCGGTGTTAATCTCGGCGGTGAGACGGGTATTAGTATCTAGTTCTACTTGGAAGATATCTACATCTAATCCTGCTTCTTCTAAATTGGGATTATTGCCAATGGCGTTGGTTTGTTTGAGGCTACCGAGGCTGTCTGCGGTTAAACTGGTGGCGGTGGCGGTGTCTAGAGTGTCGTTTTCTTCTTCTTCTCCTGCTTCTAAAATTTCTGGTTGTTGGTCACTGATAATGAGTTGATAGCTGCCGGTACTGGCGAATGATTTACCGCTGCCTGCTGTGGTGACATCATAGTTTTCGTTACCAAAGCCACTGACTCCGATGTAGTAGTCTCCTGTTTCGGGAATGGTGAGTTCTAAGAGGGCGTTGTCACTGCTACCGATGTCGTCATTGAAGGCAATTTCTTCTCCCTCGGAGTTAAAGAAGCGTAAGATGGGGTCTAACTGTGAGGTGCGATTGAGGTTAATTCTGATGGCTTGGTCAGCTTCGAGGGTGAGGGTGTAAACGTCAACATCTAATCCTGGAACGGTGACAAATTCCGTTCTATCGCCAATATTCCCTTGAATTTCATCTCCCACTAACAAGGCGGTGGCGGTGTCGAGGGTGTCGTTGGGAGAGGCTTCGGGGGGACTATCTTCACGGGAAACATCTTGCGTAATGTTGATTGCATACGCGCCTGTTGCCCCTGGACTTTGTCCACTTTCGGGGTTGTAGGGGCTATACAGGTCGTTGGCTTGGTCGCTGACTCCGACATAATAGGAGCCGCTAAAGGGGGCGGTAAATTCGAGATAGGGGTCATTTCCTAATTGTTCACCTGGGGCTTTGGCGTTATCGTTGAAGCCGTTGGGAACGTTACCACCAGTGGCGTTGAAGATGCGTAGGATGGGATTGAGGGGACTGTTTTCTGTGGTGTCGATGTCGATGGTGGCGGTTTCCCCTTGAGTCAGTTGGATTTCGTAAAAGTCAACGTCGAGGTTGGGGTTATTAAGGGTGCTGTTGTCGCCGAGGAAGCCAGGTTGTTGAAATTGCCCGTTTTCTTGAATCAAGGCGCTGGTGGCGATCGCTTGGGAAATGGTATCGTTGGGGGTTTCGCTGGCGGTACTGGTGAGGGTGAGGGCGAGGTTATAACTGCCAGTGTCTCCTTTACTACCAGAGTTTTCTAAGTTGGGGTTGTATTGGTCGTTACCAAAGCCACTGACTCCAATATAGTAGGTTTGTGAGGTGTCAGCACTAAATTCTAATAGGGAGTCGTTTTCCCCTTGTTGGCTGTCGTCGTTGCGTTCTACTTCTTGTCCGAAGCTGTCGAAGAGTCTTAAAAAGGAGTCGAAGGAGGAGTTATCATCAGTGTTGATGTCGGCGGTGAGTTGGTCGCCTTTTTGCAGTTCGAGGCGATAAAGGTCGATATCTTGATCACCGAAATTGTTGTCGCCAATTTCGCCAGCGAGGTTGAGGTTGGGGGTGTCGGGGCTGAGTTGAGGGGTGCTGGCGGTTTCTAAGGTGTCGTTATTTTCTTCGAGGCTGATGGCTTCGCCACTGGGGTTAACGGTAACGGTAAAGGTTTCGGTGGTGGTGAGTCCACTGCTATCAACAGCGCTGACGGTGATTTCACTGCTTCCAGTGCGTGTGGAGGGGAATTGCAGGAATAGCCTTCCTGTATTGGAGTCTAAGGCGGTGCGAACCAGATTTTTATTGCTACTGTTTGCGGTTAATTTGAGTTCTTCGTCTGTATCTTGGTCATCTTGGAAGGTGTCGAACAGGTTAATCGGATCAAGGTTTTCTCCTTGAGTCAGGGTGATTTCATTTAGAGGTGCGTTAATGCTTGGTTTCCCATTTTGTCGGTTAATGGTCAGGGTGAATGTTTCTCTAACTCTTAACCCTTGACTATCTGTCGCTTCGATCGTAATCTCACTACTACCTGCAGCCGTCGCAGGAATCAAGTTGAGTTCACCGCTTTCCGTGTCGAGGGCTGTTTCTACTAACTCAGAATTGGTGTTTTCAACGACTGTATAGGTAAGATTAGCATCATCATCTTCGGTGTCTTCAAAGGTGTCAAAAAGATTGATGGGGTCGGGGAGTTCTCCTTGAGTGAGAGTTATGTTATCAAGGAAATTTTCTACAATTGGAGGATTTCCAAGCACTGCTTCTATTTCTAGAGAATTAACTAACTCATTCCTTTGGTTATCAAATCCCTCTTGAACTTGGGCTAAAGTGAGATTAAGCGTTGATCGATCGAAACGTCCCAAGGCTTCAAAATTAACAGTGACTAAATCTAACGGTAAATCTTCAGCAGTGGTATTAGATTCATTGAGGGGCCAATTTAATTCAGCATTAGGATTAGAAAAGATTTGTGGATCAGAATACAAAAAAGTCAAAATTCGATCGGTGCTACTGTCGCCATCAAAATCTTGTGTATCTTCTTGATCTTGAGTTTCTTCTAATCCTTGTCCTCCAAAATCGAAAACAGTTGTTAGTTCCTGAAACGCTACTTGTTCTGAATTATAATGAAGTCTAAAATTTAATCCTCTTGCGGTAATCTCTGGATTCAAGTTTTCAATATCGTAGGCTAAATTAACCTCAAAATCTTGATTAGCTTGAACCGTTGGCGTTGTTAATTCAGGAATCACTAATTGTCGTGGTTGATTAGAATTATCAGGAATAATAGTGGTTGTAGAAAGGATTTCATTCCTTTGATTATCAAATCCCTCTTGAACTTGGGCTAAAGTGAGATTAAGCGTTGATCGATCGAAACGTCCCAAGGCTTCAAAATTAACAGTAACTAAATCTAACGGTAAATCTTCAGCAGTGGTATTAGATTCATTGAGGGGCCAATTTAATTCAGCATTAGGATTAGAAAAGATTTGTGGATCAGAATACAAAAAAGTCAAAATTCGATCAGTGCTGCTGTCACCATCAAAATCTTGCGTATCTTCTTGATCTTGAGTTTCTTCTAATCCTTGTCCTCCAAAATCGAAAACAGTTGTTAGTTCCTGAAACGCTACTTGTTCTGAATTATAATGAAGTCTAAAATTTAATCCTCTTGCGGTAATCTCTGGATTCAGGTTTTCAATCTCGTAGGCTAGATTAACCTCAAAATCTTGATTAGCTTGAACCGTTGGCGTTGTTAATTCAGGAATCACTAATTGTCGTGGTTGGTTAGAATTATCAGGAACAACAGTGGTTGTAGAAAGGATTTCATTCCTTTGATTATCAAATCCCTCTTGAACTTGGGAGAGGGTAAAATTAACAACTGTTTCTGTTTCCAGATTACTACTATCGAAATTTACCGCAAAAAGAGAAACAGGTAAACTGTCGATATTGTTGTCTGCTAGGGGCCAATCTAAAGTGGCGCTAGGATTACTAAAAACATCGGGATCAGCATAAAGAAAGCTAATTACTTGATCCGTTTGCGGATTATTATCTAAATCATTTCTATCATCTTGAGGGGCTAATTGTGTAAAATCTTGTGGTTGTGCGCCAAAAGTAAACACATCGCTAAAGTCTTCAAATTGTAACTGACTTGAATCATAATGAAGTTTGAAACCTAAACCTCTCGCTGGAGAATTGAGTGGGTCTTCTGTGCTATATTCAACAACAATTGTCGCTAAGTCTTGACCACTGATAACAGATAATAATTCTTCGGTTGTAATAATTTGTTGTGCCATTATATTTGTTCCTTATCTTGTCTTAAGAAATCTCGCCAGTTTAACTGATTCAGTTGTATCACTCGGTAGTTAAATTCTAAGATGTTAAAATCAGACAACTGGACTTGATGTTGATTGGGTTCTTCTCTTTAAGGTCTGCTTTCGGAGTTGATTTCCTTACACCGCATCTAGGAAGGGCTGTAAAAATTCTTGTATTTCCGCAACGCTGCGATCAGCATCACTAGCGAGTTCATAAGTTTCGGGATTCAGCCCGCCTAAAAATCGGAAAATGGTCAGACCATCGGTAAAGGGATCAGCCACGCCATTGTTATCAACATCCAAGAAGGTTTCACCGCCAAAGAGAAACTCTTGTACTGCCGTCACGCTGCGATCGGCATCACTGGCGAGTTCGTAAGTTTCGGGATTCAGCCCGCCTAAAAATCGGAAAATGGTCAGACCATCGGTAAAGGGATCAGCCACGCCATTGTTGTCAACATCAAGGTTAAAACTGGGAACGGGAACGCCTGTGATATCAATGGCAACATTAGCGGTGTCAGTGCCATCATTGCCATCGGAGACGGTATAACTAAAGCGATCGGTGGTGGTTTCTCCTTCGGCGAGGTTGTCAAAGGCGTTATTAGGGTCATATTCAAAGCTACCATCAGCGTTAAGGGTTAACAGCGCCCCAGAAGCCAGTGTTAATTCGCTGCCGACATTACTTTCTTCGCCATTAACGGCGCTGACAGTGAGGGAATCTCCCTCAGCATCGCTGTCATTGCTGAGAACGTTTTGATTTAAAGCGGTATTCGACCCAGTGCTTGCGGTATCATCTTCAGCAACGGGGGCTTGATTGCCACTACCGCCATTGTTACCCGTCTCTACTGCCCCTAAGTCAACGGCATCGCCAATAACACGGTTTAAGCCTCGCTGGTCAAAGGGAAGGGGTTCTTCAACATCGCCATCCCCGTCTATGTCTTGAGTGTCGGCAGGAAGAACGCTATTATCGCCCAAGTCAATGGCTAAACTGCCTTCTAGGGGAATGTGGGTGAGAGTACCGCCACCATTATCTTGTAAAGGAGAAAGGTTAGGGTCGAGATTGATAGCACCGCGAACACTACCATCTTCGACAATATTTGTACCATAAGTATTTACGCCCGAATAATAAGAGTTGTAGACATCTCCTCCACCGGTGCTATTAGCAATAATACTATTGGTTAGGTTTACAGTTCCTGTGTCTCCTGTGTTGTAAATTCCCACTCCATAAGAAGCGGAATTGCCAGAGATGGTGCTGTTGGTTAAGTTTACAGTTGAACTTCTGTTATGAATTCCCCCTCCATAACCAGAAGCGGAATTGCCAGAGATGGTTGTATTAGTTAAGTTTAGAGTTTCACGGTTCCAGATACCAGCGCCGTTGTCTTCTGTATTACCGCCGGTAATTGTTAAGCCATCCATGCTAACTTGAATGGCATTTTCGGAGTTTCCATCATCAATTAAAAAAACGCGACTATTCCCTTGAGCATCAATGGTCATTCCTCCTGTCTCTGAGGCTTCAATGATTAAGGAATCAGTAATACTTAGTGCCTCATTGAGAAGAATGGTTTCACCTGCTAGGCTACCATCAAAGGTAATGGTATCTGTTCCTGGTATGGCATTGGCTCGAACAATTGCTCCTCTTAAACTACCATCAACAGGTATGTCTTCTGCGGTCGTAACTTCAAATTCTGCTTGTTCTACCGTAACCAGTTCGCCGTCGAGGTTCAATGTAGCGCGATCATCTTCTTCTCGCAACTCATCCCTTAGCCCTTCTCCTTGCAGTAGAGAGGCAAAGATCGCGCCTTCATCTCCAAGGCTATCGGTTAAATTTAATGCCGCATCAATAGCGTGTCCAGTTTCCTCTAACAACACCGCCGTTGCTGCTTCCAGAGAAGATTCTAACAACCCTTGAGACAGATAAATGGTGTTAGTTGTCGCTGCATAAGCCCCTAACGCCCCCTGTAACGTCTCACTGGGCAAAACTGCCACTTCAATCCCATTAAAAAACCCTCCACTGAGGAGAGTTTCTTGTAACGTTTCCATCGTGGTTGTGTCATCCTCAGCACCAAAACTAACCGCTAACACCGAGTTAAACTCGTCACTTTGAGCAAACTCAATCAACCGTTGGTTAGTGTAAAAAAGCAAATCTTCCAGTAAACTGTCTATTTCTTGAGATTTCACCACTCTCTCCTCCTCTATCTTTAGAATTTAGTCTAGCACCAAACAATTGACCCAGCAGGAGGAAAGGAATAAGCGTCAAATCGACCTATTTATTCAGATCGCACTTAACTAATACCATTTCTAAGAAGTTAGCTTACAGTTTATCCCCCCAACCCCCCTTTGAAAGGGGGGCTTTAGTGGATGCCTACGGCACGGCTTTCAGCCTACGGTGTGTAGTGCCAGTTGATCGAAATGGTATAACTTCGGTTGAGCATTTATTCTTACCAGCCCACTTAGGCACTAATTTGATTTTAATTTTCCTTCTTGCAAATAAAAACAAACATCACCTTACTTTGTAAAGCTAGGTTTGTGTTATGTTAGTTATTTCTATCACAAATCAAGCGCTTCGATCGCGTTCAAATCCTGATGATTTCGTTAGAGAAAACCCTGAAAAGCGAAATGACTTGGACTTTCCCTTAACAAAATGATAGATTTTTTATCAATATTGCAGAAATGATATAGCAGTTCTATATCATTTGTAAAAATTTGATTATGGAAGCCCCCCAGAGTTGGGGGGTTGGGGGGCGAATAATTTACCGATTCTTCAGAATAATCCGACCGCAATTTTGATTGCAGTTTGTATTTTGCTTAGAGAATCTTGGCTAATGATTCCATAGGGACTTGGTTCCAGATAACGTTTAGCAATTGTTGTAATCAGGTCGCACATGGCGATTGAATCAGCTTCTAATCCTCCTTCTCCTTTTCTTACCAGTGGACGACAGGGGTTGCTACTAGCAGAAGCAATATCGGAAGAAAACGGAACAACCAACACAGTAGAACTGTACTGATTGCGGAGATCAATAGAAACCACCACCACAGGGCGCTTTTTGGTATCTCCAGACTGGCGTAGCGCTTTACTTAAATAGACTTCGCCTTGACGGGGGAATTGGGGAAAGGAGGTCATTTATAAGCGAGAGGGATCGCTATCTTCCCAACACATCATTGCTGCTTCCTGTGTTTGATCCGCCCAGAGATATTCTTCTTCAATATCGCTTTGAGAACGGTTTTGGTAAAACGATCGCAGTTGGTTTTCAATCTGTTGTTTTCGCCAGAGATGCAATGCTTCCTCTACCGCAGCCGAACGATTGTTACTGAAGCGATCCACCTCTTGGAGTAAGGAAGTATCTATGGTAATGGTGATACGTTGTTTTGGAGAAGAGGGAGAAGAAAACATGGTGTTAATTATTACTGTTAGTAATAGCAATCATCATACTTACATTCTTATTTTAGATGAGTTGAAGTTAGAATGCAATTAACTATTTTTTTGTTAATCGAATCCTGTTCTCTACGTTTTTGAGATAAGTCACGAATTTTTGCCTGAATCTGTTCTCGTTCTGCTTGCTTTGTTGCTATAGCGCTACAAAATCAGGTTAGGACATTCCAAAATGTTGAAACTCACCTATAACTTACTTTTGCCTTTTGCCTTTTGCCTCTTGCCTAGCGCGTAGCGCTATACATAAGTTTCCCTTTCAGCTAATGTCATTCCCTGCATCACTTCTGGTAAATCTTCCTCTGAATCGAAGCGTTGGTTAATCCTTTTATGTTCTCTGCTTAAACTTTCTGCAATTTATCCACTTCAGGAATCCGCTGCGCGAGGCAAAAAGGGCGGTCGCTTCGCGACATCGAGGTTTGGGGAGGGTGTGCGATCAAGGTTTTCGGGAGGGGGCGCGATCGGGTTTGAGGGAGAGTGCGCGATCGGGTTTGGGGAGGGTGCGCGATCGGAGTTTAAGGTAGGGTGCGCGATCGAGTTGGGAAGGAATTTTAATTCGGGGCGCGATCGTGCTACAAAACTACTTATCATTGTTGGTCAGCTTAGTAATCTCTTCTGGGGAAAGCAAGCGTGAGTTCAGCAATCTGCTCAATTTCCATTCCCTTACTCAGAAGTTTTTGGGCAAATCGCTTTTTCGCACGTTCTTCACCACGTTCTTCACCACGTTCTTCACCACGTTTTTCCGCGTCTCGATCGCGTTGTTCACGTTCTTGTTGATAAAGAGGTTCTAGTCTCATAATTAATTCCCTATCCTCTGGTTCAATGTCCTGCTTTGATTTTAAACCCTTTTGCAGGGTATAGAGCAGTTCCAGCGCCCTTTGACGAAAGGGATTTTTTTCACTCAAGGCTTCCAATTCATCAATTGCTTCTTTTTGAACTCTGTCTCTTCCTAAAACTCTTAACCAAAGCGTTTCTGGGAGACGAGGAAGCAGTAAGCAGTGACCAGTTACCAGTTACCAGTTACCATTCTTGACTCCGATGGAAACAAGAACTACTCATCAATTACTGATTACTCTCGGGGAAAACTTAAATGGTGGAAAAACGCTTTCATCCTTTTCCATCAAAGCATGGGACAAGTCTTCTCATCCATGAGAGGCAACACGCTCTTCCCTAGTTAATCGCTAATCACAGTTTACTGGTAACTGGTCACTGGTAACTGATCACTGTTCAAGCCAAAGGGTTCGAGGAGAGATTCAAAATAATCCTTAGCGAATTTGTCATGGATTAAACGAGTCATAAAATCAGGAGCGATGAACCAACTAAACGATTATAAATGATTGGGGTAAGAAATTCTAGTTCGGAGTGCGATGCTTGTAGAGCGGTCGCTTCGCTCCAGCATCGGGGTTTGAGAGAGGGGGCGCGATCGGGGTTTGAGGAGGGGGGCGCGATCGAGGTTTGAGGAGGGGGCGCGATCAAGGTTTGAGGAAGGGGGCGCGATGCTCGAAGAGCAGTCGCTTCGCGACATCGCGCTACAAAACTACTCATCATTGTTGGTCAGCTTAGTAATCTCTTCTAGGGAAAGCAAGCGTGAGTTCAGCAATTTGCTCAATTTCCATTCCCTTACTCAGAAGTTTTTGGGCAAATCGCTTTTGCGCACGTTCTTCACCACGTTCTTCCGCGTCTCGAACGAGTGTTTCTTTTTCTTGTTGATAAAGCGGTTCTAATCTCATAATTAATTCCCTATCCTCTGATTCAATTTCCTGCTTTGATTTTAAACTCTTTTGCAGGGTATAGAGCAGTTCCAGCGCCCTTTGACGAAAGGGATTGTTTTCACTCAATGCTTCCAATTCATCAATTGCTTCCTTTTGAACTCTGTCTCTTCCTAAAACTCTTAACCAAAGCGTTTCTTCTGTACGAGGGAGCAGTAAGCAGTGACCAGTTACCAGTTACCAGTTACCATTCTTGACTCCGATGGAAACAAGAACTACTCATCAATTACTGATTACTCTCGGGGAAAACTTAAATGGTGGAAAAACGCTTTCATCCTTTTCCATCAAAGCATGGGACAAGTCTTCTCATCCATGAGAGGCAACACGCTCTTCCCTAGTTAATCGCTAATCACAGTTTACTGGTAACTGGTCACTGGTAACTGATCACTGTTCAAGCCAAAGGGTTCGAGGAGAGATTCAAAATAATCCTTAGCGAATTTGTCATGGATTAAACGAGTCATGAAATCAGGAGCGATGAACCAACTAAACGATTATAAATGATTGAGTGCTTCCTGAAAAAGTGTGTGATCGCTGTTGGGGGAGGGGGCGCGATCGGGGTTTGAGAGAGGGGGCGCGATCGCGCTACAACACTACTCCTAATTTTTGGTCAGCTTAGTAATCTCTTCAAGAGAAAGACCAGTTACTCTGGCAATCTGTTCAATTTCCATCCCTGTATCCAGCAGATTCTTCGCAATTTCTCGTTGTGCAAGTTCTTCGCCAATTTCCATGCCCCGCTTTTGGGATTCTCGAACGAGTTTTTCTTTTTCTTGTTGATAAAGCGGTTCTAATCTCATAATTAATTCCCTATCCTCTGGTTCAATGTCCTGCTTTGATTGTAAACCCTTTTGCAGGGTATAGAGCAGTTCCAGCGCCCTTTGACGAAAGGGATTGTTTTCACTCAATGCTTCCAATTCATCAATTGCTTCTTGTTGAACTCTGTCTCTTCCTAAAACTCTTAACCAAAGCGTTTCTTCTGTACGAGGAAGCAGTAAGCAGTGACCAGTTACCAGTTACCAGTTACCATTCTTGACTCCGATGGAAACAAGAACTACTCATCAATTACTGATTACTCTCGGGGAAAACTTAAATGGTGGAAAAACGCTTTCATCCTTTTCCATCAAAGCATGGGACAAGTCTTCTCATCCATGAGAGGCAACACGCTCTTCCCTAGTTAATCGCTAATCACAGTTTACTGGTAACTGGTCACTGGTAACTGATCACTGTTCAAGCCAAAGGGTTCGAGGAGAGATTCAAAATAATCCTTAGCAAATTTGTCATGGATTAAACGGGTCATCAAATCAGAAGGAATGAAGCAACTAGATGATTATAAATGATTGAGTGCTTCCTGAAAAAGTGCGCGATGCTCTAAGAGCGGTGGCTTTGCCACATCGGGGGTTGGTCGGTTGTTTCGATCACAAATTAAGCATTTCGATCGCGTTCAAATCCTGATTATCTCGTTAGATCAAACCCTGAAAAGTTTATGAAATCATAAAAATCGGGATGGCGGGATTCGAACCCACGACCTCTTCGTCCCGAACGAAGCGCGCTACCAACCTGCGCTACATCCCGATAACTGTTCCACATTCTATCACAACCGGGCAGAAATTGATTATCTTGTCGGTGGTTTTCAGAGCAAGTTAGGATTAATGGATGTACCCTTTTAGGAGACGGTTAAGCGTGACAGTAAAACCCGATTGGTTAAGAGTAAAAGCCCCTCAATTTGAGCGTGTGGGAAAGGTAAAGGACACTCTGCGCGATTTAGAATTAAATACGGTTTGTGAAGAAGCATCTTGTCCGAATATCGGAGAATGTTTCCAGAAGGGAACTGCTACCTTTTTAATTATGGGTCCGGCTTGTACTCGCGCTTGTCCCTACTGTGATATCGATTTTGAGAAGAAACCGCAACCCCTTGATCCGACTGAACCGTTACGATTAGCAGAAGCAGTACGGCGCATGGGATTAAATCATGTGGTGATTACTTCGGTTAACCGTGATGATTTATCGGATGACGGATCATCCCAGTTTGTGCGCTGTATTGAGGAAACTCGTAAGTTATCACCAAAAACGACGATCGAGCTTTTAATTCCTGATTTATGCGGTCATTGGGATGCTCTGGCGACGATCCTAGAAGCTGAACCCGATGTTCTCAATCATAACATTGAAACGATCCCTCGTTTATATCGGCGGGTTCGTCCCCAAGGAGATTACGCTCGATCGCTAGAATTATTACAAAAAACTCGTGAACTCGCACCCTGGATTTATACTAAGTCGGGTTTAATGGTCGGTTGGGATGAAACGGAAGCAGAGGTGAAAGCGGTTATGGATGATTTACGGAAGGTTGATTGCGATATTGTTACGATCGGACAGTATTTGCAACCGACTCAAAAACATCTTGGTGTCAAACAGTTTGTCACTCCAGAAACTTTTGCGGAATGGCGCAAATATGGGGAATCGATCGGGTTTTTACAGGTGGTTTCTTCTCCTCTCACTCGCAGTTCTTACCATGCGGAACAAGTCCAAACCTTGATGAAACAACATCCTCGATCAAAATCCTATCATCAATCATCGGTTCGGTGAAACGGAATCTAACTCAACATTAATCCCATAACCGTCGGTTGGGTGGAATGAAATGTAATATCAAGTTCAGGTAATTGTTTATGGTTGGTGTTGGGTTTTGCTTCGCTTCACTAGGGCCTACTTTTGATCTACTTGGCAAGGGGGGCTACAATGTAAGATGAAATCCACCTTATAGTTGCGACAAATAATCCCCCCAACCCCCCTTTGAAAGGGGGGCTACAATGTAAGATGAAATCCACCTTATAGTTGCGACAAATAATCCCCCCAACCCTCCTTTGAAAGGGGGGCTACAATGTAAGATGAAATCCACCTTATAGTTGCGACAAATAATCCCCCCAACCCTCCTTGGAAAGGGGGGCTACAATGTAAGATGAAATCCACCTTATGGTTGCGACAAATAATCCCCCCAACCCCCCTTGGAAAGGGGGGGCTACAATGTAAGATGAAATCCACCTTATGGTTGCGACAAATAATCCCCCCAACCCCCCTTTGAAAGGGGGGCTATGTGATATCGGTTTAAGCGTCTAATTCCGCAGGGAAGACGGAGAAGGTTTCCACTTGTTCCCCTCGTCGCACTTGAAACTCTAGTTTTTCTCCAACGTTGCTGTTTTCAACTAAACGCTGTAATTGTTCGGCGCTGGTGACACGAGTTCCTGCGATTCTTGTAATCACATCACCCCGTCGGATGCCCGATCGAGCGGCGGGGGTATCGGGCTGGACTTGCATCACTAAAACTCCCTCGGTTTCAGGAATCATTAGTCCCGCATTCGGATCACGATTAATTTCTTGGGCTAGTTCGGGGGTTAACGTGATCATACGAATCCCAATATAGGGATGAGACACTCGTTTTCCTTGTGCTAATCGCGGATAAATTTCCTTTGCTTTATTCACGGGAATCGCAAACCCAATTCCGTTGGCATCAGCACGGATTGCGGTATTGATTCCGATCACTTCTCCTCGATCGCTGAGGAGGGGACCGCCAGAGTTACCAGGATTAATCGCCGCATCAGTTTGTAAGAAGTCTAGGCGCTTGTCTGGAATCCCAACTTTTGCACTCGGACGGCTGAGAGTGCTAATAATTCCCAGTGTAACTGTATTATCTAATCCTAACGGGTTTCCCACCGCGATCGCCCAATCTCCTACGCGCACTTTGTCAGAATCACCGAGAGTTGCTGTGGGTAAGTTACTACCATTAATTTTAATCACTGCTAAATCCGTAACAGGATCAGCACCTAAAACCTTGCCATCAAAGGTTCGTCCGTCTTTTAAGTTAATACTCACTTGATCGGCTTGATTGACGACATGGGCATTGGTGAGAACAATACCGTTACTATCCACAATAAACCCTGAACCCTGACCGCGTAAACGTCTTTCTCTGGGAACATTAAAGTCATCTCCAAAGAAGCGACGGAAAAAGGGATCATCGGCGAAAGGATTGGTTTGAGTAACGGTTCTTTCGGTATCAATCCGAACCACTGTATCCCCCACTTTTTCTACCGCGAGACTAACAAAGCGATTGGTTATAGTTTGAGGATTCGGCGTTTCAGCAACGGCGTTACTTCTAGCAATGGTTTCCGCTTGAGAAGGAAGCACTTTATATCCTCCTAGCCCAATTAAAACACCAAAAACTAAAACGATCAAATAAGTTAAGAATTTACGCATTTTTTTCGATAACATTAGTTCCTCCTTTTGTGATTCACTTATGGTTAATCGCATTTTTCTGAGTAGGGGAGAACATTTGTTATCCCCTATATTAGGTTTTGAGTTGAGTTTAATCGCCTTGGAAAAATTGATTTAATAATCCTGCAATAAACGATAAAACTAATGATCCAAATAAAGCTGGGAGAAACCCATCCACTTCAAAACCAGGGGTTAAATAGCCAACAATCCCAAAGGTAATGGCATTTAAAACTAATAAAAATAATCCCAATGTGAGAATCGTTAAGGGAAGAGTAAAGATAAATAAAATCGGTTTGACGATCGCGTTAACAAATCCTAAAACCGCTGTTCCAATAATGGATGCGGAAATACTATCCACCACTAAACCAGGAACAATCTTTGCTGTAATCAGTAGGGCGATCGCGGTTGCGATCCAAGTAATTAGAAACTGTGGCATAACGCTTTCTCCGTTAACTACCGTGCAGTTTAATTTTACCTGTTCTTGTTGCAATTACCCATCTGACAAAGGAGAGGTTGTTTCCTCTAACGCAGAAACCGCCGCTTTGACAATTTGATAATAGGGAGGTTGTGTCACATCAATTGTTTTTAATTCTTGAGAGTTGGTTTTCAGTTGTCCGTTGCGGTTTCCTTTGCTGACAACTAAGAGATTTCCGCGATCGTTTTCAATTCTCAATTCGTTTAAATCTTCCCACAAACAACAATGATAATTTCGTCCTTGATAATCATAAGTGGTTTGTTTTTCTGCTGTTGCTTGCGGTAAACGGAAACCGACTAATTCTAATTCTAAAGTAATTTGACCTTGCCAATGATTTTCTCGCAGTTTGTAAGCAACATCGATCGTTGGAGGGAGAGGAAAATAGTTTCCCCAACGCCAAGCGATCGCACTTTTACTAATCACTTTTTCCCCAGTTGTTTGGCTTAAGGTGAGTTTCAAGTGATCTTTTCCTACCACACGCTGTTGAACCACCGAAACATTTTGACTCAAAAAAATCGGTTCTTCATTTCCAATTCCCCAGGGTTGAAGACTATCAATTTGCTGGTAAAAGTCATTGGTTAAATCTTCAAACGTTGCGATCGCGTCGATATTTACTAACGGTTTAAGATGTTTTGGTTCTAGATATTGATGGGCAAATTCACTTAATCGTTCTCGAAACGCTTCTAAATTATTCGCTTCTAAACCAAACCCACCAGCGGCTTTATGACCACCAAATTTTCCTAATAAATCTTGACAGTATTCTAACGCATCAAATATATTAAACTCAGGGATTCCTCGCGCTGAACCTCTAATTTTGCTGGTGTCTCCCTCTTCATAAGTACCAATAAAAACGGGAACACCCAATTGTTCCACTAAGCGAGAGGCAACAATTCCAATAACGCCATGATGCCAATTCGGTTGTACAATGACTAAGACTCGATCGCGCAACCAGTCGATTTTTCCTGCTTCTAAATAAGCAATTGCTTCTTGTTGAATTGTCTCACAAAGTTCCTGACGCTTTTTATTAAACTGTTCGCATTGCATCGCTTTTTCTAAAGCAATTCCATCATCATCTGTTGTTAATAATTCGATCACGATTTGCGGATCACTAATGCGCCCGATCGCATTAATTCTCGGTCCTAAACGAAAACCAATATCATCGGGTTTAACAGTTTTTTGAACATCATTCACCCCACTGACTTGCATTAATGCTTGAACCCCAGGAATTTTTGATTTTGGAAGTTGACGTAACCCGCGTTTTAACCAGCGCCGATTGACTCCTACTAAAGGGGCTAAATCGGCAATTGTTCCTAATGTAAATAACTCTAAAAGTTGAGAGGTAAATCCTTGTAATTTTTCTAATTTTTGTGCTGTTCTCACTGCTAAAACATAGGCAACTCCCACACCAGCTAAACCGCGATAAGGAGAGATTTCTGAGAGTAATTTCGGGTTAAGAATTGCATCTGCTGGCGGTAACGTTTCTGGGAGATCATGGTGATCTGTAATAATCACTTCTATTCCTAACTCCACCGCGCGAAAAATCGGATCATAAGCGGCAATCCCATTGTCAACGGTCAAAATTAACCCCACCCCATGACTAGCACATTCTTCTACAATGCGAGTATTAATCCCATACCCTTCCTTCATGCGACTGGGGATTAAATAATCGACATATGCCCCTAAATGACGTAAGGTTCGTAACAAAAGCGCAGTGCTAGTCATACCATCGGCATCGTAATCGCCACAAATGATAATTGATTCTTCCGCCTCGATCGCATTGATAATTAGATCAACACTTTTCTCTAAATCGGGAAACTCTTGTTGCGGTAACGGTAAGGTTTCTGTTTCGGGATTCACATAAACTTGGGCAATATCAGGAGTCACAAACCCACGATTAATCAAAACTTGCGCCAAAAGTGGCGATAACCCCGTCGCTTCCACTAATGGGTTTGTTTGTTCAGAATTAAATTCGCTAATCGTCCAGCGCTGGGAAGGGATCATGGGCTGTTTCATTTTTTCGGTTCATTTCGCTTCATTACTGTAGGTTGGGTGAAGCAAAGCGTAACCCAACGGACATTGCTGCTGTCGGGTTTCGTTATACCATTTCTCAAAAGTAAAGTTACAGTTGATCCCCCCTAGCCCCCCTTATTAAGGGGGGTTGGGGGGATCGTTATGTAGCACCAGTTTATAGAAATGGTATTACCTCCACCCAACCTACGGTTTGAGTGTTGGGTTTCGTTACCTCCACCCAACCTACGGTTTGAGTGTTGGGTTTCGTTACCTACACCCAACCTACGGTTTGAGTGTTGGGTTTCGTTACCTACACCCAACCTACGTTTCTGCGTTTCTAACTAACTGTTTCTGTCATCGCGGGAAATGCGACACGAGTTCCCCCTAAACCACAATAACCATTGGGATTTTTGGCTAGATATTGCTGATGATAATCCTCCGCGTAGTAAAATTCGGGTGCATCAACAATTTCTGTGGTGATATTACCATAGCCCTTCTGCATCAAAGCCTTTTGATATTCAGTTTTAGAGGATTCTGCTAACTTTCGCTGCTGGTCATTGTAAACATAAATTCCAGAACGATACTGTGTTCCTACATCATTTCCTTGACGCATTCCTTGAGTGGGATCATGGCTTTCCCAGAAGGTTTTTAAAAGAGTTAGATAACTAATTTTACTCGGATCATACACGACGCGAACCACCTCGTTATGTCCAGTCATGCCAGTACACACTTCTTGATAAGTGGGGTTGGGGGTGATTCCTCCCGCATAACCGACGGCGGTACTATAAACCCCTGAAAGTTGCCAAAAGGCTTTTTCTGCGCCCCAAAAACAACCCATACCAAATAAAGCCAGTTCCATTCCTTCGGGGAAGGGAGGCTGAATCGGATTGTTATTGACATAATGTTGATTGTTGATTGGCATTGCTTGATCACGTCCAGGTAACGCTTCTTCGCGATTGGGAAGACTGAGTTTTTTACCGAAACCGAATAAACCCATAAGATTAGCTTTACTTAATATTCGTTTGCATTTCCATTTTGACGTATCATCGTTTTCCTTACCTCTTCAGATTTAAGGATATAGCAATCAACTGCCCCCTAGCCCCCAATTCTGGGGGAACTATAAAGGAGTCTCACAACTGATTCGGAGACTGCTATATTGGGTTTAAAATTCTCGAACGCTTGCTTGATCTGCTTTGACTTCTCCCACTAAAACGACATCAGCAACCCCGACAAACAAACCATTTTCTAAAACTCCTGGAATGTTATTAATCTCTTTTTCTAAAGATTCAGGATTAGGAATTTCATCAAATTTAACGTCAATCACTAAATTTCCTTGATCTGTTACTACAGGGCCCGCTTTTTTCACGCCCATCCGTAATTCGGGTTTCCCTCCCAACTGCGTGAGTTTTCGCATGACAGGAGTCATTGCCATGGGAATTACTTCTACGGGTAACAGGAAGGTAGAACCCAACTTATCGACTAATTTTCCGCTATCAACGACAACGATAAACTGATCCGCGAGGGAATCAACGACTTTTTCTCTGGTATGGGCTGCGCCACCGCCTTTGATCAGGTTTTTATTGGGATCAACTTCATCAGCACCGTCGATCGCAACGTCAATATGATCTACTGCATCTAAGGTGGTTAAAGGAATCCCATATTGTTTCGATAAGACTTCTGCTTGAAACGAGGTGGGAATCCCTTGAATGTTTTTGAGTTCCCCTCTTTGTAATCGTTCACCGATAAATTGAATCGCAAAAGCAGTGGTTGACCCAGTTCCTAAACCAACGATCGAGTTCGATTTTACCCGATCGGCGGCAGCTTTTCCCACTTCCTGCTTCATAATTTTGGAGAGATCAGTATCTGCCATAATTTTTTCCTCTTTAAATGATTTGTTTTAACCTTGAGGATCGTACCATTAAATCTCTCGGTTTTTCTCGTTAAGCAGAGTGAGTCCATAACCATGGCAAAGACTGTTTTTGTAAGCGTTCAAACGCAGCAATTTGATCCGCTTTTTGTAACGTCAAACTGATATCATCTAATCCATTCAGTAAACAATGCTTACGAAACCCATCCACTGTAAACGGAATCATCTCTTCATTACTTCGTTTAATCACCTGTTCGGTTAAATCAACCGTAAGAGTTGCGGTTTCAGGATTGTTTGCATCTTCTAGCAGTGTCTCCACTTCGGTTGAGGCTAAAGTAATGGGAAGAATGCCGTTTTTAAAGCAATTATTAAAGAAAATATCGGCAAAACTGGGGGCGATGACACAACGAATCCCAAAATCTAATAGCGCCCAGGGGGCGTGTTCCCGTGATGATCCGCAGCCAAAGTTATCCCCAGCAATTAAAATTTTTGCGTCTCGATACGGCGACTGATTGAGAACAAAGTCTGGAATTTCCTCCCCATTTTCCTGAAAGCGTAACTCATCAAACAAAACCCTTCCCAACCCCGTGCGTTTAATGGTTTTGAGATGCTGTTTCGGGATAATCATATCCGTGTCAACATTCATCATCGGTAGTGGGGCAGCAATTCCAGTTAAAGTTGTAAACTTGTCCATTTTCTCTGCTTAATTTAATTCTCTAACATCGGTTAATCTTCCAGTTACCGCCGCTGCTGCAGCCATCGCCGGACTAACTAAATGGGTGCGTCCACCGCGTCCCTGTCTTCCTTCAAAGTTCCGATTAGAAGTGGAGGCGCAACGTTCCCCTGGTTGCAATTGATCAGCATTCATCGCCAAACACATGGAACAACCGGGTTCGCGCCAATCAAACCCAGCTTGAGTAAAGATAACATCTAATCCTTCATTTTCTGCTTGATGTTTTACTAATCCTGAACCCGGAACAATCATTGCATAAACGTTTTCTGCAACTTTACGTCCTTCTACCACTTTCGCCACTTCTCGCAAGTCTTCAATGCGTCCATTGGTACAAGACCCGATGAAAACTGTATCAACGGGAATTTCGCTTAACTTCGTCCCCGGTGTCAGCCCCATATATTCGAGAGAGCGTTTCACTGCTTGCTGACGATTAGAGTCACTAAAATCACTCGGATCAGGAACAGATGCGGTAATCGGTAGTACATCTTGAGGACTGGTTCCCCAGGTAACTTGGGGAATGATTTCACTGGCTTGTAAGACGACTTCTTTATCGTAGGTTGCCCCTTGGTCGGAGGGTAAAGATTGCCAGTAAGCAACGGCTTTTTCCCAATGTTCTCCTTTTGGGGCGAAAGGACGACCTTTGATGTAATTGAAAGTGGTTTCGTCGGGTGCGATTAATCCTGCTCTTGCCCCCGCTTCGATCGACATATTACAAACAGTCATCCGTCCTTCCATGGTCAAACTCTGAATCGCCTCTCCAGCGTATTCAATGACATGACCTGTCGCCCCTGCTGTGCCGATTTTACCAATAATTCCGAGAATAATATCTTTGGCGGTGACACCGACGGGAAGTGTTCCTTCCACTGTGATTTTCATGTTTTTGGGCTTTCTCGCTTGTAGGGTTTGGGTGGCGAGAACGTGCTCAACTTCTGATGTACCAATCCCAAACGCCAATGCGCCAAATGCGCCATGAGTTGAGGTGTGACTATCTCCACAAACAATGGTCATCCCAGGTTGGGTTAATCCCTGTTCGGGACCGATAATGTGAACAATGCCTTGGCGTTCGTCACTCATGCGAAATAGGGGAATGCCCATTGCTTCGGCGTTACGTTCGAGGGTTTCCACTTGGAGACGACTTTGCGGTTCTTTGATGCCTTCCGATCGATCTGATGTGGGAACATTATGATCCGCGACCGCGATCGCTGCTTGAGGTTGACGAGGGGTTCTATTAGCTAAACGGAGTCCTTCAAATGCTTGCGGGCTAGTGACTTCGTGAATTAAATGTCGATCGATGTAGAGAAGACAAGTTCCGTCGTCTTGTTCATCAACAAGATGCTGTTTCCAAATTTTATCGAAGAGAGTTTGCGGTTTGCTCATTGTCTGATGGGTGCAGATTATTTTTTAACAGACTGGTAAGGTCTATTTTGCCAAATTAAAGGGGACTGCGACAGGAATTGGTAAAATTACCTTACGTTATATTATAGAATTTGAGTGCAGTGATCAAGATAGTCGTTAATGCAACTAAGGGTGGAGTTGGTAAAACAACCGTCGCCACAAATATTGCCTTGCTTCTTGCACAACAAGATTATCGGGTTTGGGCTTTAGACCTTGCCGGTAGAAGTAGAATGGCAAATTTCTTAGAATCAAGTTATTTTAATAATGGCTTTAATAAAATAGATATCAGAGAAACAACACCTTTACCGAATTCGTTTCCAGGGGCGAAAAATTATGATTTCTTAGTTGCTGATACAGATGATTATTATGAAGTTCCTGCTACAGTTGTAACGCAAAAAGGTTGGCGTTTGATTATTCCTGTTGTCCCTCAATATGATCCAGTTGGCTTGGAAGATATTGTTAAGGAAACTGCCTCACTTCTCAATTTTGGTTTAATTACTGACTTTATTCCGAAGGCGCGAATCATTGTAAACAATCGCTTTCCAGCAGATGATTATCTTCAACTTCATAATCACGTTTATCAACTCCTTGAACAAAGGTCTATTGATGAATTTTTATCACCTCATTGGTTACCCTGTGTCAATCTACCTCCGCTAGATTTTAGCTCGAATCAAGACTTTTCACAGAGTCTGCTCTCTGTTCTTAATGAACTTAATTTGTAGAGGGTATTATGTCAAAATTAGAAGAGACACTTAACAGCCGACTTTCCCGTAATCTCAAGACTGTATCGATTAAGTTCGATAAATCTAAGTTAGATCAAACCCTATTGGATCAATTAGCTCTCTACTTAGGGACAAAATCCCCTAAAAAGTTAATCGAGATGTCTTTTTCTATAGTATCTGGTAATATTCTAGATATTCACAAAAGTTTGCTTGATCAAATACAATATAAACCTGCTAAAAAGTTATTAGATAGTATCTCTCAACCTCCCCAAGAAAATACTCAAACCATCCAAAATGTTTCTGTGCCAAGGTGGATGGTTTTAATTGTTGGTTCACAAATGATTCCTAAAAATGGAAAAGTGAATTGGACAGTAGAGGATGGAATCAATTCAGTTTTTTGCTTATGTATTCAGTTACTAGAAAAATTATTAGATAGTGATGGGGAAACTACAAAGAGAGCTAGTTAGGGTTTGCTGAAAAAGTTCATGTTTTCGGTGTAGTAAGGCAAAAGGCAAGAGGCAAGAGGCAAAAGGGTTGGTTGATCGGTAAGATTTCAAGGTTTTGATGCAGGGTCAGGATGGGGGAATTGATGGTAGGATTCCAATTCTGAGCAATCAAGGTAACTTAAATCAGCTTGAAGCAGAAGCAGGTTTCAATATTAAAATTGAGAAAAAGCAGTTTTCTCGACTTGAATTGAATGGTTTTGTTGGAGATTTACAAGGGGAAAACCTTCACACTGGAATTATTGTTACTGCTTCTGGATTAGCACCAGATGCTAAAGCCGAAGTTAAGAGACATAATGCCAACAATATGGAGTTATGTCACCTTCTTCTAGAAGACTTATTAAGTGGGGAAATTTCCTGTAATCAGATTCAGCTTCTTGTAGATGATTGGGAGTCCAATCTCAAAGCAAGCCTCAGAAGATACTACCAAAATAATAAGTGAAAGATTTAGAATCAACTAAAATCTATTTTTTACCACATCTTATTCCTGATATCGGTAAGAATTAAATTTCTCCGCTTTTTGGTGGGCGGCTTCTGCTTGTAACTCTTCCACCACATCCCAAGCGACTGCACATTCTGCGGAAGTTCTTCCGTTTACTTCACATTCTTGACGTGCTTTTGCGATCGCCTTTTGAATTTCTTCTTCTAATATTTTCTCCTTGGGTTTTTCTACAAAATCACTCTTTCTTAAAATGTCAGACGTAGAAATTAATCCTAATAATTCCCCTTGAATGACAGGCGCATGATGAACATTCACTTGACTAAATAACCGCGCCACATATTCTACCCCTAAATCTGGATTCACGACGACACAAGGCTTAGTCATTACCTCATACACTCTCATTTCTTCGGGGTCTTTACCATAGGCGGCGACTTGTTTGACAATATCAGTTTCGGTGATAATACCATAAGCATCCCCATCACGGCGACGGTCAACAATTAAACAGCGAATATTCCTTTCTTTCATTAAATTTACGGCAGATGCGATCGTTGCTGACCCTTTAATTTTGACCACATCTTGAGTCATAATATCTTTAGCTGTCATCATCATTCTACAATTCCTCCTCAACACTCATTATTCCGTTGCTAACTATATCATTTTTTCGGCTTTTCTCTGATTAATTAACGTAAAATTTAATTACGATTTTTGGTTAATTTCAACTGCGTTCCTTCTTCATTCCAATCGACTTGATCAAAAATTTGATATAACAGACATAAGCCACGACCCGTTTCTGAATCTTCTTCTGGGAGTAAACTATAGGGGTCTTCTTCGCAACAACATTTAGGTGCAAAACCAGCCCCTTTATCCGTAATTAACCATGTGCATTGATTTGCCATAATTGCATATTGGACAATTACTGTTTTGCCTGGATCAAGTTGATTTCCGTGTTTGGCTGCGTTGACTAAAGCCTCTTGTAATCCCAATCGAATTTCTACTTGCCAATCTGGGGGAACTTTTGCGACCAACAGGTCTAAAATGGGGTGAATATAAAGGGTTGAGGCAAAACTCACTGTTCCCCAATTGCATTTTGTAGGACGGGGTGATAAAGCAATCACACTATTGACCTCGCTTTTTTAGGATTATTAATCGGAAAGAATATTTAGATGCAATTCATTTTTATTTCCAGTTTCAAGTTATGACTAAAACTGGAAATTTTCGGCGTGACTAATTAGCTTTAGTTTCTTGACTTAGGACGAATCAGAAACATTAACCATCTGCTTTAATTTGGATTTGATGTTATTTGTTCTTGATGGTTTCCAGCTTCATTGTATCAGAAATTTTAAAAGGGTAAAACCCCCCTATTCTTTGGGTAGATTTCCCCGTTGTAAAAATACGGCACACTCGACATGGGAGGTTTGCGGGAAAAAGTCGGCGGGTTGGATGAGGGTGATTTCATAGCCAGCGGCGACTAATTTTTCCAAGTCACGGGCGAGGGTAGCAGGGCGACAACTGAGGTAAATGATGCGAGGGGGGGCAATTGCGGTTAAGGTGTCTAAAACGGCGCGATCGCAGCCTTTCCGAGGGGGATCAAGAAAGACTAAATCAGGAATAATTTCCAGTTGTGGAAGAATGGTCTCTACTTTTCCGACATGAAATGTTACATTTTCGATCTGATTGTGTTCTGCGTTGCGTTTTCCTTGCTCGATCGCGCTGGCTTGTGATTCAATCCCAATCACGGTTTTTGCTTGACGCGCCAAGGGGAGGGTAAATGTCCCCACGCCACAATAAGCATCAACAATGGTTTCGCTTCCTGTGAGGGTGAGTTTGTCTAAAATCAGATCACATAATGCTTCGGCGGTTTCTGTATTGACTTGAAAAAAGGTATCTGGACGTAAAAAGAAGGATAAACCCGCAAATTCTTCTTCTAACTCCCCTTTTCCCGCGATACAGTCGGTTTCTTTCCCAAAAATGATGTTGTTCCGTTGAGGATTTTTGTTCAGACAAACGCCTACTAAGTCTGAAAACTGTTCTAACCATGTTTTAGCTTGGGTTTCCAATCCTTCTAAATTGCCATCGGTACTAATCAAGGTTAATAAAATTTGTCCCGTTTTACGTCCAATTCTCAGGGCTAAATGACGCAATTTCCCAGTTTGTCTCGTCTCGTTATAAATTCCCCAACCTTGAGTTTCAATATCTTGCTTAATTTGCGCCAAAAAGGGGTCTAAGCGAGAATCTTGCACTGGACATTGATTTAAGTTTACTAATTTATGTGATCCTTTTCGATAATATCCCGCTTGCACCTTTCCTTCCGCCGATCGTTGGAGGGGATAAGTGACTTTATTACGGTAGTTTAGCCCAGTTGTACGGTTTAAAATGGGGGCAACTGGGGGATGATTTAAACCGCCAATGCGTTCTAAAGCATCAATGATAATTTGTGTTTTTGCCTGGTGTTGATAAGTGAGGTCGATATGTTGCCACTGACAACCGCCACATTTATCAGCAACGATACACTGGGGACGAATCCGATGGGGAGAGGGAGTCAATAGTTTCTGTAGTTGACCATAGGCGTATTGTGGTTTCACCCGTACTAAACGGACTAACACTCGATCGCCCGTCACTGTATCTGGAACGAAGACGACACGCCCTTCCCAGCGTCCGACACCATCGGCGCGATCGGATAAATCGTCAATTTCAATTTCAATTAAACTTCCTTGTTGCCATTGTGGCGGTTTCGTTTCCGTAACTGACATGATGGTTAATTTCAGGCTCGATCGAGCAATTCCCAGATTCCTCCATCTATTTTAACTGTAAACTTTTTTCATCACTAAAACCCCCATCAACTCAAAAGCGATCGGGTAATGTTTAACTTCTGTAAAGCCTACCGCTTGCGCCAACTGTATCTGTTCTTTCCCTTGCGGAAAACGCTCTAAACTGGGATTAATATAAGCATAATCTTCTTTTAGTCCCAAATTTTCGGCGGTGGAAACCACTAAATTGTCTAAATACCATTGCTGAAACTGTCCGATAAGGGGCTGATAAGGACGGTGAAAGTCAAGAAACGAGGCGATCGCCCCAGGTTTTAAAACGCGATAAACTTCCTTTAAACAAGCAGAAATATCTGTTACGTTACGCAACCCATAACCCATCGTCGCACAATCAAATCTGTTATCCGCAAAAGGAAGATTTAACGCATCTGCTTCCACCCATTCTATAGGATAGACCTGACCTTGTTTTTGATGGCGCTGACGGGCGATTTCTAGCTGCTGAGGAGAAAAATCAGCCCCGATTACCTTTCCCTTTTTCCCGATCGATTTCGCGAGAATAAAAGCTAAATCTCCACTCCCACAACATAAATCTAAGGCGGTGTCTTCGAGTTGCGGTTGCGCCCATTTTACCGCCATCCGCTTCCAGATGCGATGTTGTCCGAAACTGAGGGTATCATTAAGCTGATCGTAAACGGGTGCGATGCGATCGAAAATCGCTTGAATATCCGATGAACTGGGAGAAAAGGTCATAAACAGAATTAATGTAAATCAATCTCTTAAGATAGGGATCGTAGCTGACTGGTAAAACTATGGTATCCCACCGATCGAGCAAACAACCGAACTGGCGCTGGCTAATCCCTCCCATTGTCATCCTCATTCTACTTTTAATTTTCTCAGGAACACTGGTGCATTTAACCACAGAATCTTGGTGGTTTAGTGCGATCGGATTTCGTGATGTTTTCTGGACGCTTCTCACCTGGCGTGGCATAACATGGGTAGGAAGTTTTATTATTTTTGGTCTTTTCTTGTGGCTGAATTATTGGTTTGCGATGCGAGTCACTCGCTACTCTACCATCCGCTTTTTAGAACAAAGTGATCTCTCCTTTTACGCCGATCGCGCTCCCAAATATATTGCACCGATTATAATCTTTTTCATGTCACTCTCGGCGGCTGGGGCAAGTGTTACCGCTTGGGATACGTTACTTAAATTCTTCAACGCCACAGAATTTAACCTCAATGATCCCATTTATAACCGAGACATTGGGTTTTATATGTTCCAACTTCCCTTTTATGAGGGATTACAGGATTGGTTATTCGCTTTGTTAATCACAGGATTTTTTGTTGCGGCTGCGATTTATCTCTTAAAAGGAACAATCAACCTCGATCGAGGATGGCAATATATTATTTATGGAGAAGCAAAAGCACACCTCTGTTTACTTCTAGCGGGATTATCTTTTTTAGTCGCGTTTCAGTTTTGGCTACAACGCTACGATCTCCTATACTCTGGGGAGGGGGTAGTTTCTGGTGCTGGATTTACCGATACTCACGCTCGTTTGGTAGCGTTAACCGCAATGGGATTTATGGCGTTAGCTTTAGCGGTGATTTTTATTGCTTCGGCGGGACAAAATACCCTAATCCTACCTCTAACAGGAATCGGTTTATATCTGGTAATTTATCTTCTGCTTTATCAAGCATATCCAGGGTTTCAACAACGGTTTCAGGTTGAACCCAACGAACTTGCCAAGGAAAAACCTTACATTGAACATAACATTCAACTGACACGAGATGCTTATAACCTAAGTACAGTGGAAAGAGATGATTATCCTGCCCAAGGACGGCTCGATCGCGCTAAATTAAACGATAATGAAGGGACAATTCGCAACGTGCGTCTGTGGGATTATCGTCCGCTTTTAACCACCTACGGACAACTGCAAGAAATCCGCCCCTATTATAGCTTTCGTGATGTGGATGTCGATCGCTACACCATTAATGATGTCTATCGTCAGGTGATGTTATCACCACGAGAATTGTCTCGCGCCCCTCAAAATCGTTGGGTAACGCAACGGCTAAAATATACTCATGGTTACGGATTAGTAATGAGCCCAGTCAATAAAGTAACTGATCAGGGCTTACCCGAATTATTTGTTAAAGACATTCCTCCTGAATCTAGCGTTGATATAGAAGTCGAACAACCGCGCATTTATTACGGAGAAGAAACCAACAATTACATCTTTACAGGAATGGTTGAAGATGAGTTTGACTATCCATTAGGAGAAGATAACGCCAGTAACCGTTATCAGGGAAAAGGAGGCGTTGATCTCGGTTCATTTTGGCATAAATTATTATACGCCTATGATTTAGGAAGTTTTAAAGTTCTGATTTCCAGTCAATTTCAACCCGAATCACGGATTCATTATTATCGTAATATTCGCCAACGAATTAATCACGTCGCGCCTTTTTTACGCCTAGATGCTGATCCTTACATTACTATTGTTAATGGTCGCATGAAATGGATTGTAGAAGGCTACACCGTTAGCGATTATTATCCCTATTCTGAACCCGCTTCTAACATTAACAATGCCAGCGCAATTTTACGAAGTGGACAAAGTACACAACTTCTCACGGGTGGTTTTAATTATGTTCGTAATTCAGTTAAAGTTGTTGTCGATGCTTATGATGGTACATTACAGTTTGTGATTACGGATGAATCTGATCCTTTAATTCAAACGTATCAAAAAATCTTTCCAGACTTGTTTACATCAATGCTTGATGTTTCTCCTGAATTAAAATCCCATTTTCGCTATCCGTTAGACTTATTCAAAATTCAAAGCCAGATGTATTTGGATTATCACATGAGTAATCCAGAAGTGTTTTACAATCAGGAAGATTTATGGCAGTATGCAACGGAAACTTATGAAGGAAATACGCAATTAGTTGAACCGTATTACACAATCATGCGTCTTCCTGATGAAGAAAGAGTGGAATTTGTGCTGATTTTACCCTTTACACCAGTTAATAAAGATAATATGATCGCTTGGATGGCGGCGCGATCGGACGGCGGAAATTATGGTAGATTATTGTTATATGAATTTCCGAAACAAGAGTTAATTTATGGTCCGAGTCAAATTGAGGCAAGAATTAATCAAACCCCAGAAATTTCGCAACAATTAAGTCTGTGGGATCAGCAAGGTTCACGAGTAATTCGAGGAAATTTATTAGTAATTCCCATTGAGCAATCATTACTGTATGTTGAACCGATTTATTTACGTTCCGAACAAGGAGAATTACCACAATTAAAGCGAGTTGTTGTCGCACATGGGGATAATTTAGTAATGCGTCCAAATTTACAATCAGCAATCGCCGCCATTTTTGGAGAGGAAACAGCGCCACCCGCTTTGTCTGAAGAAAAACCGACTACAGAGACAACAATTCCTAATGAATTAGCACAACGGGCGCTAAATCTTTATCGAGACGCACAACAAGCAGCGCAAGCTGGAAATTGGGGAGAGTATGGAGATAAAATTAAGGAATTACAGGGGATTTTAGAGCAATTAAATCAGGAGGAAAATGATGATTAGTCAAACGGTAGAAGAAAAGAAATATACTCGCCAAGAATATTTCGATTTTGAAGTTAATTCTCAAGAAAAGCATGAGTATATTGATGGCGAAGTTAGAAAAATGGCAAGTGAAACACCTAATCATAACCTTATTATTGGCAATGCTTTTTTTGCTTTAAAATTCGCATTGAAAACTAAGAATTATGATATATTCGTTAGCGACCAACGACTCTGGATTCCTGAAAAAAATATTTATACTTATCCAGATATAATGATTATACAGGGAGAATTACAGTTTCAAGAAGGACGGAAAGATACGCTAATGAATCCTTGTTTGATTGGAGAAGTTTTATCCAATTCCACTCAAGGTTATGATAAGGATGAGAAGTTCCAGGCATATCGTAGTATTCCTTCTTTTCAGGAATATGTTTTAATTGATCAGTATTCGCCACAGATTGAACATTATCGCAAAACCGATCGTCATCAATGGTTGTTTACAGAGTATCAGGGGTTAGATTCTATTCTAACGTTGGCGATCGATGGGATGACAATTCCTCTTGCTGATATTTACGACAAAGTAAGGTTTGATTAATGTCTTTCCCTTAATTACTTATAATTGGTGTTGGGTTTCGTTACCTTCACCCAACCTACGTTTTTGTCTTTTAGAATTGATTGATGTTGGGTTTCGTTACCTTCACCCAACCTACTTTTAGGTTACCTAAGCCAGAAGGTCACCCTCCTGACTCGGCTTCAGAACGGTACGTGAGACTTTCACCTCATACCGCTCCTCTCCAAACTACGCTGTATTAACAGCACTTCCCTGTCTAGTTTCCGATTTACGACTCTTATTTGTTTTCTTTTGGGCTTTCTTTTGCCCCTTATTATTCATTTGTCGTTGTCGGTCTTCAGCAGTTTTCTGGTGGTGACAATGGCGATGGAGTAACTGTACGTTCTTGTCCTCATCTTTACCCCCTTCGACTTTGGGGATTATGTGGTCAACTTCTTGGACATCTCCATCTTTGAAATAAAGCCCACAACGAGCGCATTTGCCTTTTTGACGTTCCATCAGTTTGGCAACTCGTTTTGTTACGCCAGGGTATGCACCCCGACGTTTACTCCAATACCGCCAATCTCCATCGAAAGGAGACTTTGTACCCTTAACCTTTGTATGTCTTTCAATTGGTGTCCATGCGTGCTTGCGTAATTCATGCTTGCCCGCAACAGGAGAATTTGGTACGTCAGAAGGAGTCGAAAAGACCCATTTGTCTTCCCTGTCTCCTCCATCTAACTTTTTCTCCTTAGTCAAATGAAAGTATCTTTCTTTACACCATTTGCGGGTTTTGTTAGAATGACGGCTTTTTATCCAGCGACGTAATTTGTTATAGATCATTTTGTCCATATGGGAAAATATCCCTTTTGAACAGACTGTCTTATGATAGTTGCACCAACCTCTAATTATCGGGTTAAGTTTATCAATGATTACCTCTTGGGATTTACCTTTCATTGAATCTAAAATACCAACAATCTTTTCATAATGGGTTTTGATACTCTTGTCGCTAGGTTTAATTATTGTTTTGAACCCAAGTAAATTGCCATTTTGACTTTTTCCGGAATGTCTCTTCCCGACTTTATATTGTCGGACGTTCCATCCTAGAAAGTCAAACCCTGCTCTAGTTTCATTCGTATCATGTAAGGTGTGGCAAGTTCTCGTTTTGCTCTCACTTAGTTCTAAGCCTAAGCCATGTAACCATTGTTCAATCAGCATTTTAGCTTCTTGGATGATGGATTTATCCTTGTGAAGTACGACGAAATCGTCTGCATACCTGATTACGGATATCGAGTGTCGTTTTTGTTTTTTACCTCTCGATTTTCCATTCATATCTTTGTATCCTTTCCAGGTTTCAGCCCATTGTTTTATATACTTTTCAAGTCCATGCAGGGCGATGTTTGCCAATAGAGGACTTATCACCCCTCCTTGTGGTGTTCCCTCATTTGTTGGAAACCAATCGCCTCTATCCAATACCCCCGATTTCAGCCAAGCTCGAATCTGTCGAGCTATAGTCGAGGTTGTATTCAGTTTTCGTAAGAGAACATTGTGGTCTATACGGTCGAAACATTTAGATATGTCGGCATCCAACACCCATTTAGACTGTTGGTTTATAGCTACATAGATTGCTTGTCCCGCATCATGGCAAGAGCGTCCCGGTCTGAATCCGTACGAATTAGGCTCAAATTTTGCTTCCCATTCTGGTTCTAAAGCCAGCTTGAGAAGTGCCTGCCTTGCACGGTCTTCCATTACTGGAATACCCAAGCCACGTTTTTCTTTGCGACCTGGTTTCGGAATCCAGACCCGTCTTAAGGATTTACCTTTTCCTGTAAGGGTTAGGTTTTCAGCAAGGTTCAACCGTTGTTTAGGACTTAGGCTTTTTATACCGTCTATCCCTGCGGTGTTTTTACCCTGGTTATCCTGCGAGATGCGCCTTACCGCTAGGAGTTTGGCACACCGAGACTTATACAATAATTTTTGGAGTTTGTGAACTTTAGCCACGTCCCCACTTAGAGAAGCTCGATAAATCCGTTTTTGGAGCTTAAACACCCGCAGTTCCACCTCTCGCCAGTCTATCTGACTCCACTCTGTCTCTGCCATGAGATTAAACCCAAAACCTAACCAGAGCATTAAGAAGGTTTTTGTCCGAGCATCACATCTATACTTCAATGAGTTCATAACTTTACTCTACTTCACTTATTATCTTCGTAATCTAAAGTGGATACGTTTGCATATCCTTCCTGTTAGAGAAGGCATTTGCTTCTTATCCAATCCTTCCCTCGCTCTACCCGACAAATGAGTCAGAAATTGCGTCCCGACAGACTACTTGAGGTATCGACCTTCCCCAAGAGTATAGACGAGGGTTACTTCGTTCCTGATTTCCATTGATTGAGACCTTAGCCTCCTACTTCTCCACCGAGTAAACTTTGAGGTGTGATATAAACAAACTAAAATTTATATCCTTTACTTTGGACTTATTTCGCCCCCTGCGAACAGCCTTTACGCAGGTTCCTCCTAACGATGGTTCAAACATAGGTTCGTTGACTAGGCATAGTCTCTTGCTAGAGATTTACCAGTTTAGGCTTCCAGCAGTGACCCCATTTAACCCTGCTTTATCCTCAAGTAGTCAACTCTATAGATAAGGGTTACGCTGTCCTCTCACACCCTGAGAGGGATGGACTTGAATTAACGGGTTATACCCTACCTGTTTCTTAGCTATTGCTCCACAGGTTCTCACCAACATGGAAATCAAGTTGTCAAGGTCTGTACCCCGAAGGGTTTAACCAAGCTCTGGCTTATACTCCGTAGTTCGAGAGAACTACAGCGTTTTCACCAGAAACGAATCGCACTAATTGATTGATGTTGGGTTTTGTCACCTTCATCCAACCGACATCTTGTTGGGTTTCGCTTCGCTTCACCCAACCTACTTTTAGAATTGATTGATGTTGGGTTTCGTTACCTTCACCCAACCTACAGCTAGGTAAAATGAAAAATTATGTTACTTGAAAAACGTTTGTTTAATGTCAAGGAATACCATCAAATGGCAGAAGCTGGGATTCTCACCGATCGCGATCGAGTAGAATTAATTACAGGAGAGATTATTCCCATGTCCCCGATTGGTTTCCGTCATGTTGCTACTGTTAAACGTCTCAATGATGTATTGGGAAATCGCTTAAAAGATCAGGTGATACTGGGAATCCAAGACCCGATCGCCCTAGATGAGCAATCCGAACCACAGCCCGATGTTGTTTTGTTGCACCCTCGTTCCGATTATTATGCAACCAGACATCCTCAACCGCATGAGATTTATTTACTGATTGAAGTGGCAGAAAGCAGTATTAACTATGACCGATCGGTTAAAATTCCTTTATATGCTCGTGCTGGGATCAGGGAAGTCTGGTTAATTGATCTCAACGAAAACTGTTTGGAAGTGTATCGAAACCCCCTGCGCGATCGATTTTCTTATATTCAGATTCTACAGTCGAATTTAAACCTATCCAGTCTTGCTTTCCCAGAAATTAACTTTTCTGTTGCGACACTCCTCGGAAGCGAAACTCAACCCCAATAGTGTATTTCGACCAAAATCATGGCAGAGAAAGGTTAGGATAATAATTCTGGAATCGTTAAAATATCCTGAATCAATAATTGTGTCAGATGTCTAGTGAGTACGAGAAAATCAAACAAGAAGAAGCCAACCGCGTCCGCATATTAAGTGAAGCACTCCCCTATATTCAACGTTTTGCAGGGCGTACTGTCGTCATTAAATACGGCGGTGCGGCGATGAAGGAAAGAGCCTTAAAAGAACAAGTAATTCGTGATGTAGTGTTCCTCTCCTGTGTGGGAATGCGCCCCGTTGTGGTTCATGGTGGCGGACCGGAAATTAACAGTTGGTTGGGGAAATTAGGAATTGAACCCCAGTTTAAAAACGGTTTACGGGTGACGGATGCGGATACGATGGATGTGGTAGAAATGGTGTTAGTGGGACGGGTGAATAAAGAAATTGTCGCCCTGATTAATCAAGCGGGAGGAAGCGCGATCGGGATTTGTGGGCGAGATGGTAATATCATCTCAGCACGTCCTCGTAGCGAAGAAGGAATTGGTTTTGTCGGTGAAGTCAGCACCATCAACCCGCAACTGATTGAATCTTTAATCAATGCTGGTCATGTTCCCGTTATTTCTACCGTCGCCTCAGATGAAACAGGACAAGCCTATAATATCAATGCTGACACAGTAGCAGGAGCGATCGCAGCCGCCTTAAACGCAGAAAAACTAATCCTTCTTACCGACACCCCTGGCTTACTTCAAGATTACACCGATCCTTCGACTCTCATCACCCATCTCGACATCGGAAAAGCACGACAACTGATCACAGATGGTATTGTCGCAGGGGGAATGATTCCAAAAGTTAAATGTTGTGTCCGTTCTTTAGCGCAAGGAGTCCGCGCCGCTCATATCATTGATGGACGTATCCCCCATTCTATCCTTTTAGAGATTTTTAGTGATGAAGGTATTGGCTCAATGATTGTAGCCTGATCCCCCCTAACCCCCCTTAACTAAGGGGGGAAAGAAAAGTAGAAAAGTAGGTTGGGTGAAGCCAAGCGCAACCCAACACCAATCTCAGGGGGGAAAGAAAAGTAGGTTAATATTCTGGAACAGAGGAATCAATTTCTTGACTCCAAGCACGAATCCCGCCTTTGAGGTTAGTTCCCTCCACTCCTGCTTTTTTGAGAATCCGTAACGCTTTCGTCGATCGCCCGCCCATTTTACAATGAGCAATTAAACGATGACCATTCATCAATTCCTTAACTTTCTCTACCCCATCTCCTTCTTCAATATCAGGAAGCGGAATTAGGGTTGCGCCTGGAATTTTAGCAATTTCGTATTCATTGGGATTACGAACATCAATTAAAACGTAATCATCGGCTTTTTGTTCCATTAACTGCTTCAAATCTTGAACCGTCATTTCTGGAACTTCGGTTTCTTCTGCTTGCATTTGGGGAATCCCACAGAATTGTTCGTAGTCAATGAGTTCTTTAATTTCGGGACGTTCTGGGTTAGGACGTAACTTTAATTCTCGGAAACTCATGGTTTGAGCGTTATACAGCAATAAACGCCCACTGAGGGTGGTATCCATCCCTAAAATGACTTTAATCGCTTCTGTGGCTTGAATTGAACCAATAACACCACATAACACCCCTAAAACGCCGCCTTCCGCGCAAGAGGGAACCATGCCAGGTGGGGGAGGTTCTGGGAAGACATCCCGATAGTTGGGACCCTCTTGGTAGTTAAAGACGCTGGCTTGTCCTTCAAAACGGAAGATTGACCCATAAACGTTCGGTTTACCCAGTAACACACAAGCATCATTGACGAGGTAACGAGTGGGAAAGTTATCTGTTCCATCCACAACCACATCATAAGGTTTAAGAATATCTAGGGCGTTTTCGGAGGTGATGCGAGTGTTATAGAGGTCAACTTGACAGAAGGGGTTAATGTCGAGAATGCGCCGTTTTGCGGATTGGAGTTTTGGTTGACCGACTCCTGATGTCCCGTGAATAATTTGGCGTTGGAGGTTGGATTTATCAACAATATCAAAATCGACAATTCCAATGCGTCCGACTCCAGCCGCTGCTAAGTACAATAAAAGCGGAGAACCGAGTCCCCCTGTTCCAATACAAACGACGCTGGCTGCTTTGAGGCGTTTTTGTCCTTCTAATCCCACTTCGGGAAGGATGATGTGACGAGAATAACGTTCGTATTCTTCTTTCGTGAGTTCGATTTCTTCTAGGTTTGGATTGAGCATAGTTGTCTCACACCTGACGTGAGGATGATAATGTGTTGATTGGCTTATCTACTATTTTGCTACAGTTGGCAGTGTGGTCTTTATAGGATAAGTGTTTCTGTCCCTCATTGCAAACCTTCTGTTACGATTACTTCTTCTTCAAACTGTTGTTGATCGTTTAATTTCCAACTGCGACAAGCAACGACAGTTTTTGCTTTCACAGACATTATTATATAGGAGTAGGTTTCCCACGCGATCGCGCGGTCAAATTCGGAAGGGATGGCGACCTGATCGGGATGGGAATGATAGATTCCCGCAATGGTTAAGTTCTCTTCACGGGCGTATTTTTGCGCTTCTAGCAAGGTTTCCGGGGCGATGGTAAATCGATCGCGCTTACTCCCTGTATTGGTTTCTAAGGGATTCTCTCCACTCTCCCAAACGTTTTCAGTTTCCCAAATTTTAACTACGGTGGTTTCTTGATCTGAGTATCCGAATAAAATGCCACAACACTCTTCTGGATAGGTGTTTTCTCCGTGACGATACATTTGTTGTCGCTGTTTTTGAGTTAGTTTAATCACAATAATCGGTCATTGAGCGATGTTGGGTTTCTTTTACAGTGACCAGTGATCAGTGACCAGTGATCAGTGATCAGTGACCAGTGACCAGTGATCAGTGACCAGTGATCAGTGACCAGTGAACAAATAACAAATAACAAATAACAAATAACAAATAACAAATAACGAATAACGAATAACGATCTTCACCGACCAATGGACTTTTTCAGCAAACCCTACTTACTAATTAAGTTTGAGAACTACTGGTAACTGGTAACTGCTTAACTGGTCACTGATTGATGTTGGGTTTCATTTCATTTCACCCAACCTACGGAGTGAGATGGACGAAGTTAGATAAAATTTGCAGTCCGATGTGAGAAGACTTTTCGGGATGGAATTGTACCGCCATTATATTATCTTGAGCGATCGCGCTGGTGACTTGTTGCTGACCATGAGTTACCATGGCGGCGTTAACCGTCGCATCGATCGGATCGACGTAATAAGAGTGAACAAAATAAACCATGGGATTTTCGGGTAAATTACGCCACAGGGGATGATCGGGTTGAGTCAATTCTAAATGATTCCAACCCATGTGAGGAATTGTTAAATTGGGTTCGGGTTGAAATAAACGCACAGTTCCAAGGATGATCCCTAAGCCAGTTTCGTTTCCTTCTTCGGAATCATTAAATAATACCTGTAGTCCTAAACAAATGCCTAAAAAAGGCTTTCCTTGCTCGATCGATCGTTTAATGGGTTCAATTAGCCCTCTTTCTCGTAAATGCTTAATCGCTGGATCAAACGCACCATCTCCTGGAATCACCACCGCATCTGCGTCTAGAATCACCTGTGGAGAATCGGTAATCGTTACGCTTCCTCCCACTTTTTGCAACCCTTTCTCTGCTGAGTGTAGGTTTCCCATATCATAATCAATCAGCGCAATTTTTCCCATCTTTGTTAAACCCTTTCCAGTTGGGAGAACACAAACCCGATCGAATTGTATCAAAATCTGGTTTCACCCCCAATTCTGGGAAAACTTCCATCAGTTACAGAATTTACGCGCTTGCCCCCTAAATCCCCCAATTCTGGGGGACTTTATGAATTAATTCCCCCCAAACTTGGGGGGCTAGGGGGGCAGAATTTATTTAACTGCGTAAGTCCTAAGTTATTGTTTTACATCAGATGTAAAATCACTATAGATCATGGCATCGAGAACGAATAATGAAAGTAATCGGTTTAATTAGTGGAACATCTGTTGATGGGGTTGATGTCGCTTTAGTGGAAATTACAGGAACAAAGCAAGAGGTAGCCGTAGAATTATTGGCGGGAGAAACCTATCCTTATCCTGAACAATTACGACAGGAAATTTTAAGGGTTTGCGGGGGGAAAAGCGTGACGATCGAGCAGTTTTGTTACCTAGACGACGCGATCGCGCGTTTTTTTACCGAATGCGCCCAAAAGCTAGAAAAAACGACCAATACCACTGCTGATCTCATTGCATCTCATGGTCAAACTGTCTTCCATCGTCCCCCGAAAAAGACTCTCGGTTACAGCGTACAATGGGGAAGAGGAGCAATGATCGCTCATATCAGCCAACGTCCGACGGTTAGCGATTTTCGCGCCGCCGATATCGCTCAAAATGGACAAGGAGCGCCATTAGTTTGTAAAGTGGATGCGTGTTTACTCTCCCATCCCACTCTCACCACTTGTGTCCAAAATATCGGCGGGATTAGTAATGTAACTTATCTCCCTCCTCGACAAGAAGAGAACTGGGAAACGAAAGTCTGTGGTTGGGATAATGGTCCAGGTAACAGCTTATTAGATTTAGCTGTCCAACGGTTGAGTCAGGGGGAAAAACGATATGATGAGGGGGGAAAATGGGCAGCACAAGGAACACCACAGCGAGAAATTGTCCAACAATGGCTAGAAGATGACTTTTTCCAACAATCTCCCCCCAAATCCACAGGACGAGAATTATTCGGAGAGACTTACTTAAATGATGCTTGGGAAACCGCTCAAGCGCACGATCTCACCGAGGCGGATTTTATCGCGAGTTTAACCGAATTGACTGTCGCTTCGATCGCCCAAGATTATCATAAATTTCTCCCTCGTCTTCCCGATCGTATCTTGTTATGTGGTGGAGGGAGTCAAAACCAATATCTATGTCAACAACTGCAAAAATATTTCCCACAAATCGAACTCAAAACCACCGATGAGGTAGGATTAGATAATAACTTTAAAGAAGCGATCGCGTTTGCTGTGTTAGGGTATTGGCGCTACTATGATCACTTTCCAGGTAATTTACCGCAAGTGACAGGAGCAAAACAACCGATCGAACTAGGAGTCATTGATTTACCCTAGAAAGATAGAGATCAGCAAACGGCAAAAAACTGTTAAATTAACCAAAAACCACTGCTTGAAAACTGATTATGTTATTCAAATCAACCACTCGTCACGTCCGTATTTTTACCGCCGAAATTCAAGATAACGAGTTAGTAGAAAGTAATAATGTCCTCACTCTCGACATTGATCCCGACAATGAGTTTAACTGGACAGAAGAAACTCTAAACCAAGTTTATCGAAAGTTTGATGAACTGGTAGAATCTCATAGTGGAGAGGAGTTAACTGAGTATAATTTAAAGCGCATTGGCTCTGATCTCGAACACTTTATTCGTCATCTTCTCGTAAGTGGGGAAATTAGTTATAACTTAAATAGTCGCGTCCTCAATTACAGTATGGGAGTTCCGAAAGTGGAAAGTCCAGAGTCAGAGGAAAAATATAAGAATTAGTTTCGTAACATCCGATTTATGACTGAGTTTTCCCGTCCAGTTTTTCTCGCCGTTTTGGAAAGTGTAATTGATGGACGAAACACAAATTAACCTTCATTGTTCGCGGAAGGATTGTCAAACAGCGAACCCCATGACGAGAGAGTTTTGCGGTCAATGTCAAGCTCCCCTGATTAAGCGGTATCTTTGGGTAGTGGGAGATTCTCTCGACTCGAAACTGATTAATCAGTTACTTGCTAATCGCTATTTTGTGGTTAGCAAAAACTTAGTTGTGGAGACAAAACCAGCAACTCCTCCCGACTTTCCAGAAACAATTCCCTACTGGTTAAAACCGTACTTAAAACTGAGTCCTTATCGTCTTCATATTCCTAAAGTCTATGGCTCGATCGCGCTTGATCAAGGTATCATTTGGTTATTGGAATATGAAAACTTTTCCTCCACTGTACAGGCGAAATTAGCACAAGGAGAGTTTTTACCTCCTCTCAGCGCGGTGTGGAAAAAGGCGACAGGAACTCGTCAAATCAACTGGTTATTGCAAATCAGCCAATTATGGCAGCCTTTACAGAGTCAAAAGGTCGCACAAACCTTGATTACACCTGAATTGTTGCGGGTTAATGGTTCAATTATTCAGTTACAAGAACTACACTCCAATCAAGACAGCGTTCTGCTTAAAGATTTGGGGAAACTGTGGTCAAGTTGGATAGAAGATTCTGAACCCAATATTCAGTCTTTTTTACAAGAGGTTTGTCAAAATCTCATTGAGGGAAACTTAGAAAGTAGTGAGGGGTTAACTCGTTTTTTGGATGAAGGATTAACCGAGATCGCTCGATCGCGTTCCCGATCGTATCAAGTGGCGACTGTTACTGATTCTGGTCCGATTCGATCGCACAACGAAGATGCTTATTATCAACAAGAAGAGAGTCAAACCTCAGGATTAAATCAACAAGCATTGGCGATCGTTTGTGATGGTGTGGGGGGACATCAGGGAGGAGAAATCGCATCAAAACTCGCCATTGATCACCTGCGTCAAAATTTGAAAACGATTCAAGAAAACGCCTCCAACCCTCGTCTTTTCACCCATAAAATTGAAAAAGCAGTCAGTGAAGTGAACGACGTAATTTGTGAACAAAACGATCAAGAAAAACGTCGCGCCCAAGAACGCATGGGAACAACCTTAGTCATGGCGTTAGCACACAACCATGAAATGTATATTACCCATGTGGGAGACTCTCGCGTTTATTGGATCACTGTTAACGGTTGTTATCAAGTGACCTTAGATGACGATCTCGCCTCCCGTCAAACCCGTCTTGGTCATTTATTTTATCGAGAAGCGTTACAACAACCCTCAGCAGGGGCGTTAGTTCAGGCTTTGGGGATGAGTTCCTCCAAACTGCTGCATCCCAACACCCAACGCTTAGTAATTGAAGAAGATTGTGTGTTTTTATTATGTTCTGATGGCTTGAGTGACAATGGCTTAGTGGAACAATACTGGGAACAAGAAATATTACCAATTTTAGAAGCGCAGAAAGATGTTAATATCGTCGCGCAACGGTTGGTTAGTTTAGCGAATACACTCAACGGACACGATAACGTTACTGTTTCCTTGATGAAGTGTTCTATTTCCACTGCTGAGGAAAAAAATCTCACAGTTACGTTTAAGGAACAAACAGAAATCCAACCCGAACCAGAAACCGTTTTAGTTCCAGAACAACTTGACAAGCCGAAAACAAGCAAGCGCGGTGGGTTAGGTTTACTGATCCTAATTTTAGTGTTACTCATCAGTGGAGTCAGTTTCAGTTATTGGTATTTTCCGCAAGTGCGACAAGGATTGAATCAGTTTCGGGAAAACTTGAAACAGAAACCAATGCGCGATCCCTCTGAGTTACCCTCCCCGTAATAATTCGTGATTCTGCATCAGTGACAAATTCTGTTGGGTTTCGTTTCCTCCACCCATTGCAGTGACCAGTGACCAGTGACCAGTGACCAGTAATCAGTGAGCAGTGAACAAATAACAAATAACAAATAACGAATAACGAATAACGAATAACGAATAACGAATATTGGTGTTGGGTTTCGTTTCCTCCACCCAACCTACCTTTTTGTACTATAATTAAAATAATAACTAATTAGTTATAAAGTATATTAAAGAAATAATGATGACAACAACTCTCCCTAAACTTCACATTGGCAATTATGTTGCTCCCTATCCCATTATTCAAGGAGGAATGGGAATCAGAATCTCTGGCGCTAGTTTAGCCAGTGCGGTAGCAAATACTGGGGGAATCGGGATTATTTCTGCGGTAGCGTTAGGTTTTGCGTCCCCCTATTTTGATCCCAAGCAACGAGGAAAAAGAGATATTTTTGAAGCGAATCGGTTAGCGTTGATCGATGAATTGAAAAAAGCCCGCGATCTCAGTCCTAATGGTATCATCGGAATTAACTCCATGGTTGCAGGACAAGATCATGAAACACTAACACGGACTGCCACTGAAAATGGGGCAAACTTGATTATTGCGGGAGCAGGTTTACCGCTAAATTTACCCAAATATACTCGTGATTATCCTGATGTGGCGTTAATTCCTGTTATTTCTAGCACTCGCGCCGCTAAAGTGATTTGTCGAAAATGGGAAAAACAATATGGGAGACTTCCAGACGGGTTTGTGGTGGAAAATCCCAATTCTGCGGGAGGTCATTTAGGAGCAAAAAAAGAGGAATTAGGACAAGCTAATTTAGATAGTGACAAGGTGATTCCAGAATTAGTGGCTTATCTACGAGAAGAGTTAGAGGTGGAAATTCCTGTCATTGCTGCTGGGGGAATTTGGGATCGTTCAGATATCGATCGAGCTTTGAGTTTAGGAGCGAGTGGAGTCCAAATGGGAACGCGATTCATTACAACGAATGAATGTGATGCTCATATCAAATACAAAGAATTTCATCGTGATGCCAAGCCAGAAGATGTGGTGATTGTCCCTTCTCCAGTGGGGCTACCTGGACGAGCTTTAAAAAATTCCTTTGCCGAGAAAGCAATCAATCATGTTAGTGATCTAGATAAACGATGTTTTGGAAGTTGTTTACAAGTCTGTAGCTGTCGAGATCGTGCTGAAAATTATTGTATCGCTCGTGCTTTAGATCGAGCGGCGAGAGGTGACATTGAAAATGGTTTAATTTTTGCTGGTAGTAATGCGGGACGTGCTAATCAGATTACCTCTGTTGCTGAATTGATGAAAGAATTAGTTAGTAACTAATTTGATCTTGTCGTTCCCCCAAACTTGGGGGTTAGGGGGCTAAACTCGATATTAGAATCGGTTGGAAGGGATAATTAAGGTTTTAGCTTTCTCTAGAAAATTGTTTTCATTGGCAATATAAATGTTATGTAAATTGGTTAATTCTTCTGTGAGTTGATCAGAGATTCCTAAAATCACTAATAGGGAACATTCTTTGGGAATTGATAACACCGTTCGCATTTTGGAGTATTTGGTAACGTGGTTTTGGTAATCTCCTGTTTTACATTCAATCCAGAAGGGACTTTCTTGAATTAAAAACAAGATATCTAACTCAAAATCTTCTCCATCTTGGAGGATAATCTGTGGATTTAAGATGCTTTTATAGGGCTGTTCATGTTCTTTTAATAACTGACATAAACTTAAGTAAATAAAACGCTCAAACCATCCTCCTGTAATAAAATTAATCACGATTCCTGTTCTTTGAGGAGACGCATATAACATTTTCTTTTTTCGATCGTATTGATAGGAGGTTAAAAACGCATAATCACTCATCCGATTACAAAATTGTGTGGTACAAGTAATTTCTTGTTTACTACGAGAATTTAAATTGAGAGCTAAGTTTTCCCCTTTCGAGAAACTTCGTTTCAGTTGCTTATAAAAATAACGTAACTCTGAATGTTTATTCCCTAAATAACTGGCAAGTTTGTTAAAGACTTCTTCGTTTTCATCAGATTTATGATAGTTTTGAACTTTAATTCCTTGCTGAGTTAACCAAGTGATGACCTCCTGATCTTCTGAGATTTGGTGAATTTGATTGACTGCTGTTTGTGGTGAGGAGGAAGCAGTGACAACTGAAGAATGACCGTTTAAGTCTTGAGAGAGTTGTTGGAGGTGATTTTGAAAAATTGTGACTTGTTCTCGCAGTATAATTAATCGTTTTTCAGGAGAAAGATTAGAGGAGTTTATACCAGAGTCTTCGTTTTCTTCTGATTTTAGATGCTGGGAATAAGCCCCAATAATTGAGCCAGTTGTACTCCCAATTAAAACGGCAATTTTACCGCGATTTGGCAGTAAAACGGCTGCTAAAATACCGAAACTGAGGGTGAGAGTGGGTAAGATAAGAAAGTTAGTAAACTTTGATTTCATTATCTGTGATCAGGAAGGAAAATTTTAAGGGGTAAACGGTTTACTCTGAGGGTGAAGAAACTATAATTTGATTACAGTCTAAAAGGTTTTAAAAAAAGAGGTGCAGCATCAACGTTTTGTTATTCAAACTGAACAGAAACAGGGAAATGTTATTGATTTGAGTGCAGATCAAGCGCATTATTTACGGCGGGTGTTACGATTGACAGTGGGAGATCGAGCGATCGCAATTACGGGAAAAGGCACAGCTTGGGTTGTACAGTTAACAGCAACTCAAGCAGAAGTTATCGCACCTATAGAGATTAACACCGAACTCCCTGTTAGTGTAACCTTGTTGGTTTCCTTACCCAAGCAAGGAATTGATGAAATTGTCCGTTGTTGTACAGAAATCGGGGTGACAACAATTGTTCCAGTATTGAGTGAGCGCACTTTGCTTAAACCCAGTGCTAATAAGTTAACCCGTTGGCAGCGCATCGCACAAGAAGCGGCGGAACAATCAGAACGATCGATCGTCCCTACCATTGTGTCGCCCATGTCTCTCACAGAAGCACTGACGGATTATTGCCAAGGACAACAGCACCGTTATTTTTGCACGGCACGGGAAAATGTTCCATTATTTGCGTCAATTTTACCCTCACAACTGACGATTAATGATTCTTTGGTAGTAGCGACTGGCTGTGAGGGCGGATGGACAGAAGAAGAAATTAAACAGGCACAGAAGGCACAATTTCAACTGGTATCATTGGGGAGGAGAATTTTACGCGCTGTTACCGCACCAATTACAGTAATGAGTTTAGTTGCTGGAGTTTCGGAAACGATGTAGGGCTTGCTGAAAAAGTCCATTGGTTGGTTTAGTAAGGCAAGAGGGAAGAGGCAAAAGGCAAGAGGCTTGCATGCAAGGTTTTGACGATTGAACCATCAATGAACTTGCATTTTTACCTGAACTTAATCGCCTCAAATCCTTATTTGGTAAAACTTTCAGTTTCCCAACAGTAAGCCCGATGTAGAGATTACAGATTTAACCATTTTTGAAAGGTTTGTTGATGGTTTTCTATCCACTTTTCCGCATGACGACGAATATCATTAACACTATCTTCTCCTTGTCGAATCAGTTGATTTTCTGCGCTAACATCTTTGATCGGGATGCTAACCTTTGACATAAATTCTACAGCAGTGGGATGAGAGTTAGCAAAGTTTTCGTTAGCTAAAATCATAATTTGATCGGTAACAAAACCTAAGTTTTTTCCCTTGTAAGTGGTATCAGGATTACTGCGGTTGCTGTTAGAATCGGGGAGGGAAGTATAAGGCACTTCTAACCATTTAACATCTTCTTCAGGCACTAAAACGCTGCTTGTCCAAAGGGGAGTCCAAGTGTAATATAAAATTGGTTCATTTTGTTTATACCGCGCGATCGCATCTGCCATTAAAGCAAAGTATTTCCCACTTTCATGTTCAACTATTTTTTCTAAATTGTAGGTTTCTAGATGATGATTAATAATGGTTTCACATCCCCATCCTGCATTACATCCCACAAGATTTGCTTTGCCATTGTTATTGGTATCAAACAGTTTTGCTATGTCTGGATTTTCCAATTGTTTTAAATTGGTGATATCGTATTTTTCCGCCGTTGCTCGATCGATCAAATAACCTTGAACCGCGTTATCAACAATCACTCCAACTTTTTCTAGCTTCTCATCCCCACCACTATTGAGATAAAATTCACGTCCTAATTGTTGCCAATGGGCTGCGGTATAATCAATACCACCCGCCGCGAGATCAGTGTGCATTAATGCGGGTTCTAATTCTCTCATTTTGCCAATTTTATAGCCGAGTTTTTCTAAACCAATGTTGACAATTTCGGTTTGAAAACGCTCTTCTAAAGAAACATAAGCAGGCGTAATTTTTACGCTTTTCTCTGCTAAATTACTGTCATTATTGTCACAGCTATGTAAACCAATAATGGTAAAAACAGTGGTTAAGGCTAAGAAAAGTAAAATCGGAAATTGTCTTCGCAAGGAATAATACACAGCAAAAAAACGCTAAAATTAACAAGAAATAATATTCGATCGGATTCGGAGATCATGTTTGAGGAGATTGTCAGCGCGATCGAGCAACAAGACTATACAACCGCGAAGCAACTAATCACCAACCACCAACACCAATTCCCTGATCACCCTTGGCTCATTTTTTATACCGCACGAGTGAAGGAAGCGGAGGGGGAACGAGAAACGGCTCAAAAAACCTATCAATCCCTCTTAAGAGAGTGTAGCAATCGTAAACTACTTTCTCAAGCGCGAGAGCGGCTTCTTCAGCTTAAAACTTCCCAACAGCAACAACAGGAGGAAAAAATCACCCAGGCTTTAGCACAACCTGGGGGAAAAGAGATTGCGGTGTTCATTTTGTCTGCGATTCCTTCTGAAAACAAAAAATCTGCCGCGCAAACTCTCGCTAACACCTTTCAACTTGATCCCTACAATGCTCGTTTACAGCTTCCCAGTCGCGGCTGGCGGCTGTTTCGCGTTGGTGCAATGGGAGAATTATTGTATTATAGTAAAATCCTGCAACAAGCTGATATTCCCTGTTTCTGTACGGCTCTCAGTTCTTTGGATACCCTCAATGTGTTTCAGGTGCAATATTTTAAGAGTGAAGGGGATCAGGTGACGGCTCGTTGTTCCACCAGTAATGGACAGGAAGGAAGCATAACATTTAATTGGTCAGAAGTCAAGGCAAAAGTCCAAGGGCGAGTTCCCATTTTTGAACAGGTGGTAACAACCGATGCGAGACGAAAATTAAAGCGGAAATCGGGAACATTAGATTATGTTCAATTTTACGATTTACATCTCCCCGAACGATCGACGGTTTTAAGACTTTGTGATCAAAAGTATCAGTTTCAACAGAGTTTTTCCTTGAGTGAAAACATCCAAAAAGGGGAAACTTTACGCCGCAATTGGTTAGAGCTGTTAAATTATTTAGAGGAAAAAATACCTGATGTTAATTGTTGGGATGATTTTACTCCGTTTGGAGAAGGCGCGATCGAGTTTCCGCAAATGTTACGTCGAATTTCTTCTCATATTAACTTGAAACGTCGTTATGATACATCTTGGGATGCTGCGTTTCACCTCTATAGTGGTTTGGTGTTTTTCGTTAATTAATCTGCTGTTTTGTCGAGATTATTGACATACAAAACTTCCGTGGGATACGCCATTTCAATGCCGTTAGTTTCAAAACACTTTTTAATCGCAAAGTTGATTTTTTGTTGAGCATCCATATAAGCAGTATAGTCGGGGGTTGTCATGTAATAAACCGTTTCAAAGTTAAGACTAAAATCACCGTAAGAGTGAAAATGGCATCGATCGAAGCGGGTTTTTTCCGTCTGATTAATAATATCTTGAATGGATTTAGGAATGCTTTGTAATTGTTCTAATGTTGTCTCATAAGTTACCCCAATACTAAAGACAATTCTCCGTTCTTGCATTCGTTTATAATTGCGAATCCGAGAACTGGTTAAGTCGCTATTAGATAGTATAATTTCTTCACCACTTAAACTGCGTAAACGAGTCGTTTTGATGCCAATTTGTTCTACTGTACCAATTAAATCACCGACAATAATAAAGTCTCCAATTTGAACGGGTCGATCGAGCAAAATAGAAAAATAACTAAATAATTCTTGAAACACACCTTGCGCTGCTAAAGCAATAGCAATTCCGCCAATTCCCAAACTAGCCACTAAAGCAGAAATATCAAAGCCTAAATTTCCTAATAAGAAAATGAAGCCAATTGTCCAAATAATAATTCTTAGTGCTGGGGAAAGGATAGCAACGCTTTGTTGTCGTGTTTCGTCATCTTCTCCTTTTAACCAATAAACCGATAAAAGATACTCGATCGTATTACCGACGAAACGAATCCCGATAAAAGTTGATATAATCAAGCCTAAAACATCAATTGACTGATTAAGAATGGGATGTAATTCTAAGTTGCGAACACTAATATAAATTACTCCCAAATATAGTAAAGGAATCAGTGCTTTTTGGACAACTTTAAGAAACCGATTATCAAAATTAAGTTTAGAATTAAGTAACCATTTCTTGAGACGTTTAATAATTACCTTTTTTAGAATTAAATTAATAACAATGATGCCAATAATAAAAGTAACTAAAGCGAGTAAATATTCAGCAACTAAGTTATTGAGAATTTCTAACTGTAAAAAGTTTTCTAAATTTTGTTGAAGTTGACGGATCATCATTGTCAAGCGTTATTATTCAATTCTTTTCGTTCATTATTCCCCCCCTTTTTTTAAAAGAGGATTATTAGTTAATCTCACCAATTATTCCCCCCCTTTTTTTAAAAGAGGATTATTAGTTAATCTCACCAATTCTCCCCATCCCTTTCAAATCTTCCCCCCCTTTCAAAGGGGGGTTAGGGGGGATAGAAAATTTGTCCAAAATAGGATAAGACTAGACCATTTTGCCATAGCTCGCGATCGCACGACAAGACAATATAGAGAGTTATACCATGTTGGAAAAGTCAAGTTGCATTAAAGCCCCCAAACCCCCAAGTCTGGGGGGCTTAAAGAGTCGATACTGTAGCGCCAGTTTTTCAAAATGGTATTACCATAAAAGATATATATAGCAATCCTAAATCAATTGTAAAAAATTGCTGAATGGAAGCCCCCAGAATTGGGGGTTGGGGGCAAAAATTTACAAATTAGACTATAGAATTAGGGGTTGGGGGCAAAAATTTACAAAAATCAATTGTAAAAAATTGCTGAATGGAAGCCCCCAGAATTGGCAGGGCTGTTTCATTCTATTTTTTGCTTGTTCCAGATGTTAGGAATAACAGGGGTTTTACGGCTTTTTTCTTATGAATAAGTCAAAAAGTAAGAAAAAGCGTTCGATCGAACGTACCAGAAGGGGTTCAGGCGATCGCTTTCGATTTTAACACCGAGAATGAAACAGCCCTGCCAGAATTGGGGGTTGGGGGCAAAAAATTACAAATCAGACTATAGAATTAAATTGGTTTAAAATTGCATCAATAATTTTAGTGTTTGCTTTGGGAAACGGAAACTGCGATAATTGTTCTGGTTTTACCCAACGGATTTCCTCACATTCGATCGGTTGCGGTTCTCCCGCCAAATAACGACAATGATACACATTTAACGTCACTCGGAAATGAGTGTAAGCATGATTAAGAGTGATTAAATGATCTCCCACCTCGATCGAAATCCCCAATTCCTCTTTAATTTCTCGTTTAATACAATCTGGAATTGTCTCGTTGGCTTCAATTTTTCCCCCTGGAAATTCCCACAATCCGCCTAATAATCCTTCTTCGAGACGACGATCAATTAAAACTTCTCCTTGATCATTCCAGATCACAGCAACACCGATTTGTTTATGGGGAAGGGGAGTCGAAGGTTCACGCATAGGAATTTGAGTTTGTAAGTTAGATTGGAAAGCATAACAGAAATCGCGCCAAGGACATAGTAAACAACTGGGTTGTTTCGGAGTGCAAATTGTCGCACCTAAATCCATCAATGCTTGATTATACTCTCTAGGATGATCTCGATCGAGCAGTCGATCGGAAAGTTCCCAAAGTTGATTAATTGCTTTTTTCGGCGGTGTTTTTAACCCCACCAACCGCGCTAAAACTCGCTTAACATTACCATCCAGAATCGAAATCGGCTGATTAAAAGCCGCGCTGAGAATTCCTCCTGCGGTAGTGCGTCCAATCCCTGGTAAACTGAGAACATCGGAAAATCGATCGGGAAACACCCCCTGATAATCCTCAACCACCTTTTGCGCCGCCCGATGGAGGTTTCTCGCCCTTGCATAATAACCCAAACCTTCCCACTGTTTCAAAACCAATTGTAGCGGACTATTTGCTAACGTTGGGATATCGGGAAACCTCTCTAACCAACGATAATAATAGGGAATTACCGTTTTGACCTGGGTTTGCTGTAACATAATTTCCGAAACCCAAATCGCATAAGGATCAGTTGTCTTGCGCCAAGGCAGAGCGCGACCGTGACGCTGATACCATTCTCGCAGCGATCGATCCCAAGTTTCGACTTCCCATCCTTGCCACATTTCAAAAAAAAGCCCGTCGGGAACGAGCTTTGAGACGACAGAAAAAGTAATTATCCAAATTATTGAGACTCATTGCTGTCACTTTGAGATGAACTATGTTCCGCCGCTTGTAAAGATTTTTCAAAATTCATCCGTTGTTCAGCATTACGGAGAAAATAGCCACTCATCATCGCCGAAGCTAATAATCGTCCCAAATGTTCCCGACTGGTGCTAATGCTAACATTAAACTGGTCTGAAGGCAGTCCACCCAAAAGCCCAACAATATTACGTTCCATCACCTGAAACACCTCTTGGGAGTGAGGATGGGACAATTGTTCCACTACTTCAGGGTTTAGAGATTGGACATAATGCCAGAGATGATTTTTCCCTTCTCCGCCATTTTCAAAAAATTCGGAATTTTGATGCGGTTGGCTTTGATTCATCATTTTTAATCTCCTTCTACTTCCTTGATTGATTCAATCACAACCAAAGACAATTTACGATTAACCTTAACTGGTCATCTTACATCTTCTACCTTAACAATGTCTTTGTCTTCTGCCGTCGGTGAAACCGTACTTCTGTAGTCGGATTTTTTCACTCCGAGAAGAGAATCAGGTGATCAAATCGCTTAAAAGTGATGATAAGCACTATTTTTTATTGTGAAATTAGATTAAAATTTTCGTGTTTTCAATTAGTAGAAAACAGAAGTATTCGATGTCTTCGATTTGGGTAATTTCACGGATGTAAAATCACTTCATATCATTTACTATGAATGAATAAGAAAAAAGTAAACAACCCTTTTTTCATAAACTTAATCGATATCAACAAGCAAAGATATCTATTCTTAAAGTACGCCCTTTTATTTATTATTTCTCTCGTTCTAATTTTAAGTCTTAATATTGTTAGAAACAATTTAACTATGACTAACTCCTTAGCATCGACCCAAAGTTTAACTAATCCGAGTCTCGGAATGGGACTAAATGGAATTACCGATTGGTCAACTCAATTACCATTTATTAATCACTTTAAGTCAGCGAGAAATTGGATTGGACATCAGCCAAATTCTTATGGATATGATTGGGGAGGAGTCCCAGAAGAGGAATTTAATCTCGATGAAAACAATTATCCGATCTCACTTCCTGTGGTTGATGGAAAAACCGCAGCGATGGGAACAGTTCTGTTTACTGATATGGAAGCAGAAGCAGTTGAGGGAGGTCGATATGTTGTTTTGTATGAGGGAGAAGGGACAATTGAATATACCTTAAGTGGCGACAAAATAGAAAGTGAATCAGAACCTGGACGAGATGTAATTGACTTTACTCCCCAAGGAAACTTATTAGGAATTAATATTACTGAAACCGACCCAAATAACACAGGAAATTATATTCGCAATATCCGAGTTATCCGTGAAGATCAATTAGATTTATACGAAGCAGGAGCAACATTTAATCCTGAATGGATCGATAAAATTGAAGACTTCCGTTCCCTTCGTTTCATGGATTGGATGAATACTAATAATTCTGATGTTTCTCAGTGGAGTGATAGAACGCAAGTTGATGACGCATCTTGGACAAGTGGCGCTCCTTTAGAGGTGATGATTGAACTCGCGAATCAAACAGGAATTGATCCTTGGTTTACTATTCCTCATCAAGCAACAGATGAATATATTCAGAATTTTGCCGCAACGGTTAAAGAACAACTTGATCCCGACTTAAAAGCCCATTTTGAATTTTCTAATGAGGTTTGGAATTGGCAATTTGAACAGGCACAATATGCACATAGAGAAGGTCAAGAACGATGGGGAGAAGATGTTGGGACAGCTTGGGTACAATGGTATGGAATGCGATCGGCGCAGATGGCGCAAATCCTCGATGAAGTGTATGGGGAAGAAGCGGACGATCGTCTGGTAAAAGTCATTTCCACCCAAACGGGTTATAAAGCATTAGCAAAGTATATTTTAGAAGCACCGAAATGGGTTGCCGAAGGAAATCCCGCACCTTATACCCTGTTTGATGCCTTTGGGATTACAGGCTATTTTAGTGGACGTTTAGGACACTCAACAGAGAATTATGAAACTGTAAAAAGTTGGATACAAGACGATCGCGAAGCGGCTTTCGATAAAGCATTACAAGCATTAGGGGGAAACGATACGTTACTTCCTGATCCTGGAGACTCGGTTTTAGATACGATCGAGGGGTTTAAACACTACAATCAAATCGCCACAAACTATGGCTTAGATTTAGTCACCTACGAAGCGGGAACTCATGTCGTCGGTGTGCCAGGAGAAGCGAAAAATGACGAGGAATTTACAGAGTTTCTCATCGAGTTAAACCGTCGTCCAGAAATGGGGGATTTATACGACCAACTGTTACAGGGTTGGAAAGATGCGGGAGGAACACTCTTTAATCAATTTGTCGATGTGGGAAGAGCCAGCAAACACGGTAGTTGGGGGGCTTTGGCGCATTTGAATGATTCCACATCCCGTTGGGAATCGGTAACAAGTTTTAATGAAACTAATGAGGGATGGTGGGAAAGCCGTTCGGAGGGGACATTTGAGCAAGGTTTGATTTTAGAAGGAGATGAGGGGAACAATGTTTTAGTGGGAACTGTGGAAGATGATTTCCTTCTCGGCGGTGCTGGAGATGATACTTTAGAACCAGGTACGGGGAATGATGGGATTAATGGCGGCGATGGTATTGATAGTTTAGTATTAGACCAAAATAAGAATCAATATGAGTTCCTCGGAGAAGGGGATGGGATTCGCATTAACGGTGACAATGGGGAGTCTGATTTTGTTACCGAAGTGGAGTTATTTCAATTTGCTGATGGAGAAGTTGTAGAGGTTGACTTAGAAAAGTTACAGGGAATCAGTTTTATCTCTGGTTTACAAAGAAGATGGAGTTTTGATGATCAGGATACGGTGACGGTTGCGGATGAGAGTTTCCATGATCGTTATGGATGGTTGGAAAATGATCCGACTTCGGTAAAAGGGGTTTATGGTCAAGGGATGAGTTTTGATGGGGTTGACGATCGGGTGATTGATCACAATCAAGGAAGTGATATTAATGGCTTAAATGCGATTACGGTTTCTCTTTGGGTGAAAAGCGATGAAGTGGAAACCGATAATGGAATTTTCTCCACTACAGAAACCAATGGTCACGATACCCATCTCGGAATGCGTTATGATGATGGCGGTTGGGCTGGTGGTGGCGATGATGTGATTAAATTGTCTCTACGCACCTCAGAAGGTTCGATTCAATATGAGTCCGCTTCTGATGTTCAAACCACCGACTGGCAACATTTAGCAATGGTTTGGGAAAGTGGCAGTTCCTTAAAACTCTATATCAATGGGGAATTGGATACGCCCACTTATAGCGGTGGTGAAATTGGCAGCTCGATCGAGGAAGTGTCACAATTAGCTTTGGGTCAAAGTCAACGCAGTGATGAGACTTGGGACGGGGCGATCGATGAGTTTCAAGTTTACGATCGAGTTCTCAACGGTGATGAAATTGCACAACTCTTTACATCTGAGGTTTTGGAGAAAGAAGTAATCACTGATTTGTCTTTTGACGAAGGAAGTGGCGCAACCGTTGCTGATAGTACCGAGAATCATCACGACAGTTTATTACAGAATAATCCCAGTTGGGTTGACGGAATATCGGGAAATGCAGTGGGGTTTGATGGAACAGATGATTTAGTCAGGGATAATGCTAATGGAAGTTATCTCAATGGCTTAAATGCGATTACGGTTTCCCTGTGGGTGAAAAGCGATGAAGTGGAAACCGATAATGGGATTTTCTCCACCACAGAAACCAATGGTCACGATACCCATCTCGGAATGCGTTATGATGATGCCGGTTGGGCTGGTGGTGGCGATGATGTGATTAAATTGTCTCTACGCACCTCAGAAGGTTCGATTCAATATGAGTCTGCTTCTGATGTTCAAACCACCGACTGGCAACATTTAGCAATGGTTTGGGAAAGCGGCAGTTCCTTACAACTCTATATCAATGGGGAATTGGATACGCCTACTTATGGCGGTGGTGAAATTGGCGGCTCGATCGAGCAAGTGTCACAATTAGCTTTGGGTCAAAGTCAACGCAGTGATGAGACTTGGGACGGGGCGATCGATGAGTTTCAACTGTTTAATTATGCTCTCTCTGGAGAAGAAATCGCACAATTAGCATAAGATATAAAATTGAAACTGATTTTTAAGGGTAATCCCCATGATGTTACGGCGTTTTCTTCCGATTTTCTCCCTTTTTCTGACCATTACTAATGTTCCCACTTCTGCTTTCGCTTCCCCTCCTCCCGATGAAACGGTCACTTGTGATATTTTTGTCGCGGGTGGGGGGTTAGCTGGTGCTGCTAGTGCTTATGAAGGGCTTTTAGCAGGAAAAACGGTCTGTGTTACGGAATTGACTGACTGGTTAGGGGGACAAATTTCCTCTCAAGGAACATCAGCGTTGGATGAACGATCGACCCAGCGTCAGTTATTATATTATCCTCGTGGCTATTTAGAATTACGGAATCGCATTCAAAAGTTTTATGATGGAGACTTAAACCCTGGAGACTGTTGGGTGAGTGCGTCTTGTTTTATTCCAGCTGATGCCCATCAAATTTTAACAGAACAATTATTGGCAGCAGAAAAGGAAGGAAACGGAACATTAAAGTGGTTTCCCTCAACGGTGGTGAAAGCATTAAACCGAAATGCAACGGGAAACATCATTACCAGTGTTACCGCTATTCAACATCAACCAGCGACAGGGGCACCGCCATTAAATACGAATCCCCTTTCCGAAACGATCGAAGACTGGTATCGTTATGAAGATTCCGATCGATTCGAGAAAACCATCATCCGTTTTATTGCCAAGGCTAGTAACTGGTATGTCATCGACGCAACCGAAACTGGGGAATTAGTGGGATTAAGTGATGTTCCCTACGGTTTAGGAATTGATCCGCGATCGTATTTAGAACCTTCTTCCGCCAGTGAAACAGGTGATCCTTATTGTACCCAAGGCTTCACTTATACCTTTGCCATGGAAGCGACGGAAACGCCACAATTTCATCCTGAACCGCCTTTTTATGAAAAATACGAACCCTACTACAGTTATGAGTTAGAAAGACTCGCCAGTTTTGATTTAGTCTTTACCTATCGTCGCATCTGGAGTCCAGAAGCAGGAGAAAGAGACAGATTTGGCGGGATTGGTTTTACCGTTCCCACAGTGGGAGACATTTCCATGCAGAATTGGACATGGGGGAATGATTATCGTCCAGGAACGGAAAAGGATAATTTAATTTATACTCGTGAACAACTCGAAGCTAATGGACAGTTAGCCCCAGATGGTTGGCAAGGGGGATTACGGGTGGAAACCTTGGGCTATGGAGAAGAACACGCTTTGGGCTTTTTTCATTGGTTAGTAGCGGGAACAACCGACTCGCAACTGGGAGAGGGAGTAAAAGAACCTCATCCGAATTACAAATTTTTAAGCGGTTTAGACTCGCCTATGGGAACGGAACATGGATTGTCTAAATACCCTTATATGCGGGAAGGACGGCGCATTATCGGTCGATCGGGTTATGGCTACCCTGATGGGTTTACCGTCTCGGAGGTGGATATTTCTCGCAAGGATTACACTGATCCCTATTATCAAGAAGTTCTTTCCGAGGAAGCGTATCAAAACTTACAACAGGAAGTAGCGGGACGAGATACCTTTGATGTCATCATGGGAGAAACAGGGAAAAATCGAACCCGATCGCGCATTTATCCCGATTCTGTGGGGATTGCTCATTACGCGATCGACTTCCATCCCTGTATGACAGAGCATCCACCAGAAAAACCAGGGAATACAGAAAAAGAAGGAGAAAGACGCGGCGCTGGACTCCCCTATCCCTTTCAAATTCCTTTAAGAGCCTTAATTCCCCAAGAAATTGATAATTTTCTCATCGCTGGTAAAAGTATCGCCACCAGCCACATCGCAGCCGCCGCCTATCGCGTCCATTCCTTTGAATGGTCATCAGGAGTCGCCGCCGGGACCACTGCGGTTTTTGCTTTAGATAATGATCTGTTTCCCTACCAGTTAGTCGATGAACAATTGATCAAAGAAAAGCAATTACAAGAATTACGTCAGCTTTTAGAAGCCAATGGTAATCCCACCACTTTTCCCAACACTTCCATTTTTAATAACGATTGGCAAGACTGGCGGTGAACTACGCAAAGCCACTTCGTTGAGCTTTGCGCTTCCTACCCAACAGACTGCGACACAGTAGAAGTCTTACGACCCCTACTATCTCGACTTACATCTGGGCGATAGGCGGTCACCCCCGTTCCAGAGGTCAAAATACGCAGTCCTTCTTCTTTTATATTGATGGCAGCATTTATGTCTCTGTCGTGATTAGTTCTACACTTTTCACACTGCCAATTTCTAACATCAAGGGTCAGGCTTCTTACTTGATTTAGACATACATGACAAGTCTTAGAGCTAGGGAAGAAACGATCAATTTCTTGATACACTTTCCCTTCCCATTCTGCTTTATATTTCAACATGGTACAAAATTGACCCCAACCTACTTGACTAATCGCTTTAGCTAGGTTGTGGTTTTTAACCATATTTTTGACAGCTAAATTTTCAACGCAAATAACTTGGTTTTCGTCAACTATCCTGCGTGATAGCTTGTGATGAAAATCTAACCGACAATCAGCAATCTTTTTATGAACTCTGGCAACCTGCTTTCTAGTTTTATTTCGATTGTTAGAACCTTTCTGTCTCCTAGATAAACGTTTTTGTTTTGCTTTTAGGTTTTTCTCGTGTTTCTCTAACCATTTGGGATTCTCGAATTTAGACCCATCGCTGGTAATCGCGAAATGATTGATTCCTAAATCAATCCCAATAGCTTTTCCTTCACTGGATTGTTCAGGAATCTCTTTCCCATCTTCTGTCAAAATTGAAGCATAATAATGACCCTGACAATTTAGAGACACCGTAACACTTTTAATTGTCCCCTCAATTTCTTTGTGGATTTTGGCATAAACAACTCCCATTTTTGGGAACTTTAAGCCATTATCAACTAAAGAAACATTTTGAGGATAAGTAATTGATTGTTTACGATGTTTAGCCTTGAAGTTAGGGAAAGAAGCACGACCTTCAAAGAAATTGATGAAAGCACGAGATAAGTTGAGAGCCACTAATTGTAAGCATTGAGAATAAGGTTCTTTAAGCCATTCGTATTCTTGTTTTAGTTTTTTTATTTCTTTCTGAATAGCGAATCGGTTTAGACCTTTTCCCGTTGCTTTATAAGTTTCATTAGTCAAGTTGAGCGAGTAATTCCACAAAAAGCGATAACACCCAAAGCTCTTAGCTAAGTGCTGTTCTTGCTCTTTTGTCGGATAGATTCTAACCTTAGTTGCTCTCAACATGATTCAACAAAACTTTTAGTGATAAAATCATTGTAGCACAAACTTGTTGGTCTATGTTCTAAGTTCGCGCTTCACCCCAATTCGCTTCGCGCTCAATTGGGGACTTCTCGCTCACACTCCGTTAAATGTTGGGTTTTGCTACTCTCTAATTCCCCCCTTGCTAAGGTAGGGGGGGATTGAAGGGGAGAAAACGTTGGGTTTCGCTACTCTCCACCCAACCTACGGCTAATTCCCCCCAATCATCGGGGGGTTAGGGGGGATTAAATTCTAACCAATATCGGTAAGACCATGTTTTAACGCAAATCGAACTAACTCCGTGCGACTATTCGTTCCCGTTTTACTAAATAAACGGCTGACATATTTTTCCACATTGCGGACACTGGTTTCTAAGCGGCGGGCGATTTCTTTATTCATTAACCCTTCGGCAACTAAATTCAGGATACTTTGTTCTCTAGGGGTGAGATCAATTTTAATCGGACTTGGTGTTGTTTTGAAGTTTCCCTGTTGTCCAAGTAAAGTTTTAATTTCTGCGATCTGTTGCGCGATCGCGCCTAAATCTGTATTATTTTCACTGGTATTATTTACCGTTTCCCGACGGGATAACAGGTTTTTGACGATCGCCACCAACTCGTCTGGATCAAAGGGTTTAGACAGATAAGCATCACAACCCGCATTATGCCCTTTAATTCGATCGCTGGTCATGCCCTTAGCGGTGAGAAGAATCACAGGTAATCCTTTGTAACGCGGATCATCCCGTAATTTCTCCAAGAATTGATAACCATCCACTCGCGGCATCATAATGTCAGTAATGACTAAATCAGGCGTTTCCTGTTCCATGAACTCCCATCCCTCATCCGCATTACTGGCGACTTTGACAATAAAACCTTCATCCTCTAAATAGGCTTCTACGGCTTCTCGCAAGCTCGGTTCATCATCAACTAATAATAACTTTGTTGGTTCTGTATCGCTCATGTTTTTGGTTTCTTCCTGCATAATCAATTCTCTTCTAATTTTAAGGGAGTAATATGAAATCTAAAAAGGAATGCGACATCATCAATGTAGGTTGGGTGGAGCGAAGCGTAACCCAACACTGGTTATAGTCAGCCCCCTAACCCCCAATCTTGGGGGAACTTGATGAGCTTAATTTAATGTCGGTTGGCTGAGGAAAGTATTTACATCTTGTAGGGTGGGCAAGGCAAACCCTACGGTCTTTTCCAAAATGGTATAACTAATGGCTTCATGGTACAGTAAAAAATTGTTGATTTGCATTCACGAAAAAAACTTATTGTGTCTTATTCTCAGCAAGAAGAAATGATCAAAATTCCTTCCCTTTCCCTCGCCGTTTATCGAGAAATTGCCGCTCATTTACAGCAACTCGATGGGGTAGAAGTGGAAATTATTCCCCAGTCTTCTACAACGTTTAGCTATTTCAAAAGTCAAGTGGAAGGGTTACGGTTAAGTTATCCCTCCACTCTCGCCACTGGAGAAAAACAACGCTTACAAGAAATTTTAAACTATTATGAAAAGCGTCATGGTCAATGGGAAAAAAGCTAGTTGATTTCTATTTTTTGATCACCTCTTGCTTGAGGTAAGACTGCAAAACATCAGGGACTTTTACTGTACCATCTGGCTGTTGATAGTTTTCTAAAATTGCTGCCATTGTGCGCCCGATCGCCAACCCAGACCCATTTAAAGTATGCACAAAGTCCGTTCCTTTCTTATTCCCTTCTTTGAATCGAATATTAGCGCGTCGGGCTTGAAAATCGACAAAATTAGAACAACTGGAAATCTCTCGATAGGTTTGAGAAGAGGGCAACCAAACTTCTAAATCATAACATTTTGCCGCCCCAAATCCCAAGTCACCTGTACATAATTCTAGCACTCGATAAGGCAGTTTTAATGCTTGTAAAATTGCTTCTGCATTAGCAACTAATGCCTCATGTTCAGTGGCAGAATTTTCGGGACGAACCAGTTTCACTAATTCCACTTTATTAAATTGATGGAGACGAATTAATCCTCTGGTATCTTTACCATAACTTCCTGCTTCTCTGCGAAAACAGGGAGTATAAGCACAATGATAAATGGGTAATTGGGATGCGTCTAAAACTTCATCTCGATATAAATTCGTAACTGGAACTTCTGCTGTTGGTGCTAACCATAAATCATCCCCTTGACATTGAAAACTCTCTTCTGCAAATTTAGGCAATTGTCCCGTTCCCGTGAGAGATTGACTATTAATTAAAACAGGAGGACTAACTTCTAAATATCCTGCCGCAATTTGTCGATCGAGCATGAAAGTAATTAACGCTCTTTCTAACGCCGCACCCATCCCAATAAGGTTGACAAAGCGACTTTGCGCCACTTTTACGGCGCGAGTAAATTCTAAAATTCCTAGTTTTTCTCCGATTTCCCAATGGGGTAAAATTGCCTCAGAATTTTCGGGAATATATTCATCTCCCCAACGTCGCGTTTCTACATTTTCGGTTTCATCTTTTCCTACTGGTGTGGTTTCACTGGGAAGATTGGGCAGCGATAAAAGTAAGGTTTTGATTTGATTTTTTAAGTCTTTTTCTTGAGGTTCTAACTCACTCAGTCGCTGTTTAATCTGATTACTTTCGGTTTTAATCTTCTGAATTTCTTCGCTATCTGGAGAAAGCCCCGATTTAATTTTTTGACCGATTTCTTTACTAATTTCGTTGCTTCGAGCCTGTAAGCGCGATCGCTCTCCTTCTAAATTTCTTTGTGCTTCATTTAATTTCAGAATCTCTTGCACATCATATCCTGTATCTCGCCGTTTTAATAATTTCTCTACCACTTCTGGTTCTTGACGAATGCGTTTAATATCTAACACATAACCTCCTTTTCTAGATCAAAATAAATAATCAATTAAAGTTCTTCTCCTTATGTAGAAATAACAACAAAATAACTTATTTATTTAGTCGTTCTGCTAACCATAGAGAAGAAAGAATCCCTGCAAAATGAGCAGCAATTATATTAACATTTGCTTGAATAATTAGCAAGTCAATTGAGTTAACAAACTCTTGCGGTTTCGCACCAATAACTAATTGTGGTTGCGTCAAAGACTTAATTAAAACAATCCCCACAATGGCTTGCGCTCCCAAAATTGTTAATAATAATCCCACTAAATTAACAATTAAGCCAATGCGTAATTGCCGCAAAATTACCGCCCGACTGGGACGAGAATTAGAATCAGTGACTAACAAACGACGGGAGATGCGAGTATAACGAAAACAAAAATAAATACTAACCCCTAAAGCAACAATGCCACCGAGAGCGAAAAATACTCCCACACCAGTGGCTTGAGTCGTATCTTGACTTCCCACTAAATTCGGAGAAGCTACTAACAATGTAATCGCGGAAACAACACCGAGAACAAGTTGTACCCACAAACCAAAATTACCACCGACTTTTAAGGAAGAAGAGGCACGTTTGACTGCGAGGGGGAGAGAGGAGCTTACTTCTGGCTTATTATTCATCTAACCTAAGTTTCAGACATAACGCTTTGTCCTTATTCTAGATGACTGATGTTAATTGTCTAGGAGGAATTTCTTTAAGTTTTGGTTGACATCAACTCTGAGGCTGTTTTGTTTCGGTTTATTTTTTGTCAGGAAATAAAAATAAATTCATGGACAATGATCACGTTTCACCTTACTTTATTAGTAGTTCAATAAGTAATTTTATATAGTTTCCTTTCTCACTGAAACGCACTTCCTCTACCGACACCTGATGCGGTCAAACTTATGAAATTTGAAGACATCTATCAATTTTTTGATGACCCGCCGCCTACCTATCTAAACCGTGAGCTTGCGGTTTGTTATGTGCTTGATGCTTTATTAGAAGAAGAGTCTTATGGTATGGCTTTAATTAATCGACTTTCCGAGCAATTCCCACAGTATCGACTTTCCGATACTGTTCTTTATGGCGCTTTAAAGTTTCTGGAAGAATCAGGGTTAATTAAGGGTTATTGGTATAAGCTAAAAGGGCGCGGTCGTCCTCGTAAAATGTATGAAATTGTACCCGAAAAACAAGCCCAAGCTCAAGAATTAGCGAATCTTTGGCGCAATTATGCTCGAAGACAATCTCATTAAAAACTGATATATTAACGTTGAGTCTATTTCTTAACTTAACGTGACTAATCCTCCGATTTTATCTTCAACCCTATTTTTAACCGTTTTGCTCTTAATTGGGCTATTTTTCTTTATTCGCGCTTCGGTGAAGGATCGCACCACCGAAGCTCAATTTCGATCGAATCTCCCAGAAACGAGCTTATTGCCGCAAATCAAAAATTACTTTTTCCAACGATCCTATGAGGTAAAATCTCTTGATCCAGATCAAGAAGCGGTGACTTTAGAGGGGTTTGTTCAACCGAGTTGGTTTCTTGCGATTTTCTTATCTTTCCTTGCGGGATCAGGTTTCGTTTGCATCGGCTTAGTTTTATTTCTCTACTTCAGTGAGTGGAGTTATCGCAGTGCGTTCTTTTTAATTACTCTCTTGACTCCTTTGGCGGGTATTTTTTACTGGAAAAAAGCAGGGCGTGTGGAACAAGTTTCTGTGAAATTAAATGAGTCTTCTGAAGCAGAACAAACGTTAATCACCGTGAAGGCGCATCGGGATGAGTTAATTCAGTTACAGCAGTCTCTACCGCTTCAACGTTGCGATCGCGATTGATACGTTGCCGTAGGTTTGCCCCTCCAACCCCCCAAATCCTACGTTTGCCCCCCAAACCCCCCAAATCCTACGTTTGCCCCCCAACCCCCCAATTCTGGGGGGCTTTAGATCAGTTCAGGTCATTGCTTAGAATTGGTGTTGGGTTTCGTAAACTCCACCCAACCTACATGGTTGTCCTAATGACGAATGACGAATGACTAATGACTGATTGGTGTTGGGTTTCGCTTCCCTCCACCCAACCTACGTTATTAATGGAGGTTAGGCGGATCAACCCCTATTAACATTCTTCAAAACAGCCACCAATTGCTCGATATGTTCGGGTTGATGAGTTGCCATGAGAGAGAAACGAATGCGGCTAAAAGGCACAGTGGGGGGGCGAATCGCAGGGGCAAAGATACCGTTAGCTTGTAGGTGTTGGGAGAGTTTGACGGCTTGCTGAGGGTTGTCTAAGCCAAGACAAAGAATGGGAGAGTGGGAAGGGAGAAGAGAATGGTCGCTGAGTGCTTCTTTCAGAAAGTTGATATGATTCCACAGGTTTTGACGACGTTGGGGCTGTTCATGGATGATTTTGGTCGCTTCTAGAGCAGCCGCAGTGGCAGCAGGAGATAAGGCTGTTGTATAAATCCAACTGGGGGCGCGGTTACGCAGGAAGTCAATTAAAGTCGATGAAGCGGCGACATAACCGCCTAAACTTCCTAATGCTTTGCTTAATGTTCCCATTTGAATCGGGGCGCGATCGGTGCAGTTAAAATATTCAACACAGCCCCCACCCTCTTTTCCCATTACTCCTGTTGCGTGAGCTTCATCAACCAAAGTCATTGCTTCATAGGTTTCCCCTAAGTGTAAAATTTCAGGGAGGGGACAAATATCGCCATCCATACTAAAAACGGTGTCTGTAATGATTAAACAACGGCGGTAAGATGCACGATTAGCACTCAATTTTTGTTCTAAATCTGCGAGATCACAATGTTTATAATTGATGACTTTGCCCCCAGTGAGAACCGCGCCTTTTTTGAGACTAGAATGGTTATATTCGTCGGCTAAAATTAAGTCTCTAACGCCTACAAGTGCGGTAATTGTTCCCAAGTTCGCTAAATAACCAGAACTAAAAACAAGTGCGTCTTCTGTTTTTTTTAGTTGCGCGATCGCGCCTTCTAAATCATGATGTAATTGGCGATGACCACTAAGTAATCTAGAACCAGTGCTTCCTGTACCATAATAATTAATTGCTTCAATCGCAGCTTGTTTTAAGTGCTGATCTGCAGCTAATCCTAAATAATCATTACTGGCAAAATTAATTAATGATCTCCCTTCGATTTCAATCATTGCACCAGGGGGACTATTAATGGTTTTAACTTGACGATACCAACCCGCTTTTTCAATGGTAGAAAGGGATTTTTCAATCCAGTCATAAGCTCGATTTTGACTCATGCTTTCAATTTCCTAATACATTTTGGAAAAGTAGGGTTTGCCTTGCCCACCCTACTATAGCAATCCTAAATGAATTGTAAATTATTCACCCCCCAATCCTCACCTTCGCTCCGGCCCAATTCTGGGGGGCTTTCGTAAGTCAACATATTCAGAAATACTATATACTTGAATCGTCATTTTTGATGAATTATCCTTTATTTAGATTTGAGAACGATAGCTAATGGCGAAAACAATTTGGATAACCCGTCATGGTAATCGCTATGACTTTGTGAACCCAGAATGGTTTATTACAGCAAAACGTCGTTATGATCCACATCTAGCAGAAGATGGAATTATACAAGCGCAACAACTGGGACAAAGATTAAATTCAGAAGTGATCACTCATATTTTTTCCTCTCCTTTCCTTCGTACTGTTCAAACCGCTTATGAAGTCGCCAAAATTCTTGATTTACCAATTAAATTAGAAGCGGGATTAGGAGAATGGTTAAATCCCAATTGGATGGATTACAATCCCGAAATTCGTTCCCCAGAAACCTTAAGCAAAACCTATCCCAACATTGATTTAAGCTATCAGTCACGAATCATTCCTCAATATCCAGAAAGTGAAGAAATGGTGATGAAACGAACGGCACAAACAGCACAAAAATTAGCCTCTGAATTTGCAGGGGAGTTATTATTTATAGGACATGGGGCATCAGTTTTAGGAACAGCAGAAGGGTTATTAGGAGAACCGCTAAATATTCGGGCTTCTTTTTGTTGTTTGACAAAGTTAGTACAAAATAATAAGGTTTGGGAAGTTGAACTGGCTGGGGATACTTCTCATTTATCTGATCCAGAAAATACAGTTCGTTTTAATTAGGAAAAAAGATGACCTTACTCATTGCTGGTGATATTGGCGGCACAAAAACGATTTTACGTTTAGTAGAAGTAACTGACCAAGCTGTTGATTTTAAGCCTCTTTTTGAAGTTACCTATCCCTCTCAAAATTATTCTGATTTAGTGCCGATGGTGCAAGAATTTCTTGCCCAAACTAATTATATTCCTGAAATTGCTTGTTTTGCCATTGCCGGACCCGTCATTAAACAAACTTCACAATTAACGAATCTGAGTTGGTATTTAGACGCGACTCGTCTCCAACAGCAATTAAACTTGGAAACCGTGAATTTAATTAATGATTTCGCGGCGGTGAGTTATGGGGTTTTAGGATTGAAATCTAATGAGTTAGCTTCTTTACAAACCGTAGAGGCGCAAAATGACGCTCCCATTGCAATTCTTGGCGCTGGAACGGGGTTAGGAGAAGGGTTTTTAATTCCCAAAGGAGATGGGGATTATCAGGTGTTTGGTACGGAAGGAGGACATACGGATTTTGCGGCTCGATCGGAACTTGAATATCAGATTTCTCAGTATATTTGTCGAGAAAAAAAGCTCGATCGAATCTCAGTAGAAAGAGTAGTTTCTGGACAAGGAATTATCTCCATTTATCAGGCTTTAAGAGACTTAGAAATCATTACCGAAAAGAATGAAAAAATAGCGGATACTATCAAACAATGGGAACAAAATCCCACCTCAGACATTGATCCCGCTGCCATAATTTCCCAAGCCGCGCAAGCAAAAACTGATCCGCTTTCCGAGAAAACAATGGAAATTTTCATTGAAGCCTACGCCGCAGAAGCGGGAAATTTAGCCTTAAAAATCTTACCTTACGGCGGACTTTACCTTGCGGGAGGAATTGCCGCCAAAAACCTAGAATTAATCAAAGCAAGCCGTTTCCTTGAAATCTTCAAACAAAAAGGAAGAGTCAGCCCCATTTTAGATGCCATTCCCGTTAACATTATCCTCAACCCAGAAGTGGGATTATTAGGTTCAATTTTATACGGCATTAATCACTTTTAATCCGTGACTCATCTCGTAGGTTGGGTGAAGTTTACGAAACCCAACATCAATCAGTGACCAGTGACCAGTGACCAGTTACCAGTTGTTCTTGATCTAATCAGTTACTTAGTAGCTTACAATCTGTTACGAATTAATACCTTACTGATGATAAAATCCTTTTAGTAGAGCGCGATCGCGCTTCACCCATTGGCATTGATTTCCACCTGATTAAAATCAACGATACCATTGACAGCCCCATCCAGACCTAGGCTTGCCTCTTCTCCTAAGTTTTCCGGGAAGGATAGCGTTGGTAGTGAGGCCATTTCAGGCAGTGTTGCCTCCTCTTCCAGAGAGAGAAAGCTTTGGATATGGTTCGCGATCGCGCTAGCATCAGAACGAGTGGCATCGCTGCCAATTGCACCATTAATCAGCGCATCACCGGTAAAACCTGCCAAGGAGCGGAAGGGAGCATTTTATGATAAAAAGATAAGGCGTGCGCGATCGAATCTTCGATTCGGTGAGCTTTGTTCAATTGCGCTAACAGCGCGATTGCGCTCCGCGCAAGACAAGCGAAGCATCAATCGCCAAACCCGCAATGAACTTAAAAAATGGGCTCTCTTGTTAGCTCGGTGATAACTTACGACCTGTTTTCTTTCTTTCTGAGCAAATGTTAGTCATTCATGATTACGAGTATTACGAGTGCGATCGCTTATCTTTCGAGATTACACTTGCACTTCCTCATCACCGAATAGGAAAGCCAAGCCCAACGGTTCAAACCTAGAATAAAACCGATGGCGTTGCATCCTTTAAATAGGGGTTGCTGAAAAAGTCCATTGGTTGGTTTAGTAAGGCAAAAGGCAAGAGGGGGAAGATGGGGAAGATGGGGAAGATGGGGGAGATGGGGGAGATGGGGGAGATGGGGGAGATGGGGGAGATGGGGAAGATGGGGGAGATGGGGGAGATGGGGGAGATGGGGGAGATGGGGGAGATGGGGGAGATGGGGGAGATGGGGGAGATGGGGGAGATGGGGGAGATGGGGAAGATGGGGGAGATGGGGGAGATGGGGGAGATGGGGAAGATGGGGAAGAAAAATCGCTCCCTTGTCTCCCTTGTCTCCCTTGTCTCCCTTGTCTCCCTTGTCTCTCTTGTCTTCCTTGTCTCCCATTGCTCCCTTGTCTCCCTTGTCTCCCTTGTCTCCCTTGCACTTTTTTGAGGGGTTAAGAGCCTTAAAGCCTCATTGGGTAAAGGTTTCAGTTTTATTCAGTAAGCCCTAAATACCACACCACCCGATGACAGAAACATTGGGAGTTACTAATCAGACAAACGGCACTCGCTTTTTCCTTGATTTTATTTTGCGGTCCCGCTTGATTGGGAGTCACTGCGATCGCGTTGAGGATTTTTTCACCCTGAAGTTGAGAAAACAGCCGTTCTAGGGATAAATCCATTTCATCGGGGTCATGGCTAACAATGAGATAAGCGCGATCGTCCTGCTGGTAATATTGATGGGGTTTAGTCTCAACTTCCAAATTGAGAAATTGACAGATCGCTTCGTGAACATCGGGACGGATTTCTGGAATACAGTAATGGGAAGAAAATCGACTGGGTAAACCTGAAATTTTCTCTATCAAAAGTCGAACCGTTCGACAAAATTTAATTTCATCTGCCCTAAATATAATATAGCGCTACAAAATTAGGTTAGGACATTCCAAAATGTTGAAACTCACCTATACCTTACTCTTGCATGCAAGCCTCTTGCCTTTTGCAACCGCGCGTAGCGCTATAGTGATGCCATGTGTGGGAATAGAGAATTTAAATTTGTGGTGCAGGTCGCGCGATCGCGCATCAAAAAGGCAACAAGGTTAAAAAGAGCGCGATCGCGAACAAGATAAGGAGGTTTACCAAGCGCGATCGCCGCTTGATCATAGGAATGGGATTTGGGCTATGATTATGTTAAGAGCTAGCAGAATTACAGACTAAACTCTTCGGCAAAGAAGGTAGCCAGTTGACCTAAGTCATCATTATTAATCAAGCCATCGTTAGTGAGATCGACAGTGGTGCTATAGTTATCATCTCCTTCTGCTGAACCAAAAGCCGCGGCAAAAAGACCTAAATCATCTAAGTTAGTGATGCCATCATCGTTGAAATCCCCTTGCAATTCCTCTGTTGTCTCATTATCTGCAATGCTGAAGTCAACATTAGTGTTAGCACCAAGACTAATACCATCACTGGGATTAGAGAGGATAAAGGCAGCAGTTTCTTCTCCCTCTACCGCATCATCATCGTTAACGGTTAATTCCACGGTGGCTGTAGTTTCCCCATCAGCGATCGCGATCGCGCTTGGAAGATTACCCGTAAAGTCATCGCCATCAACATCGCCACTGGTAGTTAAACTAACAGTTTGTTCCCCTGACACAGCTTCCGATGCCGTTGCGGTAAGGGTAAACTTGGTTTGTTCAGCTTCACTGCCCTGAGTGGGATCAATAGTAAGGGTAACCGTTGGTGGATTCTCCCCAGTCGGGGTATCATTGGGTGCATTCTCTTGTTCGCTGTTTCTCCTTAACTCAACGCGCAATACGGGTTCGATCAACGTGAAATTCCTTCCATCTTCGGGTTCCTGTTCAGCGGAAATAAGGTGTGTAATCTGACCATCCACGATCAACAGATGGGGCCGAGCTCGGGAGGATCGAGTTGTTGTCCCGTCGGTATACCTGACAACCGTGCTTGCAGCCTCACCAGTGTCCACCTCACCAGTGTACACCCAGCTCTTCCCATCAACTGAATAAGCGTGGCCGAGAGCGTCTTGGAATAGCTCGCCCTCAGGGATGACCATGTCATGAAAAAGAGCGTGGTAAAGTTTCTCCTCTTGGTCGTACCATACGAACATGTCCTCGAGACCTTCTGGAGTGTACCCATCATAAGGTGTTTTGAACAAAGGTGTTTCTTGTTCCTGCCATTCATAAGTCTTGGGATCAAGGTAGTTGGTAGCTCTTACCCAGTGGACCTGGGAGCCTTTGGGATACGTTCGCCAGAGCCCAACTAAGGAGCCGTCTTGATGAACTACCGCCGAGAAGTTGGCATCGATGCCGTCGAGAAGTTTTCGTGGCTCAAGGATTACAATTGGGTCAGACCAGGGTCCGTAAGGTGAGTCAGCGGTGACTATAACGGTCGCTTCGTTTGATGCACCTAAATTGATCTCTCTCGTTGGTTGTCCATCTTCATTGAACTCAACGGCCGGCCCATAGCTCGACGGACCAAGCTGACCATCGACCACTCCGGCAGTAAGAAATGCGACCCATTTGCCTTCGGGGCCGCGCTTGACGTCAACGGCGTGGGCGAATACGGGAAAGGCATCAGCCACATATTCATATGGCCCTTGAGGATTTATAGAAGTGGCGTGAATGACGTATGAGTTAACGGGCCAGTATTCCATATCGGCATTATTGGCAATGACTGAAACCCACATATGGTAGAGTCCGTCGTCACCGCGCAAAACCGACGCTCCCCAAGAGTCACCCCACGGGGCAGCATCCTCAAGCGTTGGTCGAAACCCAGTTCCTCGGTGTGCTGGTCCCAGGGTAGTCTCAAATGTTTCTGACTGTTCGACAATAAATGTTTCTCCGTCTATCTCAAACACTCTCCTATCATCTTCACTCTGCAGTAACGTTAAAGTCTCTTGGCTCAACTCTTCTCCATGCACTAGAGATGAAAAAATTGCGCCCTCATCCCCAGCACTATCTCTAACATTCAGAAAATCATCGATCGCGTGTCCGACTTCTTCCAGCAACACTGCACTGGCTTCTTGAGGAGAAGACACCAGCAACTCCTCAGACAAATAAATCTGATTATGCGCGAGTGCGTAAGCGCCCAAAGCTCCTTCTAAAGCAGCACTAGGAATCACTTCTACATTAATCCCATTAAAAAAAGCTCCACTTTGCAGAGCTTCTTGTAAGGTTTCGATGTCTGTTGTGCTGTCTTCAGCGCCAAACGCTGTTTCTAAAACAACTGTAGCGCGATCGCTGCTAGAAAACTCGATCAGTCGTTGATTCACGGTTTCCAGTAACGTTTCTAGCCCAAAATTTGGCTCATTCTCCAGCGCCAACTCTTGAATCCCTATATATTCCTGCCGTTCCATCTTTCTTTCCAAGTGAAAAGCCCAATCTTTCCTTCCCAAAAGCGATCACATTGCGGACGATTATCATTCGTCATTCGTCATTCGTCACTAAGCGCGAATCTCCGAAGCAACCCATCAAGAGTATGCAGGAAACAAAGGACTAATGAGGAGATTGCAGAAGTCACTGAACTTTTCCCAGCAGAAGTCACTCAACTTATTAATCAAGATGAGCAGTAGCTTCGTAGCGAGACCGCGCACCCCTACTTCTCCTAAACCATCGCGCCCCCGTTGATATCCTTACCGCCGTCTCAGCCACATCATTCCAAAATTTGTGCAGTCATTGTTCCCATTATTTACCTCTTTACAGGAATTGCCTTGATCATTGATTTAATGATGTATTTTAACAAAATTTTAATTATGGATCACCGCCTCATCACCGAATAGGAAAGCCAAGCCCAACGGTTCAAATCTGGAATAAAACCGATGTCGTTGCTTCCCGAAATACCACACCAGCCGATGACAGAAACATTGGGAATTGCTTATCAAACATACAGCATTGGCTTTTTCCTTAATCTTGTTTTGCGGTCCCGCTTGATTGGGAGTCACAACAATCGCATTGAGGATTTTTTCTCCTTCAAGTTGAGAAAACAGCCGTTCCAAGGATAAATCCATTTCATCGGGGTCATGGCTAACAATGAGATAAGCGCGATCGTCCTCCTGATAATACTGATTGGGTTGAGCCTCAACTTCCAAATTCAGGAATTGACAGATTGCCTCGTGAACATCAGGACGAATTTCTGGAATCACGGATTTCTTAGGATTGGATGATTCTTGCTTTTGTGATGCTTTCATTTTGAAAGGGTTGCGTTGCCGTTGTTCATAAACTTGTTCGCCTCTTTTCACCTTACGAGTGTGATTATCTCCCATCTGCGGATTTCCGCAGATATTATTGGATAACTCACGACGAATTTTCGCAACTGTTTTGTCATTAACTTGGCACTGACGAGCAATTGCGCGGTTGCTCCACTGAGACCATTCTTCATCCTGTAAGAGGGTAGTAACAGCTTTGCGTTTATCTTGATTACTCCGACGTAAGCCATGAGTGGCATTTGCGCCAACTGAATGTAAAACTGCATCACGCTGAGTGCCATTGATAACATTAATCTCTAACTCAACTTTAGCTTCTAATGCTGCCCAATAACGGTGGAAGCCATCAGCAAGCCAGTAGCTCACCCCATCAAAATACGCAGTAATAGAGGGAAACTTGATGCCATTGGATAGCAGTTCAGCATATTCAGCAATCACCTCTGGGTTGAGTTCGATACGAGGCTGAGTTCCTCCATCCAATCGCAGATCAGAGAGTTTGGGTGTAAGAGACGGGGAAGATAAGCTGATGTCTTCCATTACTTCAGTATTGGTGGAATAGTCGCCTCGCCACAGGTGGTTAGAAGTCATAATTCATCTTCTGCTCGATTAGAGTTTTTGCCCACTCTTTGGTGAATGAGTTGTTGAGCAATAGTTTGTAAATTTGGGTTTGTTCATCAGGAGTGGAATGCACAATGGCGCTACAGAAAAATCTCTGAGTAATCCCCCGATAAATCCCCGTCCATTTCGTTTCGATGACGGAGGGTATAGGAATTGGCAATATCGCGCCCGTCGTACCCCTGATGTTTGTGCTTTTCGATTAGCCCGTATTCTTCGAGTTCTTTGATAGCAGCGATCGCCTTTCGTTTCAATGTGGCTTTACTCGCACAAGGAAAACTGGAACGAAAACAATGCTCACCGATTTTGCTGTAACTGCCTACGGAATCGTGTGTACCATCTCCCCAACGACGAGAGAGGTGAGAATAAACTCGGAAGGCTTCGAGACTTAAATCGAGGTCGTCAATGCAAGAATGAACAAAAATTGGGGGTCTTTGTTGAGTCTTTTCCCGTGCAGGGATGTTAAGTGCTGGGTGTCCCATGTTATTGTTTGATTATCGTGTTTTATTGCTTAACTCCCCTTTGGTTGAGGGAGTCTTTCTTTATACCGCTAAGAGCTTTCCGCTTCTGATTAGCTTGATTTGACCGCTTTAATTACACTAAAGTTAAATGAGTTTAGTGTAAGTCCAGTTGCAGATTGCACCTTCTTAAACAGAAGAGGCAGGCTGTAACCGTTGGTCTTTTCTTGGGGTTCTGCATTTTCACAGCAACTTTGATACATCGCTTCCAGTAAGTCACTTAAAACAACTCCTAAGTGTCTCTGTTGCTTTTTTGATTGTGGTTTCTTGGAGCATTTTTTATTTCGCAAGTGTCCACTCCAGAGAGAGCCTTGAATTCTAGCGACACACTCTAATTCCACATAATTTGCTTGCAGAAAGAATTGAAGGGATGTTTTACATTTCGGTAATACTAAACTTTGTTTACAACAATAGCATTGCTTTTATTTACCGTCAAGTAACCGCAAAAGTTGACAAAAAGTTACCGAGCGGTAATAATGAGATTGCAAGCCATCAAGCAAAAGTAGGGGAATTTAACGCAATTGGATGACTTTTGCTCATCCTTGTGACCTTAACCGTTAAGTAATCTGAAAGCTCAAATACCAATGGAACCTCAAGATATATTAAGACAAATTTTAGATAAGTATGGAATCAAAGAGATTGAGATTGCCCGACGTACTGGGATTAATCAGACAAGAATTTCACGCTATATCAATCGTCGAGACAAAAAAGACATTCAAGTGGGAACGTTGTGTCGTTTGGTAAATGCTTTACCAGTAGAAGCCTATTTTGAGTTTTGGACGCAAATGGCTTTGGTCAAAGTGAAAACAGAGGATAAGGAAGAAGTCTGCTTGGCAGAATAGAAGAATTAGCCAAGAGTATGAGTGATAGCTTAAATAAGGGTGTAGCACGGTTAACCCTTCAAGGTACTGAAAATGTGAATGTATCGAAGGTTTAGGCAATGTTCCTCTACACAATAAACAATAAAAGCTAAAGCTGTCTTAGTTACTTGACCTGTCTTTGTAATTTTCCCTCAACAATTAGTTTCAATGGGAGTCTGATTTAATTCCTCGCGACAGCTTCGCCAGTTGGGTAGAAACTGATCCATTAAATTGCGAAAGTTTTGGTTATGATATCGTTCAAAAAAATGTGTCATTTCATGGACTACCACGTACTCTAAACAGGAGGGTGGTTTTTTGGCGAGTTCTAAGTTTAACCAGATACGTTGCGCTTGAATGTTACAGGTTCCCCATTTGGTTTTCATTCGTTTGATTCCCCAGTCTTTGACTTCCACTTCCATGATTTTTTCCCATTTCTCAATTAGTTTGGGAAGTTCGGTTTTTAAGTGTTGGCGATACCAGTTTCTTAATACGTCTCGCCGTTTTTCTTCGCTGCTTCCTTCTCTGACGTATAAATCAATATAGGTTTTATTTCTAATTTTAACTTCAGGGGCGCGATCGCGATAGATAACGTTTAATAAATAACGCTGTCCTTGAAAATAGTGGCTTTCTCCAGACACCAGTTTCCGTTGCGATTGACGGGGTTGGGCGATCATTTTGGCTTGGTTTTTCTTAATCCAATTTAATCGCGAAATGGCAAATAAGCGCACGGATTCATCATCAAGATGTAAGGGTACGGAAATGCGAATTTCTCCGTCAGGGGGATGAATGGATAAATTTAGGTTTTTGATTTTTTTGCGGGTGACGTTGATGGTCAGGTCGCCAATTTCAATTTGGTGCATTTTAATAGTCGTTTTGTTTTTTCGCTAGTTCAAAGATTTGTTTGACGGCTTGACGGGCTTGTTCGTAGTGTTTGACTTCGGCTTTGATCTGGGATGCGTCTTGGGGGGTGTAACCAACTTTTATCATGTCGTTGGCGAGATTGGCATAAGCACGAACTAGAGAGGCGGTATATTTGTAGAGATCATGACGTTTCTGTTCGTTGGCTTTTAGCTGGTCTTGGTTGGGTTCGTGCGAACCACAAAAGTAACGGAGATAGGCGGGGGTGTCTTTGGGGGGTGCGACGGGTTCACATAAAATCCTGATTTGTTCTAGCATTTCTTCAAGACGATCTTTTGCGGTTTCAAGGCGATCGCTGAGTAAGCCTTCAATATCAGCGCGATCGAAGTTTTCTAAGGCTTCGCTGGTATAATCAGTAGGGGTGATTCCAATCAATTAACCAGACGGTTTCGGTATTTGCGCCAATTTCGGGTTTGATTTTTACGCCATAGCGGAGACTGCTATAGACGGTTTTGTTAAGTTCGTAGAGGGTTTGATTTTGGTTGGTGACGGTTTTATTGAATTGCGCGATCGCTTTTTTGATTAAGGTGTCGCTATAGCCTTGTTGTTTCAGGAAGGGATGGAGATAATCAGGTTCGAGGTTACGGTTATTTTCGCGGTCTTTCCAGTTTCCTAAATAATCGTAATGGAGATGATTCTGGAAAAGTTTGATGATGCGGTTTTGGGTGATCCGTTCTTTGCTTCCGACTTGTGACATGAGAAACTGGTTTTTCGCTAGGAGTTAGGAGGAAGGATATTAACGAAGTTTACTAAATCAATCTCAAGGTCGTGAGTTAGTTTATAAATAACCTCGGAGTAATCCCAAATGGTGATTTGCTTATTAGACAAAGTAAGAATATCTTTGGTATTCTCTGTGAGAATTATAACCTGCTTGTATTGACCCGATAATTTAAGATTGATGGCTTGTGCGACTAAAATCCCGTCATTACTGGGGATGGTTGAGGCGACTTGCTGACCCTGCGATTTTAAGTCTTCTTCTATGACGATGGATAAACTGCGATCGCTGTCATTGATCGGAATGATTCTATCCTGTCGCTTAAATTTATTCAGTTTGGAAATGCTTTTAATGAAATCTCGTTTTAATAGTTCTTCTTTTAATTCAATTTCAATAATTTCTGGGACTAAGATGCTAATTCCTTCTGCTTTTGCAAAGTTATTTAACAGAGAAATTTCTGCTTGAAACGTTTCCCTTTGATGGACAAACTTTCCCAGTGGTCCGCTATCTAATAGGATTGCACAATTCATTATTGGCTAAGGTAGCGAGTTTACTCTACCATTTTAGCCTCATGGAATAATAAGTTAATTAGTAAGAATTGTAAATTAATCCCCCCTAGCCCCCCTTTGAAAGGGGGGAACGGTTCATTAACTTTTTACATAAGATTTAGAACTGCTATCAATCAATTAGTAAGAATTAATTCTAAGTTAGTTTCTGTCTAGCTTCCTGAATTTGATCTAAGGAGATTTTACTGTATGCTGATTGCTGTTGAGACTGAAAATGATTAATTTCTGCTTGAGTCACCACACGAATCAGGTTTTCTGTGACGGTTTCTAAATGGGCTAAGGTTCTTTTAAAAAGAGATAAGTTTTTATAGGATTCGTTGGCGGTGGGGTCTAACCATGACAGTTTTTCGTCAACTTCAACTAGAGAATATGAGGTGATTTCCAATTGATCTGAAGCGAGATTGGCAAGTTGATTCAGTTCTTCTTTTGTAAAATTAGAGGGTTTTTTGGAGATTTGGGAAGCAATATAAGCAATGAGATTAGAGAGTTGACATAAACGTTGGACTAACTCCCGATTACGATGATGTAAGTCAGCTTGATTGGTATCGCAGGGAAAATCTGATTCTCCACGATTGGGTATGGAATCAACAGGAAGATTTCCCCACTCTCCGAGAAGGTCAGTTAATTCCTGTGAATGAGGTAAGGTGCTGATAGACATGGTTTTTGCTTCCCTTCCTTCGTACTGATAGCTAAAAAAGAAAGAGGTACTTTTTAGCTTGTCAGTTATCATGTTACACGCTCTCCAGACATTTATGTACAGACTATGGTTCTGTGTATTGCCTTTAACTTTCAGTTTTTTGGGATGAGTCGGGTTTTTCCTGTGAGGAGTTCTTGCATCATTCCTTGTTTGATGGCTTTATATTTGTCTCGCTTCTTTTCTAAGGCTTCGATTTCTGCGTCCATATCTGTTAGGATTTGCGCGATCGCTTTTTGTTCAGTAAAAGAAATATAAGGAAATTTTACTTTCTTTAAATCTTCAAGATTTATACCTTTAACTGTGCTTCCACTTCCCCATGCTTGAATCGTTAAAGAATAATAACAAAAGCAATACAACAGAAATTCTGGATCAATTTCAGACTTAACGTAAATTGCCTTTAAATCTTGATTAATAGCGACATCAACATCATAAATAACAGCTTTTCCTACTGCCATTCTTGTAGAAATAATTAAAGTTCCTTTTGGAATAAGATTAGACGAACTTGAATCTAATCCTTCTTTTGTAATTGTTTCCTCAGTTTGATAAGGACAAAAAGATGTAATATCTTTCACAGTCGCCCAAAATATTTTACCATTCCAATACTTGACTTGTTCTCGACTAGGTGTTCCACCTCCAACTATCCTATCTATAAAATCTCCTAGTGGTTTAACTTCCCATTCACCACTAAAACTAGAGAGGCGTTTTTTTTCTGTCAGCAGTTGTTGCATTGTTCCCTGCTTGAGGTTACGCTTTTTGTTGATGAGTTTATCGAGGTGCGCGATCGCGCTATCTACATCACTCAACACCTGCGCGATCTTTTCTTGTTCTGGTAGTGGTGGAAGTGGAATTTTAAGAGATTTAAAGTAAGATAAGCCTATAGTTTTAATAGTGCTACCAATAGCAATTCTTTCAAATTCAGATTTTTGTTTTTGCAACCAGTAATAAAGAAAATGATTATTTAAATACTTGCTAATACATATCCAAGCCATAAAATGCTGACTAACTGCCATATCATCTGCCATTATTGCACTTTTACCTACTCCTGCATCACGAGATAAAACAACAGTTCCTAGTGGATGTATTTTTGCAGATGAATTATCAATTCCGGCTTGGGTAATTTTCGCAACAGTATCATAAATATAAACAGCATCGAGACGATCTGAGTCTTTAAGTGATATCCACTTTATATTTCCATTCCAATACTCTGGATATTTTTGATCTGGTGTATGTCCACTTCCTCTTTTCGCAACTTGATCTAATAAAGGTACTTCCCAATCTTCAGGAATAACCCCAACTTCTGTTAACTTATACCCCTCTTTTACTTCCTGACTTTCCATTATTCAACTCTCCCCCATTTCATCCAATAAATCATTAAAGTCGATTCTTTTTCTTCCTCCTGACTTACTATTGTCTAATTTTCCATCATCAAATGTAAATGATGTTCAACCTTCTGCGTTAATGTTTCTGCTTCCTCTTCTAACTGTGGTAACGGTTCATCATAACGTTCGGCTAAATCTTGAATCCGTTACGCCAAACGTTGAGAAATACGTTCCATTTCCGATCGTACTGCTTCCCATAATGTCAGAAGCCATTTGTCATCAACCACTAAGATTTTAATCTCTTCAACGGTTAACTCCTGATATTTTTTTCCAGGTTTCTATTTTCAAATGCAGTCAGTAATGATTCTGCTAATGAACGGATGATTGGTTTGGGATTATCTCCTTGTTTAATTCCTTTGAGATTGGGAAGGTTTTCATTCCACCACTGATTAAAGATTTGCGCGATCGCGCTTGCATATTCAGTAAATTCTGGATGTTCAAAAACGTATTTTTTAACTTGTTCGGTGGGAATTTTAATGTTAAGATAACCGTCTCGCTGTGGTGTAAATAATTCTTGTTTTAATTGCGGATAAATCTCCCAATAGTCAGCTAATCCTTCAATATCGGCTTTGGGGATTCCTCCCTGTAAATGCGCTTCGATATCTTGAATGTCTTCAATTTCTTGACTGTCGATATAACGAGGAAGATTTAAGTTATAGTCGTTTTTTGTGATTTCTGAAATGGGAACTAAACGAGAATAATGAGGGATAACAAGTTGTTGATTAAAAACATCGACAATTTTACGAATATCCTGTTCTCGCAGACGGTTTTTATTGCCATCTTTGACGAATCCTCGACTCGCATCGACCATAAAAACGCGATCGCGCTAACTGGTGTAAAATAGTGAGCATTGTCGCGTGGACGTGCTTTTCCAACATCAGTCGGTTGCGTAAATTGAAACGAGGGGGAGTAATCTCTCCCTGTAAGAGTTTGAGAGGGTCTTGGAAATAAGCGCGATCGTGACTCGCTTGACGGGCCTCAGTGAAATTAACCGCCATCCGATGCTGACGACCAGCACGACCTGCCCGTTGCCAGTAATTTGCAGGAAGGGGGGGAACATTCCGCATCAAAACAGTATCTAAACTGCCAATATTCACCCCCATTTCCAGAGTCGGTGTACAGACGTGCGACCTGAACTGGTCGGTTGAAGCGGTGTAACCCTTACACCACAGGGATTTCCACCCCTGTCCTTCGTGGAAAGTTCTCCACACTTGGAGAATGGCGACACTGGTAGTAAGTAATGAATCCAGTGGAATGCACGCCCCAAATGTAACGGTTGCTGGTAGGGATTGACTGGTCTCCGTGCTAGAAGGAGAATTGGAAGGATGAACATAGTCTAAGCTGATGATTAAACTGCGTCATACTAGAAAACAGCCAAATTATCCCTGATAGGCTGTGACCAAAATGGTAAGAAGGTGGTTGTTACGCTGTCTGTTCGTAACAACGTGGAAACTTACTCCTTCCGCAGAAAAGTCAGCCATCCTAACCAACTCGTATGTTCAATCGACGCAACAGAGTAAGCCCCACAGGGTCTCAAGGCTGGTCGAGCCAAGAGTAGAGGGGAGGCAACGAACCTACAACTCTCTGGGGGGTAGAAGATGAGACAAAAAGCGAACGCCAGCCTGTAACGGGATGGATAGGGGTTGAAACATTATCCCTGACCGAAAGGAATAGCAGACTTGTCTTGGGTCTTATACGAAGGTGAAGTTTACAAGGGTGACGAACCCGAGGAGAAGTTAGATGTCATCTATAACGTTGACAAATGGACTAAGGGGAGAGATTTCAGACTGGGGTCAGATTAACTGGCGCAAGGTCAAGAAGTCTGTTAGAAACTTGCGTATGCGAATCTTTCGTGCTAGAAGTCTTGGTCAGTGGAAGCAATTACGTCGGTTGCAGAAGCTGTTGTTACGAAGCCGAGCCAATTTGCTATTATCAGTGCGACAAATCACTCAAATTAATCAAGGAAAGCGTACCGCAGGGGTAGATAAGGAGGTACTGAACACCCCAGACGAGCGAGTGAAACTTGTGAACAGTTGGGAAATGCCCAAAGCTAACCCGACACGACGAGTTTACCTACCCAAACCTAACGGGAAGAAACGTCCCCTCGGAATCCCTACCGTACGGGATAGAGTCGCACAAGCAATGGTTAAAAATATACTAGAACCCGAGTGGGAGGCAGTATTCGAGCCTAACTCCTATGGATTTAGATGCGGTCGGAGTTGTCACGATGCCATTGCTCAATGTTGGATTCGACTTAATTCAAGTCCAAGTGGTGGACACCTCTGGGTTCTAGACGCTGACATTAAGGGCTTCTTCGACAACATTGCCCATGAAGCCATCTTGACAGCAATCGAGTCTGTACCACGTGGAGACTTAATTGAAGGATGGTTAAAAGCTGGTTACCTCGATAAGGGTGTACTAAATCCGACCGACATGGGAACACCACAAGGTGGGGTGATTAGTCCTCTATTAGCTAACATTGGATTACACGGGTTGGAGGACTTCATTAAATCAGTCAATCCGAAGCTCGGAGTTATTCGTTATGCAGATGACTTCGTGGTCACCTCAAAGGATAAAGAAAGCCTAGAACATATACTTGACCAGATAAAGCAGTGGATGTCAGAACGAGGTCTGGAAATCAGCGCGGAGAAGACGAGAATCGTCTCGATGGAAGAAGGTTTTGACTTTCTTGGGTTCAACTTACGCCACTACGATGGCAAATTATTGATAAAGCCCCAGAAAAAGAAGGTCCTTGCCTTCTGTAAAAAGATTGGGGAAACTCTAAATAAAATGAAGGCTTGCACCCAAGAAGATGTCATCAAAGTCCTAAATCCACTTCTCCGAGGTTTTGCTAACTACTACAGAGGTGTGGTAAGCAAAGAAACCTTTAGCTACATTGAAAATCGCGTGTGGCACTACCTCTATAAATGGGCGTTACGGCGACACCCGAATAAATCAAAAACGTGGGTCTTCAACCGCTACTTTAATCGGATTCGAGGGAGAAATCGCTTTGCGTGTTATTGCACTGGTCGCGGAGGTAAGGAGAAATTCTTTATGCTCTACGATATCAGTAGCACTCCTATCATCAGGCACGTCAAGGTCAAAGGGACAGCAAGCCCTGATAACCCCTCACTCCGAGACTATTGGCAAAAACGAAACCTCAAGATAGGAAAACAAAAGTGGGCGAAAGGTAGCAAATACGAACAAGTAGCCAAGATGCAAGAACATAAGTGTCCTGTCTGTGGAGAAAGCCTCTATAACGGGGAAGAAATTGAGACTCACCATATAATACCTGTGAAAGACGGTGGCTCAGACGACACTGAGAATTTAATCCACTTACACAAAGCGTGTCATAAGCAGGTACACAGTTCAAAAACCAAGACGAAGGTTGGAAGCAAGGCTTGAGCCGTATGATGGGAAACTGTCACGTACGGTTCTTAGGGGAGGGGAGAGAGGCGACTCTCGAACCTTACCCGATTAAAGTATTCACCTCTTCCCGATGTTCATTCTTAAACAGATTTTCCACCTTTTCCCGATCCTTAGCGGGAACTTGCGCCGAATGTTCACGGGAACGCAACATCGAAAACTGCTGATCCAACACCATCAAAAGAAAGTCCCCATCAAGCTGATAAACATCATTACAGCCTCTTAAAATGCTGCGTTTTCCCCTTAACTTGGTATTGGCGAGTAAGTTTAAGTCTTCTGTGAGCAGTTGCCACAAATCTCGGATAAAATCAGGAATGATCTCTGTTGCCATTCCCCATTTTTTGGGGGCTTGTAGCGCGATCGTTTCCCCTCGTTCCGTTAACCATTGTTTCACCCGTTGGTTATGGTCAGTGCTTTCCCGTTGCAATTTTAACCCCACACAGAACGCCTTGCAACAGTGGGAGATAACCCCGTTGGATTTCCAACTCACTTTCATGCCACAATTTATACCATTTTGGAAAAGTCAAGTTACCTTAAAGCCCCCCAACCCCCCAAGTTTGGGGGGCTTAAGTCGTCGATACTGTAGCGCCAATTCTCCAAAATGGTATTAGAAAAGATTCCCCCTTCTCGATCGAGCAATATTCCAGAACGGCGAGTCATATCCAGTAACGCAGCAACACCATTAGTTAACTCTTCTGGGTTAATTCCTGTTAAATTTGCCCAGTTTTGGATAAAATCTAGTTCTGGTGTTAATCCAGCATAAAAGATCGCAAGCGATAGCGTCTCGCGTGATCTTGCATCCATCCCGCTTGAAACGCTGCATCTTGACGGTTATCCGCAAAGACTAACAGCCGTTTCCGTTCCGCATGGTGAATTAGGTTTTGGCTGAGAACATGAACATCAGAAACCGTTGTGGCGCGAATTTCTCGGATCGGTTCTCGATATCGTCCTAAACTCTGTCTTCCCGACGCTTGACCCGCCGCCACGCAACTGGTGAGTTTTCCTGCTTGTTTGTCTTTTTGCTTAACGGCTAAGAGAACGACCAACTCTTCCTCTGGCGGGTAAATAGTCTGGTTTTGTTCACGGTTTTGGGCTTTTTTGAGTGCTGCTTGATAATCCTTCTTCGATGACCCTGTTTTGAGGCGTTTTCCAGGTGCATCAGCCGTCTTTTCTGGAGTTTTCCCCACATACATCCCAAAGGTAATTCCTTGTCCCGCGAGAAGTTCCCTTAAACGTCCCAATTGATCTTCTGCAAGAGCATTCATGGGATAAACAATAATTGCTACAATTCCTTTTGGGGCGTTCTGGTCTTTGAGTTGCAGACAATGGCTAATAATAGGATAAAGGAAACATTCCGTTTTCCCCGACCTCCTGTCGAGATTAAAGTGGTTTTCCCTTGGGAGATAGCGCGAACCGCTTTTTCTTGATGTCCGTAGAGAGAAGGATATTCTGCAATATTCTCCAGATGCGGATGAAGGATATTTTCCGAAGCAAGATCAGCGATCGCGGCACCCTGGCGAAAACTGCGACTGAGACTAACATAGGGACCCTTAAACAACGGCGTGCGTCGAGTTTGTTCTAAGTTGAGCAGCCTCCGCGGGAGAATTTTTAACAAATAGTGAAGATTTGCGATCTCCTTAATTTGCTAAGTATAGCTTATCCTAGCGCAGGTTTCAAAAGTCTTCTGCCTCCTCATCAGCGTGTTTAGACGCAGATTTGACAACTCCTGTAAATGCTAAAAAGTGAGAAACGTCTTTTTGGGCGAGTTTACCAGAGGATATGAAGGCGCGATTTGTGCGAATTGCTGAACTTATTGCTGAATATGGATTACCCAATGTGGGAAGGCCTTATGTTAAACATCTAGAAGGTTCTCTCTGGGAAATTCGGATGACAGGTAAAGATGGCATTTCTCGCGCTCTGTATGTCACCGCAAAGCCTAAGCGAGTCGTTGTGGTTCGAGTGTTCATTAAAAAAAACAAAAAACCCCCCGAAAAGAAATCCAACTTGCTTTACAAAGAGCAAAGGAGATAGAGGAATGACAAAGATTACAGATTTACACAAAGAGTGGCAAAAAAAACCAGATTACCAAAAAGCCTACGAAGAATTAGCTTCTGAATTTGACTTAGCCTCTGCAATTATTTATGCTCGTATCAGTGCTGGAATGACTCAACAAGAGTTAGCCGAAAAAATGAATGCAAAACAGTCTGCTATAGCGCGAATTGAAAGTGGTAAGCAAAATACGACAATTGCCACCCTAGAACGTATCGCTAAAGCAACTGGAACCCATCTAAAAATCTCTTTTGAAAAATAACTTTTTTATCGAGCATACCAATTGAATGATTGTAACCAATTACTTTTAGATTATTTATGAGTGTCTCATCATTTCGTGAAAAAATTGAGGAAAATTTGTCAAAACTATCCAGCGAACGCTTGCGTTTAGTTGCAGATTTTATTACTTTTTTAGCTGAACAAGAAACTCAAGAGGAAATTCAATCTGAGACGGTTAAGGGGTCTTTGCTAAGTCATACTGAAACTTGGGAAGGGGATGATTTTGAAGATTGTCTTCAAGCTGTTTATGAAACGCGATCGCACGTAAAAATTAACATACAGATGGAAAACCAGCTGCGATCGTTTTACCAAAACCGTTCTCAAAGCGATATTGAAGAAGAATCTCTCTGGGCGGATCAAACACAGGAAGCAGCAATGATCTGTTGGGAAGATAGGGATTTCTAAATGTTGGATTTCGCTACAATCTACCCAACTTATACGAAAGATTTTAATTGTTAAATTTTATAATTGTAATTAAGGTTTGCCTTGCCCACCCTACTTTTATTAAGGTTAAATTTTCTAAATGACAAATGCTTCGGCACTCAGCACAAACGACCAGCCCAGACAAAGGATATTTCGGAGCAGTTAATTGGTAGAGGCTGGAACTTTTACATAGAAGAACTTTTAGAAAGCGGGTGATGGGATTCGAACCCACGGCATTCACCTTGGCAAGGTGACGCTCTACCGCTGAGCTACACCCGCGTGAAACTCAATCACCCTTTAATCATGTCATACTCGATCGAGCTTTGTCAACCCCGAAGCGAAAATTTATTTTTCTTGATTTATTTTTGTTCAGGATGAGTTTCGACACGAGGAGGAACAGTAATCGGAAACTCATTAATCGTGCGAATTAGCTTATACAACCGCCCCAAATCGCGCTGATTGAAATGAAACACCAAACGGAAAAGTTGACTTGTTCCATCACCATTTTCTTCGGGGAGAGGGGCGCTTTTTTCAATCTCCCCTTTCACTAAAATATCGCTAAATGCTTGATTTAACCAAGCCACTTGTGCGTCAGTGGGTTCACCATGCAAACGCATCACCAACAAATCATCCACATAACAACTTGAATGATAAACTCGATAAAAATGGTTAATCGCATGACAAGCCACCTCTAAATCATCAGTGATGGTATAAATGCAATTATCATCTGGACTCACTAACCCCCCTTTGATCAAATGTTTCCGAATATAACTATCCCAGGCTTTCCAGTAGTCACCACCCGGTTTATCAATCAAAACCAGTGGAATTGGCGGTTGTTTCCCTGTTTGACAGAGGGTTAAACATTCAAACGCCTCATCCTGTGTGCCATATCCCCCTGGAAAAAGCGCGATCGCGTCACATTCTCTCAAGAAAAATAACTTTCTCGTAAAGAAATACTTAAAACCGATTAACTTCTCATCATCTTGAATATAAGCATTTGCGCCTTGTTCAAAAGGAAGCTGAATATTTAAACCAAAAGAATTACCGCCACCTGCTCCCTCATTTCCCGCCGCCATAATGCCACCACCCGCACCCGTCATCACCATAAATCCTTGTTTGGCAAGACAACGGGAAAACTCTCTAGCCAGCGCATATTCTTCGGTTTCGGGAGCGATACGAGCCGAGCCAAAAACAGTTACCTTACGAGTATGACGATAAGGAGCAAAAACGGTCAACCCTGCTTCTAAATCTTGTAACGTTCGAGCAATAATTTTCCAGTCTGCGGTTGTCGTATCTTCTACAACCAGACGACTTAAAACCTGTATCGCTTCTTTGATCCAACGCGCCTTTTCTGTAGCAGGAAGACGATCAATCAGACTTTCCATTTCTTGAGGTAGAGAGGAATTTTGACGAGGGGAGACATCCATAAAATCTTCTTAGCCGCATTGCAGCCCTAGTGATGAAAATAGGGGAAAATTGACACTGGTTAGCCAGTTAATTTCCCCTACATATTTTGCGCTTGGGTAACTAAGATGTTACCGAATTAAGTTTTCTAAAATCAGTTTTTTGATCCTTCGTTGTTCAAATTGGGAGTGACTATAGATACTTTTCTAAAGTATTTGCCAAAGTGGTTTTAGGCACAGCACCAACTACCATATCCACACGCTGACCATCTTTAAATATCATCAAAGTGGGAATACTACGAATCCCATATTGGCTTGCCACGTTGGGGTTTTCATCAGTGTTAACTTTTACCACTTTTACCTGACCATCATATTGTTGTGAGATTTCTTCTACCACTGGTGCGACCATGCGGCAAGGGCCACACCAGGGCGCCCAAAAATCAACAAGCACTGTCATGGTGCTTTCTAAAACTTCCTCTTGGAAGCTATTGTCTGTTACTTCTGCGGTTGCTACCATATTTTTTCATCCTTTTTTATGATCGGCTTTTTCTCTCAAGTGGGAACACCAACCTTGATTTAGTTACATTTTATCAGTTCTTGCTTCTTCCTTTGGGATCAAAGCCCCCGTAGAAAGATAATTTAACTTAAAATGAGTGCGGTGTTTTTTAGAGTAACAAAGTCTTTGGTGATTTTTGCGCTCAATTGATAAGATTAAGGATAATTTTATCCCTAAGTGTGATTGAGGAAGCCGCCCGAACTCTGTCCGGACGGAGTGTGGTGTGAGGAGTGAACGGAAACGATTGTCTCCGCTATTCCTATTGTAAGCAAGAAATCGATGTTTTGTGGTTCGGTGTCGAAAATTTACTAAAATCGTTTAGCATACCACAAATTGCCTGATTTTTTCGGTAACTTCCCTGATCTGTTTCCCAAATGATGACGATCGCGCTGGTTTAATGAGAGAAAATATCTAAAAGAGGAATTATGGGATTGCAGTTGGACAAAATGACGGAGAAACGAGGAATTATTGTGAGTGCAATCATCTTTTTTGCGATCACGTTGGTCTTGATTCTCCATCGTCACTTCACGTTTTACTCTTCCTACGACCAAGGCATTTTTAATCAAGTGTTCTGGAATGGGATTCATGGCGACTTTTTCCAAAGTTCTCTGTCCTCACAGCTTTCTACTAATGTGGTTCACAACAACGAAGTCCCAGAAGTGTATTATCATCGCTTAGGACAGCATTTTACCCCAGCACTGTTGCTTTGGTTACCCATTTATGCGTTATTTCCCTACCCAGCGACGCTTTCGGTGTTACAGGTGCTATTTGTCACCAGTGCTGGCATTATCCTTTATTTCCTCGCTAGAGAATACGTTGACAACACTGTCGCGACATTAATCAGCATTAGTTTTTATAGTGCCAATGCCATCCTCGCCCCCACTCTGGCTAACTTCCATGATATTAGCCAAATTCCCCTGTTTGTTTTTACGTTACTCCTGGCAATGGAGAAACGCTGGTGGTGGTTATTTGCACTGTTTAGCGTTTTCATTCTTGCGGTGAGAGAAGACAGCGGTATTACTTTATTTGGGGTGGGGGTTTATATGATTCTTAGTGGTCGTTTTCCTCGTATTGGTTTAATGGTGTGTACCGTTAGTTTCAGTTATCTTCTGATTCTCACTAACTTGATTATGCCGATTTTTTCTGAGGATATCTCGAAACGCTTTATGCTAGAACGGTTTGGACAGTATGTCGAAGGAGAGGAAGCGACGACGTTAGATGTGATTTGGGCAATGTTGACCCAACCTTGGCTATTATTAAGGGAGTTAGTCACGCCGCTCGATCGAACGATTCGTTATCTATTAGGACATCTTCTCCCCTTTGCTTTTATCCCCACTATCGCCCCTGGTGCTTGGTTTATTGCTGGTTTTCCCTTATTAAAATTATTATTAGGAAAAGGCTTCTCTGTACTTGCCATTACCATCCGCTATGCAATGGGAGTCGTGCCAGGATTATGTTACGGTGCGATTTTATGGTGGGGAGGACAAGGAATTTTAACATTTAATCAACCCCTAGAAAGTCTAACGCCTCGACCTTTATCGCGGAAATTTCGTCGCTTTTGGCTATTTTGTATTGGTCTTACTCTCTTCTTTACTCTCACGTCTAATCCCAATCGAACGCTTTATTTTTTAATTCCAGATTCTATTGATCCTTTGGTTTATGTTTCTTTACCCACGCAATGGGAACGATCGGGAAACCTTTATAATTTAATGAATAGAATCCCCAAGCAAGCAAGCGTTTCCACCACTACTTATATTATTCCTCATTTATCTGGACGACGGGAGATTATTCGTTTTCCCGCTTTAGAATTACGAAATGATCAAAGAGAAGTGGAAACAGTGGAATATGTTTTAGCGGACTTATGGCGTTTACGTCGCTATCAAGTGGCGTTTGATGATGATTTAGCGCGATTAAAAACAATGACAGCAAAGATTGAAGCGATTACCGATGAGGGTGAATATGGAATCATTGATTTTAGAGAAGGGATTATTCTGTTAGAAAAAGGTGCAGAGAATAACTCCCAAGCGGTTAACAACTGGTTGAATTTTAAAGCAAAGATTCGTCCAATTTTGCAACGGGAAGATTAAAATTCCCATTCTGCAAATAGTTCTCCCACTTGTAAACTAAATCCTAGTAGTACACTTTCTCCTTCTAAAAAGTCAGAAGAACGCAAAAACTGATCGGGTTCAGGAGAATGATAGACTAAAACAAACTTTTCTTTGGGATGAATCACCCAAACCAGTTTCGTTTCATTCTCGAAATATTCAACAATTTTCTGGTGCATTCCTTCAAAGGTATTACCTGGAGAAAGAATTTCTACGGCTAAATCTGGTGAACCTTGAAAAAAGCCTTGAGGAGGACGACTCATTCCCTGTAATCTAGCTTTAGCAACGAAAGAAACATCTGGAGAACGGCGGTTGCCTGATTTTAGAGTAAAGGCGGTACTAGAATCACAAACAGTTCCCAGTTTTTCTCGACGGACATGGAGTGCTAACATTCCTCCTAGAAATGAGCCAATTTCTCCATGTTCCATGCCAGAGTTTCCCATATCAACTAATTCCCCTGCCACCACTTCATAACGAGTTTCATCTTCAGACAAAGCCATAAATGCTTCATCAGTCCAAATCTGTTTTTCGTTTTTGGTGATTACATTACTCATTATTAATCCTTACGGTTAAACTGTTTTCCGAGGTGGGTATTCTCCAACCCACTAATACCATTATTGACCGTAGGGTTTGCCTTGCCCACCCTACTAATGACTTTTTAAATTGGTATTACAATTGGTGTTGGGTTTCGCTTCGCTGCACCCAACCTACGTTTGATTTCAGTGTTGGGTTTCGCTTCGCTGCACCCAACCTACGTTTGATTTCAGTGTTGGGTTTCGCTTCGCTGCACCCAACCTACGTTTGATTTCAGTGTTGGGTTTCGCTTCGCTGCACCCAACCTACGTTTGATTTCAGTATTAATTTTGCCACGAAACTTGTAAGCGACTGGGTTCGCCTAAGTTTCCTTCTACTTTGATACCGCGTCCATTACTGTATAAATGACGAATAATTTTATAGATAATTTCTACTTTCTCCGCCGCGTTGAGTTTTTGGGCAATTTCGGGGACAGAAAGGGGTGTATTTTCTTGTTGCAATAAGGAAACTACTTCTCGCTGTAAGTCCAAAACTGAGGCGGCGGCTTTTTTCCCTGCTTCTACTCCAGGTTGGTGATAAGCGTTGATATTCACCAGAGACGCATACAAGCCAACGGCGCGATCGTATAATGCGATTAAAGCGCCCACGTGACGCGGTGTAACATCTTCAACGGTAATGGTAATCGAGTCACGATGATTGTCATACAGTGCCAACCGAGTTCCCTGTAATAACCCAGAAAGATAGTCGCCAGAGGTGACTCCGTTTTCGACTTCGGGAGATTTGCCGTCACGGTCTTTTAAAACTTCAATAAAGGTGGCGAAAAAGTTGGGAACTCCTTCTCGCAACTGTTGAACATAGGCGTGTTGGTCGGTACTTCCTTTGTTACCATAAACGGCAAGGCCTTGATAAACGGTATTCCCATCTAAGTCTTTTTCTTTCCCTAACGATTCCATGACTAATTGTTGTAAGTAGCGGGAAAACAAGCTGAGACGATCTTTATAGGGAAGAACAACCATATCTTTCTCGCCTTTGCCATTGCCGACTGCATACCAAGCTAAACTGAGTAAAGCGGCGGGATTCGATTTCAATTCTGCACGACGAGTCAGATTGTCCATGGTTTTTGCACCTGATAATATTGCATCAATATCAATGCCTTGTAAGGCGGCTGGCACTAATCCCACGGCTGACATTTCCGAGGTGCGTCCTCCCACCCAATCGTGCATCGGAAAGGTGGTGATCCAGCCTTCGGTGGTGGCGATTTGATCGAGTTTAGACCCTTTGCCAGTGATGGCAACCGCATGAGAACCAAAATCTAAGTTTTGCGCTTCGTATGCTTGTTTGACTTCGATCATGCCATTGCGGGTTTCGGGCGTGCCGCCGGATTTGGAGATGACGATGACTAGGGTTCGCGCTAATCGATCGCGCAGGGTGGTTAAAAGTTCATCAATGCCAGTGGGATCAGTGTTGTCGATGAAGTGAAGGTTAATCGGTGCGTCTAGGGGGGCTAGTGCTTGGGAAACAAATTGCGGTCCTAATGCTGATCCGCCGATACCAACGGAAATGACATCGGTAAAGCGGTTTTCTTGAGGAGGATGAAGATAACCACTGTGAATTTGAGCGGCAAAGGTTTTAATCTGTTCTAAGGTATCGGTAATTTCTGCTTTGAGTTCGGCATTGGGGGCGAGATCGGGGTTGCGTAACCAATAGTGACCGACCATTCGATTTTCATCAGGGTTAGCAATTGCTCCAGTTTCTAAGGATGCCATATCCTGAAAGGCTTTTTCAAATCGCGGCTGCATTGCTTGTACAAATTCATCTGAGAAGCGCATCCGACTGATATCAAGATAAAAGTTTAAGTCTGGATTGTAATATAGCCAGTCTTGGTAACGTTGCCAAAGTTTTGCCTTATCCATAATTCCCCTCTATATTTTCTATTGTCTCACACCCGTTAGTTTAGCAAGATAGGCGAGAATCCTTGACATGAGATTTTGATGAGCGGTCGATCGAGCGATCTGTTATTCTTAACGAGTCATCGGTTGTTATACCATTTTTTAAGGGTCAACCCACACTGATTAAAGTGACAATCGATCCCCCCAAACCCCCCTTATTAAGGGGGGCTTAGTTAAAAGGTTACTGTTGATGAACTACACTCCGCCTCTTGCGCGTTTAATTGAACGATTACAAAGCCTACCTGGTGTTGGACCGAAAACCGCCCAACGTCTCGCTTTTCACATCCTCAAACGTCCAGAAACGGAGGTAGAGGCTTTGGCGACAGCACTTGTGGAAGCAAAAAAACAAATTGGCTTGTGTCAGGTTTGCTTTCATCTTACCGCCGACTCGGTTTGCGAAATTTGTCGAAACCCGAATCGAGATGAAAGTATGATCTGTGTTGTTCCTGATTCTCGTGATGTCATTGCTTTAGAGAAAACACGGGAGTATTCTGGAAAGTATCACGTTTTAGGGGGTGTCATTTCTCCGATGGATGGCATTGGTCCGGAACAATTGCATATTCAGCCTTTAGTGGAACGGGTGAGTAAGGAGAAGGTAAAAGAGGTGATTTTGGCGATTAGTCCCAGTGTGGAAGGGGATACAACGACATTATATCTAGGACAATTGCTAAAACCCTTTACTCGTGTCACTCGCATTGCTTTCGGTTTGCCAATGGGGGGAGATTTAGAATATGCTGATGAGGTTACGTTGGCGAGAGCCTTAGAAGGACGACGAGATTTAGATTGATGTCATTAGGAAGAGAAAACTTTGCTCAGGAAATGAGTTTACCCGATCAAGAGATTGATTTGGCAAAAGCGGCGCTTTATATTGCTCAGGAGGAGAATCCGAGTTTAGAGGTGGATTATTATTTAAAACAATTGGATCAATGGGCGGCGCAAGTTCGATCGTTGCTTCCTGTGGAACGTTATCCGATGCGAGTGCTACAAGGCATTAATCAGATATTGTATGAGGAGTTAGGGTTTCGCGGCAATGAGGAAGATTATTATGATCCGCGAAATAGTTTTTTGGATCAGGTGATGGAACAACGGGTGGGGATTCCCATTAGTTTAGCGCTGGTTTATTTGGAGGTTTCCCGTCGCCTTGATTTTCCGATGGTGGGAATTGGAATGCCTGGACATTTTTTGATTCGCCCTGAGTTTGAAGATGCGGGGATTTTTGTGGATGCGTTTCATCAAGGAGAGATTTTATTTCCTCAAGATTGTCAGGATCGCTTACAACAGGTGTTTGCTCAACCGATCGATCTGCAGCCAGAATTCTTGGAAGCGGTGAGCAAACGAGAGTTTTTGGCACGAATGTTAACGAATTTGAAGTTAATTTATATTAATCATCAAGATTTAGAACGAGCATTGGGGGTGATTGAGCGCTTGTTGTTAGTGTTTCCCGATGCGATCACCGAACAGCGCGATCGAGGGCTTTTATCCTATCAATTGGGACGGATTCCCAGCGCGATCGCCGATCTAAAAACTTATCTGGCGCATTCCCCCGATGCTTCTGATGCGTCGATGATTCAACTGTTACTCACTCAAATTAGTGATCAGTCTGAGTAATATCAGGTTTAGGTCTCTTGCTTATAATTGGTGTTGGGTTTCGCTTCGTTCCGTCCCACCTAACTTTTTATGCCATTTCGATCAACTATGGCGACACCCCATCCCATTATTCCCCCCTTTCAAAGGGGGGCTAGGGGGGATATACTGTAACTTAACTTTTTAGAAATGGTATTACTTCTTAACTGGTCACTGCTTAACTGATCACTGGTCACTGATTGGTGTTGGGTTTCGCTTCGCTTCACCCAACCTACTTTTCTACTATCGAAAGCCACTTTGAATATAAAGTGCTTCTGCGACTCGTTTCAAGCGACGCAGTTGAGCGGACATTTCCTCAGATGTAGAACGAGCGGCGAAGATTTCAAAACCAATTTTGACTAAGGGATTAGGGATTTTAAACTCAAACCGATTAATTAGTTTTGTTCCCTGTGCATTGGGCTGACATTCCCAGCGATCGCGCCCTCGAAAAAAGCCCACAAATTCCCAGACGATCAATCCTGGTTCTCGTTCCACCACCGTATTGTTGAGAGTCGGTTCAATCCCCGGTAAATCAATAATAAACCGACTGCGGCTGCCGAGTTTCGTCTCCCATTCCCCGATCGGTTCACAACGTAAACGTGGATTCAGCCAACGGTGCATTAATGTTCGATCGCTCAAACATTGTTCAACCATCACCGCACTCGCATTAATCTGAATGGACTGTTCAAATACCTTATAGTCTTTCATTAACCGCTTTGATTGGACAGCAAAATTTTACTCTTTCCCATCAATTCTAAAAAATCTCGATTCAGAGGAGACGTACCCTGAAACGCCTATTAAAAAAATTATTCCAATAACTGTTTTTTTTGGTTTAATGTTGGAGAACGAGATTTTAATACTAAAATAAAGCCGGTTCAGGATTTTTCCGACATATTTGTTTAACATTGGTTTAACCTGAAACCACTTGTACAATCATTCACTCTAATCTGAGAAACCAACATGATTTTGACAAATCACTCCATGCTATTTACCCAACCCCCAGTTATTTTTGCTCAATCTGGAGACTCTCGTACAGACTTACTCACTCAAGTTTTACAAGACTCTAGAAGTTTTGTTTATGCCATCATCATTTTAGTGGTGGGATGGATTGTTGCTTGGGGAGTCGCGGGAATTATCCGTAACTTGCTCAAACGAACTGAAATTGATAACCGTATCGCTACTTGGTTAACTGGACAACAAGGAGACGAACCGATCCCTGTTGAAAAATGGACTTCCGATGTCGTTTATTGGTTAATCCTCCTATTTGTAATTGTCGCTGCGTTGCAACGATTACAACTGGATGCGGTTTCTGAGCCACTGAATACCCTCCTCAATGAAGTTACGGGTTTCTTACCTCAAATTGGTGCAGCTGCCATTTTACTGGGTGTGGCTTGGTTACTTGCTACTCTGGTTAAAATTGTCGTCACTAGAGTTTTACGAACGTTTGACATTGATCAGCGTTTCGGTGAGCAAACCGAAAATACAGAAAATGAACTGGCGCTCAGTGAAACCATTGGTAACACCCTTTACTGGTTCATCTTCTTACTGTTTCTCCCTTCTATTCTCAGCACTTTACAACTGGAAGGAACATTACGCCCAGTTCAAGAGTTATTAAACCGCATTCTTTCTATTCTCCCGAACATTTTAGGCACGATTCTAATCGTTGTGATCGGTTGGCTCATTGCTCAAGTGGTGCGGAAAATTGTTACGAATCTTTTAGCCAGCACTGGAACGGATCAACTGGGAAACCGCTTTGGATTATCTGGTAGTGGCGAGAGTCAATCTTTATCTTGGATTATTGGCACGTTAGTTTATGTGTTGATTCTAATTCCTGTTGCGATCGCGGGCTTAGAAGCGCTCCAAATCCAAGCGATTTCCCAACCTGCGGTTTCAATGCTGGATCAGATTCTGAATACACTTCCGAGAATTTTTACCGCAGCGTTAGTCTTAATTATTTCTTACTTACTTGCTCAATATATCTGTGAGTTTGTCAGTGATATTCTTTCTAATGTTGGGTTTGATAATCTCTTCTCTTGGCTTGGTTTACAACAGAGATCAGGGGAAAGTGAAGAAGCAACGACTATCCTCACCCAAGAACCACAAAATATCGATACCTCCAAAATTCAACAACGCACTCCCTCAGAATTAGCTGGCATCATCGTTCTGGTGGGAATAATGCTCTTTGCGACTCTCGCCGCCGTAGAGATACTGAACATTCCAGCACTCACGGAATTAGTCAGTGGTATCGTTTTGATTTCAGGACAAATCATTGCGGGCTTAATTGTGTTCGCAGTGGGTCTATATTTTGCGAATCTTTCGTTTAATCTCATTCTCAGTTCTGGAATGAATCAAAGCCGCACTCTTGCTCAAACGGCTCGGATCGTAATCATTGCGTTCAGTTTGGCGATGGGACTCCAACAAATGGGGATTGCTCCCAATATCGTTAATCTTGCCTTTGGATTACTTTTAGGCTCGATCGCCGTTGCGATCGCTCTTGCTTTCGGTTTGGGGTCTCGCGATATTGCCGCCGAACAGGTACGGGAATGGCTGAATAACTTTAAGTCGAATCAAGATCAATAAACTGATCAGGAGTTACAGATTTACCCCCTAAATCCCCCAATTCTGGGGGACTTGATGAGTTTCCCCCCAAACTTGGGGGGTAGGGGGGCAAAACTTATCTAGACTCGTGTTGGGTTTCGCGTGGAGACGTTCCATGGAACGTCTCCACCCAACCTACTTTAGCCTCCAAGCCCCCTTACTGAGCAACTGTTGCGGTTTGGGGGTTTAATTTATTGCCTTCTTGTAAAGCGGCAGAAAGACGATTCAAGGCGTTAATATATGCTTGTGCGGAAGCGACAATGATGTCGGTATTAGCCGCATGACCAGAATAGACGTTTCCTTCGTGGCGGAGGCGAATGGTCACTTCTCCGATCGCGTCGATGCCTTCAGTTACGGATTTGACGGAATATTCAATTAATTCGTTGGGGACTTTCACCACCCGATTAATCGCCATGTAAACCGCATCTACTGGACCCGTTCCGATCGCCGCGTCGGTTAACTCATCACCGTTGGGAGTGCGAATTGTCACCGTTGCTGTCGGACGAGCATTGTCACCACAAGAAACTTGTACCAATTCTAAACCAAAGATCGTCGGGGCTTGTTGAGTTTCATCATTGACGATCGCTTCTAAATCCCAATCCGTGACGACTTTTTTCTTATCGGCTAAGTCTTTAAACCGCACAAATGCTTTATTTAATTCCGTTTCCGAGAGTTCATAGCCTAAATCTCGCAGCCGACTTCCGAAAGCATTGCGTCCAGAATGTTTTCCTAATACAATCTGGTTACTCGTCCAACCGATCGATTCTGCGTCCATGATCTCATAGGTTTGCTTGTTTTTCAGCACCCCATCTTGATGGATTCCAGATTCATGGGCGAAGGCATTCCCACCGACAACGGCTTTATTCGGTTGAATGATCATTCCAGTGAGATTAGAAACCAATCGCGAGGTTTTATAGATTTCTTTGGTGTTAATGTTGGTTAACGGTGCTTCTGATTCGGGTTCACGTCCGAAGAACGGATTGTAGAATTGACGACGCACATGAAGCGCCATCACTAACTCTTCTAACGCCGCATTGCCAGCCCGTTCCCCAATGCCGTTAATGGTACATTCTAACTGTCTCGCACCATTTTGGACTGCCGAGAGGAAGTTCGCCACTGCTAATCCTAAATCATTATGTCCATGAACTGAAATCACAGCTTCTTCGATATTGGGGACATTTGCTTTTAAGCCTCGAATCAAGCTCCCAAATTCTTCGGGAGTGGTGTAACCGACGGTATCAGGGAGATTGATGGTTTTCGCACCCGCAGCGATCGCGCTTTCTACAACTTGATATAAAAATTCTCGATCGGATCGCGTGGCATCTTCTGCGGAAAATTCGACATCTTCGGTGAAGGTTGTCGCATACCCGATCATTTTCGGGATTGTTTCTAACACCTGTTCCCGGGTTTTTCGTAACTTGTATTGGAGATGAATATCAGAAGTCGCAATAAAGGTGTGAATTCGTCCTTTGATGGCTGGTGCGATCGCTTCACCAGCGGCTTTAATATCATTTTCCGTCGCTCTGGCTAAAGCGCAAATCGTCGGGCCATCGGCTGTTCCCACCGTTTCTGCAATTGATTTTACTGCCTCAAAATCCCCAACACTAGAGTAGGGAAAACCAGCTTCAATTACATCTACTCCTAAACGGGACAAAGCGCGAGCAATGGTCAACTTTTCATCAGCGTTGAGAGTCGCGCCAGGGGACTGTTCACCATCGCGGAGGGTCGTATCAAATATTATAATTCGATCGGGTTGATTACTCATAAATTAATCACTTTTAAATACACCGTCTGATTTTCAATTCTAATCGATCTTTTCAATACTTTCTCTAATATCATTTAAGTCAATATAGCGATCGGTTGCGTTCCGTAATTCTCGCGCAATCATCCCTTCTGTGGAGACAACAGTAATGTGAGTATTTTTCGATCGCAAAAGCTCGATCGCCCGTTCAAAATCTCCATCACCGCTAAATAATATTACCCGATTGTATTGTTCAACCGTGTTAAACATATCAATCACAATCTCTATATCCAAATTAGCTTTTTGAGAATAACGTCCAGAAACATCATCATAATATTCCTTTAAAATTTTTGTCCGTACCGTATAACCTAAACTAATCAACGCATCTCTAAACCCTCTTTGATCTTGAGAATCTTTAAGCCCAGTGTACCAAAACGCATTCACAAAACTAACGCTAGGTTCATTAATAAAATAATCTAAAACTCGTCTTGGATCGAAAAACCAGCCATTTTTCTGTTGTGCATAAAACATATTATTTCCGTCCACAAAAATCGAGAGACGGTTCGAGTTACAATTCATAATAAAAATAGGAATTAACAATAAATAAAATTAAGTTTCGATCGAGGAAATCATCAACCGACTGAGGTTGCCCTAAAATAGGATTATTCAAGAAAAAGCCACAACCCTCCGTTTCCCAATTCTGCAACTAGGAGTGAGGAAAGCTAAGTTTTCAAAGAAAGCACTTTTTAGTTAATGGGCTGCTTTTTTAAGGAATCTAAATTGATTAAATATAAAATAAAAGTTAATAAAATTGTGTTAGTTAGCATTTATTAATAAGTAGCTGCTTGTTTTAAGCTTAAATGGATATGAGAATAAAATAATAAACGATTGACAAAAAATAAGAGATAATAGATAATTTAAGCAATAGAATCAATATTGGTTTTGATTTGTCATCTTTTCAATTTTATCAGTTCAATATCTACTAACGATTATAGCAAGGTGGTTAGTGTCCTTGTAGTGAATAAACCTTTATTATTTATAAATAAACTAAGTTTATCCCCCCTAACCCCCCGATGATCGGGGGGAAAAGAAGGGAAGTGGTATGTAGTACCAATTATTCACGCATGGTGTAAATTTTTCTAAAATCGGGTGGAACAATGTCGCTAAAAATCGATCAAAGACAAATCAGGAAAAGGTTTCTGAAGGGAAAAGCCAGTTTAGAGACGGTGAGTTGCTTGGGTGGCGGAATTTTAATGGGAATTACCTGTGATCCCGTTAATGCTTGGTTTCTCGCTTGGATCGCGCTGATTCCATTATGGCTTTCAGTGGTGCGACAAAAACCATCTTACTCGATCGTCCCAGGGGTGATGTTTTCGATCGGTTATTATGGAATCGCCTTATTTTGGATTACAGGAGTCCATCCAATGACATGGATGGGTGTACCTTGGTTAACCAGTCTTCTGATTGCGATTTTTTGTTGGGTTTTCCTGATCGTTTGGGGAAGTCTCCTCATTATTTTATGGTCATGGGGAATGTTTTATTTAAAGCGTTTTCTCCATCATCCTCTCTCGCGAGTGGTGGTTGGTGTGGCGTTGTGGTGTAGTTTAGAAACCATTCGCAGTTATACTCCCCTCCATTGGACAACGTTAGCGTTTACTCAAAGTCCCCACAATTTACCGATTCTACAATTCCTGTCGGTTTCAGGAACAACCACTGTCACTGCAATGATTGTCGCATTTAATGGCTTGATTGCAGCGTCTATCATGTTTCGTCGCCAGGAAAATCAGTTTTCGGTTAATCGGGGTTTCATACAAGGGGCGATCGCGCTATTGGTTAGTTTACATCTTGGCGGTTGGTTACTGTATTTACAACCCGTAGAAACGTCTCCCCAAGATGCGATTCGAGTGGGAATTATTCAGGGGAATGTTCCCAATGAGATTAAACTTTATCCCGAAGGATGGCGCAAAGCGATCGACGGTTACACTGAAGGATATATTAATCTGGCGAAAAATGGCGCAGAAGCAATTTTAACTCCAGAAACTGCGCTTCCGTTTCAGTGGAGACAACAAGTTAATCAACGTAGCGACTTCTATCAAGCAATTTTAGAGGAGAAAGTTCCAGTTTGGCTAGGTGCGTTTGGAAGGAAAGGATCGCGTTCTACTAATAGCTTATACAGTATCAATGGAGAAGGAGAAACCCTCAGTCGGTTTGATAAGGTGAAACTGGTTCCGTTGGGAGAGTATATCCCTTTGGAAGCATGGTTAGGAAAAATTATTAATCGTTTGTCTCCTCTTGATTCTCATTTGGCGAAAGGAGACGCTGATCAAACTTTTATGACTCCTTTTGGAAAAGCGATCGTTGGCATTTGCTATGAATCCGCTTATGGAGAACATTTCCGCCGTCAAGCCGCCGCAGGAGGGACATTTATCCTGAGTGCGTCTAATGATGCTCATTATAGCGAGACTATGCCCGCACAACATCACGCTCAGGATATCATGCGCGCGATCGAAACGCATCGATCGATGGTTCGTGCGACGAATACGGGTTATTCTGCTATTGTTGATCCGCGTGGGAATACGCTTTGGTTATCAGAAATGAATCAGTATGAAACCCACATCGGAACAATTTATAAACAGCAAAATCAAACGTTATATGTTCGTTGGGGAAACTGGTTGAATTGGATATTAATTGGTTTCGGAGGTGGAGTTATTTTGATTAGAAGAAATTAGCCCCTCGCCCCATTTTTTGATCAGATATTCAATTATTTGTAGCAACAATTAGGTAAAAAATTGAGATTAGAATTATGTTAGGTGCAATTGCAGGAGATATAATTGGCTCTATTTATGAGTCTCCTTTAAACAACATAAGAAGGAAAGATTTTCCCTTATTTAAGCCCCACAGTCATTTTACCGATGATACAGTTTTGACGATCGCGATCGCGGACGCATTATTAAATAATAAAAGTTATAAGCACCTATGCAAAATGAATTGCATACTCAGCTCCAAAATTATCCAACACTTTTTCTAGGTATTTAATAAGATTCTTCCAACTGTCGTAAGCTGAAACTTCAATCCACTCATATTTGATAAATCTCCAGAGAATTTCGATTAAGTTATATTTAGGAGAATAAGGGGGTAACCAGAAAATTTCCAATTTTTTTGCTCTCCATTCTTCCAGTTTTTCTACAAATTCATCGCTCGTGTGAATTGATGCTTGATCGAGAACTACTACGGTAACTTTCGTTAAGTTTTCACTAATTTTATCTAAAAACTTAATAACGGTATCACTTTTAATTGTCCCTTGATATATTTCGTAATCTAAATGATAATCACAATCCATTAACCCCAAGACACTTATTCTCTTACTTTGACAGCTTTTCAAAGTTATTCTTTCTCCTTTCTCCTGCCACGCATAGGGAACATCAGGCTTGAGAGAAAATCCACTTTCATCTAAGTATTTGATTGCAATATCTCCTTTTTGAGCTTGCTTTTTTAATTCTTCCAACCGAGGTAGTTTTACCTCTAATTCCCATTCATATGGGCTTTTACTGATTCCTCTCTTCATCCTTTTCCAGAGCATATTCAACTTCTTTATAATTCTTTTTATCGTATCTTTACTAATCTCAATCCCCCATTCTTTTTGAATTTTATTTTGAACTTGATTGAGAGACTTTGGATTTTCCTTTACCCAAGTTTTGACTTGTTCTTTTTGCTCTTGACTTAATTTGGGTTTTCTCCCCACACCTTTTTGATTATATAGGCCCTTAAGATTTTGATCTTCCCATCGCGTTAACCAGTTATATATGGTTTTTCGATCGACGTTAAAGATTACCTTTAACTGGTCAATTGTAAATTTCTGGGAACTCAACAAAATACATTTAGCCCGATTTCTTACTTGAAGGGATTTACTTTGACAACTAATTCTTGTAAGAAGGCTCTGTGTTTCTGGATTTAAGTCTCTAATAAATCTCATAATTTTCGATCGAGGCAACCCCAATTTGCTAAAATGCACTAAGCGCAATCTATTTTACTTGGTCTCTTTAATCCTACATAAATTATACTATATTAGGAAATTCATTTTGCCTAACTGCTTACTGAGCAATTAAAAACTTATTATCGTCGTTATCCTAACGTGGGTTATGGAGGAAACTTTAAACGTTGGGCGGCTTCTAATCAAACCAAACCTTATTATAGTTATGGTAATGGTTCTGCGATGCGAGTGAGTTCGGTTGCGTATTGGTTTAATGATTTAGAAACAGTGGAAAAAGAAGCATTAAAAACGGCGGCGGTGACTCATAATCATCCTGAAGGAATTAAAGGCGCACAGGCGATCGCAACGGCTATTTTTTTAGCTCGATCGGGTTATAATAAGGATCAAATCAAGGCAGAAATGGAAGATACATTTGCATATAATTTTAATTCTACTGTCTCTGAGTTACAAAGAAGTTATGCTTTTGATGTTTCCTGTCAGGGTTCAGTTCCTCAAGCGATTATTTGTTTTTTAGAAGCAACAGATTTTGAAGATGCGATCCGTAATGCCATTTCGATCGGAGGAGATAGTGATACCATTGCTTGTATGACAGGCGGAATCGCGGAAGCATTTTATCAAGAAATTCCACATCCAATTCTCCGAGAAGTTTCCTCACGATTGGATGATCATTTCATCGGAATTGTTCAAGATTTTAAGGCGAAATATGAGGAAATATGAAAAAATTACTGATATCGTAGTCTCAAAGAAGAGGAAGCCTAAAATGGAAATGCAAGAGTATGATTTTACACTAAAATTTAAGCTACAAGAAACCCATACTGATCCCAATGATTATGTAGAAGCATTAGAGAGAGAGGGATGCGATGATGCTTTAGTGGGAGTGGGTAGTAAAGGAAAAATTGGACTCAACTTTATTCGATTTGCTTCTTCTGAATATCAAGCCATTTATAGCGCAATTCGTGATGTAAAAAAAGCGATTCCCAACGCAATTCTAACTGAAGTAATGCCATTTTCAAGAATTGGTGCTACACACCATCCCATTATTCCCCCCTTTCAAAGGGGGGTTAGGGGGGATATACTGTAACCTAACTTTATAAATTTGAGAATTACTGGTAACTGATCACTGGTTGGTGTTGGGTTTCGTTTCTCTACACCCAACCTACGTTTTTTGTCTGATGTTGGGTTTCGTTTCTCTACACCCAACCTACTTTTGAGCATGGATTGACAGTTTATTTAGTATGACGATCGGGTTTTTGATCAGTTTTTTGAGATAAATTATTTCTCATTTCCACCCGACTGGCGGGAAAAGAAAAGAGATTATAAAGTGCTTTTTCTCGTTCGATCGGCGGTTTTTCCGCCCAATGCCAAAGACTTTCATAGAAGAAGAAAGAAACGCCATTAAAGCCTCGATCGCGCACGGTTTGCACTTGTTTTTCAATCATTTCGATCGGGGTAGGACGATTTTTTAAACCACTTAAAATCCCGATCGCAACGGGAATATGAGAATTAGCTAACTGGACTTCTGTTCGTTTCAATTCATCCACAAATCGTTCTAAATCGGGACGATAAACTTGTAAAACTAATTCCTCAATATAACCTTTTCTCTCCCAAGTAAACCAGTCTTGTAAATGTGCTGGTAAAGAAAAATGGAGAGGATTAGGAGAAACCGAAATTAAACAATCTGGATTTGCTGCTTTTACGGTATGAAAAACTCTCCCCATAAACTCATTTAATTGATCCGCACGCCAACGCACCCAAAAGCTATCTCGCGCCTCATCGGGAGGATTTAAGTTAATATCTTGTCGATACAAACTGCTTGTATAGTCATCATAACCAAAAGCCACAGGTAAACCAAAATGATCATCAAACTGAATTCCATCGACATCATAATTAGAAACAATTTCTGTAACTAAATCTAAAATAAATTGTTGTACTTCGGGATGAAATGGATTTAACCAAACCACTTCATCTTCTCCTTTAATCTCAATTTGTGTTCCATCTCGACGTTCCGTTAACCAGTCTGGATGTTGTTTGACTAAAGAAGAATCCACTGGCATCATAAAGCCAAATTCAAACCAAGCCATCACTGTCATTCCTAACTGATGTCCTTTATTGATGGTTTCTTCTAACATATCTCGTCCTTTTAAACGAGAGTCGGGATAAATTTTTTCTCCATAAACCGTTTCTGCGACTTCACTGGGATAAAGAGAATAACCCCCTTGCCAAACGGTGGGATAAATTGTATTAAAATTAATTCGATTTAAACGTTCGATCGCGCTATCAATGCCTTGTTTTGAGAAGAGAATCTCACTATCAATATTAGTCAACCAAACGCCACGAATTTCTTTTTGATTCGGTAAAGAATAACTATTGGTCACGCTTTGTAAGGCAAAGATGACACTGATCATCACTGCTAAAAATATAGTTAATTTCTGTTGTCTTTTCAATTTTCTATACCATTGTATTATAGAGAAATTCGCTTTTACTAATTAAGTTTGAGGGGACAAGGGGGACAAGGGAGACAAGGGAGACAAGGGAGCGATTTTTCTTCCCCATCTTCCCCATCTTCCCCATCTTCCCCATCTTCCCCATCTCCCCCCATCTCCCCCATCTCCCCCCATCTCCCCCATCTTCCCCATCTCCCCCATCTTCCCCATCGATTAATTATCAATTGTTAATTTTAGGATTTCTGGCTTCACCCGTTGGAAAAAAGAAATTAAAAGCGTGGTAAATACTCCTTCCGCCACAGCTTGTAAAGCATAACTCCCTAAACCAATATAAATCGCTTTGCGTTCTAATTCCGCACTAATTTCGACGGGAATCGTTGTGACGACTAAAGCGGCAAACATCAACGCTGATAAAGCTAACGCCCCCGCACCCGCAATAAAAGCAAATACAGGAATCCAATACGCTGGCTTACGAAAAGACTTGTGAAACTGGAAAACCTGAAACGCCAATAAAGCGGGAAGTCCCATCATCGCAGCATTTACGCCAAGAGAGGAAATTCCCCCATGTTGGAATAAAACCGCCTGAAAAAATAATCCGATGAGAATCGCAGGAAACGCAAAGTAACCTAAAACGACTCCCACTAAACCATTCAAAATTAAATGGATACTGGTGGGAGGAATCGGGATGTTAATTAAGGAAATCACAAAAAAGCCTGCTGTGAGCAGGGAAGCGCGGGGAATTTCCTCGCTGGGTTCATGGTAACGATCGATTTGTCTTAAAGCATACCAAGTTAAGCCCCCAGTCACCGCATAACCACCAATGGTTAAAGCTGGGGGAAGAATACCGTCTGGAATGTGCATTATTTGTTTTTCGGTTGACGACGAGCGAAGAAAAGGGCTGTTCCCACAAACCCCCAAACCCCTAAAGCGATCATGACGACTTTCTGTTGGAGGCTATAATCTCCTCCTTCCCAGCCACCAGTTGCTTGTGCTTGCTCTGGGGCGTTGTTAACGGGAATACTAACAATGTCCCCATGTCCAGATTGACGGACTCTCACATCCCAACTACCACTTTCCACTTCGGAAGAAGGAACAAAGGTAAATGTTCCGTCTTCGGTGGTTGTTCCTTTTAAGAAAGGTTCAGTGGGGTTATCGGGTGCATAGACCACAACTTGAGCATTGGACATGGGGTCGCCACCGTCATAAGTGGCTCGGATTTCAATGGCGTTTGTTTTCCGATGCTCGATCGATGCGCCATGGGCAAAAACGGGAGTCGCACCGAGGAGAGTAACTGCTAAAGAGAGAAAAAATGGTAAGCGCATCATAACTTTTTTATTTACTGATCAATTCCGATTAAGTGGCTGTTTCCTCGCAATGTCCTTCTCCCACGTGACCTAAACTTTTGATTGCTTTTTCTAAGGTTTGATATTCTTGGTCAGAAAGTTCTTGTTGGAGGGTATTGAGGTCAGCATTTAGAGTCCCATTACTGGCAAGTTCTGCCATTGGTTCAAATCCCACCGCACCCGTATTAATTGCGTCATCCATGGGCGCTTCTGCGTCCCCGAAAATATGGTCAAAATGGAAGGTGGTTTCTAGTTGGGTTTTGCTATCGGGTTCTAAAAATCCTTTTCTTACATCCCCGACATATTCTCCGCATTTATAAGCAAGCTGTCGATCGAGGTTGAGGGTAAAATCAATGGTTTCTCCGTCTTTTTGGGCTGTTCCTTGTAGCACGATCGCGCTGTTGGTTTCTCCTGCTTCTGGACTAATTACTTTCCACTCGATCGCATTATAAGCCCCAGCCGCTCCTGATTTTTCAGTTACGCTAATCAAATCAGCATTTTCTCCCCCTTTTGCGAGATCAAGCGTCATTGGTTCACTCACCAAAGTCACTTCCTGAGTCGCTTTAATTTCTTCATCTTCATCAGGATTAAAAGCAGGATCACTTTGATAGGCTTTCACGTCACTTAAGGTGACATAAACATGATCAAAATCAATTCTCCAGCCATCTTTAGCAACAAAACCTTGCCTAACAAAATCCTCACCATTTGCTACTAGGGAAATTGTCCCTGAGCCAGTGGATTCATTGTTCGTATTATCCGCACCGCCATCGGTGTTTTGCCCACACCCAAAAGCCAATAAAGACAGTCCAACGGAAAAAGAAGTTAATAGTGTCTGTTTCTTCACCACAATTGTTCCTGATTACTTGATTTCATTCTCTAGCTTCTTCGCTTTTTCCCTTAATTTCAATACCCCCCTAGGGGATATGATTTTTTGACTTCTTTATTTTTAATCTTAATTCCCTAAAAATCACATAAAAAAACCCCTCTCCCCGAAAGAGAGAAGGGTGAAAAATGAATGAGATTAAACTAATCTAATCTACACGGCTGCAGCCGCTTTGAGAGCTTCTTTCAACGTCTCAACTTTATCGGTGCGTTCCCAAGGCAAATCAAGGTCAGGTCGTCCGAAGTGACCATAGGCTGCGGTATCTTGATAGAAGCGTCCGCCACGTTGTTTCGGGAGAGATTGTAAATCGAACGCTTGGATAATACCAGCAGGGCGAAGTTCAAAGTTTTCGCGAATCACTTCGAGAAGTTTATCTTCATCAACTTTACCAGTGCCAAAGGTATCAACGAAAACGCTGGTGGGACGAGCTACCCCAATGGCGTAGCTGAGTTGAACTTCACATTTTTCTGCTAAACCAGCAGCAACGATGTTTTTCGCCACATAACGAGTTGCATAAGCTGCGCTACGGTCAACTTTTGTTGGGTCTTTACCAGAGAAAGCACCGCCACCATGACGAGAATAACCGCCATAGGTATCAACAATAATTTTCCGTCCCGTTAAACCTGCGTCACCTTGAGGACCACCGACAACAAATTTACCAGTGGGGTTCATTAAATACTTGGTATCAGCATCGGGTTTGATGTCGATATCTTCAAAAATGGGGAGAACCACTTTTTCCCAGAGATCAGCTTTAATTTTGTCGTGAACCGCTTTCTCTTCGGTGCTTCCACCGACTTCTGCGTCATGTTGGGTGGAAAGTAAAATCGTGTCGATACGAACGGGTTTACCATTTTCGTAAGCAACACTGACTTGGCTTTTGCCATCAGGACGAAGATAGTTTAATGTTCCGTCTTTACGGACTTTTGCCAGTTGACGGGTAAGACGGTGAGATAAACTGATCGGTAATGGCATTAATTCTGGGGTTTCGTTGCAAGCAAACCCAAACATTAAACCTTGATCACCGGCCCCAATTTGGTCTAATTCATCATCGCTGAGGTCACGGCTTTCTTGTGCGCTGGTAACACCTTGAGAAATATCTGGAGATTGTTCATCAAGCGCAACTAATACCGCACAGCTATCAGCAGAGAAGCCATTGTCAGCGTCGGTATAACCAATTTCTTTGATTTTGTCGCGAACTAGGTTCACAAAGTTGACTTGGGTTTTGGAGGTAATTTCCCCTGTCACCAAAACTAATCCAGTATTGACGACGACTTCAGCAGCAACACGACTTTTATCGTCTTCTGCGAGTAATGCGTCGAGAATTGTATCGGAAATTTGGTCACACACCTTATCAGGATGACCTTCTGTTACCGATTCTGAACTGAAAATATATTTACTAGACAAGTTAGTTTTTCCTCCTAATCGTGTGTTTCACTTGTTTCTGAGCAACCTCTATGGACGGACAAGGTTAAATTGACGTTTCCGTTATACAGGTTACTGCTTGGGGATGTATAATCTGTTTTACTTCCCTGTCGTTCATAGTCACTATATCAGATAGCTGGCAATGCGTCATAATTCTCATGGAATTGATGTTGGGTGAGATTGCTTTTCCTCCCATCAACAAGGGATTAGGAAATTTTTAATTCGTCTAGCTGCCCGATCGTGCAATCTGCTTCTTTTAAATCACTCGCTGCTGCATTTTCCCAACAAATCCCGATCGCGCCGCCACATCCTGCTTGTTTTGCCATTTGGATGTCTCCTGGAGCATCTCCCACCATGAGCGTTTTTCTTGGTTCAATTTGCAACTGTTCACAAGTTCGTAAATATAATCGCGGATCAGGTTTCTGTAATCCCTCTGGTGTCACGCCTTGGGCGAATTGAAAATAAGGGGAAAGTTCGTGGCGATCGATAAATGCTTCTACGCTGGCTTGAGTATCCGCCGAAAGAATCGCTAATTTCAATCCTACTTCTGACAACCGTTGTAATTGTTCTAGACACCCTGAAAATAAGGGAGAAGTCTTTGCATCACTGGTAAAATGTGCGTCTGCTTCGGTAAAAGCTGCCTGCGCGATCGCGATCGACTCCAACCAACCGCGACCCGTTTCCGCCACATAAGCAGCAGCTGCGATTTCATTTTCATAGCGACTTCCCACCGCCATCAACCCCACTGGGTTGAGATCATCTTGTTCAATCCCAAACGCCATCAGTAAAGGATCACCGACTCCCGGAATTTTTGCATCTAGCAAACGAGCGCGTTTTTGTCCTAATTCTCGTAAAAATTGCTCAGAATCAGCTAATGTACCATCTTTATCAAAGACAATCCCTTCAATCTCATTAAATTGTTTACCCTGACAATCAATTGTCACCAATTTTTTACCTCTAAAATTTGTCTCAAAATTGTTCTCAAAAAAAAAGAGGGCGACCCCTCTCTTTTTAATTTTGTCATGGTTTGAACTTACTCATTACTTGCAGAAACAATTTCCTCTTCCTCAGTGTTTGTTTCTTCTGAAGAAGGTTCAGTTGCTTCTGTCACTGTTTCTTCTGGCGTTTCCTCAGTAACAGTAGTTTCTTCCGTTGTTGTTGCTACTGCTTCAGTTTCAGTTTCGGTTTCTGTAGCGGTAACATTGGTTTGTTCAGACTCCACCGTTTCGGAAGGAACTTCTGCTTTTTCCTGTTCACCAGGACGCTTACCAATGGGACCAAACTCTTCGTTCAGTTTCGCATCTATTTCTTCACTCGCCAATCCTTGAGTTTGATATTGCAACTTACGACGGAAGCGTTGCGCCATTTTATCCGCTTGCTCAAACACCGATTCTCGATCGTTCAACATCGCACCAGCAATGGGTTCTAACTGTTTAGTCGAGAGAGAAATCCGTCCCCGTTCCGCATCCAAATCAATGATCATCACCTTCAATTCATCATTGATATCAAACACACTGCTTGGCGTATCAATATGGTCGTGAGAAATTTCTGAAATGTGAAGCAGTCCACTGACACCGCCAATATCAATAAACGCACCATAAGGCTTGATTCCGCGCACTGAACCAATCACCACTTCTCCCACTTTTAAGCCACTCATCTTCCGTTCCACTAAGGCGCGTCGGTGGCTGAGAACTAAGCGATTACGTTCTTCATCGACTTCTAAGAATTTTAGCGGTAAATCTTGCGCCACTAAATCTTCTTTTGGTTGACGAGTGCTAATATGAGAGCCAGGGATAAACCCTCTCAGCCCCTCAATCCGCACTAAAGCACCACCGCGATTGGTCGCGAATACCCCTGAGCGCACGGTTGCATCTTCTGCTTGTAATTGACGCACTCGTTCCCAAGCTCGCATATATTCAATGCGTCGAATGGATAGGGTTAATTGACCGTCTTCGTTTTCGTCAGTCAGAATAAAAAATTCTCGTGTTTCTTCCGGTTGAAGGACTTCCCCTGGTTCTTCCACACGATTAATTGACATTTCTTGAATGGGGATATAAGCTGCAGTTTTCGCCCCAATATCAATCAATGCGCCACGAGGTTCAACGCTGAACACAATACCAGGGACAATATCCCCTGGATTAAAGTGGTAATCGTATTCGTCTAAAAGAGCGGCAAAATCCTCGTGAGTAAAACCAATGTCTCGATTCGATGTTACGTTCTGACTGACCATGTGTGTTTCAATTCCTATGTTTTGATCTCCGTTATGTTGATAGTTGTTCCTCAAATCAGATTTCTACTTACGTTTATTGAGTAAAAATATGGTACAAACATTCTATTATAACTTAGTTTGTTTTTAATTTTAGTTGATCGATGGCGATAATGACGACAAAATTAGAACCATCCCGTTACCCCTTGACAAAAGCAGGGATAACAGAAAGATGGCTCAATTGTTGTATTCAGTGTGACAAGTTCAACTATTTGTTAATACGGGGAGGTTCACGAAATGCGATCGCGAAGAATAAAACACCGATTCCGCAAGCTAAGATGAGTATATATGCTACAGCTTCCATGATTTTAATAAAGTTCCTAATCCCTTCATCTAACAGTTTACCAGCAAAAATGAAAATTGTTAGCGGGGGAGGATTTTAAGTCGAACTATTCGGCGGTGTCACGGTTCAGTTTAGCAATCTCTTCAACGGAAAGTTCGGTTAATTCAGCAATTTGATTGATTTCCATTCCTTGACGAAAGAGTTTTTGTGCAATTTCCCGTTGCGCGATCGTCTTTCCATGCTGTTCCGCTTCTTGTTGCAATTGTTCTTTTTTTTGCTGGTAAAGAGGGGCAAGTCGCATAATTAATTCTCTCTCCTCTAGTTCGAGTTCCTCTTTTAATTCTAGATTCTCCCTGAGTGTATAAAGCAATTCTAGGGCAACTTGGCGAAATGGATTTTCTTCTGTGAGATTTTCTAATTCGTCAATGGCTTCTCTTTGTACTCTATCTCGTCCTAATACCAATTTAAAAAGTAGATATTACATCTTGTAGGGTGGGCAATGCCCACCCTACTACTTCTACTAAAAATCGCCCGAGGAAACCTCGGACGACTAAATCTAGATTTTACTTTCAGATTAAATTAAGCGCGGTTAGGGTTACGAGTCGATTTATCACCAACTTTCTGGAATGCACCCCATTCCACTTGTTCTTCTAAATCGGCTTCCACACCAGCGAAAACATCGCGGTAGAGAGTCCGAGAACCATGCCAAATATGACCAAAGAAGAACAGTAACGCAAACACAGCGTGACCGAAGGTAAACCATCCCCGAGGACTGGTACGGAAGACCCCATCAGAGCCAAGAGTCGCGCGATCGAACTCAAAGACTTCTCCGAGTTGAGCTTTCCGAGCATACTTCTTAACTTTTGAGGCATTTTCAAAGGTTTGACCATCTAAAGCACCGCCAAAGAAGGTAACATCAACCCCCATTTGTTCGATACTATATTTCGATTCGGCACGACGGAAAGGAATATCCGCACGAACAACGCCATTTTTGTCTTCTAAAACGACGGGGAAGGTTTCAAAGAAGTTAGGAAGACGACGAACGGCTAATTCTCGACCTTCTGCATCCTTAAAGACGGGATGTCCTAACCAGGCTTGCGCTAGACCATCACCTTGGTTCATGGGACCGACACGGAATAAACCACCTTTGGAAGGGTTATTTCCCACATAGTCGTAGAACGCAAGTTTTTCAGGAATTTTAGACCAAGCCTCAGAGCGGCTATATCCATCCGCCATGTAGCTATTGACGCGGCGATCGATCTCCTCTTGGAAGTAGCCCTGATCCCATTGATAACGAGTGGGACCAAATAGCTCGATCGGGGTAGTTGCGCTACCATACCACATTGTTCCTGCAACAACGAACGCAGCAAAGAAGACCGCAGCGATACTGCTAGAGAGGACGGTTTCAATATTCCCCATCCGTAACGCACGGTAAAGTCTTTGTGGGGGACGCACCGCCAAGTGGAAAATTCCCGCGATAATGCCCACAATTCCAGCTGCGATGTGGTGAGCGACGACACCACCAGCGTTAAACGGGTTAAACCCAGCCGGACCCCATTCGGGAGCAACTGGTTGCACATGACCCGTTAAACCGTAGGGATCGGACACCCACATCCCCGGACCGAATAAACCCGTGAGGTGGAAAGCACCAAACCCAAAACAGAGTAATCCCGATAAGAATAAGTGAATCCCAAACATTTTGGGAAGATCAAGCGCGGGTTCGCCCGTGCGAGGGTCATAGAATAAATCTAAATCCCAATAAACCCAGTGCCAGCAAGCGGCTAAAAAGAGTAATCCCGAGAGGATAATGTGCGCGATCGCAACCCCTTCAAAAGACCAAATGCCTGGGTCAATTGCGGTTTCCCCAGTGACACTCCAGCCACCCCAAGATTCCGTCACCCCTAAACGGGTCATAAAAGGCAACACGAACATTCCTTGTCGCCACATCGGATTTAATACAGGGTCACTGGGATCAAATGTTGCTAATTCAAACAACGCCATTGATCCCGCCCAACCTGCGACTAATGCGGTGTGCATTAGGTGAACAGAAATCAAACGTCCTGGGTCGTTTAAAACCACTGTGTGAACTCGATACCAAGGTAGTCCCATAGACTACGCTCCTCCTTTAATAAATGAGAACCAACGTTTACAAAAATTTTACATCATTCTTTTTTTTTGATACCGAACCTGTTTCGAGGGAGAAAACAGTACGAATTCGCTCTCGTTCTTATTAACAAGTTCTGAAAACAAATTAAAGATATTTTACAAAGTGTAACTTTTGTTAGAGGAACTTGGCAAGAATCAGGGTTAAACCTTAATCAAGCAGGAGTTACGCACTTGCCCCCTAATATCAGGTTCGCTCAATCAATGATAAAAAGTAGGTTGGGTGTAGCGAAGCGAAACCCAACACCAATTATAAACAATTACCCGAACCTGATATAAATCCCCCAAGTCTGGGGGACTTGCCCCCTAAATCCCCCAAGTCTGGGGGACTTGCCCCCTAAATCCCCCAAGTCTGGGGGACTTGCCCCCTAAATCCCCCAAGTCTGGGGGACTTTACCAGTGAGTTTCCTCTATATTGAGGCGGTTGGGGGGCGCAATTCATTCAACTGTGTAACAATCGAGCTTTAAACAATCAACTCCCAAAACGAGACCGATAACGCCAAAATTGCCAAATATTGAGGTAAGAGCGACCAAAAAGAACTGCGAAGGATTTTTTGAGTCAAAATCACAGCTAATAACCCCCCAACGAATAATGTCACCCCTTGTAAAAAATCAATCACTATCGGATCAGCTACCGCGATCGGAAAACCTTCACCATTTAGCCCAAACGTCGCCGCCATCACAGGGAGTAAGCGTCCTCCTTCCCCTAACCCTAAATCGAGATAATGGGCTAAATTTGCCCCCAAAACGAGAGGGAGATAGCCATAAGCACTTTCCAGCAAAGGAAGCGGTTTCTGGTGGACTCCTTTCGGGTTAAGAAAGATGGTCAACTGATGTAATAACCCCCTGCTAATTTGGGCGAAAATGGGAATCAAAGCTGGTACAGTTAACGCCGCTACAGAAACCAGAAAATGCACCCAAAAGTTTTCTAAATTCCAACTCAGTCCCCAATACGCTTGAATTTCTGGGAGACGATGCAAAAACACCACATCTAACAAGAGAAATAATAACGCCACTTCATAAGCGTGGGGCTGATGCGTCGTCCATAACTCGATCCCTGGAGGGCGTAAATTCACCTCTACGGAACGATGGGGACAGGCTTTAAGACAAGTCATGCACAAAACACAATCTCGATTATCGTCCAATTGTGCAGGATGAGAATAGAGGGGACAACCCATGGTTTCTTGTCCTTCTCCTTTTTCCGGACCGCCTTTATAACATTGATAAGTGGTACATTCAGCAGAACAAGTCCCCTGTTGCGCTCGTAATTCCGTCATGGAGAGTTTCGCAAACATTCCGTTCATCCCCCCGATGGGACAAAGATAGCGACACCAAAATCGCCGTTCAAATAGTAGGGAAAAGATCACAGCACCGGCGGTAATCAAAAGCAGTAAACAAGCGGAAAGATAAGCGGTGTTTTCTAAATGCCACAGTTCTTCCCAGAGTAAAATCAAGGCAAATAAGCCGAATAAAAACCAACCCCCCCATTGTTCCGCCGACTGACGGGGCCAGCGTTTCAGTTCGCGAGGAAATAACCACAGAGAGATTTTTTGGGTGAGTTCCCCATAAATCATAAACGGACAGACAGCGCACCATAATCGTCCCACAAAGGGAAAAGCAATGAGAACACCGGGCCACCACCACGCCCAAAATAGATTCAGCGCAAAATTCTCGGAACGAGTTTGCGGTCCAAGAAATAAAATGGCGACCACAAGGGTAAACGCTGGGAGAACAAACCAATAGTTAAAGCGGTCTGGATACCAAACACTTCTCAGGAAGCGACGGAAACGGGGAAAGGTGTTCAGGAGATTCAGGCGAAATTGTTTCTTTTTGCTTTGGGAGGGCCAGACAATTTCCTCGGTTAGGGGTTGTCCTTCTGGTAATTGGACGATCGCCCGTCGGATCAAATTCTCCAATTCGGTTAAATTGTTAGGAAAATCATAGGCTTGTAAGCGTCGGGTTGCTTCTGTGGTCAATTGTGGTTTTTTCAGTCCTTTACTGCGACAAATTAAACTAATGTAGTATTTGACTTGATCTTCTATGTCTCCTTTCCGCACTCGCAACGGCGGGACTTTAATTCTCTGTTGAACTAAACCATCGAGTTCGGGGATGGTTTTTTCGGAAATTAGAATAATTCGAGCTTGAGAGGTTTTTGGGGGAGGAGGAGGTTCATCTGCGCGGGGAACAGGGGTGTAGGTGTTATCTTTGAGGAGTTGCGCGATCGAGGGCAATAATTCTGGATCAAGTTCTTGAACGTTATTGAAAACGAGAGTTCCCTTTCCTAACGCTTCAATTAAACCAAATTTGCCTTGAGACCGTCCAAATAATTGTGCGCCACTGGCTTGTAACGTGCTACAGTCAATTTTGATAATGGGTTCTCGTCGCTGGGATGAACCGAAATGAATCAACGCCCCCGTGTTATCTTTTCCTAACCCTGGTTCACCAAAAATTAACACTGATTCTCGACTCTCTGAGGCTTGTTTAATTTGTTGTCGCAAACGCACCGCATACCGACTTCTTCCGACAATTCCTCGTCTGGCTTTTGTCACCAAATATGGACGTAAAATATAGGAGCGTTCTTGTTCAAAGTTAAGTTGTGAGGAAACCAGTGCTAATTCTTCCGCCAGTTGTTGGGAAAAAACTTGAGTAATTTCGGGATATTTTGCGATTAATGCTCGCATTTTCTCGCTATTGAGAAACCAAAATTTACATTCGCTTTTGGTGATGATTGTTTCCCTTGTCGGTTGATTGAGAATTAATGATTTTAAGTTGATAATACTGCCTGGAAGTAAACTAAAATTTGAGGACAGTTTGTTAGAAGTTTGGGGAGTAATTTTCGGTGAGGGTTGACTTTCTATTTGTCCAGACTGAAGGATATACAGTCCTAATGGCTGCGTTTCTGCTTGGACTAAGGTTTGATTTGATCCTGCGATTCGTTCCTCTAATAACGGTGCGATCGCGCTAAGGACGTTTTCTGGTAAAACTGCTAATGCTGTCCGTTCTTGTAACCATGTTACGATTTGGGAAATACTCATTCCCTTTCCCTCCTCTCGTTCTTGTTGATTTCAATTTTAAGATAATTATTCAGGATTAGGGATTAAGTTTTATGATTGAACCGATTAATTTTTTAGTTCCTTTAGCACTTTTGGGGTTGATTGCTTTCGCTGCTGTTTTTTTCGCCTCTCGTTCTCGTTAACAAGATACTATAGCAATCCTAAATGAATTGTAAATTAATCCCCCCTAACCCCCCAATGATCGGGGGGAACGGTTAATCAACTTTTTACGAATGATTTAGAACTGCTATATTAACAAATAACAAACAACAAACAACAAATAACAAAGGTAATGAACAGTAAGCAGTGTTTAGAATTTATGAAGGAATTGTCAGTGTTAGTGGGTTCTGCTTAAGTTATGAAAACTTATGACTGGTTGGTAATTGGTGGCGGAATAACAGGCGCAAGTTTAGCTTATGAATTACAGAATCAAGGGTGGAAGGTTTTACTTTTAGAACCGATTTCCACTCTCGAAAATGCTACTCGTTATAGTTATGGAGGACTCCCATTTTGGTCGGGAAATTCCCCCGAAACTAGAGAACTTTGTCAAGAAGGAATTAATCTCCATCGACAACTTTCTGATGTTTTAGATGGGGAGACAGAATTTAGAGAAATCAATTTATTATTAACGATTAGAAAAGGGGAGTCTCCTGAAGAAGTTGTTAAGCAATATCAAGGCTGTGAGATGCCGCCACAACTGTTGAGTGTTGAGGAAAGTTGTGAGTTAGAACCGTTATTAAATCCGAGTGCGATCGAGGGGACAATTTGTTTTCCTCATGGTCATATTAATCCCAAAAAAACTAACGAAGCCTATCTAAAAACTTTCACTCGTCTCGGTGGAGAAATCGCTAAGGAAACGGTTAATTCCTTTCAATTTAATCAAGAAACGGTAGTAGGAGTAAAGACAAATAAAAACACTTACTCGGCTAAAAATACGGTAATTTGTGCGGGAGGAAAAACTCGTCATTTAGGTAAGCAATTGGGGATTAAAGTTCCCATTTATTTTACTCACGCCGAATTACTAGAAACCCCTCCCCTTGATCTTAAATTAAATAGCTTGATTATGCCAGCAAATGACCAGAGATTGAGTTTAGAAACCAACGCAACTCAACCCGAAAAGGAACAATTGTGGGAGGAAAAAGAACAGAAACTAGCAGAAGCGGTGATCGATCCAGGGGCGATTCAATTCTGCGATCGACATTTATGTATCGGTCAAATTAGTCGCACAATTAGCGATTTTCAGCCTAAAATTGATGAGAAGGCGAGTGAGTCTTGGTTACGGGAAGAAATCGGAACATTATTACCAGATTTAAAAGATGTTCCAGGGAAATGGCAACATTGTTTAATTGCATTTAGTCCACAAGGGAAAGCAACGATCGGTCAATTAGAAAATTATCAAGGAATTTATGTCTTTTCTGGTTTTACGAGTCCCCTTTTATTTGCGCCTCCCTTAGCCAAAAGATTCGCTCGATCGATGTCAGAATCGGATTAGAATAATAGATTAAAAATGTCTCAACTCACCTTAAATCTAAATTCCATCATTCAATTAGATCGTGAACAGTTTTATAAAATTTGTGAAGAAAATCCAGAATTAAAATTAGAACGGACAGCTAAAGGAAACTTAATCGTTATGTCACCCACTGGGGGAGAAACAGGACGTAAAAATGCCAATTTGATTGGTCAATTGTGGATGTGGAATGAACAGACTCAACAGGGAGAAGTGTTTGATTCTTCCACAGGATTTAGTCTTCCCAATGGTTCGGATCGCGCTCCTGATGTGGCTTGGTTAGAAAAGTCTCGTTGGGAATCTTTAACTCTTGAACAACGAGAGAAATTTATTCCTTTATGTCCAGATTTTGTTATTGAAATGCTTTCTCCCAGTGATAATCTAAAACAGACGCAAGAGAAATTAACAGAATATATGGACAACGGTTGTCGTTTAGGTTGGTTAATTAACCGTCGCCACAAAACTGTAGAAATTTATCGCCCAAATCAAACCCCAGAAATTATTAAAAAACCTTTCTCGTTATCAGGGGAAAATGTTTTATTAGGTTTTAATTTGAGTTTAAGTAAATTTTGGTAGTATTAACTATTAGAAGAATTGAGAAGCCAGCCAATAATAATTCCTAAACCGCCAAAACGGACAGCTAACCAAAAGGGTTCAGCAAAATCTTTCCAAGTGACAAGACTACTTTCAAGGTGATGTTCTAAGGATTCTAGTTCAGATTGAAGACGCTGGAGTTTCGCCTCTAATTGCTCTTTTCTGGCTCGATCGCGCTGGATTTGACTATAACGCCGTCGGAGATTAATCAGCGTTTCTTCTACTTGTTGAAGGCGAGTTTCCCACTGTTGATCATCTTGGGGGGGCTGAGAATCGGAAGAAGACATTTTAGAATAGAATTAATAATCACGCTGCTCGTTAGCTATTGTACTCTTGAAAGACGCATCAAATTTATGTCACAATCTATTTCTACCACCCAAGATGATCTCGCACAAAAAAGCACCCTTGAATTAGCGCAACTTCTCGCTGAAAAATGCGCGATCGCGCCCAATGATTGGCATCGCCTCAAAGCTAACCGCAAAGCCCAAGCGAATCAACACATTACCGCAGCCCTAGTTTATCTGGAATCTGGACAAACCCAAGAGGCTCTGGCACACTTACAGCAAGCAGTGGGATGGCTCGATCGATCGGTTTCTCCTCTACCTTGTCCCACACACGGCACACATTAATCAAGTCTGTAGAGATGTGCGATACTTCGACAAGCTCAGTAACAGGTACGTCTCTACAGATAGACTGCTCTAGTAAAATTTTAAGGTCAAGGAAAATGAGTTATGCAGTTTTTGAAAAAGCAGAAAGATTCGGGGACTCTTTTCCGAAAAAAATCGTAAATTTAGGAGTCAACTTTGACAAAGAAAATAAACAAGTTTCTATAATCTCTTTGTCTCGGAGTTGCAGAGGTAAATTTAGATTAATAAATTCTTCACGAGAAAGAGAGTCTAAGCGATAAAACTCAATTCCTCTAATTTTATCCTTAACATCAAAATCATAAACAATACCAGGAGCAATTTCTTCAGATTCAATAACTTTTGAGTCTAGAAGTTTGATGTAGGCAGCTTGTGATTCCTGATCATATCTGATTAGCATAGAAACCTTCTTTTGGCATTCCTATCAAAGTAGCAAGTAACAATTTGCCAAGGAGTTTTGGTTTTATTATAAACGACTTTAAAAACTCGCTCGACTTCATCCTCACAATCAGAAATTTTCCCAAAAGCACAAGTTAGGTCTGGATCATTATGATCTGGTTCGGTTGCGATGGGATTGAGTAAGGTTTCCTCAATCCAAGTTAATCTGAGTTCTCGTTCAAGCAACTGCGTTTGAGCGTGCTTAGTTAACTCAACCGTCAAGTTTTCAGATAAACGGCAGATCATGTTATTTTTATTAAACTATTTTAAAGAGACTTTCTTTAATTAAATAATCATTATTTGCATGATCATACCAGAAATTTTGACTACAATTTTTCCCAGCTTTTTCCTTGATAACCATAAGAAAACTGTTGAGGATGTAACATTTCCGCCAACATTTCTAAGGAATCCACTAAGCGCGGACCAGGACGATTAAAATAGGCATTACCATCAGCAATGTAAACGCGATCGGTTTGTACGGCTTTTAATTGTGACCAGTGTGAACGTTCTTTTAAAACTTGTGCCTCTTTGCGAGTGCGATCGAGGTCGAAGCCACAGGGCAAAATCACAATTGCATCAGGATCAGCATCGCTTAAATTCTGCCAATCCAGATAGCGCGATCGTTCTCCAGTCTCATCTAAAATTGGTTCGCCCCCTGCCATTTTTACCAATTCTGGAAGCCAATTCCCCCCTGACATCAAGGGATCAATCCACTCGATCGTTACCACTCGCGGACAGTTTTCTGCTGTAATTTGGTCAGTAATCCGAGTACAAGCATCCACCCGACTTTGGAGATCAGCTAACGCCTGTTGTGAGTCCACACCGAGACGATCCGCCACTTGCTTTAAGTCTGCCCAAACCTGAGTTAAAACATTTCCCTGTAAGGAAATTACTTCTGGCTGACTCGAAACTAATTGTGAGGTAGCTTCCTGTACTTGGGTCATACTGACAGCACAAGCATCACATTGATCTTGAGTCAAAATATGAGTGGGCTGTAATCTCTCTAAAACATCAGTTTTAATCTCATAAATACTCAACGCCGACTGCATCAAAGATTGTACATCCTCATCAATAGCGGCACTATTTTTTTGAGAATTTAAGCGGGCTTCTGTACAAACGGGCAAAGATTGTACTTTTGGGGGATAATCGCATTCATGGGAACGCCCGACTAAGTGATCCGTTAAACCTAAAGCGGCAACGGTTTCGGTTGCGCTTGGTAAAAGAGAGACGATTCTTAAAGTATTAGAGTTTGTCATAATAACCTAGAAATTAATTTAGTAGTGAGGTCGAGAAATTGTGCAGCGAAAAACCTGATATGAGGATCATGTTGGGTGATCACCCAACCTACTGCTAAAACGTAGGTTGGGTTTCGCTTCCCTCCACCCAACACTAAAACGTAGGTTGGGTGGAGGGAAGCGAAACCCAACACCAATTGTAAATCAAATGTGGAATCATGTTGGGTGAGCACCCAACCTACTGCTGCTACTGATATGAGGATCATGTTGAGTGATCACCCAACCTACTGCTTGTAGTTCCCCCAAACTTGGGGGTTAGGGGGCGATACTGCTAATTGTAAATCAAACGTGGAATTATGTTGGGTGATCACCCAACCTACTGCTTGTAGTTCCCCCAAACTTGGGGGTTAGGGGGGCGATACTGCTAATTGTAAATCAAACGTGGAATTATGTTGGGTGATCACCCAACCTACTGCTTGTAGTTCCCCAAACTTGGGGTTAGGGGGCGATACTGCTAATTGTAAATCAAACGTGGAATTATGTTGGGTGATCACCCAACCTACTGCTTGTAGTTCCCCCAAACTTGGGGGTTAGGGGGCGATACTCTCTTGTGGCAACATTCTGCTGCTAAAATGAGATTGAAAGGAGAGTGAAAACAAGGAGATGAGTGTCGATCGAGCAAATTCACGGCAATCTAAAAGGACTAAAATCCAGCCAAATCAAACAACTCAAAAAGCTATACCACCAAAATCAACCGCGCGATCTTGCCACCACCCCCGAATTTGCCCAACGGATTGCAGCCATCAGTACAGAAATTAATCAAGCGGTGTCTGCTTATATTAACCGACGGGGGCAGGTGATTCGAGTGGGCGTGGGAAACCCTCGACAAACCCAAATTCCCCCTCTAGAATTGCCTCGTTACGGTGCAAAACGCTTGTCTGGGATTCGTTGTGTTACTACCGCACTGAAATCAGAACCGCCCAATAAACCCACACTCACTGCAATGGTGTTACAGCGATTAGATGCGTTAGTGACTTTAACTCTCACTGGCAGTGGGTTTCAACGACGGGGAGGGGGCGCAACGGGTTACGTGGAGTCTGCTTATTTAGCCCATCTTGCCCCAGAATTCGATCGCGCGGCTGCCACAGAAAATGACGAGGGAATGTATTGGACGATTTCACCGCCGTTAAGTCTGGATATTCTCACTAAGCAGGATTTTCTCAACCTTGTGGAAGGGTTGGAGGAAGAATTTGAACGGGAGTATGTGGCGCAGCAAGTTGATAGTTCTCATCAGCGTGTGGTAGTTGTGGGGTTGATGACCGCCGATTTGTCTTTACAACAGTTTGAGGCAGGTTTAGCAGAAGTAACTCGTTTGGTGGATACCGCAGGCGGTGAGGTGTTACAAACCATTACTCAGCGTCGCAGTCGTCCTCACCCACAAACGGTGATTGGTGCGGGGAAAGTGGAGGAAATCGCGATCGCGGTGCAAACGGTAGGAGCGAGTTTAGTCACGTTTGATCAAGATTTGAGTCCCGCACAAGCACGAAATTTAGAACAACAAATTGGTGTGAGGGTGATCGATCGAACGGAGTTAATTTTAGACATTTTTGCTCAAAGGGCGCGATCGCGCGCGGGAAAACTGCAAGTCGAACTTGCCCAACTGGAATATCTCCTTCCCCGTCTGGTAGGGCGTGGGGAAGCCATGTCTCGTCTCGGTGGCGGAATTGGCACAAGGGGACCGGGAGAAACGAAACTGGAAACCGAACGCCGTCGCATTCAAAAGCGAGTCTCACGGTTACAGCAGGAAGTGAACCAATTACAATCCCATCGTTCCCGAATGCGCCAACAGCGTCAAAAACAAGAAGTGCCGACGGTGGCTGTGGTGGGTTACACCAATGCGGGAAAATCAACGTTACTCAATCACTTGACAAATGCTGATATTTATGCAGAGGATCAACTGTTTGCCACCCTCGATCCTACCACGCGGCGGTTGAGTGTTCCGATTCAGGAGGAGTTACAAACGGTGTTACTGACAGATACCGTTGGATTTATCCGAGAATTGCCTCCGTCGCTGATTGATGCTTTTCGCGCTACTTTAGAGGAAGTTAGCGAAGCTGATGCGATCCTTCACGTCGTTGATTTATCCCATCCTGCTTGGAAAAGTCAAATTCAATCAGTGAGTCAAATTTTAGAGGAAATGCCAATTACGCCCCCAGACAGTTTATTGGTGTTTAATAAACTTGATCAAGTAGATAATGAAACGCTGACTGAGGCAAAAGATAGCTTTCCCAGTGCCGTTTTTATTTCTGCACAAAAACGATTAGGGTTAGAAACTTTACGAGAAAAGATCGGTAAAATGATTGAGAATATCTAGGGCTTGCTGAAAAAGTCCATTGGTTGGTTTAGTAAGGCAAGTTGCCTTAGGCAAGGTGCGTGACGATTGAACAATCAATGAACTTGCATTTTTACTCATATCTTAATCTCCTCAAATCCTTATTTGGTAAAACTTTCAGCTTTATTCAGCAAAAATTTAAAGCTGAGATAACTTCGCTTGATATTCGGCTTCGGTTAAAATACCGTTGTCTCTTGCTTCTTTTAATTTCTGCTTTTTCGATAGCTTTTCTCTTGCAGATGCTTCCACTGAGTTGAGTTTGGCTTCATATTCATCTGCATCTAAAATCCCACTGGCAAACGCTTCTTGTAATTGATTGCTTTTTTCTTCAATCAAGATTTCAATTTCTCTTTCGTCGATTTTTTCCTCTAGTTTTCGTTTCTTTTTCTCAAATTCTTCTTGACTGATAATCTCTTGATTTAAGGCGGATTGTAATTGATCGATTTCTGCTTTAATTTCACTAATGGCACGCGATCGAGCGACAGAGGAAGCCGACTCAGTATTAATCGTTTCCTTACTCACGGTAACAGTGGAGGAAGAAGGAGTGGCAGCTTCACTCACTCGTTTTAAGTTTAAAGTATTTTGAAGATGATTGATTAAATCTCGTTCTAAAACCAACGCCCAACCCGCCCCAGCAAACCCAGTAAAAATAGTAAAACCACTGGTAAACATTGCCGTTAAACCCGCCCCAGTGATATTCCGAAACCATTTTCCGACACGAGTTTCAATAATAAATTCTCCTTGTGTCGTGGGCGCATTTGACCAATAAATATTAACCCGAAACGCCAAATTTGTTCCTGATAAAGTTCTTAGAAAGCCCGTTTTTTTCGCCTGTACTAAATAAACCTCTCCCGTTTGGGTGCTTTCTACTTCATATTCTTTATTTTTGAACCAGAGGGTGATTTCTCGGTAAACTCTGGAGAGAGTATCTTGTTCCGTCGCTACAAAATAATGTTTAGTCATTGTTACACTCCAGATGGGAAGCAGATTGATTGGACTTAATTCTAGGATAGTCTCTAGCGATGATAACGGATTCCTGCAGCTTTCATCCGCTCGATCGCGCTTTTGATTTTTGCTTCTGGTATCGTTAAGGCAATGCGAAAATATCCTTCTCCTGTCGCCCCATACCCATTACCAGGGGGAACAATAATCCCACATTGATCTAATAACAGATTGGTAAATTCTTGGGAGGTATAACCCGACGGCACTTGCACCCAAACATAAAGGGTTGCTTTGGGAGGAGTAATCTCCCAACCGAGACTCCGCAACCCTTCTACAATTAAATCTCGTCGCCGTTGATAAACCGCCGTTACTTTCTCAATTTCAGCGCGAGGGGTTTCTAATGCGGTGATTACGGCTTTTTGAATTGCCCGAAACACACCAGAATCCACATTACTTTTCACCCTTGCTAATCCTTGAATCCCTAGAGAATTTCCCACTACAAACCCCACACGCCAACCCGTCATATTATAAGATTTTGAAGCGCTATGAAACTCGATCGCGCAGTCTTTCGCATTCGGAACTTGTAACACACTGGGCGGTTGATAACCATCATAAGCCATCTCGGCATAAGCATGATCATGGCAGAGTAAAATGTCATACTGACGACAAAAAGCCGCTAATTCCGTAAAAAAGTCTAAACTTGCCAACGCCCCCGTTGGGTTATTGGGATAATTCACCCAAAGTAACTTCGCCTTTTCCGCAATAGTGGGTGGAATCTGGTTTAAGTCTGGCAAAAAGGCATTTTCTGGCTTTAAGGGCATAGTGTAGGGTTTCCCGTCTGCAAACAGGGTGGCGGTGTTATAAACAGGATAACCAGGATCGGGAATCAGGGTATAATCCCCAGGGTCAACAAATGCTAAAAATGTATTGTGAATCGCCTCTTTTGAGCCAATAGAGGACAGAATTTCTGTTTCGGGGTCAATATCCATAACGCCGTAACGACGAGCCATAAACGCCGCTACTGCCTTCCGAAACTCGATCGTTCCCTGATAGGGAGGATAGCAGTGGTTACTTCCATCCTCGATCGCTTCGTGCATGGTCTGGAGAATCGGGGCAGGAGTAGGTTGATCGGGATCACCAACTCCTAAATTGATCAGATCGACTCCTGCAGCGAGGAGTTTTTGGCGTTTCCGATTAATTTCTGCAAACAGATAAGGAGGGATTCGATCCAGACGTTGCGCGAATTGCATATTTGGTTATTGGTTATTGGTTATTGGTTATTGGTTATTGGTTATTGGTTATTGGTTATTGGTTATTGGTTATTGGTTATTGGTTATTGGTTATAGCAGTTCTAATTCATTTGTAAAAAGTTTATCAACCGTTCCCCCCTTTCAAAGGGGGGTTAGGGGGGATTAATTTAAAATTCATTTGGGATTACTATAGCAATTCTATATCTTATGTAAAAACTTGACTCATGGAAGCCCCCAGACTTGGGGGTTTGGGGGCAAAAAACATTGACAAATCATCTAGGGGGTTTGGGGGCAAAAAACATTGACAAATCATCTAGTAGGATTGTTATAGCAGTTCTATATCTTATGTAAAAACTTGACTCATGGAAGCCCCCAGATTTGGGGGTTTGGGGGCAGAACACAATCATGTACATTAATTTAGTTATTGATTAATTAATTTTTTCCACATTCCCTGCTTTTACCCAGGCTTGTTGACCGCTTTCGGGAACATAAACTTTCTGCCAATTCCCATCACTACTGCTACCGATAACGACTAATTTATCACCATAATAAACCCCTCCCACTCTTGATGCTGAGGGATTCGGATTTGATCGTAAACTTAACCCAGACGGCCAATTTACACTGGCTTCATAAGCCTGTTCCCCAAAACGGTCTTTTATGGTTTTTGGTTTGGGTTCAGGTTCAGGTTCAGGTTCAGGTTCAGGTTCAGGTTCGGGTTTCGGTTCAGGTTCAGTATTGCTTGTATTTTGTGCAGGAGACTTTTCTTCTGAAGAATTTTCTTCTGAATAAACGGGTTTCGGCGGTGCGTCTGACAGTCGACTTAAAAAGAAGTAAGCGACTGCTGCGCCCGTTCCCGTGAGAACAAACACGCCGAGGAGAAATCCGACAATAAATTGTGCTAAACCAGAGAGACTCATAAGCGTTCGGTTAGGGAATGAGATTTAGAAGGTGATAGCCTGATCACGAGAGGCTTTACGCGCTCTTCCTGCGCTAACCCATTGTTTCAGAAATTGAATTTCCTCTTGGGCGGTACGAGCTAAGGGAACAATTTGACTCGCTGCTTGCAGGATATCATCACTGGTAAAGTCTCGGTTCTCGCTAAAACCAATGTGCATCGCCTCAATTATAGTCTGTTCAATTTCCGCACCAGAAAAGTCTGGGGTTTCGTAGGCGAGTCGTTCTAAATCGTAATCTTTGATGTTGTGGGGACGCAAATGGGAGAGATGAACGGAAAAAATTTCTTGTCTTTCGCTGCCAGTGGGGAGATCAACGAAGAAGATTTCGTCAAAGCGTCCTTTTCTCAGCATTTCAGGAGGAAGAGAACGAACATTATTGGCGGTGGCGACGACAAACACGGGAGAGGTTTTCTCTGCTAACCAGGTGATAAATGTCCCGAAAACCCGACTACTGGTTCCAGAGTCTCCTTGTCCAGTTAAGCCAGAAAAGGCTTTATCAATTTCGTCAATCCAGAGAATACAGGGGGAAAGGGCTTCGGCGAGGGTGATCATTTGTCGGGTGCGAGATTCCGATTCTCCTACTAATCCCCCGAATAATCGTCCCACATCCAAGCGCAACAGGGGAAGATGCCAATGGTGGGCGATCGCCTTGGCGGTGAGAGATTTTCCTGTGCCTTGAATCCCCACTAGAAGCAAGCCACGAGGGTGAGGGAGTCCATAAGTACGAGCGCGATCGCTGAATGATCCACCGCGACGGAGTAACCAGTCTTTCAGGTTATCTAAGCCCCCAATATCTGAAATTTCTTCGGTAGCAGGATAAAAGTCGAGGATTTGGGTTTGACGAATGGATTGTCGTTTTTCGGCGAGAACTAATTCCACGTCTTCGGGTTGTAATGCCCCATGATCGGCGATCGCGCGGGTTAAAACGCGACGAATCCGCTCTAATGATAATCCTCTCGCAGAACGGACAAAAGCATCAATTTGCTTTTCGGGTAGCGTTTGCGGAATGCCACTAATCAGTTGTTCCACTTCCGATTTAATTTCTTGACTATCAGGAAGCGGAAACTCCACTACGGTTAAGACTTCAGTTAAATCAGAGGGAATGGACATCTCTGGGGAAATCAAGACGATGTTGATGGGAAGCGATTTCAGTTTCCGAGAGAGATTCCGCAGTTTCCTCGCAACTGAAATGTCTTCTAAAAACCGATGAAAGTCTCGTAAAATAACAACTGACCCGTTGCTAGTGGAGAGTTTTTCCACATATTCTAGAGCTTGTAAAGGGTTGCGTTGAGCCGTTCCCGCGTTGTTGGGGTTATCTTGATAGCCCTCCACAAAATCCCAAATATAAACGTTACGATTTCCCACTCGTTTCGCACATTGGGCGATCGCGCTTTCGGCACGTTCTTCTTCAAAGGTGGGAAGATAAATTAAGGGATAACAGGCTCTTAACAGTAATTCAAACTCTTCGGCGAAACTCATCATTGATCCTCTAGACTGCGATCGGGCAATTTTTCTTTCAATGCTGCCAAACTCGCCCACCGTTGATCCACTGGCGGCGTATCCACATAATCGTAACTTCCCGCAACCGAATCACTGCTTAATTTACGGATCGGCATTTGTAAACAAAACTGTTCATAAAGCCAGGTTTCAGGTTCAAAATAGCCTTGTGCGGGTAGGCTTTCTGTTAATTCTTCGAGAGGGGTTTCCACCTCTTTCGGGAGTGCTTCTTCTTCCTCTGGATGGTCTTTCAGCCAAATCAGTTCGCTTGTATCCACCACCAAACGCTGATTATATTGTTGCAACGTTCGATCGCACACTAAAGTTTTTATGGTTTCTGCATTGGCTGAGACTTCCAAATAATTCCCACAGTGGGTAATTACCACTGTTCCTCGCACTGGGGTTAAAGTCTCTAAACCTGGAATAAAGGCTTTCACATCAAGTTGCTGACTTTTTCTAGGTGCTTTTAAGAGTCTTGGGATATAAATTGCTTCTAGCATCGCACCGTATAGCAGTTCTAAATCGTTCGTAAAAAGTTGATTAACCGTTCCCCCCTTACGAAGGGGGGCTAGGGGGGATTAACCGTTCCCTCCTTAGGAAGGGGGGCTAGGGGGGATTAACCGTTCCCCCCTTACGAAGGGGGGGCTAGGTTTTACCCTGAGCCTGTCGAAGGGGGGGATTAATTTACAATTCATTTGGCATTGCTATATCAATTAATCGTTAATCGCTTTTGCGTTGTACCACCAAGCGTCGATCGGGGTCTTCCCCTCGGCTAAATGATTCTAACCCCTCATATTGTTGCAAAAACTGATGAATTTGTCGCCGTTCGGCACTAGAGAGAGAATCGAGTTCAACTTTCTCCCCAGTTTCCGACACTTGCCAAGCGGTTTTTTCCGCTAAGACTCGTAACTCTTTTTCTCGTTGTTGCCGATACCCTTTGAACTCAATGGTAAACGCCATTTGTTCTTCTGGGGACAAACCGATATTCAAACAAGTATTGGCGAGATACTGTAGGGAATCTAAGGTTTTTCCCTGATCCTTCAGTAATGCTTTCACCTGTTCTTCGTTTAAATCCGTGTCATCAATGACTAACCAAGGATTTTGATCAGCAATTGTGGTTTCTGCGGTTTCATTGGGGTTAGAAAGTTTAACAGAAGTCGGGGTTCCCATCAGGGCTAAAACGTTTTCTAGCCACTGTTGACCCCGATTGACGGTTTGATCCATATTGATTTATCCTGATGCTTTTTCTTTTTTGCGCGATCGTTTTTGTTTTTCAAACGGAAGGCTTTCTTGTCCTTTCTCTTTCTTCTCCTGCTTCTCTTGTTCCTCTACAATTTTCTGTAGATTATCTGGCAAAGGTTCTCGCATCAGAATTAAAGTTTGCAAGGTTTGGAAGACGTTAGCAAGGACAATATACATTAACACCCCAGCTGGAAGCGGGAAGAATAAGAACATCCCCGTAAATAAGATGGGCGTGATTTGGCTAATCAACTGTTGTTGAGAGTTATCACCACTTTTATTGGATTGACCAGAGAGTTTCTGGTTAGCGTATAAACTAATCCCGAAGAAAATCACCATTCCCAGAATATCCCAGTGAATTGTGCCATCTTCACCGACCGCACCAACGCGACCGAGGGCTTCAATAAAGATGAAACCTTCATTTTTAGCGACACCGGGGAGACTGGCTTTAATGGACACCTCTCCAGGGGCGATCGCGCTGATTGTCCCATCTTCATTGATTTTTACTCGTTCTTGACCTTTCACTACTTCCAAGTTCGGGGCTAAGTTCGACTCAGTTTCCGCGTTTAACTGGTTTAAAGACTTCCCTTCCTCAGTTTGAAACTCAAGTTGTGTGGTTTGTCCCACGCCTAAATTTTCACTGGGTAGTAACGCTAAAACCTTATAGTGAACATCCTCATTGATATAGACATTTTCCGCCTTAGTGGTAACAGTTTCTGGTTGTACCGACTCAATTTGTTCTCTAGGGAAAATCTGCATATCTACGGTGTAATCCACATCCGCAAAAGGCGATCCGCGCAAAGTAGCAAATAAAGCAAATAAAATCGGCATTTGCAGAATAACAGGAAAACATCCCGCCAAAGGATTCCCATATTCTTTATAAACCGCGCTCATTTCTTGGCGTTGCTTTTCTGGATCATCCTTATATCGTTCTTGTACCTCCTTCACTTTTTTCTGCATTGCTGGCTGGGCAACTCGCATCCGTCTCATGCTACGGATTGACTTCGCACTCAAGGGGTAGAGGGCGAAACGAATCACCAGGGTTAAAGCAATAATGGCAAACCCATAACTGGGGACAATCCCGTGAAAAAAGTCCAGGATTGGCAGCATTATGTTGTTAGAAATAAATCCGATCCCAAAATCCATGCGTCTTCTCGCTTCGTGTTTTTGCGTGTACTCTTATCTTTGTTTTAATGTATCGAATCTTAAATGATTCGTTTGCGATCCAGTTACCAATTTAACGAGTCGTAATCGCTTCTAGGGATTTTCCAGTTTTGGTTGCTACTTTTTCGGCAATATAATCGTGAATTTCTCTATATTTCGGAACGGCGCGCATTTCTAAACGACTTTTATCATTGAGGGTGAGGATAATATCTCCCCATAAACCAATGCCACGAGGAATTTTAACTAATTTTGTAATTTCTGTATAAACCACGTCGGTTCGATCGCGCCCACGCCAGCCCCCGATAACCGATAAGCGTCGATCGGTGATCCGATACCGAAGCCACAACGCTCGCACCAATGCGCCAACCGTAAACGGCAAACAAATCACCGTAAAGCCCAATAGAACATTTAGCACTAAATCCCCTTTGTGAGGGCCCCCTTCAAAATAAACGTTTTCTTTAATACCCATATAAAACCTCAAGTTTGATTAATAACTCTCTTAATTCTCGCAAAAAATCTTCATATTGGCACACTTGAGCTTGTGGCTTCACAATCACGACCAGTTTCAAACCTTGGGGGAACTGAGGTAACAACCCTTGCAGAATCGCACGAATCTGGCGTTTAATGCGATTTCGCACCACCGCCTTTTTACTCACTTTTAAGCTGATAGAAATCCCAACTTGGGGAGGAGAAACATCATTGGGGGAAACTTCCCGAAGCAAAAGAAGGACTAAATATTTCCCCGAACAACGTTCTCCTTTCTGATAGACCGCCTTAAACTGATTACGATGTCTAAGTCGGTTCGCCTTTGGTAAACCCACAATCCAATTTTCGGGTTTAAGTTAAACTGATAAACGCGCCCGTCCTTTTTTGCGACGAGCATTAATTACATTTTTACCGTTATGAGTCCGCATTCTGGCGCGGAAACCACATTTCCGTTTTTGTTTTAAGCGAGTACCACGTAAGGTTTGTTGTGCCATATTCTAATTTTGATAGAGGTTCGATCGTCCAATTTTCAGGACTAACATTGTAACAAACAAATCCTCAAAGCGTTTCTATTCATAGTGAGACCACATTCGGATTACCTTGACCGCTTTCTCCTCCTCCAAAATTTCGTAAACCAAACGATGTTGAATATTGATGCGACGAGAGTAAGCCCCAGTTAAATCCCCAACCAACTTTTCATAGGGGGGAGGATTAGTGTATGGATTGTTGGCAAGGATTGCAAGAAGTTTCTGAGCTTTTGGTTTTAAACCGCTTCTTGCCAGCTTTTTATAGCGCTACAAAATTAGGTTAGGACATTCCAAAATGTTGAAACTCACCTATACCTTACTCTTGCCTCTTGCCTCTTGCCTCTTGCCTTTTGCCTAGCGCGTAGCGCTATAGCATCTTTTTGGGCTTGCTTGGTGTACATCAGTTTCCAATTCACCAATCCAATTCCTCATCACATTCATTCAGAGGAGTTGTTAACCCTTCTTTAATAGATTCACGCATTTCTGGAATTGAGAGTAAGTAGAGGGTTTCTTGGATAGCAGACCAATCTTCTTTTGCCAGCAGAATTGCAGTGTGATTGTCTCCCTCTATTTCGATCGGTTGATGAGAGGAAGCAGTTTCCTCGATCAACTGATTGAGGTTGGCTTGGGCATCATTTAGAAAATGGAGATTCATAATCGCGAAGGCTACTCTTAACTCAAGTTATAGTAATTAACTCGCTCATTGACCGTAGGGTGAGCATTGCCCACCTTACAAGATGTAACTGATAATTGGTGTTGGGTTTCGTAAACTCCACCCAACCTACTTTTTATCTGATAATTGGTGTTGGGTTTCGTAAACTCTAGCTCATTGACCGTAGGGTGGGCATTGCCCACCCTACAAGATGTAACTTTTTATCTGATATTAAGTGATCTTCCCCCCTTTCAAAGGGGGGTTAGGGGGGATAGAACAGACTTTCAAAGGGGGGTTAGGGGGGATAGAACAGACTTTCAAAGGGGGGTTAGGGGGGATAGAACAGACTTTCAAAGGGGGGTTAGGGGGGATAGAACAGACTTTCAAAGGGGGGTTAGGGGGGATAGAACAGACTTTCAAAGGGGGGTTAGGGGGGATAGAACAGACTTTCAAAGGGGGGTTAGGGGGGATAGAACAGACTTTCAAAGGGGGGTTAGGGGGGATAGAACAGACTTTCAAAGGGGGGTTAGGGGGGATAGAACAGACTTTCAAAGGGGGGTTAGGGGGGATAGAACAGACTTTCAAAGGGGGGTTAGGGGGGATAGAACAGACTTTCAAAGGGGGGTTAGGGGGGATAGAACAGACTTTCAAAGGGGGGTTAGGGGGGATAGAACAGACTTTCAAAGGGGGGTTAGGGGGGATAGGACAGATTCTAAAAGAAACTTACTTCGTTTCCGAGAACTCAGCATCAATGACATCATCGCCATCAGACTTACTACTGGAAGACTCAGAAGAAGCGCCATTGGTGCTAGTATCATCGCCAGTGGCTGCATCCGTCGCCGCGCCGCCATCTTGCTGATAAACACTCGAACCAATGCTGTAAAGCACTTGTTGCAATTCTGGCATTAGTTTCTGAATTTGCTCATCATTGTCTTGGGAAGTTGCTTCTTTCAGTTGACTGATCAAGTCTTCTGCTTTGCTTTTCTCCTCTGCGGCAACCTTATCACCGAGTTCGTTGATTTGTTTTTCCGCTTGATAAACCAAGGAGTCTGCTTGATTTTTCCGTTCGATTTTCTCCCGACGCTGTTTGTCTTCCTCTGCGTTTTTCTCAGCTTCATCAACCATGCGTTCCACTTCTTCTTCGGGAAGCGTCGAAGCACCTGTAATGCTGATGGACTGTTCTTTACCGCTTCCTTTATCCTTCGCGGTTACGTTAAGGATACCATTCGCGTCAATGTCGAAGGTAACTTCGATTTGAGGAACACCGCGAGGGGCGGGGGGAATGCCATCTAAGCGGAATGTTCCTAAACTCTTGTTGTCTTTGGCAAATTCACGTTCCCCTTGTAAAACATGGATTTCCACGTTGGTTTGTCCATCTACCGCAGTGGAGAAGGTTTCTGCTTTTTTGGTGGGAATGGTGGTGTTGCGTTGGATCATGGCTGTCATTACACCGCCGAGAGTTTCCACACCGAGGGAAAGAGGGGTTACGTCTAACAGGAGAATGTCTTTAACTTCCCCAGAGAGAACGCCACCTTGAATCGCTGCACCGACTGCGACCACTTCATCTGGGTTAACGGTGAGGTTGGGGTCTTTTCCTAGTTTTTTCTTGACTAATTCTTGAATGGCAGGAATACGGGTTGAACCCCCTACCATGACGATTTCGTCAATTTTGCTTTTATCGAGTTTGGCATCTTTGAGGGCGTTTTCTACGGGAACGCTGCATCGATCGATCAAATCTGAGCAAATTTCCTCAAATTTCGCCCGTGTCAGCGTCATATCGAGGTGTTTCGGCCCTTCTTGAGTCGCTGTGATAAAGGGAAGGTTCACATCCGCTTGACTAACACTGGAAAGCTCGATTTTCGCTTTTTCGGCGGCTTCGGTTAAACGTTGCAGCGCTTGCTTATCTTGACGGAGATCAATTCCCTCTTGGTTTTTAAATTCTTCAGCTAAGTGATCAACAATTTTCTTATCAAAGTCATCACCGCCTAAGTGAGTATCACCAGAAGTGGCTAATACTTCAAATACACCGTCACCAACTTCTAAGATAGAAACGTCAAACGTACCGCCACCTAAGTCAAAGACAAGAATCGTTTCGTTGCTTTTCTTATCTAACCCATAAGCGAGGGAAGCCGCCGTCGGTTCGTTAATGATGCGTTTGACATCTAAACCTGCAATTTTTCCCGCGTCTTTGGTGGCTTGACGTTGCGAGTCGTTAAAGTATGCGGGAACAGTAATCACCGCTTCGGTGACGGTTTCTCCTAAATACTTACTGGCATCATCGACCAGTTTCCGCAAGACTTGCGCTGAAATTTCTTCGGCGGCGAATTGCTGATCCTGATTGGGGCATTCTAGCTTAACGTTACCGTCATTGGAACGCTTGACATCGTAGGAAACTTCTTTCGCTTCCTCTTTAATTTCGTCGAATTTACGTCCAATAAACCGCTTAACGGAATAAAATGTGTTTTGAGGGTTCATTACCCCTTGACGCTTGGCGATTTGACCGACCAATCGATCGCCGTTTTTGGCATAACCGACGACGGAAGGGGTGGTACGAAAGCCTTCTGCGTTAGAAATAACTGTAGGCTTTCCCCCTTCCATAACGGCGACACAGGAATTGGTTGTGCCAAGGTCGATTCCGACTACCTTTGCCATAATTTATGCCTCTCTCCTTTACTTGCTACTATAATTTTTTTGATGAGTTGATTTGTATTTTCTCTACTCTCTATGATGAAAGGCAACAGCAGGCTTAAAAAGTGCTGGATACCGAACAAAGGCATGGCGGTTAAGAAAGGGTTAATGAGGGAGGATTTAATTTTCTGTGGGGATTACTACTTTTTAGGGGATGGAATGACATCGGATTTTGTTTTTAAAGTTGGTGAAACCGATTCGGTGATCAGGTTACACTAATGAATATTGTTAACCGACTTAATCTTCCCTCATCTCTGGTTTGAGCGCGATCGATTTTTTGGTAAAGTAACCCTAAGCAACGATCGAGCTTAGTTTCACTCAATCAAAAATCAATTTTTTAGGATAACTTTCGCACAATTAAGGAGTCAATCAAAATGCAGAAAATACTGGTCATTGATGACAGCAAAATGATCAGAATGCGAGTTAAAGATATGTTACCTGGTGGTAATCTTGAAGTTATCGAAGCCAGAGATGGACAAGATGGTATCGAGAAAATTCACTCAGAAAAACCACAACTGATTATTTTAGATTTCCTGTTACCCAGAAAAAGTGGTTGGGAAGTTTATCAAGAAATACAAAATGACCCCAATTTAACCGCGACCCCTTTAGTTTTAATGTCGGGACGAAAAGAGGAGGTGACAGAGAAAATTTCCGAGCCATTTGAATATTTTGCTTTCGTAGAAAAACCATTTGAGCGCGACCAATTGGTAAAAGCGATTAAGGATGCGAGAAATAAAGCAAGTAAGAGAAAAGCAGCAACTGTTCCTCCAGCGACGGAAACCACTCAAGAAGGAGGAGAAGATGTGGCGACTCTGAAAGCTGAAGTTGACCAACTAAATAAGAAAGTCGAGAAAATGCAAGGTCAAATTGATCAACTTCATAAGCAAGTGAATCAGTTAGTCTCTTCTGTGAAAAAGAAAATGTCTTAGGTCTTTAAGGTAGATATTTAAATATGAAAGCCGCTTTTATCCTCAAAGTTTTCTTGTTTTCTACACTGATTTCCGTTGTTATCAAGTCTCTCGCTCCTTATGTTTCAATTTCAGCTTCTTCCGGACTAGCGATTAGTATTGTTTTGACACCACCGTTAGTTCTAGGAATTGTATTCTGGCGAAGGTTTTTAAAAGCTAAATCGTGAGGATTAATTGCTGTGACTTTAGGAAAATGGATGGGAGTGGTTGCTCTCACGCTCTCGTTATACATTTTGTGGCAAATTAAACAGTTACTCCTCTTAGTTTTTACGGCGGTGGTAATTGCAAATGCGCTTAATCTTTCAGTAAAGCAGTTACAAAAATTAAAAATGAGGCGCAGTTATGCGGTATTTTTATCTGTCCTCATTTTATTGTCACTTGCAATTACTTTTGTCTGGGTCATTGTACCGCCTTTTTTTGATCAGCTACAGCAATTAATTGAGTTAGTACCGAAAGGTATTAATCAGTTAAATAGTTGGCTCAGTTTATTAGAAAAACGGCTTTCTCCAGAACTTTTAGAACTCTTACCCAACTTTACTCAATTATCACAGCAAATTCAACCGCTTTATAATCGCTTATTGGGAGGAGGATTTACGTTTTTCTCCACTTCCGTTGGGATTATTTTGAACATTTTATTGGTGTTAGTGTTAACGATTATGTTACTCGCTGATCCCACGCCATATCGAGAAGGATTTAAACGTTTATTTCCTTGTTTTTATCGCAAGCGAGTAGATGAGATTTTATTGTTGTGTGAGAAGGCTTTACAAGGGTGGTTGGTGGGAACTTTATTTAGTATCACTTTCTTGCTAGTATTGAGTTTTATCGGACTTTTAATTTTAGATATTGATCTCGCTTTAGCGCAAGCAATGTTAACGGGATTGCTGACTTTTATTCCGAATTTTGGTCCCGTTTTAAGTGTGATTCCTCCGATGGCGATCGCGCTTTTAGATGCACCTTGGAAAAGTTTAGCGGTACTTATATTTTACATCGTTCTCCAACAAATTGAAGGAGCTTTTTTAACTCCTTTAGTCATGGCGCAACAGGTGTCTTTATTCCCTGCGTTTACCTTACTGGCGCAAGTCTTTTTTGCAACTTTTTTCGGTTTTTTAGGTTTATTTCTCGCCCTTCCCTTAACCGTTATTGGTCAAATTTGGATACAAGAAGTTTTAATTAAAGATGTGTTAGATCAGTGGACGATCGATAATTAAAAGGGAGAAATAAAAGGATAATGAATACTCCACGCGCATCGCTAAAACATAAAGTCTATAGGTTTTTAGATTTGGCTGAACCTTATGATTTAGCCAGTAAATGTTTTGATTTCTTTTTATTAGGTTTAATTTTCTTAAATTTAATTGCGGTTGCTTTAGAAACGGTGGATTCTCTGTTTGAACAATACTGGATTTGGTTTCGAGGTTTTGAGATTTTTTCGGTGGTTGTTTTTACGATCGAGTATTTATTAAGAGTTTGGAGTTGTACAATTAAACAAGCGTATCGACATCCGTTTTGGGGACGCTTACGGTTTATCTTTACCCCTCTGGCTTTAATTGATTTATTAGCAATTCTTCCCTTTTATTTACCGTTGCTTTCTCCTCAGTTTCGGGTGGGTCGTGCGTTGCGTCTGTTACGATTATTTCGGGTCTTAAAATTAAATCGTTATACCGATTCTCTCAAGATTTTAGGACGAGTTTTGCGATTAAAACGGGAAGAGTTAATTTTATCATTATTTGTATTATCAATTCTCCTCGCGATCGCGTCAAGTTTAATTTATTTTGCGGAACATCAAGCGCAACCAGAAGCATTTTCCAGTATTCCCGAGGCGATGTGGTGGGGAACAATTACGTTAACAACAGTGGGATATGGGGATGTTTATCCAGTAACGTTATTAGGGAGAATATTGGGGGGAAGTTTGGCAATTTTAGGAATTGGTTTATTTGCACTTCCTGCGGGAATTTTAGCGTCTGGTTTTTCGGAAGAGTTACAAGCGCGTAAGGCGAAAAAACGGCGTAATCAGACACAAGTTTGTCCCTATTGCGGTAAGGTAATTAATAATGATTAGTTTATACCATTTTCAAAAAGCGGTGTTACAGTTTATCCCCCCTAACCCCCCTTTGAAAGGGGGGAATAATAAGTTGGTATGTAGCACCAATTATTCACGCATGGTATTAGTATTGAGTTGGGAATGAGTTTACTAAAAAAGTCAAAGGGAACATTATTGATGGGAGTGGGTTATATGTTATCTCCTCTCTCTTGGTGGAATGATCTATTTTTTAATTTACCGATCGCTTATGGATTTGCTTATCTTTTGCATTGGCCGTTTACTGATTCCTTTTTTGTTTTAACAATTATTGGTTATTGGCTTTCCAATGTTTTGGGAATTTTGATGATGCAATGGGGCGCTTTTGATCTATTTTGGGAAGAGCGTCGATCAAATGTTAAACGAGATGTTATTATTGGTTTTGCTGGCTCTACGATTTATACAGTTGTTGTTATCGTTCTCCTCCAATTTAATCTAACTGAGTTACCTGATTTTTTAATTCAATAAGGAAATTGCATACTGTAAACAGCTCATTGACCGTAGGGTGGGCATTGCCCACCCTACTACAAAATACAAAATATTATTTTAATTTATGTTACTGGGAAAACCAACAGCAGCTAAAATTTCTAAGGGATTATGATCTTTAATAATTTGCAATTCTGCTTGATTTCTGACTAATAATGCACCGGCAAAACCGAGAGAGTTAATCCCGATCGAGCGGAATCTTTCCTGTTTTCGAGGAACAATTAACAGCCAATTTTGAGTCATTAAAAAGTTATAAGCGGTTTCAGAATTAACATTAACTGCGTTCAATAATTGCTGATAAATATTTAAAACTTCTAGGGCGATCGCGCTTGGCGATGCTGTCCAATCGAGATTTAACCAAGTGAATCCATGTTGAAAAGAAAACAGCGGAATATTTCCCAATCCCCCATTAAATTGAGCCGTTTTGAAAGCAGGAGTAATTGGGATTTCTGGTAAATTTTCAGCTAAAATTTTGGGAACAAGTTGTAAATGTTTATGACGAACGGATGCACCCGCATCTTTTCTAGAATTATAAAATCCCAACCCATCGACTTTTTGTAAACAAGCACAAAGCGCAGTTAAATCATTATGATTCAGTAAATTTTCTTGTGGTTCAAAGTCACGGGTGACAATTAAAAGATGATGATCGACAACATTATATTTATTCAACAAGCAGATATGAGTCTCAGAAATATCACTAACAAATAAGTCTTTCTCATAGGGTAAAAACGGATCAAACTCTTCTCCAGTTTTTTCTTTGTGCTGTGCTTGTTTTTCCTTCGCCTCTTCTTTTTTAATTAAAGTGGTCAAAATGCGGACTAAAAACGGGATTCCTTCACATTCGATAATTTCAGAAGCGGTGGGAATTGGTTGTAGCGCCTGAGATGCGGTGGCGTTTTTGGTGGTGATTTCAACGGTTTGCCAAAATTGATCGGGAAGTAAAATCATGGATTTTTTTCAAACTAACGATTATAGAGCTTAATCAATCAATACCAGACTGAGTGATACAATAGGCAAGGCTCAGGAACTTTACATTTTTTAATCAAATTCAAAGTCTGGGCGGAATCCCCCCTAACCCCCCTTCGTAAGGGGGGGAAAGTAGAATTTCCTTCGTAAGGGGGGGAAAGTAGAATTTCCTTCATAAGGGGGGGAAAGTAGAATTTCCTTCGTAAGGGGGGAAACTATAATCCCCCCTAGCCTCCCTTGGTAAGGGGGGAAAGTAGAATCCTTCTCTGGGATGGAAAACATGAAAATTAGATTTAATCATTGATCAACTGGGAGGAAACTATGGATGACTCGCCGAGTCGCCCAAAAGCTCTGATTACTGGCGCAAGTAGCGGTATTGGGAAGGAAACTGCCCTCGCTTTGGCGGAAGCTGGTGTTGATTTGGCTTTGGTGGGACGTTCTCAAGATAAACTTGATGCGGTTATGGCTGCCGTTGAGAAAAAGGTAAACGCGAAATCGTACCTGATTGATTTGGCAGTTGTGGAAACTGTGAAAGACCAAATTAGCGCAGCCGTTAAAGATTTCGGAGGTATCTCAATTTTAGTTAATAATGCGGGGATGGGATACACCAACCCGTTACAAGAAACGCCTCTGGAAGATTGGCAACAGGTGTTAAATCTTAATTTAACTAGCGTTTTTCAGTGCATTCAGGGCGTATTACCAACAATGCGCGATCGAGCAAGTGGCACAATTATAAATGTTGCCTCCATTGCCGCTCAAAGTCCGTTTCCCAGTTGGGGAGCATACGCGGTGAGTAAAGCAGGGATTATTACTCTGTCCAAGGCTCTATCGGGAGAGGAAAAAGAAAATGGCATTCGTGTCGTTAGCATTATCCCCGGTGCTGTAAATACCCCGCTTTGGGATACGGATACGGTAAAAATGGAGTTAAATCGCGCTGCGATGCTTGATCCGAAAGTGGTGGCGCAAACAATCGCCCAAGCGGCTCTACTTCCTCAAGAGGCAGTAATCGAAGAAATGACCTTGATGCCTAGTGCTGGTGCGCTTTAAGTATCGCTCTAGGTGACAAGAATAACGCAGACAGGTAAGGAATATTATTCATAAGTTATGACAATTGCTTCATCCAACAGTTCAATGTCCAACGGTTCAGCGAAAGTAACCAAAACCGTGTCTCTCGATAGTGCTTCTTCTGTAGAAGCGGCGGTGAGTCAAAATGGCTCGGAAGAGTTTTCTCGACCCGAAATCGGAGAGATGATGGAAGCGGTGAAAACGATTCTCGAAGGCGTGGGAGAAGACCCAGAACGAGAGGGTTTGCTCAAAACGCCGAAACGGGTAGCAGAAGCGATGCAGTTTCTCACTCAAGGCTATGAGCAGTCTCTTGATGATCTCGTTAACGGTGCAATCTTTGATGAGGGACACAACGAAATGGTGCTAGTGCGAGATATTGATGTGTTTAGTCTTTGTGAGCATCATATGTTACCTTTCATGGGTAAAGCTCATGTGGCTTATATCCCGAACGAGAAGGTGGTGGGGTTAAGCAAGTTAGCTCGGATTGTGGAAATGTATGCTCGGCGTTTACAAGTCCAAGAACGTCTCACTCGCCAAATTGCTGAGGCAATTCAAACCATTCTCGAACCGCAGGGCGTGGCTGTTGTTATGGAAGCAAGTCATATGTGCATGGTGATGCGCGGTGTGCAAAAGCCAGGTTCTTGGACGGTTACCAGTGCGATGTTAGGGGTGTTTCAAGAAGACCAGAAAACTCGTGAGGAGTTTCTTAACTTGATTCGTCATCAGCCCAGTTTTCACTAGAAAAGTCGTGCGATCGCGCTCTAATTTGAGGCTTGATTGGTAATTTTGATCATTAGTTCTCGCGCCAGACGGTGTTCCCGTTCATAAGGTTTACTGATGGAATCGGGAAGCCGTTCTGACCGTGCGATCGCGCTCTCAAAGTGTTTGACTGCTTGTTGTGCGAGGGTCAAACTCTGTTTTTCTTCTCCTAATTTGTACAAAATTTGCCCTTTGAGATAATGGAGTTCGGGATTGTCAGGGGTCGCCTCGATCGCTTTTTCGACGGCAATGCGGGCTTTTTCGTACTCTTCTAAATCACGATAAGCAATGGCTAATCCCCGATTCACCAGATAAGAAGGCTGACCATAGGTTTCAAAGCGCTCGATCGCCTGTTTAGGGTCAAAAAAGGGCAGATTTACCGCTAAAATTAAGTCCATATAGCCTTTAATTAAGTTTAATTCTGGGTCTTCAGGATTATGTTTTTCGGCTAATTCTAAGTAATGGAACACCTTTTGTAACTTCTTCAAAACTCTGAAAGGTCCTTCTACTTGGAATAAATAACTCCCTTCTAAAAAATGCCCGATCGCTAAATATAAATCTCGACGTAAGGGATCAGTCTCCCCGATCGCGCTGGCTAAGTCAAGAGTTTTTTCCGCTGCGGTTTTCACCCCTTCCCATTCTTCTTCGGTATAAGCAACAGAAGCCAACAACGCATAAGCTAAGGGATCAGTGTTCTCCTGATTTTGACTTAAAATTCTCCCTGCTTGTTTATAGTCACCAGCAATAAACATCGTCTCAAATGCGGTTTCCGTTGTCTCACTGATCGATCGCGGATCAGTTTTTCGGAAAGGATCACCCGCAAGAACTGGGTTAACATAGAAAACGCCAAGCGCAACGATCGCGCTAATTACGGTGCTTTTTCTAAGTAAAAAAGAGAAACCATTACCAAAACTTGTATTATTCATCATTAATCACCTGAATGTTACAAATAAAGAACCTAACCTATCATCCACCAGCGACCCCAGAACCAATTTTGCGGTCAATTACCCTGAAACTTCCCCCACAAAAATTAGGATTAATTACCGGACCCAGTGGTTCTGGAAAAAGCACCCTTCTCGAAATTTTATCGGGATTAGCCGAACCAACCAAAGGACAAATTTTCTGGGGAGATCAAAACATTATTTCCGATCAATTACAAGAATTAGTGGGATTAGTGTTCCAGTTTCCAGAACGTCATTTTTGCGGCGGAAGTATTTTAGAAGAATTGCGGTTTGGTCATCCTGAGTTAAATACTACACAAGTCAAAGAAGCACTACAAGAAGTAGGCTTAGATCATCTGTCTCTGAACAATTCTCCCAATGCGTTAAGTGGCGGACAACAAAGACGTTTAGCCTTAGCCGTCCAACTGATTCGTCAGCCGAATATCCTGATGTTAGACGAACCCACCGCCGGTTTAGACTGGTCAATGCGAAACCAATTAGTCAGCTTATTAGCAAAATTAAAAGAACATTGGACATTATTCGTCGTCACCCACGACGCAAAAGAATTACGCTCGATCGCTGATCATCGTTGGCAGATTCAACAGGGAAAACTCACAACCAATCCGTAGGTTGGGTGGAAAGAAATGAAACCCAACAACAACCAATCTGTAGGTTGGGTGGAAAGAAATGAAACCCAACACTAATTTGATAATATAGAATTTGCTAGGGAATAAATAAAGGCATGGCAAGCGACACCATTACTCTGTTATCGAATCGAGAAATTGAAAAAATGCGTAGTGCGGGACGTTTAGCCGCTGCGCTGCTGGATCATTTAGAAACCTTAATTAAACCAGGAATTAGCACTCTAGAACTCAATGACGAAGCCGAACGCTGGACGCAAGCCCATGGGGCGACCAGTGCGCCGCTAGGATATCACGGCTTTCCCAAATCAATCTGTACCAGCGTCAATGAAGTGATTTGTCATGGCATTCCCAACGAAAAAGAAATCCTGAAAGATGGAGATATCATCAACATCGATGTTACTCCCATTCTTGATGGTTATCATGGCGACACTTCCAGAATGTTTATCGTCGGAACACCCTCTCCTCTGGCGAAAAAATTAGTGGAAACCACGAAAGAATGTATGATGCGTGGCATTGCTGCGGTTAAACCTGGTGGGAGAATTGGCGATATTGGGGCAGCGATTCAGGAATATGCAGAAGCGCAGGGGTTTTCTGTAGTCCGTGATTTTGTTGGACATGGCATTAATCGGGTTTTTCATACCGCACCGCAAATCCCCCATTATGGGACAAAAGGAAAAGGAAAGCGCATTCGTCCGGGAATGGTGTTTACTATTGAACCGATGATTAATGAGGGAACTCACGAGGCGAAAGTTTTGGCGGATAAATGGACAGCCGTAACGAAGGATGGGAAATTATCTGCTCAGTTTGAACACACGATCGCGGTGACGAGAGACGGAGTAGAAATTTTAACCCTACCCACAGAACTCTAACCTAGAAGTTACAAAAAACTTTTGATTTCCCTATCCCCAGAGATGGTTACATTGATTGAGCATTATCGACAGACAACTGGATGTTAATCTCGTTCTGAGTTAAAGCAATTGTGAGGAGTGATGCTTGAGTTTGACTGGATCGAAAATTTAACTGACTGGGAGCGAGTGGATAGTATGACAGATGAGGAGGTTGAACAAAACGCACTGGATGATCCTGATAATCCACCTCTAACAGATGAACAGTTACAGCAATTTGAGCCAGTGCATTCAATCGAAGATTGGTTACACTCTAAAGGGGTGATCAAAACAAAGCAGTAACATGGTTTTAGGAGACAGACTTTCCTGATTTTACAGCGCGATGTCGCTCTGCGACTTGCCTTCGGCGATCGGGCTTTATTAAAGCAACTTCTCCGTCTTCTAAAACTACCCCCAACACTAAAACTTCCGACATAAAATCGGCAATTTGTCGAGGGGGAAAATTGACAACTAGTCAATCAAGCCATCAGGTTGTCACCGCAGAGAGGATAGTTCCCCCTGTAAAAAATCAATAAACTGTCTCGCACTGCGTCCAGAACGCCCATTATGTCGAGTTGCCCACTGTTTCGCCCTAAATTCTAATTCTTCTGAAGACAAGGGAATGTGCGCTAACCTTGCCAGATGATGCACAATGGTTAAGTAAGTGTCTTGATTGGGTGATTCAAAGGTGAGCGTTAAGCCAAATCGATCGCTAAAAGATAGTTTTTCCTGTACTGTATCCCAAGCATGAACCTCATCTTGATCACTGGGACGCGGACGATCGTCAAAAAACTCTCGGATCAGGTGACGACGGTTAGACGTGGCGTAAACTACGACATTTTGTGCTTTGGCGGTGACACTTCCTTCTAAAACGACTTTTAGAGCCTTAAATGAGTCGTCATCTTCTTCAAAGGAAAGATCATCCACAAAGAGAATAAACTTCTGGGGTTGCTGTCGTAATTCCTCTAAAATTAATGGTAAGTTTCGTAATTCTGATTTGGGAACTTCTACTAATTTTAATCCGTTCGCTGCATATTCATTTAACAAGCCTTTGACTAAAGAAGACTTTCCAGAACCACGAGTTCCGTAAAGCAGAACATTCAGCGCCGAATAACCTTTTAATAGAAACTCGGTATTTTTAATTAAAGTTTCCTTTTGCCAATCATAACCCACAATTTCATTGATTTTAATCGGATCAGGATGGCTAATTCCGACTAACTGTTGATGCTGCCAAGTAAATGCTTGATATCGGGAAAAAATCCCACAGCCATAAGTTTGATAATAGGCAGCTAACTCAGGTAAAACCGATTTCCAATTCTCGGTTTCATGGAGAAAAGAATTATCCCGAAATCCCATTTCCCATGTAATCGGAGAAGCGTTTAATTGACAACTGGTTTTAACCCACATACTCAAAGTTTTACTATCGCATTCATAAAGATGACGTAAGCTATTGAGATCAGATGCGGCGGCTTTGACTAATGCTGATGGTAATTGCTCTAAAGAAACCCATTGCACTTGTTGGGAAAAAGGATTTTCATCGTTAAGAATTTTTTTGACTAAATAGTCTTGCCAAGTTTGATTTTGTTCCGCTAGTTTTCTAAATAAATGACTATAAGATTTTAAGGAATCATTTCGATTTTCATTGCGGTGTAAGCGGTGTAATAAGTCGAGAAATGCTTGTCCGATTTCATCGCTTAAAACCGATTGATACAGTAACAGTGATGAGGCTTGTTGTAATAAGAAACTCGCAGATGTCATACCATTTTAAAAAAGTTAGGTTACAGCCAATCCCCCCAAACCCCCCTTTGAAAGGGGGGCTTAGTCGATCGCTAATGTAGCGCCAATTGTTTTCAATGGTATCATTTTTGGGTTGAATTTTGATTACTAATTAGGGCTTACTGAATAAACCTAAAACCTTTATCCAATCAGCTTTTAAGGCTCTTAATTCTTTGAAAAAGTGCAAGGGAGAAATGGGAGACAAGGAAGACAAGGAAGACAAGGGAGCGATTTTTCTTCCCCATCTTGCCTTTTGCCTTTTGCCTTTTGCCTTTTGCCTCTTGCCTCTTGCCTTTTGCCTCTTGCCTCTTGCCTCTTGCCTTACTACACCGAAAACATGAACTTTTTCAGCAAGCCCTAATTATTAATTCCGTTCTCAGCGAAGACTAATTTCGATCGCGTCTAATAAAATCAAAGCATCGATCGTTCTAGAGGAAATAACAATGGCAGTAGATTATGATATCGTTATCATCGGCGGTGGTTCTGGTGGTTTAGTGGTCGCCAGTGCGGCAGCGCAATTAAACGCGAAAGTTGCGCTCGTGGAAAAAAGCCGTTTAGGGGGAGACTGTCTCTGGTTTGGCTGTGTTCCCAGTAAGTCTTTACTCCATGCGTCTAGAGTCGCCCATGAAGTGAAACACAGTTCCCGTTTTGGTATCTATACCACACCGCCTGATATTCAATTCTCGGAAGCTACGGGTCATGTCCAGAACGTTATTAGCACCATCCAACCCCATGATTCCCCAGAACGGTTTGAAAGTCTAGGGGTAGAAGTGATTTTTGGGGAAGGTCAATTTAAGGATCAGAAAACCTTTACCGTGAATGGACGGGACTTAAAAGCCCGTGCGTTCGTGGTTTCTACGGGGTCTCGTCCGCAAGTTCCCCCGATTGAAGGGATTGAAGAAGCGGGTTTCTTGACCAATGAACAGATATTTTCCTTAAAAGAGCGTCCCCAGTCATTAGCAGTCATTGGCGCGGGGCCGATCGGGTGTGAATTGGGACAAGCAATGCACCGTTTAGGCTCACAAGTAACCATTGTTTCCAGTCGAGAACAGATTCTCCCGAAAGAAGACCCAGAAGCGGCGTTGGTGGTAGAAAAACAGTTAGAAGCTGATGGGGTGAACATTCTGCGAGGAAAAAGGGCGAAAAAAGTAGAAGTGATTGATGGGAAAAAACATCTCTGGGTAGGGAAAGAGAAAATTGTAGTTGATGAAATTTTAGTGTCTTCAGGGCGTGTTCCCAATGTTCATTCCTTAAACTTAGAAGCAGCAGGGGTGGAATATACCGAAAAAGGGATTGTTGTTAATCAAAAACTGCAAACCACCAATAAGCGCATTTATGGCTGTGGGGATGTCATTGGCGGTTATCAGTTTACCCATGTCGCTGGTTATGAAGCAGCGGTTGTGGTGCAAAATGCACTCTTTTTCCCGTCCGCAAAAGCCGATTATCGGGTTATTCCTTGGGCGACATTTACCGAACCCGAATTGGCTCGTGTGGGGTTAAGTGAAAAACAAGCTCGTGATCGCTATGGGGATAAAATTGAAGTGCTAAAACAAGAGTTTGCTGATGTCGATCGCGCTCAAGCAGAGAGAGCAACCGAGGGCTTTGCCAAAATTATCACTACTTCCAAAGGAGAGATTTTGGGAGCGCATTTAGTGGGGCCATCTGCGGGGGAATTAATCCATGAAATTATTCTCGCGATGAAGAATAAGTTACCCGTTTCGGCGCTAACGGGAATTATTCATATTTATCCCACGCTTTCCGAGGTGAATAGTAAGGCGGCGCTACAGTTGAAAAAGCGCAATTATGCCAAAAATCAAGGGTTACAGAATGCTTTACGGAAGCTGTTTGGCTTGCTTCGATCGATAACCTGAACAACTCAAAGTAACAAACTGGGATCATCTAAAATTGTTTGTAATCCCAGTTTCATTGCTTCTACATCAGTGGTCGCAGTGCCAAACTGACGGACAACAATACTCGCGGCTAAATTTCCTAACACTGAGGCTTCCCAAGCTGTCGCACCCGCGCATAAACTGATAGTTAAGGCGGCGACAACGGTATCTCCCGCACCCGTTACGTCAAAAACATCGGTGCGGTTAAACGGTGGGATATGATGGACTTCTCCCGTTTGGCTAAATAAACTCATTCCTTCTTCTCCTCTGGTGAGAAGTATATATTCGGCTTCGGTGAGGGTTAATAAGTTTTTTCCCGCTTGTTGGAGTAAGGTTTCGTTGTTGATACTATATCCCACTGCTTTCTCGGCTTCGGGAAGGTTGGGAGTAAAGACGGTTGCGCCAAGATAACGGGATAAATTGGTTTGTGTGTCAACAATGTTGCGGTGATGGGCTAAGGTGGCGTTAATAACGGCGGCGCTACAAACACCATCCCCATAGTCGGAACAAACTACCGCATCGACATCAGAAACCGATTCCTTGACAAAATTGGCGATTTGTGCTATGCAGTCGGTGTGTGGCGGGTGGTCAGATTTTCGATCGAGCCGTACAATTTGTTGCGTAACGGATTGCCTAGCGTGACCCGAAATTCGAGTTTTTGTCACCGTCGCGCGATCGGGATCAGTAATAATTCCGTCAATTCCTACCCCAGCCTTGACAAAAATCCTTTTTAATGCGTCTCCTTGCGGATCATCACCGACAATTCCCGCGACTTGCACATTTGCCCCCAACTTAGCCAGATTATACACCGCATTTGCGCCCCCGCCCGGAATTTGTGCGGTTTTCTCGTGGCGCAAAATCAACACGGGCGCTTCTCGTGATAAACGTTCCACCTCACCAGTAACAAATTCATCTAACGCTAAATCTCCCACGACCAAAATTTTGGGATGTTCAAACCGATCCAAGAGGTGAAACAGCCTTTGGGAATTGGCTTCTAATTCTGCAAAAAAAGAATTGATCTCCGTCATCAGCCTTCTTTTACCCGTTGTTCAAACTCCTCGCGAGTTTTTTCTACTAAATCCAACCCCTGAGAATGAACATCAGGATAGTTTTCCTTAAGCCAAGATAAAAGATGAGAGAGTTGAGCGTTTCTCAATTCTAAATCCGCTTGAAAAATTGCCGCTACCGCCATCTGTTGGGCGTATTGTTCAGGATGTCCATTTTGCACCAGTTGACGGGTAAGACTGGCGAGGGCTTGTTGACGAGTTTCGTCGGAAGGCGTGGAAAACTCAGACATAAGAGGTAAATAATGATTAATTTTCCAACTTCTAGAGTATCATAGGCGCGATCGCTTTTTTCAGTAGGCTTTAATCTAATCCTGGGGGAAGCGGTTCGCCACAAGTTTGATGAGTTTCTGCGATGCGTTGAAATAGCCAGGGGTATTCTTGACGGTATTCTGGAATTAGGGCTAAAGGACTTAATAAAGCAGCCGCCGCCAGATCAGCCACACTGAAAGATTCCCCGACTAAAAACGGTTTTTCTTGCCAAGTAGATAAAACCTCGATCGCATTTTGCAAGCGTTCTTTTGCTAGTTTAACGCTGGCGGGAGTAATTCCATACTGACGACGAACAATATTAATTACTAATTGAGACGATAAGCTAGGGTTGATCGATTTTCCTTCCTTCGATCGCCAATCATAATATACAAAACGAGTGGCTGTCCCAATGCTTTCATCCAACCAATCTTCTAATAGCCAAGCATAGCGATTCTGTTCAGGATTAGAAAGCGTATAACTCGGTTGGGGATAATGACTCTCTAAATAGTGCAAAATGCGAGTAGAATCACCAATGGTTGGTTCGGGAGTGGGTTGTAATGCGGGAACTGTGGTTAAACCCGTAAGCGGTTTGAGTTTAAGAATATGGAAACCTGGGGTTAAGTTTTCCACTTCATACTTAACTTTTTTATAACCTAAAGCAAGTCTTGCCTTTCGACAATAATGAGAGGTACTAAACTGTAATAAAAGCATAAATTTGATTAATAATTAGAGATCAAGGATCAAATCTCTCGACGTTTCAATTAGTGTAACCATTGATGTTAAAATCATGGCAATTTCTAGCTGGTGAAGGCTAAAATCCTATTTTTACTGAGAATTAAATTATGTTTGCTGTACCTGAATCTAAAAAGCGCGATCGTGTTTCTTCCCTTAAATCTTCTGGTTCTAGAGTAACCTCTCGTCCGCTTCCTCCACAATGGCGCGATCGTTCTCAGAAGAACAAGAAAACCACTTTTCCGCTATTTATTCGTATTTTATTATTTTTACAACGGAGTTCCTCCTTGTTAACTTTCGGCGCGATCGTTGGTACTTTAGGAATGTATGGGCTAACCGTTTACACTCAACAATTGTGGAATCAGGAATATCAAGAATTAGAATCGTTACAACGTCACGAACGCACTGTTACTAATATCAATGGAGCATTGCAAGATCAAATTGCAGAGTCAAATAATAGTAGTAATCAAGATTTAATTCCTTTAACCCCTGATAAAAATGTATATATTAAACCGACTGTTCATTCTTTTTCTCCAGAGAGTGAAACGCCTCAAATGCGTAAAATTGAATCTCCCGAAACCGATCGTCCTTTAGCGTATTAATAATGATGCAAAAAATGAGTTGGGAAATCCGAAGATTAATCTTGATTTGGTTAGTTCTTTTTCTAGGATCAGTGGGATTAGGAGTGAGAGTCTATCATCTGCAAATTGTCAAAGGAGAAGAACTACAACAAAAAGCAGAAAGACAACAGCAATCTTCTCTTAAATCTTATATTCCTCGTCGTTCAGTAATTGATAGTGAAGGCAATGTTTTAGCCGCCGATCGAGTCGTTTACACCCTCTATGTTCATCCCGCTTTATTTAGTAAACCCTCAGAAGAAGTCGCGGAGAAACTAGCAAAAATCTTAGAAGATATCAGTGAATCAGAGTTGTTACAAAGGTTTCAACAACAACCAACAGGAATCCGATTACGAGATTATTTAACCGAAGAATTAGCGGATAAAATTAGAGCATTAGGAATCAGTGGCTTAGACTTAAATACAGATTATGAACGTTATTATCCTTATGAAAAATTAGCAGCTAATGTCATCGGATATGTTCAACAAGATGATCATCAAGGAAAAACAGGAATTGAGTTTACACAACAAGAAAAATTAACTCGTCTTCCTCGCAAACTATCAGCAATTAAACGGACTGGACAAGGAGAAGTTTTACCCATTTCCCTTCCTCCAGAAGCAGTAAGTTTTGATGAAAGAAAACTCCAACTAACTATTAATGTTAGTTTACAACGTCTTGCTCATCAGGCTTTAAAAAAGCAAATGAAAGCGTTTAATGCGAAACGGGGAACAATCATTGTTATGGATGTTAACACAGGGGAGTTATTATCTTTAGTAACTGAACCAACATTTAATCCGAATCAATATTTTAAGTATGATTTAGAGGATATGAGAAATTGGGCGGTTACTGATTTATATGAACCTGGATCAACATTTAAACCGATTAACGTTGCGATCGCCCTAGAAGCAGGATTAATTACTCCACAAACTAAAATTTATGATCCTGGAAAAATGAAAGTAGGAGGATGGACAATTCGCAACCACGATTATTTTAGCAATGGTGGTCATGGGAAGATAGGAATTGATGAAATTTTACAAGTTTCTAGTAATGTGGGGATGATTAAAATCATTGAGAGAATGTCTCCGCAAGATTACTATAATAAATTACAACAATTAGGTTTAGAACAACGAGTGGGAATTGATTTAATGGGAGAAACCCCAGGCTATATTAAACCTGAGTTTCAATTTGTTAATTATCCCATTGAACCAGCGACCGCCTCTTTTGGTCAAGGGTTTTCTTTAACACCCATAAAACTCGCTCAACTTCACAGCGCGATCGCAAATGGGGGATATTTAGTTACCCCTTATGTGGTCAAAGGATTAGTGAATCAAAATGGAGAAATATTTGATCAAAAAGCGCATCCGAAAAAGCAAGTTTTTTCCCCACAAACCACACAACAAGTTTTAAAAATGATGGAAAGTGTGGTCAGTGAGGGAAGCGGTGAAAATTCAAAAATTCCTGGTTATCGTCTTGGGGGAAAAACAGGAACAGCGCAAAAAGCCAGTAATGGCTATTATCGTAATGGTAAAATTACCAGTTTTGTGAGTATCTTTCCTTTTAAAAATCCGCGTTATGTGGTGTTAGCCGTAGTCGATGAACCACGGAAACCTTTGGCGTTTGGATCAACCGTTGCGGCGCCGATTGTCAAGGAAATTCTTGAAGGCTTGATTACCATTAAAGGAATACCCCCGACTCATCCCGAAGAATTTAATCCGAAAGAGGAAGACAAACCGTAGGTTGGGTGTAGAGAAACGAAACCCAACATAAATTAGTCATTAGGTTTGCCTTACCCACCCTACTGGTCACTGTAATGGGTGTAGAGAAGCGCAACCCAACACTAATCAATTACCATTTTTCTAAATTACGTTCTGGTGGCTCATACCAATCATCATTATAATGATTAAAATCATCATTTTCTTGGTCTTCTTCCGTTGCTTCCGATTCATTCATCAACGGTTGAACCACTTTTTCGATCGCCTCTCCGAGAAAAGATTTTACAAACTCATCCCGACGATTTAACTGAAATTGACGCTTTACAACTTCCGTCATGCCGCCATCTCCCCAATCCTGATCCTGACGGAAATACTCAATAAAACTTTTCCCAGCAATCCGAGTCAGATAAGCGGCGCTAACCCCTTGAATGGCTTTTCCCACCACATAAGCCGCCACAGTCATCTGTAACGCCGTAGAAACCATTTGCACCACCCCTTTCACCACTCCTAAACTCACCAAAGTTCTTCCCAAAGAAAACGCTAACTCTCGTCCGTGATCATAGTTGATTTCACAGCCATAAATTTTCCCAATTTCCACCACCATCTGCGCGTTAACCGCCGCTGTTCCCAACATATCAACAACGGGAAGCGGTGTTACCGCAATCACTCCCGCGCCCACCCACTGATAACGTTGAATCACCTGATCCGCTTGACGACGACGTTGCGTGTCAATGAGACGGCGTGCCTCTTCTCCTAAACGTTGAGACTGTAGTAGGATATTATCAGCGATTAAGTCTGCTCCTTCTGCTCGTAGAATCGCCGCTAACCGTTTGATTAGGGGCATAATATCAGGTTCGGGTTGAACGGTATCTCCTGTGTCCGTGTGAAAAGGAGAAGGATTCGCCGCAATAGAAATGACATCATGGGGAGAAATATAGGTTTGAACACGGGATTGGAGTTTTTCTATAATTTGCTGTTGATCCTCATCTGTATAAAGATCAGTCTTATTAAAAATCAGCAACGATCGTTTCCCAATTTCCGCCAAAACAGATAACGGATCATATTCCGATTGACGTAAATCATTATCTACCACAAACAATAATAAATCCGCTTCCGTTGCTAACTCTCGCGCTAAGTTTTCTCTTTCTGTTCCCATCACCCCTGCTTCTAAAATGCCAGGAGTATCAATCACGAAAATCTCTTTATCAATTTCTGAGAGTTGTAAGCGATAGGTTTCTCCCGCTTGCGTTGTTCCCATGGGGGCGCTTACTTCTCCCACAACACGCCCCATTAACGCATTGACTAATGATGTTTTTCCCGCCGATACTGTTCCAAATACAACAACCTGGAAACCTTGACGATTGAAATTGGCTTCTAATGCTTGCGATTTTTCTAATAAGGCTTGTTGCGCCACTTCATCTTGAATTTGCTCAACTTGCTTCCGTACTGCTTGTAAATTCGCTTGGGCGGCTTCGTTTTTTTCGGCTGGTGCTTTGATGTTTGATTGACGTTTTTTCCGCTTTTTCTTTGGTTTAAATCCACCTTGGAAATAATAAATAACCGCACCAATCAAAAGTGTAATCACCGCCATTAATAACAACAGTAATAAATTCGCTAAAATTGGCGCAGTAAAAGCAATTTGGATGTAAAGTTGGTAAAGAGCGCTCACCAACCAAATCATCAGCACGAGAACAACGCTAATGCTTAAAATTAATAGTAGCAGACGCGGTGAGGGCATAAACAATTAATAATATGTACTGGGTTGCGGTGAGAGTAAAGGATTAATCACCGTCTTAAATAAACATTCTAAAACGGCTCTAACACAGGGAATTGCTACACTATTTCCCACCAGTTTTCGCATCGCGGTATAAGAACACACTACCTTAAACTCATCGGGAAATCCTTGTAATCTTAGCATTTCTCTTTCAGTTAAACGCCGTTTTCCATCCACTAATAAATAATTATAGGAAGCACCAGCACGAATCGCACAAGAATAGGGATAAGCACTAATATGTCCAGCTTTATTTTCATGCCAAATTGTCGGTTCATTACTAATTTTTCCCGTATATTTAACGATACGATTCTGTTGTATTCTTTCTGAAGCGTAGTAATTGAGAGGAACATCTTTTTCCAGAATAGTTGATAACGATTTCATTTCAAAGTCTGGAAACGTCCACTGAAAACGCACCGACTGACGACAGCCAACAATAAAAACTCTTTCCCGTTTCTGTGGTAAGCCAAAATCCAGTGCATTTAAGACTTTATATTCCACATAATATCCTAAATTTCTTAAAACTTCTAAAATAATCTGTAACGTTTTTCCCTTTTGATGTCCTACTAATTGCTTAACATTTTCTAAAACGAGAGCTTCTGGTTGATGATAGTCTAAAATTCTAGCAATGTCGAAAAAAGCGGTTCCTCTGATATCTTCAAAGCCGTTGAGTTTCCCACAAATGCTAAAAGGCTGACAAGGAAACCCTGCTAAAAGTAAATCATGTTTTGGAATTGCTTCTACTGGAATTTTAGTTAAGTCTCCTTGGGGAGAATCATTAAAGTTAGCTTGATAAGTTTTCTGTGCATCTAAATCCCAATCAGAGGAAAAAACACAAACGGGTTTAAGGTTGTAATTTTTACAAACGGTTTCCGTGGCAATTCTAAAGCCACCAATTCCACAAAATAAGTCAACATATCTTAGGCTCTGAATTTGATTGAATAACATCTTTACAGTGATCAGTTACCAGTGATCAGTGATCAGTAAATTGTTGTTGGGTTTCCCGTGGAGACGTTCCATGGCACGTCTCTACACGCAACCGATGCGATTAATTTTGCTAAAAAAACCGCTAGAGAAATTCCCTAGCGGTGCTTTACTCAGTTAACGAGCAGGGTTTATACGGCAGAGCCAACTCCTGCATAAGAGCCATAGAAAAAGATGCCGACGACAGCAATAATTCCTAAACCGGCAATGGTTGCAACAATCCAAAGCGGGATTTTCCCAGACATAATTTTTTCCTCCTAAATCAAACTAGACAAGTTTTAAACAATGTAAATGGGTTTTAGTTAAAGAAATAACTGGAGAACAGAATTCCTAAGACGAAAACAAGCAACAACCCTAAATAAAGGGAAGTTCGGTTCAGTTCTACTGGCTGTTTATTGGGGTTTTGATTACGATCGACCATTAATGACTCCTATCTTTGAATAAACTGCATCGCAGCGATCGCGCCTAAAAAGAAGACGCTAGGCACTGCTAAAGTATGGACGGCTAACCAACGGATGGTAAAAATCGGATAGGTAACGGGTTCATTGGGACGATTAGTTGTCATGTTTCTCCTCCTTGTTAAGAATATTTACTTATTAAATTCTTCCACTTCTTCTCTGGCTTTAAATCGATCGCTAATGATGGGTAATTCCTGCCGTTGTTGAGTAAAATACTCATCGGGGCGAGGGGTTCCAAAGGCATCATAAGCCAAGCCAGTCTGGACAAATAGCCAGCCAGCAATGAATAACATGGGGATGGTAATGCTATGAATTACCCAGTAACGAACGCTGGTAATAATATCACCAAAAGGACGCTCTCCTGTATCTCCAGACATTTTGTTTTTACTCCTTTTACAAAAATTGATTCCTTACTAATATATGATAAGAAATGTTTTAACAATTGCCACGTTTTCTTTATGCGGCTTGGTTTGTTGCTTCGTATTTGAGGACGGTTCCGCGATCGCCGAGGATAAATCCCTTTTCAGGACTAAAAAATTTCACGCGATAGAAATTCCCAGGAACATTTTGCATCTCGCGGTCTTTTTCCCAAACGCCTTTGGTTTGAGCATAACGGAATAAGTCACCGCTACCACCGCTCACCCAAAACTCATCTTCAGTGCGATAACCGATGTCCAATAATCCCTTAGAGCTAGAAAATTCGGGATATTCGGGTTCTTGCCAACTGTCGAAGTCTTCGGATTCTGTGAATTGAACTTGACCACCGCGAGCGAGTAACCAGACTCGTCCATCGGGAGTAAACCCCATATTTTGCACACGACGGGAGGTATTTCGTTCATGGGCTTGCCATGCTTGATCCCCAGGTGTCCATGTGGAGTAGAAGTTACCACGAGCGGAAACGGTGATGTATTTCCCATCAGGAGAGCGAGAGATATTTCGGGCGACTCCCACCGCTTCTTGTACCAATGCTTGCCAATTTTTGCCCCCATTGGTGGTTTCATAAATTGCTCCCACATTGGTGGTCATTTCTGCGGTGTCTTCCCCTTTGGCAATGATGCTATAGGGTTCTCCTGGTAACTTTTTACTCAAAGGAATTCGTGACCAGTGTTCGCCACCATCCTTGGTATGTAGTAACACAGAAGGCTCGCCAGCAATCCAGCCTTCTTCTCCCACGAAACTAACGGAAAGGAAATCTAATTTTTCGTTTTCCAGTTCTAACTCTTTTCTTTCCCAAGTTTCTCCTCCATCGGTGGTTTCCAGTAACGTCGCTTGGTTTCCTACCATCCAACCATGATTCGGATCACCTGTAAAGGCTAAGTCTAACATGGTTTCTTCGGTTGGTAGATTTTCCAATACTCGCCAGGGATTGGATTCCGTTGAGGGAACTTGACTACAACTGACTGTAAACAGCGCGATCGCGCTCCATAAGACAAATTGCTTAATATTTCTTAAAACGATACTCATATTTGCTTGTTCAAACTAGGTTATGAGCGTGAAACTCCAACAGCTTACCAGTTTTTGGGTGAGGTTGAACGCTTCTAACTCAGACCATAAAAACTCAGGAACATTAAAAATCCTAAACCTAACGCACCAAAGATGAGAAGATTTTTCTGTCTTGGGGTTAAGCGATTCACGCCAAAGCCATAGGATAGGTTATCCTGAAAGCCTGACGGAGCATCGATCGCGCCGATATCATCAAACACAGTGCGTCGCGCTCCGCAAACTGGACAACGCCACTGAGAGGGTAAGTCTTCAAAAGCGGTTCCAGCGGGGATATTTTGACCACTATCCCCTTTGTTCGGTTCGTAAACGTAGCCACAACTGCGACACTCATAGCGAGAGGGAGCAGCTTCGGCGAGGGTTTTTTCTTCAGCAGGCTCAGTCATAGTGATCAGGAAATTTTATGAGAACTCTGTTAATAATTCTCTCATAGATTCCCTTTTCTGAACAGTTGATTATTAAAAAGATTAATTTTTCCTCATTTTTCTAAAATAATTAGTCTCCCTTGATTTTGAAGACTGGCGAAACGATATGCTTTCTTGATCCATTCTAAACTTTGACGATGATAGAAAAACACATGAGTACAATCTTCTTTATAAGACCATCGCTTAAAGTCGATTTCTTCTGTAAATAAATCAGTCATACAATAAAGTTTTCCCCCAGAATTTAAAAGAGAATAAAGCTGACTAAATTCTCGATCGGGCTGCTGAAAATGCTCAATTACTTCACAACAAATAATAAAATCATAAGTTGTATTGAAAACCGCTTGATCGTTGCAGAAAAATGGATCATATTGCGCGATCGAATACCCAGATTGACTGAGGAGATAAGAAATAACGGGGCCAGTTCCACAACCAAAATCTAAGCCTTGATTTGATGGGGAAAAGTCAGCTAAAATCTGCTTGACGATCGGAGAAACAAACTTTTGATATCTCACATCTTCAACGTTATTATTATGGGTTTCATATCGTTGTTGTTCTGCTTCTGGTGTGGGAAAATATTCAGGAGATAAAGAAATTCCCTGACAGTGCAAACAGCGAAAATATGCCCCATGTCTTCCTTGAAAAAAAAGTTGCGTTTGTCCTTGACATAAATTACATTTCATTTAAGATTTTCGGCGCCGACATCGATCGGAGCAATATTTCACCTCATCCCAACAATTCGCCCATTTTTTTCGCCATGTAAATGGACGACCACAGACAACACAAGTTTTGGTTGGTAAATCAGATTTTTTTCTTTGACGTGCCATATCTAACTATTCTAAATCAGGTATTTAGGGTTTGCATGCAAGAGGCAAAAGGCAAAAGGCAAAAGGCAAAAGGCAAGAGGCAAAAGGCAAAAGGCAAAAGGCAAAAGGCAAGAGGCAAGAGGCAAAAGGCAAAAGGCAAAAGGCAAAAGGCAAGAGGCAAAAGGCAAGAGGCAAAAGAGGTTTAAACGAAATAAAATTAGGCGATCGTTGTTTCATCTGAGTAGCGCGATCGCGATTGGCTTTAGTAGTTAACGATTTTGCTATCCTAGAGAAAAACAATTTGGATTACATATGCCTATCAAAGTAGTTCGCAAGTCAACGGGTGAACTGGGATATGGTGATCAATATCCTCGTTCAAGTGATCGAGAACCAGTAAGGTGGTATGTTCAATTTCCAAAAGACGATATACCAATAATCTTTACTGATGATGATCCTGATTTTGAAGTGAATTATCTTGATGAGTCTGCAACTGTTGAAGAACTGATTGAACTAAATAGACAAAGGATTGGTGGTTTCTGGTGAAGAAAATTCACTGCTCGATCGCGCTATAGAAAGCAAGTTAAATCAATTCAATAAACAAAACTTCGATCGCGCCAGTTATAAACATCTCAGTGACATGACAGAATTAGCAGACTGACACTTCAAGATCGTCATCAGGAGGAGATTTAAGAAAATGTTACTGCCAGAAACGGAAGTTCAACCAGCCTTAGAGCAAGCGCAAAGAGCCTTTCCCAATTTTACTAACTGGAATTATATTAACCAAGCCAATCGAGACTATTTTGGGTTTACCATGTGGGGAGAATTGACGATCGAGCCTGATGAAACGATGCCCAGATACTTTTTTATCACGATCGATGCTCCTGAAAACCAATGGCGAGCAACCCTAACCATCGGACAACATTCTTATCTTTGGTCGAGTGCAGATGTGGGCGACGCTCACTTGCTAGCAACGGATTATTGTGATTCTTTAGAAGCAGCAATTAGCCAATTGAAAGCAGAAATTGAAAGACTATTTCAGGCAATTTTGGGAAGTTTCAAAAATTAGTTTGATCAGGTTTGATTAGAAACATGGCTTGAATCTCACTCCCCAACTGGAAAAACATGACTACTGCAGTTAAACCTCTAATTCATCACCCAGAACAATTAGAAGCCCGTTTGCAAGAAATCCCCATGAAACCAGGGGTTTATTTCATGCGCGATCGAGCGGGTAATATCATTTATATTGGGAAATCAACCAAACTCCGTTCCCGCGTCCGTTCTTATTTTCGCCCTTCTCAAGCATTAAGTGAACAAAAACACATCATGGTGCAACAAGTGGCGGAAATTGAATTTATCGTCACTGATACCGAGGCGGAAGCGTTAGCATTGGAAGCTAACCTCGTTAAACAAGAACAACCCTATTTTAATGTTCTGCTAAAAGACGACAAAAAATATCCTTATCTCTGTATTACTTGGTCTGAAGACTATCCTCGCATCTTTATCACCCGTAAAAGAAGACGGAATAACCAGAAAGATCGCTATTATGGTCCTTATGTGGATACGGGCGCTTTACGGCGAACATTAGGCTTAATTAAACGGACATTCCCCTTACGCCAACGTCCGCGTCCTTTGTTTAAAGATCGTCCCTGCTTAAACTATGATTTAGGAAGATGTCCAGGTGTGTGTCAACAACTGATTTCCCCTGAAGACTATCGCCAAACCTTACAGAAAGTCGCAATGATTTTTCAAGGACGATCCCAAGAATTAGTGCGTGAATTGACAGCAAAAATGAAGGAAGCGGCGGCTAATTTGGAGTTTGAAGAGGCTGGGAAAATTCGGGATCAAATTCAATCTCTTCAACAACTGAATGCGAATCAGAAGGTTTCTCTTCCTGATGATACAGTCTCCCGTGATGCGATCGCGATCGTCGCCAACTCTCAACACGCTTCTATTCAATTGTTCCAAGTTCGTGCGGGAAAATTAGTGGGACGATTGGGGTTTTTTGCCGATATATCTCCCTCTGTTTCCTCAGAAGATATTTTACAACGAGTGGTTCAAGATCATTACGCGGTAGTTGATGCGGTGGAAATTCCCAGCGAGATTTTACTTCCCTCAGCAATTCCAGATCAAGACTTACTTAGCCACTGGTTAACTGAACGTAAAGGGGGAAAAGTAACCTTCACTATTCCTCAACGTCAGGGGAAAGCAGAGTTAATGACAATGGTCGAACAAAATGCCCGTTATGAGTTAGAAAGAACACAACGGGCAGTTAATCGCAATCATCAAGCCTTACAAGACCTAAGAGATATCATAGACTTACCAGAAACGCCTCGCCGTATCGAAGGCTACGATATTTCTCACATTCAAGGATCAAATGCGGTGGGATCGCAGGTGGTGTTTATTGATGGCATTCCAGCGAAACAATGTTACCGTCGTTATAAAATTAAGGATACTAGCGTTCGATCGGGACATTCTGATGATTTTGCCAGTTTAGCAGAAGTGATCCGTCGTCGCTTTCGTAAATATGTAGAAAACCCAGACTTACCGCGACAGGAAGATTCAGAGTTTCCCGATTTAGTAATGATTGATGGCGGAAAAGGACAACTTTCGGCGGTGGTGGAACAATTACAGCAGATGAACTTATTAGAAGATGTAGCTGTCATCAGTTTGGCGAAGCAACGAGAGGAAATTTTTTTACCTGGAGAATCATTCCCTTTAGAAACCGATTCCGAACAGCCTAGCGTTCAAGTATTACGACGCTTAAGAGATGAAGCACACCGTTTCGCTGTGAGTTTTCATCGCCAACAGCGAACAGCAAAAATGCAACGATCGCGCTTGGATGACATTCCAGGGTTAGGGTTTCAACGACAGCAAACCTTACTGGCTCATTTTCGATCGTTAGAATACATCCGTCAAGCCAGTTTAGAACAATTACAAGCGGTGCCAGGAATCGGCAAAGCCTTAGCACAACAAATTTATGATTATTTTCACTAACATGAACCGATATCGGTGGGGTAAAGGATAGCGAAACCCAACACCAGTTACCTTAGATGTAGGTTGGGTGAAGCGAAGCGAAACCCAACACCAACCAGCAGATTGGGAGATTTATCCCCCCAACCCCCCTTTGAAAGGGGGGCTTAGATGTAGATGTCGGTTGGGTGAAGCGAAGGAAAACCCAACACCAACCAGCAGATTGGGAGATTTATCCCCCCAACCCCCCTTTGAAAGGGGGGCTTAGATGTCGGTTGGGTGAAGCGAAGCGAAACCCAACATCAGTATTGTCAGCTTCCGTAGAAAGGTTTAGCGTCTTCTATTTTGGGGCGTTTCCCTTGTTCCCATTGTTGCACAGCTAAACTGAGAACACTCTTTACTGTTTTCCCCAATGTTTCTTCTGTAGGGGTAACTAAATGATAGGGTTGACTAATCTGATTTAAAGTTGCTTGCCAATCCGTTTCTGTCATCACCTGATCTGGAAGATAAGAGATTAATCCGTTTGCGTTGACTTCATAAATCCCCACAAAATACTGTTCACGCCGTGCTGGCAATTGTACCGCAATTAAATCTTGATCTGGAAACTGATGCTGTTTTTTTTCATAGTCAGCGATCGCAGCCAAAGTCGAAATTGCAAATAAAGGAATATCTAACTGTTGTGCTAAAGTACGGGCTGTGGCTACTCCGATGCGTGTTCCCGTAAAACTCCCTGGCCCTTTCGCCACCGCAATCAATTTTAATTCCCACCAAGAATGAGGGTGAATCAACTCTTGTAATAATACATGGAGATGCGTCGCTAAATCTCGACCTAAATCCCAAGTTTGTGTCTTTTCTTCTCCTTGAAAATCACTCAAAGTTAATCCGAGTTGGGGGCTAGTGGTATGTAATGCTAAACCATATCCAGATAATTTTTCCTTTTCTCCCATCTCCCTTTACGTTATTTATTTGCTGCGAGAGTTCCCGATTGCACTTGCCACAATCCATTGTAAATGCCATTTCTGGCGACTAATTCCTCGTGTTTTCCCTGTTCGACAATTTTTCCCTGATCCATGACGTGACATCCTCCCTCGGTAAAGCAGAGCTTATACCGAGGGCTTCCTAACTTCACAGCTAAGAACCTTCCTGCGTCGCACTGATCTAGGACTGGTTCCCCAATCCCCCGACAGATCGCTCTTGAGGGGAAACCCCATCGGTAGCAGGCTGTTTCCTTTCCGACGAGTCCCGCCGTACTAAATTTAATCCTCGATTTCTTAACACGCTTGCCGCCGCCACATCCCGATCTGCTTCATATTTGCATTCAGGACATTTATGAACTCTTACGCTCAAGTCTTTCTTGACGTGAACACCACAATTGGGGCAAGTTTGACTACTTCCTCTTGCCTCAACAACATCAAAATACTTTCCACGTTTCCAACAGACTTGTTGAGTAATGGTTCGGAACTGTCCAAACCCTCCATCCAACATTTCTTTTCCAAGCATTCCTTGAGATGTAATGCGGTAATCCAAATCTTCCATGAAGATCATGTCACCAGCATCACACAAAGCATGAGCTTGTTTATAGTGGAAATCTTTTCGAGTATTGCTAATTTTGTGGTGCATTCTTGCTACCTTGATGCGTTGTTTCTCGTAATTCTTTGACCGTTTCTGTTTTCTAGAAAGTCGGCGTTGCAGTAATTTCAACTCGCTTTGCATTTTCTTAAAAAACTTTGGCGGTTTGACGAGAACCCCATCACTGGTCGCTAAGAATTTCTCTAACCCGATGTCCACACCTAATGGATGACCATGAGGTTGTGGATCAGGGACATCAACATCTAATTGGATACAAATTGAAACATACCATCGATCTGCTTTCCTAATGACTCGAACCTGTTTAACTTTGAACCCATCTGGAATTGGACGATGAACATTGATTCTGATTTTCCCAATTTTAGGTAAGTTAATTTGCCACATCCCCCCTAACCCCCCTTCGTAAGGGGGGAAAAGAAGGGGGGATTCCTTAAACTGTGGAAAAAGAATTGACTTAAATTGTCCAAACTTTTTGAATCGAGGAAAACCATACCCTCTTTCTCGAAAAAAGTCCCATGCTCGATGTAACTGCTTAATGGTTTGTTGTAAAACTTGAGAGGGGACTTGTTTGAGATTCGGAAATTCCTTTTTCGCTTTGGGGAGTTGATTAAGCTGAGTTAACTCGCTAGGAAATTTAGCATCAACAGGGATGATATATTCCGAAACTAAACTACATCGGTCAATGCTACATTTTCGACTATTACACCAATCTTTAATTTCTCGAAGCGCGTAATTGTAAGCACTTCGACAAACTTCCATGATCTCAAGGAGCCTTTCTTCTTGAGATTGATCGGGATAGATTCGGTACTGATAGTTTAAAGTTAACATCGACCTAATTTATTGGTAACTTCTTTATGGTAAGATGTTTATTGTATGTTGTCAACTTGTTAATTGTTAGTTTAAGGATGTCCTGTCGGACTCTTATTTATTGGCTGGTATTTCCAGAGAAAGGTTCTTAAAAACTGGTTTTTGTTCGGGATAGGAAAAAGTCACGCGATCGAGCTTAATTTCTCCTTGTACTTTCTGCACTGGTAAAGGTTGATCGCCACTCGCGATCGCAATCGGCGTTTCTAACAAATTCATCACCCGATAAATCGAAGCCATCGCCCGTTGATATTCATCCATCAATTCACTTAACTGCGTAAAGGGCCATAACAAGCGTTGAACAATAAACACAATAAACCCGTAAGTTCCCGCCGAGAGATTGCCATTAGCGACTTCTAAGCCCCCTAAAAATAAAGTGGCGGTGAAGCCGATTAAAATTAAAATCCGAATCGAAGGAACAAACGCGGCACTTAAAGCGATGGCTTTCCCATTACTGTGGCGATAGGCTTCACTTTCTTTTTTAACCCGATCGCGTTCATAACTTTCAGCAGTAAAACTTTTAATCGTAGCAATACCAGAAAGATTATTATTCAAACGAGTGTTAATTAAACTTGCTTTATCGCGCACCTCGGCATAACGGGGAGCAAGTTTTTTTTGGAACGCGATCGACCCCCACAAAACAAAGGGAATCGGCAACATCGCCAGCCAAGACACCCCAGGGGCCAAGACAATAAATGTTCCTCCCACAAATAAAATCGTCGTGAAAAAACGGAGAAATCCATACGCCCCAAAATTCAAAAATCGCTCTAATTGGTTAATATCATCATTAAGAACCGCCAGAAAAAAGCCCGTACTTCGTTCTTCAAAATAACTCAACTCCAACTCTTGCAAATGACCATAAGCATCTACTCGCAATTCATGTTGTAAGGTTTGGGCTAAGTTTTGCCAGAGACGACTGTAAGCATATTCCGTGAGAGATTCCAAACTCCAAATCAAGAAAGTAATCAGAGAAACGATCGCCAGTTGGGTGGTGATGCTGGTGAAGCCAAAACGGGAAATCAAGGAGTTTTCCTGTTGTACCACCACATCGATCGCAACTCCAATGAGATAGGGTGGGGCTAAATCAAAGATGGTATTGAGAATAGAACAGGCGATCGCGCCCCAAATTTGAGTTGCATAACGGCGACTGTGGCGAAATAAACGGGAAAGGGGATGATTGGACGGGAAAATAAGCATTGTTGAGAAAAAAGTAGCAAAACGGATTTTAAACAACGGTCAGATAAGACTTTCTTCAATGCGCGATCGCGTCACTTTTCACCCAATCAGTTAAATCGGTTAATTCTTCATCATCTTCTGTTGTCGGTTTACCAAACTCGGCTTCGAGTTCCCGTTGTTCTTCATCGCTGACATAGGGAATCAAAATTTGACATAAATTGTGTCTTTCTTCGTAGATGACTTCCCGCACAGTTTCTTTGATTAGAGCTTTAAGTTCTTGTTTTTCCATGTTTTAGAGCGTAATCTGTTCTACTTTAATATCATAGCGATCGCCTAACCTACACGATAAAATTCGTTCAATTGACTCCACCAAGTTTCTAAATCTCCCATTCCCTGAAAATCCAGTAACGCTTCTCCGAGGTTTTCTAATTGTTCGAGAGAGAGACTATTGACGCGATCGCGCCACGGTTGCGGTAACTCGCCCACTCGTCGCGTTAGTTGACGGAGAATCAGCGATCGCCCTTCTTCTTGTCTTCCTTCTCTGATAATATCTTGATAAATTACTGACTCTCGCATTATCCCCTCCTTGAATAATCGTTGGATGTATCCCACCAGGTTTCTAAATCTCCCATTCCCTGAAAATCCAGTAACGCTTCTCCGAGATTTTCTAATTGTTCTAGAGAGAGACTATTAACGCGATCGCGCCACAATTGCGGTAACTCGCCCACTCGTCGCGTTAGTTGACGGAGGATCAGCGATCGTCCTTCTTCTTGTCTTCCTTCTTGTCTTCCTTCTCGGATAATATCTTGATAAATGACTGACTCTCGCATCATCCCCTCCCTGAATAATCGTTTCACCAAATCTTTCTCATATTTTAACCCAGCGACAATTTGCGCGTAAGCTGAAATTTCCACTCTCTTCTCTTCTTCCAGTTCATTCACTTGTTCCACTACTTGTTGCAATAGGGTTTGTGGTTCATTAGTCGCCGTTAATGGGGCTAAGGGTAATAATGCGGGATCATGGAGAAACCTATCTGGATTTTCTTCCCATAATCGAATCACTTGATATTGATGGTCAGTGTTTTCGAGGGTAAATCGGGTTTCAATCACCTCAGTCTCAGGAGGGGGGAGTAATAAAACCACCACTTGGGTAATCGGTAAGCGATACAAACGATAGAGACGCACCCAATAATCTAACATTCGTAGAGGAAGCGGTGGCTTCGATCGCCATTGGGTTTGAAACTCTAAATGGAGAATTCGTCCCTGTAGTTGCAGGAAAGTGACGGAATCAGCACGGATGGGTTCAATGCTGAGTTCGGTTTTGAGCACTTCTACATTGGTTTGTGGGGTTTTGAGTACCCAACTGGCAAAGTTGGTGGGATATTTTTCTGATAAGAGTTTACAGAGATTATCGAAGGACATCTAGAAAAAAGGGAAATGGACTTGAATTTTAGCATTATCCCTTTTTTATCTCAATTTTCCTCTAAGGTACGCCACCAGGTTTCTAAATCTTCCATTCCCTGAAAATCGAGTAATGCTTCTCCGAGATTTTCTAATTGTTCTAGAGAGAGACTATTGACCTGATCGCGCCACGGTTGCGGTAACTCGCCCACTCGTCGCGTTAGTTGACGGAGGATCAGCGATCGTTCTCTTTGTTCTCCTTCTTCTCTTCCTTCTCTGATAATATCCTGATAAATTACTGACTCTCGCATCATCCCCTCCCTGAATAATCGTTTCACCAAATCTTTCTCATATTTTAGCCCAGCGACAATTTGCGCGTAAGCTGAAATTTCCGCCCTCTTCTCTTCTTCCAGTTCATTCACTTGTTGAATTACCTGTTGTAACAAGGTTTGTGGCTCATTAGTCGCCGTTAATGGGGCTAAGGGTAATAATGCGGGATCATGGAGAAACCTATCTGGATTTTCTTCCCATAATCGAATCACTTGATATTGATGGTCAGTGTTTTCTAAAGTAAATCGGGTTTCAATCACCTCAGTCTCAAGAGGGGGGAGTAATAAAACCACCACTTGGGTAATCGGTAAGCGATACAAACGATAGAGACGCACCCAATAATCTAACATTCGTAGAGGAAGCGGTGGCTTCGATCGCCATTGGGTTTGAAACTCTAAATGGAGAATTCGTCCCTGTAGTTGTAAAAAAGTGACGGAATCAGCACGAATGGGTTCAATGCTGAGTTCGGTTTTGAGAACTTCTACATCGGTTTGTGGGGTTTTGAGTACCCAACTGGCAAAATTGGTGGGATATTTTTCTGATAAGAGTTTACAGAGATTATCGAAGGACATCTAGAAAAAGGAAAAATGGACTTGAATTTTAGCATTATCCCTTTTTTATCTCAATTTTCCTCTAAGGTACGCCACCAGGTTTCTAAATCTTCCATTCCCTGAAAATCCAGTAACGCTTCTCCGAGATTTTCTAATTGTTCTAGAGAGAGACTGTTAACCCGATCGCGCCACGGTTGCGGTAACTCGCCCACTCGTCGCGTTAGTTGGCGGAGGATCAGCGATCGTTCTCTTTGTTCTCCTTCTTCTCTTCCTTCTCTGATAATATCCTGATAAATTACTGACTCTCGCATCATCCCCTCCCTGAATAATCGTTTCACCAAATCTTTCTCATATTTTAGCCCAGCGACAATTTGCGCGTAAGCTGAAATTTCCGCCCTCTTCTCTTCTTCCAGTTCATTCACTTGTTGAATTACCTGTTGTAACAAGGTTTGTGGCTCATTAGTCGCCGTTAATGGGGCTAAGGGTAATAATGCGGGATCATGGAGAAATAACTCTGAATTTTCTTCCCATAACCGAATCACTTGATATTGATGGTCAGTGTTTTCTAAAGTAAATCGGGTTTCAATCACCTCAGTCTCAGGAGGGGGGAGTAATAAAACCACCACTTGGGTAATCGGTAAGCGATACAAACGATAGAGACGCACCCAATAATCTAACATTCGTAGAGGAAGCGGTGGCTTCGATCGCCATTGGGTTTGAAACTCTAAATGGAGAATTCGTCCCTGTAGTTGTAAAAAAGTGACGGAATCAGCACGAATGGGTTCAATGCTGAGTTCGGTTTTGAGCACTTCTACATTGGTTTGTGGGGTTTTGAGTACCCAACTGGCAAAATTGGTGGGATATTTTTCTGATAAGAGTTTACAGAGATTATCGAAGGACATCTAGAAAAAAAGGGAAATGGACTCGAATTTTAGGAGAATGCTCTGTTATTAGTTATACCATCTTGAATAATTGGTGCTACAGTATCGACTACTTAAGCCCCCCAAACTTGGGGGGTATGGGGGGCTTTAATGTAACTTGACTTGTCGGGTAGGTTAGGGAGATTACTCTCCCCTTCCCCCCTCAGAACCGTGCGTGCGACTTTCACCGCACACGGCTCAAGCAAGAGCAGACCCTAATAGACTGTCTTTGTACTTGTCAAGGTTAGTTAAACCGCTCGCACTTACGTTTACCATATGGTAATCTAACTTTTCGCGCGACTTTTAAGACGTTCCAATTAATCGTTCGAGTTACTGACTCACCCGTGTCCAAGTTAGCTCCCCTTTCAGGTAGGGCAAATTTTGAACCCTTATCCGTCAAGTTATACCCCGAAGGGTTTTCCTCATGCTTTCAAGTTCCTGCTTGTCCAATCCGATTATCGGTTATCCGAAGTCAGGTCGTCGGAGAAGAAACTGCACGGAATCAGCAGACGGCGTTTGCTTTTTGGACTGTCCCATACCCACTGGGGAATTGTGCCTCCCTTACGGTTAGCCTACTGGTAAACCAGACCCCATTGGGCAAACCCACGTTTCACATTTGAGAGATACGCTCAACTTAGGTGGTGTTCTATCCGCCGAGGGTTTATGGTGTGCTAGTCTATCCATGCTTTAGGGATAGACCTCCGAGACTCCATTGGAAGAGGAGACTTCTTACCGTTGCCCTTGACAACCCACTACTTGCTCTCGCTTTCGTGGCTAATCAACCCTATTTTACTACTCGCTCGGCACGCTCACCTTAACTTATAGGGACTACCATTACGACGGCTCATCGAACACTTCACGTTAGTTCACCATATTGAACTTTCCCTAGCACTTATTCCCTTTCTGGCGAGTCATACTTAGGATATAGTTACACTTAACTCCCTGCTTTCCACCCCACCGTTACCAGCGACGCAGTTGGGAGCGGGAATACCCATGCACACTTGGGCAGAGTCTTTCTGAGGGACTCACTCTCTAAATGCAACATCGTGTCGCACTTCCAAAATAGTATTATATCGTCGCCAAACGGTTTTACAACAAGCGGAACGGGTGATTATCTTAGAAGAAGGAAGTTTGATCCGAAATCAATCCTCTTCAACAAATTATATGTACGGAAACCCCTTACAATCTTTAGAAACGGGTCACTGGTTTAAACTCATTTGTGGCGCAAGTTACCAACATCTCCCTGCGGTGAGGAGTCTGAGTTTAGTTTATGCGTTAGCTGGTGCTGACTGTATTGATGTGGCGGCGGATGCGGCGGTGGTGGCTGCTGCCAAAGAAGGATTGGCGGTGGCTTCCCAATTACACGACAGTGCGAGAAAACGAGGCTTTTTCCCTCTCTGTCGTCCCTGGTTGATGGTAAGTTTAAACGATGGGGAAGACCCCCATTTCCGTAAGGCGACGTTTAGCCCGAATTTATGTCCGACGGACTGTTCTCGTCCTTGTGAGGCGGTTTGTCCTGCTGATGCGATTAACTTTTCAGGAGTGATTACCGATCGATGCTATGGTTGTGGGCGCTGTTTACCTGTATGTCCATCGCAACTGATTACGGCTCAATCTTATCAGGTTTCTCCTCCGACCATTGTTGAACAATTACAGGACTATCACATCGACGCGATCGAAATTCACACCCAAACGGGACGAGAAGAGGCGTTTCAGCGTTTATGGGAAGCACTACAACCGATTATTCCCCAACTCAAAATTTTAGCCATCAGTTGTCCAGATCACCCCGATTTAATTCCATATCTGAAAACCCTGTCCGAAAAAATCTCCCCTTTACCCTGTCCCCTGATTTGGCAAACAGACGGACGACCAATGAGTGGTGATCTAGGCAAGGGAACCACTCGCGCTACAGTGAAGTTAGCGCAAAAAGTCCTCGCGGCTAACCTCCCCGGTTATGTACAACTTGCGGGTGGCACAAACGAACACACTGTAACCAAACTCCAATCGGAACAATTGCTTAATTCTCCTCCCCATTTTCCTAAATCTTACGTTGCAGGAATTGCTTATGGCAGCTTTGCTCGTTCTCAGTTAAGCTCGTTCCTAGAGTCTTTAGAACAGTTGTCCCATGATGATCCCCCTGAAACGAAAAACAATCTATCTTCTCTCCAACTAGAAAATCATCCCTCTCTATTGTGGAAAGCGGTAACTCAAGCAGATGCTTTAGTATCTCAACTGAAACGCTATCCGCAACAAGTGAGAGTCTAAACCCTCTCCTTTGTGAATCCTGAATTTAATTAACCGATAAAAACGTTTATGGTGAGTCAAAATCAACGCCAACTGGATCAGCAACCCGATCAAGTTTTAGATCAGTCTGTTAAGGAAGCAGAAACCGAAAAGCCTTTATTTCAACGGATGCAGGTCACTGATGATTTAGATACTTTGTTAGCGACCCTTCCTCCAGAAATTTCTAGCACCTTGACCAATCATCCTCAACGAGGAGAATTGATTGAGGTAGTGATTGATTTGGGACGAAAACCCGAAGCCCGTTTTGCTAATAACTGGGAATACTTGCGAGAAGAACCGGTGACGCGAGAGGATATCCAGTTTTGCAGCGATCGAGTGGGGATGTTCAGCGGCGATAATCGTGCAGGAATTGAACGCACGTTGCATCGCATTAGTGCCATGCGGAATCGTGGGGGCGAAATTGTGGGTTTAACTTGTCGCATTGGACGAGCGGTTTATGGCACGATCGGGATGATCCGAGATTTGGTGGAAACGGGTCGATCGATCTTAATGCTAGGTCGTCCAGGTGTCGGCAAAACCACTGCCTTGAGAGAAATTGCTCGCGTTTTAGCTGATGATCTCAACAAACGAGTGGTCATTATCGACACTTCTAATGAAATTGCTGGCGATGGTGATATTCCTCACCCCTCGATCGGACGCGCACGACGGATGCAGGTGTCTCGTCCCGAATTACAGCATCAAGTGATGATCGAAGCGGTAGAGAATCATATGCCAGAAGTGATCGTCATTGATGAAATTGGCACAGAATTAGAAGCACTTGCCGCCCGCACGATCGCGGAACGGGGGGTGCAGCTAGTGGGAACAGCCCACGGTAACCGTCTGGACAATTTAATTAAAAATCCCACCCTTTCCGATTTAATTGGAGGCATCCAAGCGGTAACTCTCGGAGACGAGGAGGCTAGACGCAGGGGATCACAAAAAACCGTTTTAGAACGGAAGGCACTCCCCACCTTCGATATTGCGGTGGAAATGCTAGAAAGACGACGCTGGGTCGTCCATCAAGAAGTATCGGAAACCATTGACCAATTCTTACGGGGACATGATCCAGCAACGGAAGTGAGATTAGCCAATGAACAAGGAGAGGTGGAAATTTACACCGAAGCAGGATCATCAAAATCCACGCCTTATGGCAATGGTAAAACTCACCTCCAAAACCCTGTTTTGCCTCGTCCTACGGGTTGGCGTGCCTCTGGACAAATGACCCCAGTAGAATCCTCTCCTCCTCATAATCCAGAGTTTGAACAACTGTTAGATCAATCTTGGCAGCAAGCGGATCAAAGCAAAAAGGTACGCACCCCAGGACCCAATGGCGAAGATTGGCCCGTGTATGTGTATCCTTATGGCATTAGTCGGAATTTGTTGGATCAGGTGCTAGAGTTGTTGAAGTTACCTGTGGTTTTAACAAAAGATATCGAGTCCGCCGATGCGGTAATTGCGCTTCGATCGCAAGTGAAAAACCATTCTAAGTTGCGTCAAATGGCGAAAAACAAAGAAGTCCCGATTCATGTGGTTAAATCGAACACTTTGCCCCAAATTACTCGCACCCTCCAACGATTACTTGATCTTGACCCGACAACTGCTGAAGGAATAGACTTCCGAATGTTTACAGAAGGCAGTAGTCAAGACGAGATGGAGGCTTTAGAAGAAGCGCGGTTGGCAGTGGAACAAATTGTGATTCCGAAAGGACAACCTGTAGAATTACTGCCGCGTCCAGCAAATGTGCGGAAAATGCAGCACGAACTGGCGGAACATTATCGCTTACAGTCCAATAGTTTTGGAGAAGAACCGAACCGACGTTTGAGGATTTACCCTGCTTAGAAGTCGAAAATTTGGTTGCACTTCCCGTTGGGAGATAAACTAATTTGTGCAAGATTATTAAAAAAGGGTAAAGACATTGAGAAGAGTTGTTATTGCTGGAAACTGGAAAATGCACAAAACCCAAGCAGAATCTTTAGAGTTTCTGCAAAGTTTTCTCCCACTATTGGAAAATACTGCCGAAGACAGAGAAGTGATTTTATGCGCCCCCTTCACTGATTTGAGTGTGATGTCCAAAAACTTACATGGGACTCGTGTTCGTTTAGGATCACAAAATGTTCATTGGGAAGAGTCGGGCGCATTTACTGGGGAGATTGCTCCCAGTATGTTAACAGAAGTGGGCGTTACCTATGCTGTGGTGGGACACAGCGAACGTCGTCAGTATTTTGGCGAAACTGACGAAACGGTTAATTTCCGCGCTCGTGCGGCTCAAAAAGCCGGGTTAAAGCCGATTTTGTGTGTTGGGGAGAGTAAACAACAGCGAGATGCTGGGGAAACTGAGGCGGTGATTACTCAACAGTTAAAGGCGGATTTAGTTGGGATTGATTTGTCCGGTTTAGTGATTGCTTATGAACCGATTTGGGCGATCGGAACGGGCGATACTTGTGATTCAAAAGAAGCCAATCGTGTGATTGGTTTAATTCGATCTCAGTTAAGCAGTGCTGATGTTCCGATTCAATACGGCGGTTCGGTCAAAACTGCTAACATTGATGAAATTATGGCGCAACCCGAAATTGATGGAGCTTTGGTCGGTGGTGCGAGTTTAGATGCAGAAGGTTTTGCGCGAATCGTCAATTATCAATCAGCGTAAGAAAACGTAGGTTGGGTAGAGACGTTTCATGGAACGTCTCCACGCGAAACCCAACACCAATTATAAGCTGATGTTACGATTTCATACCTGTTGGGTTACATTTCATTTCACCCAACCTACGGTGTTGGGTTACATTTCATTTCACCCAACCTACGGTGTTGGGTTACATTTCATTTCACCCAACCTACAGAAGAAGGTTATCCAGTTCCCCCAAACTTGGGGGTTAGGGGGCTAACCTTACCAATAACCAATGACTATGAACAATAAACATTTAATGATTCGAGATCAAGATTTTGTTTGGGGAAAGCGAACTTATCTCATGGGAGTTCTTAATATTACCCCTGATAGTTTTAGTGATGGCGGTGATTATAATAATTTAGAAGAAGCATTCGATCGAGCCGCCAAGCTAGTAAATGCGGGCGCTGACATCCTCGATGTTGGTGGACAATCTACTCGTCCAGGTGCAAAATCCATTTCCCCAGAAGCAGAATTGGAACGGGTGATTCCAGTGATTAAACGGATTCGTAAACACTTAAATGTTCCCATTTCTGTAGATACCACTCGCGCTACGATCGCAGAACAAGCAATTCGATCGGGCGCTGATTTGGTTAATGATATCTCTGGAGGAACATTTGATCCAGAGATGTTACCCACTGTTGCTGAGTTAGAAATCCCGATCGTTTTAATGCACATTCGGGGAACACCAGAAACCATGCAACAGTTAACAGATTATGATGATCTCGTAGGAGAGATTCTAACAGTTTTAGAAGAACGTATTGCAGCTGCGGAACAAGCAGGGATCGCTCGATCGCGCTTGATAATTGATCCTGGTATTGGCTTCGGGAAAACTTATGAACAAAATCTCGAACTGTTGCGTCAACTCCATCAATTTAAGTCTCTAGGAGTGCCAATTTTAGTGGGAACATCCCGTAAAAGTTTTATTGGTAAAATTCTCGATCAAAGTGATCCTAAACAACGAGTCTGGGGAACAGCAAGCACTTGTTGCGCTTCGATCGCGCAGGGAGCAGATATTTTAAGAGTCCATGATCTCCCTGAAATGTGGGACGTTTCCCGTGTGGCTGATGCGATCTGGCGTTAAGATGACAACTTCTAGAGTAGCGCGATCGAGCTTCGCTCAATCAATAAGTAGGTTGGGTGAAGAAGACGAAACCCAACACCAAACCAGTACATTAGAAAAACGTAGGTTGGGTGAAGAAGACGAAACCCAACACCAATCAGTCATTAGTCATGGTCTATCTAGGGTTTCCTGAATAAAACTGAAACCTTTACCCAATGAGGCTTTAAGGCTCTTAACCCCTCAAAAAAGTGCAAGGGAGACAAGGGAGAAATGGGAGAAATGGGAGAAATGGGAGAAATGGGAGACAAGGGAGACAATTTTTCTTCCCCATCTTCCCCATCTTCCCCATCTTCCCCATCTTCCCCATCTTCCCCATCTTGCCTTTTGCCTAAGGCAACTTGCCTAAGGCAACTTGCCTTTTGCCTAAGGCAACTTGCCTCTTGCCTTTTGCCTCTTGCCTTACTAAACCAACCAATGGACTTTTTCAGCAAACCCTAGATAGGGTTTGCTGAAAAAGGCGCGATCGAGCTTTTCTTCAACACACCAAAGACTTGTCGAGTAAGGTTAAGCATATTTTTCTCTGACTGGGTAAAAATACGGTCAATGAGTAGTAGTAGGGTTTGCCCTGCCCACCCTACGGTCTTGGTTATGTTAAAAATGAAGTAGATCGTGCGAAAAGCAGAATGGGTTTAAACTCGGGAGTAGTGCGGTGGTGCGATCATTAACCGAAAGTGTCACCAATAAACATTGATGTAGCGAAGCTACCGCCCTTCGGGCATCGCGCTTTCATCCTAATCCTATCTTAATCAATGCCCTCGGAGGATCATTAATCCATGTCAAATCAATTTGGACTCGGCGACATCTTACAAAAAGCCTTTTATTTCGGAGTCGGTTTAGCTGACTACGCACAAGAACAAGCAAGGGAAAAACTAAAAGAACTTCGTACCCAAAGCCAAAAACTCGCAGATGAGTTAGTGAAACGCGGAGAAATGAACTCAGAAGAAGCCCGTCAGTTTGTAGAGGAACTGATTTCTGAAGCCCAACGAGGACAAACGGAGTCAAGCAATCAGTCATCAGAAAAAGGAGAACCGCGACGGATTGAAATTATAGAAGATGAACCTGAAAGCGACAAGCAAACCACCTCGAAACAGGAAGGAGATGAAAACATTGACACCCTTCGGGAACAGGTGGAAGCGTTGCGGGAAGAGTTGAAACGTCTCCACAAAAAATAGATTAACTTCTCGCTGCGATCGAGCCTGATAAGATAAATGATAGCGCGATCGCAGACAAGGAGAAAAACCTTTGAACAAACAGACCAACCAAAGTTTAACCGCCATTATCGGTGGGATTATTGCCGCCTTATTGCTTCTAGTTGGTTTCAACTCTTATGTAGTTATCAACCCAGGAGAAGCAGGGGTTCTCAGTATTTTAGGAAAAGCCCAAGAAGACGCATTGTTAGAAGGGATTCATTACAAAATCCCTTTTATTTCTAAAGTGGATGTGTACGATGTGACCGTCCAGAAATTTGAAGTTCCCGCCCAAAGTGCGACCAAAGACTTACAAGATTTAAAAGCCAGTTTTGCCATTAACTTCCGTCTTGATCCCGTGCAAGTGGTGGATATTCGTCGGAAACAAGGCACATTAAGTAACGTCGTCTCGAAAGTGATCGCACCGCAAACTCAAGAATCGTTTAAAGTCGCCGCTGCGAGGAAAACCGCAGAAGAAGCCATTACCAAACGGGATGAATTGAAAGAAGATTTTGATATCGCCCTCAATAATCGTCTGGATAAATATGGCATTCTCGTTTTAGATACCAGCGTCATCGATCTTAACTTCACCAAAGAATTTGCTCAAGCCGTTGAAGATAAACAAATCGCAGAACAACGCGCCCAACGAGCGGTTTATATCGCCAGAGAAGCCGAACAAGAAGCGCAAGCTGATATTAATCGCGCCAAAGGAAAAGCAGAAGCACAACGCCTCTTAGCAGAAACCTTACGCGCTCAAGGCGGATCACTGGTGTTACAAAAAGAAGCGATCGAGGCTTGGCGACAAGGCGGCTCTCAGATGCCCAATGTGTTAATTTTGGGAGGGGAAAACAAAAGTAGTATTCCTTTCTTATTCAATTTAGGAGATTTAGCAGATATTGATGAAGAGCGCCCTTCCCCCGAAGAAGCCTCTCCTCTCGATGAACCGTCTCCTTTTGAAACCGAAGAAGACGAATCTTCTTCTCTCGATCTTCCTCCTAGCTATGGAAACTTGCAGGAATAGCCGAAACGAAGAATAGAAAACTAATCACAAACTAGGAGCAAAATTTCTTGAATAAACCCAATTCCCAAAGCATAACCGCCATTATTGGTGGCGTGATTGCCGCTTTGTTATTAATCATTGGCTTTAACTCTTATACGGTGATTAACCCTGGAGAAGCTGGGGTTCTCAGTATTTTAGGAAAAGCACAAGAAGGCGCATTATTGGAGGGGATTCACTTTAAACCCCCCATTATTTCTAAAGTGGATGTGTATGATGTGACGGTTCAAAAATATGAAGTCCCGGCGCAAAGTGCCACGAAAGACTTACAAGATTTGAATGCCAGTTTTGCCATTAACTTCCGTCTTGATCCTGTTCAGGTGGTGGATATTCGTCGGAAACAAGGCACGTTAAGTAATGTTGTCGCGAAAGTGATTTCTCCGCAAACTCAGGAATCCTTTAAGGTGGCGGCTGCCAGGAAAACGGCGGAAGAGGCAATCACCCGACGGGATGAATTAAAACAGGATTTTGATATCGCGCTAAACAATCGCTTGGAAAAGTATGGGATTATTGTCCTTGATACCAGCGTTGTTGATCTGAATTTCACGAAAGCCTTTGCGCAAGCGGTAGAAGATAAGCAAATCGCAGAACAAAGCGCCCAACGAGCGGTTTATATTGCCAGAGAAGCGGAACAAAAGGCGCAAGCTGACATTAACCGTGCGAAAGGACGAGCAGAAGCACAACGCCTCCTCGCGGATACGTTACGCGCTCAAGGCGGATCACTGGTACTACAAAAAGAAGCGATCGAAGCCTGGCGACAAGGCGGCTCTCAAATGCCGAATGTCCTTGTCATGGGTGGAGAAAACGAAAGCAGTGTCCCTTTCTTATTTAACTTAGGGGATTTAGCGGATGTGGACGGCGATCGTCCTTCTCCCCAAGATGCTTCTCCTCTCGATGAACCGTCTCCTTTTGAATCAGAACAACAGGAGAATGAAGACTCCTCCTCTTCTCTTAATCTCCCTCCTGGTTATGGAGGACTGAACTAGGCTCTAATTAGGGTTTGCTGTTGGGAAACTGAAAGTTTTACCAAATAAGGATTTGAGGCGATTAAGATCTGAGTAAAAATGCAAGTTCATTGATTGTTCAATCGTCACGCACCTTCCCTAAGGCAACTTGCCTCTTGCCTAAGGCAACTTGCCTCTTGCCTAAGGCAACTTGCCTTTTGCCTTACTAAACCAACCAATGGACTTTTTCAGTAAACCCTAATTAGTATTCTGAGGAAAGGGTATCCGCTTCATCTAGATTACGGAAACTTTCCTCAGTTTCTCCTTCTTCAATGACAATCACCGTAACGTTATCAGAACCTCCGTTTTCCTTCGCAGTTTCGATCAGTTCGGTAACGGCTTCCTCACAGGTTTCTGCTTCCTGTAAATACATTCGGATTTCTTCTTCCGAGACTTCTCCCGTTAAACCGTCGCTACACAATAAAAGCCGATCGCCTGGTTGAACGTTGATGATATCGGTATCTATGCTATAAAGCTCTTTTCGTCCCAAACATTGAGATAAAACGTGGCGCCAGGGATGCACTCCCGCTTCTTCTGGGGAGATTGTTCCTGATTTTAACGCCCACGCCACCCAAGTATGATCTTCTGTGAAGGGAGTGAGAATATTATCTCGCCAGAGGTAAAGTCGTGAGTCTCCCACATGAACACACCAAGACTTGTCCTCCCGAAAGACAACCGCGACGACGGTTGTTCCCATCTCCGCGCGTTCGGGATGGGTTTGTTGGTCGCCGATAATCTTTTCGTTAGCTTCTTCCACTGCTTGATGAAGCAAGTTTTCGGAATTGAGGTCAGACTCCCAATGTTCTTCGAGATAGTCGCTGATTACCTGAGTCGCAATTTTACTCGCCTCTTGTCCGCCAGCGTGTCCCCCCATCCCGTCAGCAACGATAAAGAAACGCCCTCGCGGGTCGTAATATAAGCAGTCTTGGTTGACTGCACGCATGACTCCTGTATCGGTTCGCCCATTAAAGCGACGTTTCATAGCCTTGATGTGATGATTAGTGTACAAAACAAAAATAACAGGTTTATTTTATCGCTTTTTACATTCGATCCCAACGATCGAGTCGTTTGAGTAACCGAATCCAAGCAAATGCCGACGCAGACGCTGCCAAAGCCATAATAACCGCTAAGGTGATCAGTTCGTTTACGACGAGAATGGTTGCTGAGATGGTAAAAGCCGCAATTAGTAGGGAGTAGTTTGTTCCTAACTGGATGCCACTCATCCGCCGCAAAATGCGATCGCTTTCGATCGATCGTACCCGCAAACGCAAGTCTCCCTTCTCAAGTTTATCAATGGTTTCTTCGAGACGACGGGGTAAGCCCAAAGCAGTAGAACTCATGCTGGCAGCTTGTCGTCCGATTTCATCAAATAAAGTTTTATTGTTATCGTAACCGTTACTGTTCATAAGCTCCATTGCGTAGGGTTGAGCCACTGCCATAAAATTAAATTCAGGATCAAGGGTTTTCCCGACTCCTTCTAAGGTAGAAAAGGCTCTCATTACAAACGTAAACGTTGCGGGAAAACGAAAGGGATTATTATAAGCAATTTCATAGAGATCGTCGCTGATTTCAGCAACGGATTGTTCCTCAAAGGGTTCATCCATGAAGTTGTCTAGCATATATTGAATAGAACGACGCACCGCACTGGTATCTTCCACTGGCGCAAGCGCTCCTAATTTTACTAGAGAATTGAGGACTCGATCGCCACTTTTTTCGGCAATCCCAAACAAGGTTTCCATCAAATTATCTTTAACATTCCCTTGAATCCGTCCCATCATGCCAAAGTCATAAAAAATGAGTTGTCCTTCAGGACTTACTGCTAAATTCCCTGGATGGGGATCAGCATGGAAAAAGCCATCATATAAAAGCTGTTGTAAATAGGTTTCCGCTCCTAAACGAGCAATGATCGATCGATCGACACCCGCTGCGTCTAGAGCTTCGTGATGACTAACTTTAATCCCAGGGACGAACTCTAACGTTAACACCCGTAGAGAAGTATAACGCCAATAGACACGAGGCACACGCACTCGTTCATAAGTTTGAAAATTACGGCGGAACGTATCAGCATTACGCCCTTCATTGAGATAATCCGCTTCTTCCCACAGAATCCGACAACACTCGTCATAAATGCCAATCCAATCCCGTCCTTTTCCCCAACGGGGATGATTTTGGAAATAACGAGCGATCCATTTGAGAATAGCTAAATCAATGGTAAATAATTTTTTCAAACCAGGACGTTGTACTTTTACCACCACCGTTTCGCCACTGTGGAGTTGTGCTTTATGAACTTGTCCTAAACTCGCCGCCGCTAAAGGAGTGGGATCAAAACTAGCAAAAAGTTGCTCTACTGATTTCCCTAAATCTTCTTTAACAATTGCCGCCACCTGTTCATAATCGAAAGCTGGAACTCGATCTTGGAGTTTGGACAATTCTTCCACATATTCCGACGGAAAAATATCAGCACGAGTCGAGAACAATTGACCAACCTTGATAAAAGTGGGACCGAGTTCTAAAAGACTTTCTCGAATCCAGACGGCTCTGGCTTGACGACGAGCTTTCTTTTTCTCTTCAGTATAGCCACCGATATAGCTCCATTTTTTCCCTTCTAGCCAGAGTTTAAATAGAAGGGTTAAGACAAAGAACCAAATATCGAATCGTCGGCGGTTACGAGAATAGTTTTCTCGATTCCAACGATAGGCTTTTTTCCCAGCTTCTAGAGATGAAGATGAGATGCGAGTTACTTTGGCATTAATAGGCTGATTTGATTTCTCAGAGAGCGCAGACACAGCACGATTCCTTGATAGCATTTTGGCAGAATAAGGGGAGAGGAAAACCTATAAGTAGTATAATTCCTCTAGGATTGACTTTTATAAGCGTTGAGTTCAGTGCGTAAACTCGCGATCGAGGCTCGCAATTCATCAACCATCGCTTGCACATCTTCAGGAGAGCGTTTCGCAGTTTGGGGACGAGAGGAAGCACTCTTGGACTGAGTTTCCCTAGCAGACGGTTGCTCGTCTCCAGAACTTTGTTCAGCGCGAGCCATTACTTCCTCGACAAATTCTTGCATCGCTTCTCGCTGTTTTGCTTCGAGTTGTCCGAGTTCACTGAGGCTATTGGTGACAGTATCTTCGAGACGTTCACCAAGCACTTCCGCAAAAGCGCGACCGACATAAAAGGCGTGCAAAGCAGGGTTACTCATAAAATAATACAGATTATTAACAATTGTAGGTTTCGTAACAAATTATAACGTGCAGATTAAAGGGAGGGACGGTTTCTCCTCAAAATTTTCGTCAGTAGGTTGGGTGGAGCGAAGCGAAACCCAACACCAATATTCGTTATTCGTTATTTGTTATTTGTTCACTGATTACTGGGAGACGTTCCATGGAACGTCTCTACATTGGTCACTGCAATGGGTGGAGCGAAGCGAAACCCAACACCAATATTCGTTATTCGTTATTCGTTATTCGTTATTTGTTATTTGTTTACTGATTACTGGGAGACGTTCCATGGAACGTCTCTACATTGGTCACTGCAATGGGTGGAGCGAAGCGAAACCCAACACGATTTTGTTTTAATGAGACAATTGTTGGGTTACACTTCGTTTCACCCAACCTACAATTAGGAGGTAGCGCTACGATTAGGGGGTAGCGCGATCGAACCAAGTGCGATAAACGGGCTGATTTTGCTCAAGAGTTGTGATTTCTCGTTCCGTTGCGACAGGGAAAGGATTTTCTGATAACCAAGTCGAAGTTTCTCGGAAAAAAGCAGGATGAGCGGCAAAATGACGAGACATTTCCTCAATCACAAATCGAACATCTGACTGTAAAAAGACTCCTCCTCTTTGCTGCCAAGAATTCGGATTTAAATAATTAGCAAGTGTCTCCACTAACTGGGGTTGAACAATCCGTCGTTTCCCATGACGTTGTTTGAACCAAGGATCAGGAAATTGAATCGTTACTAAATTGAGCGCATTTTTCGGTAAGGAAGCTAACACCGTCTCTAAAGATGGATTCACATGACAAAATAAATAATGAAGGTTGGTTAATCCTAATTCATCTCGAATACGATTGGCTTCTGTGACTAAAGGTTCACGGATTTCTAGACCTAAAAAATTATAGTCAGGTTGCAATTGCGCCATTTCTAGAAGAAAACGTCCTCTCGCTGCACCAATATCTAGAAAAAATGGCTGATTTAAATCAGAATAAATCTTTTCCCAAACGGGAGGCGTAATCGGGGTTTGATATTTCTGACTAAGCGGATTAACGTGCTGACGAACTCGTACTCTTGGCAATAATAAGTCCTCCTCAATTAAGATATCAAGATCGATCGCCCGTGACAATATAAGCGACGCGCTGACCAATATTTGTCGCATGATCCGCCATTCTTTCTAAATGACGAATACTTAATCCGAGTAACAAAATCGGTTCAACCACGCCTTGCACATCACTTTTTTTCGCTAAAATATTGTAAATTCGATCGTAAGCATCATCTACTATATCATCCATTTCTTTCACTCTTTTTCCCGCCGTTGCATCTAAATCAGCTAAAGCGACTAAACTGGCGGCTAACATCATTTGGGTTTGGTGAGACATGGCTGCGACTTCTGGTAAACAGGGATGAGGGGGATAAGGAAATAATTTAATAGCAAACTCCGCTAAATCTTCCGCATAATCGCCAATTCGTTCTAAATCTCGAACTAACTGCATAAACGCACTAATTACTCTCAAATCTGTGGCGACTGGTGCTTGTAGGGTCATTAATTTGGCACAATCTAACTCAATTTGACGATAGTATTGGTCAATTTGTTCATCGAGATCATTAATCTGTTTAGCCGCCTCTAGATTTTGACGAAACAGCGCCGAATGACTTAAACGGAAAGATTGTTCTACTAACGCACCCATCCGCAAAACATCTTGTTCCACTCGTTTCAGGGAACGATCGAAGTAAGAATTACGAGAATTGTAATGGGGAGACGACCAATAATTCAACTAACCAAAAGTGGTTTTTCCACTGAGAAATTTAAGTTTATCTGATGTTATACCATTTTGAATAATTGGTGCTACATACCAACTCATTATTCCCCCCCTTTCAAAGGGGGGTTAGGGGGGATTCATTGTAACTTGACTTTTCCAAAATGGTATTACTAATGGTATTACTAACTTAATCTTTTTTGGTGGAGATTGACAACTGATATCAATTCTGTCTTTTCTGGAAACTCTTTTCACGATCGATGCGTCATTTATTCATTGATCCAAAACCACATTAGGAAGTTCAATTTGTAGCCAAGCGCCTCCTGTCTCAGGATGGTTTTTGGCTTGGATTCTCCCACAGTGAGCGAGAACAATTTGTCGGGTAATTGATAAACCTAAACCGGTTCCTGATGACTGGAATGATGAGTTAGCATCCGTTTGATTAACGTTATTTTTCTTTCTTTCTTCTGCTCCTTCATCGCCACGATAAAGTCGATCGAAAACACGAAGAATGTCGGTTTTTGATAATCCTTGACCTTGATCAATCACAGAAATTTGTACCCAATCTTCTGCTTTATGAATACGATGAGACGGTAAAAATACGACTTTTACCCAAATGTTACTATTCTGGGAACTGTATTTAATCGCGTTATCAAAGAGGTTTAAAAACACTTGTGTCAAACGAGAATAATCGGCGGTAATTAATAAAGATTGTTCGCTTTCATAGTTTAACTTTAATTGTTTTTGTTCTGATAAAGGTTTTAAGGTTTCCCATGCTGAATAAATTAAAGGCGCGATCGCAAACTGTTCTTTTCTCAAATTTTGCTGCGGTTTTTTTTCTAATTGAGAAATTTCTAACCAATCTTCAATTAAACGAATAAGACGATTGGCTTCTTGAAGCATTTGGTTAACCCAACGATTTTCGGGTGGTTGTAGTCGAGGTTGTAGGGTTTCTGCGACAAGACGAATAGAAGTGAGAGGCGTTCTTAATTCATGGGTTAAATCAGAAAAAAGGCGCTGATTTTGTTGGGAAAGTTCCATCAATGGTTGTTGATTTTCTAGGAATACTCCCACCTTGCTTTCTGGAAGCGGATAACTTGAACCTTTAAGCGCGATCGATGTTGAAGAATGAGTTTCCGTATCTGTGGGAAAATCAGTGCTATGAAAAACCCATTCTTGGACTTTTGATTCTTGAGTATTGCGAGTTTCTTCAATGAGTTGATCCAATTCATAAGAGCGAACTAATTCTAATAATAAACGCACTTGATGCGGTTGCCAACGATCGATCTGTAAGAGATTACGGGCTTGTTTATTACACCAAATTAATTGATTTTCTTCATCTACTTCTAAATACCCGATCGGGGCATTTTCCATTAATTTTTGCCAGATATTTAACTGGTTTTGTAGATAACTGGAATTACTTTTTAAAAGCAAAATCTCTCGACGTAAACGATTACTTAAAGAAGAGGAAATCGTCTCTTGAGTGTTACCAAAAAGTTCTTTAAGAAGCTGATTTAAATCTTTTTTCCAAGCGCGTTTTTGCCGATAAGCAATCATCAACCCGATCGCTAACCCTGCGAAAAACGTCAAAATAATGCTTAATGTCATGGATGCTTAACAATTAGGTCATTGGTCATTCCTCATTATGCGATTTCAAAGCAAAAAATTCCCCCTTTCAAAGTATGGAGGGGAATATAGCAATACTAGGTGATTTGTAAATTGTTTTGCCCCCAAAACCCCAATAATGAGGGTTTTCATCAATCAATTTTTTACATAAGATTTGGGGTTGCTATATAGCAAGGTGATCTAAGTTTTTAAGAGTTGATCCACTTAATCCCCCCAAGATTGGGGGTTAGGGGGCTGATGAACCGTGCTATGGTGAGTAAAATCAAAAAATAACTAACTGGGCGATCATCCAAAGCGATAACCAAACCCTCGCACCGTAACAATATGCGTCGGTTGTGAAGGATCAGGCTCTAATTTTTCCCGTAACCAGCGAATATGAACATCAACGGTTTTAGTATCTCCCAGAAAATCGGGACCCCATATTTGCTCAATCAATTGTTCTCGTGACCAAACGCGACGGGGGGAACTAATAAACAGTTCAAGCAGTCTAAATTCTTTAGGGGAAAGGCTAATGTCATCACCGCGAACCGTAACGCGACACTCTTGGGGAAAGAGAGTAATGTCTTGGTATTGAAGCACAGGCGTTTGAGGAAAGCTGCTAAACCGTTGTCGTCTTAATAAGGCTCGACAACGAGCGATAAACTCTGGCATACTAAACGGCTTAGTGATGTAATCGTCAGCCCCGACTTCTAATCCTAAAACTCGATCGGTTTCGCTTGCTTTTGCACTCAAAATGAGGACAGGAATAATGTTTCCTTGATACCGTAGCCAGCGACAAATATCTAAGCCATTGATTTGAGGAAGCATTAAATCCAGAATAATCAAATCATAGGGAAAATCAGAACTATTCGGTTCGGTGGCTTGTAACAAATCGGAAGCCGTCCGTCCATCCGTCGCAATGGAGACTTCGTAACCTTCTTCTTGTAAGGAAAGAACCACCATTTCTCGGATCAAGTCTTCGTCTTCTACAACTAAGATGTGAGCAGTTTGGGTAAATTCTGGACTGGGGGAAGTTTTTGGTATATCAAGAGACAGCATAGAACTCCATCAGGTTATAGTCACTCTAGCCAACATATATCTTAAAAGGGGACACTTTGGAGAAAATATCTGCTTTTTTAATGATTCAACCGATCACAATAGTATGGCGAGGGTTCAGCAACGAAACAATCACCTATGGAAAATTATATTGTCAGTAGTTTTATTTTTGTTTTTGGCGCAGCGATCGGAAGTTTCCTCAATGTTGTGATCTATCGTCTTCCCGCCAATCTATCTCTACTTTATCCTCCTTCGCGATGTCCTATTTGTGGACATCGATTAGGAAAAACGGAAAATGTCCCCATCCTCGGCTGGTTATGGTTACGAGGAAAATGTCGTCACTGTCAAACCCCAATTTCTCCGCGCTATCCCATCATTGAAACCATTACCGCATTATTATTTGTCGCGGTTTATCTTCAATTTGGATTCAGTTTTGCGACTGTTGGTTATTGGATACTTTTAAGTTGGCTGTTGGTGTTATCTTTAATTGATTACGACACCATGACGTTACCGAATTCTCTGACTCAATCAGGATTAATTTTGGGGTTGGGGTATCAAGTGCTGTCTCAAAACAGTTTCAATATCAATCAGGTATCACAACAATTGATGACAGGGATTATTGGGGCGGTTTTGGGGATTTGGCTGTTTGATATCATTACGATCGTCGCTTCAGGGATTCTAGGACAAACGGCGATGGGGGGAGGGGATGCGAAATTAGCGGCGATGTTGGGCGCTTGGTTGGGCTGGAAATTGTTACTGGTGGGCTGTTTTTTGGCTTTTGCGGTGGGAGCATTCATCGGCGGAGGGGCGATCGCTCTCGGTATCCTCTCTCGTCGTGATCCGATGCCATTTGGCCCTTTTTTGGCGTTAGGAGGCGCGATCGCGGTTTTTTACGGGGAAAGACTCCTTTCTGCTTATGTGAATCTCTTTTTTCCTGTTATTTAATGCTATTTCGCCCCCTCACCCCCAAGTTTGGGGGAAGTTGCCCCCTCACCCCCAAGTTTGGGGGAAGTTGCCCCCTTACCCCCAAGTTTGGGGGAAGTTGCCCCCTCACCCCCAAGTTTGGGGGAAGTTGCCCCCTAATACCATGCGTGAACAATTAGTGCTACAAATTGACTACTTAGGGTTTGCTGAAAAAGTTCATTAGTCGGTGTAGTAAGGCAAGAGGCAAAAGGCAAGAGGCAAGAGGGTTGATTAATCGGTAAGATTTCAAAGTTTTGATGCAGGGGTTTGACTATTGAGCGTTCAATTCCCTTGCACTTTTTCAAAGAATTAAGAGCCTTAAAAGCTGATTGGATAAAGGTTTTAGGTTTATTCAGTAAGCCCTACTTAAGCCCCCCTTATTAAGGGGGGTTGGGGGGATCGTTATCTTGCTATTAGCTTAAATTGACTGAGAAAATGTTTTTTGTTGCCGTTGTTTTAAGTAACGATCGAAAACACTGGCAATGTTACGAATTAGCAGCCGCCCCGCAGAAGTTACTTCAATTGTTTCCCCTTCGATCGATAATAATCCGTCTTTAGCAAGCTCATTTAATTGGGCTAATTCAGGAGCAAAGTATTCGGAAAATTTACCTTGAAATTCGATGTTATATTTATCCTTTAAACAGTCTGGCGAAAAGTGAAACTGACACATTAATTCGAGGATAATGGCTTGGCGTAAATGATCTTCTTCCTTGAGTTTCACTCCTTTTTGAATGGGAAAATAATTAGCGTCAAGGTTTTGATAATAATCTTTGAGACGTTTTTGGTTTTGAATATAAACATCATGCAACATACTGATTCCTGTCATCCCAAAAGAAAGTAAATCTGATTCGGGTTTCGTCGTGTATCCTTGAAAGTTACGGTGTAATTCTCCTTTTCTTTGCGCGATCGCCAATTCGTCATTAGGTTTCGCAAAATGATCCATACCAATAAAAACATAACCTTGATCGGTTAATTTTTCGATGGACATTTGTAAGATTTTTAATTTCTCTTCTCGGTTCGGTAATGCTTTTTCGGGAAGACGTTTTTGTACGGCTTTTAACCAAGGCACGTAAGCAAAACTAAACACAGCAATGCGATCGGGATTTAATTTAATGGTTTTCTCAATTGTCTCTTGAAAGGTTTCTAAGGTTTGATAGGGTAAACCATAAACTAAATCCACATTAACACTCTCAAAACCAACATCTCGTATCCATTCCATTACTTGAAATAACTGGTTTTCAGTTTGAATGCGATTAATTGCTTTTTGTACTTGCGGATTAAAGTCTTGAATCCCGAAACTAATGCGATTAAATCCTAAATTTCGTAAAAACAGGAGATAATTTTTATCCACAGATTTTGGATTGATTTCTAAAGAGATTTCTGCTTTATTTTCTAAGGAAAAGCTATCTGTGATTTTCGTCCATAATTTTTCAACTTGTTCTAAATTCAGATAATTTGGCGTTCCTCCTCCCCAATGTAATTGGTTAACTTTTCGTTGGGAATCCACCAAAGAAGCGACTTGATCAATGTTCTTGAACACATAATCTAGGTACGGATCAGCAAATTTCTTTTGTTGGGTAATTAGGGTATTACAACCACAGAAATAACAAGGGGTTTCACAAAAAGGAATGTGACAATATAACGACACAGGGGTTTGATTTTTATTTCCGACTTTAAGCGCTTTTGTAAAAGCATTTTGATCAAAGGTTTCTTTGAGTTCTGTTGCTGGAGGATAACTGGTATAACGCGGTAAGGCTCGATCGTATTTTTTGATTAATTCGGTGTCAAATTCAACAGTTTTTATGGTCATTTCTTTTTTTGTTATTAGTCATTCGTTTACTTCCCCCCTTACAAAGGGGGGTTAGGGGGGATTACTCCTTACAAAGGGGGGTTAGGGGGGATTACTCCTTACAAAGGGTTAGGGGGGATTACTCCTTACAAAGGGTTAGGGGGGATTACTCCTTACAAAGGGTTAGGGGGGATTACTAACTAATTGGCAACTAACTGGTTGCTATTCACTGCTTTTTCAGTGCTACCTGGTTGATCTTGGCGAGTTAGCAGATCAAACGCGCGATCGCCAATTGATTTTTTAATCTCTCCTTCTAATTCATGGAACACATCTCGATTCAGCTTAAACACATAATTTGCTTCCTCAATAATTGCTTTTTGGGTTTCTTCATCCACAACAATTGAGTTTAAAGCATTCCGATATTTTTCCTTAAATTCTCGTTTCGCTTCTGCGTTGGGTAGCGCATCAAATTCATGTAAACCTGTTCCTTGATCAGGAGGTAAATCCATCGCCGATCGCGCAATTTTTCTTAAACCTTGTCCACCTGAAAGATCGCCAAGATAGCGCACATAAGCATGAGCCACTAAACATTCTGGTTGCGTTTGGCTTACTTTTTTAATCCGATCAACATACACTTTTCCCGCAGGAGAAGCAACAATTTTTTCTTGCCAATTTTCACCGAAATAAAAGGCTAAATCTTCCTCTAACTTCTGTTTCCGTTCCAACTCTGGAAAATAAATTTTTCCAACTACCGAATGTTCCCGATGGCGAAACATTTCTGCTTCTAAAGTCGCATACACAAAATATAAATCTGCTATTAACTCGGAAAAGGGCTTCTTCTCCATTACCCCTTTCAGAAAGCATTTCATAAATGCGGTATTTTCTGAAGCAGTGTGAGACTGCTTTGTTCCTTCACGAAGTTGTTCAGCAAGATAACTCATGGTTTAATCCCTCTTTCCAGCTTACTTATAATTAAATTACTATAATGTAATATAATTAAGATTGCATAAGATTTGGGGAAATTCTTTACAAAGTTTGACAAAACAGGTAGCGAATCCATTGAATGTGTCTATGATAACCATTGAACAAAGATAAGGAGAAAGTGTAACCATGTCAACGACAGTCTCTCAGCCTGAAATTAAAACCTCGATGAAGGAAACCTTACTCACCCCTCGCTTCTACACCACAGACTTTGACGCGATGGCGGAGATGGATTTATCGAGTCAGCAAGCAGAATTAGAGGCGATGGTGGCGGAAATGAAAGCAGACTATAACTGCCATCATTTTGTGCGAACAGAAGCATTTGAGCAATCTTGGGAGCATATTGACGGAAAAAAACGAGAGGCGTTTTTAGAGTTTTTAGAACGCTCTTGTACCTCAGAATTTTCAGGATTTTTGCTATTTAAGGAAATTTCTCGCAAACTCAAAGGGCGTAACCAGTTGTTAGCGGATATTTTCCACTACATGGCGCGAGATGAAGCGCGACACGCAGGGTTTTTGAATAAAGCGATGAAAGATTTTAATGTCACCCTTGATCTCGGTTATTTAACCAAACATCGCACTTATACCTTTTTTAAGCCAGAATGGGTGATTTATGCGGTGTATTTGTCGGAAAAAATCGGTTATTGGCGGTATATTACGATTTATCGCCATTTAGAACAACATCCCGAATACGAGTTTTATCCACTCTTCCAGATGTTTGAAAGTTGGTGTCAGGATGAGAACCGACATGGTGATATTTTTAAGGCGCTGTTGCGATCGCAGCCCAAATTATGGCAAACTTGGCAGGGTCGCTTATGGGCGCGTTTCTTCCTGCTAACGGTGTTTGCGACTCATACCCTTACCGTCCATGAACGGGAAGATTTTTATGAGTCTCTGGGTTTAGACGCGACAGAGTTTGATCGGCACATCACGCGAAAAACGAATGAAACCGCAGGACGGGCGTTTCCTGTGATGTTAAACGTGGATCATCCTGAATTTTTCCAACGTTTAGAAACCTGCGCCGATCGCAATCGGAAACTTAATGAAATTGACAACAGCAATGCACCGAAATGGTTAAAACAGTTACGGAAATTGCCCTTAATTACTGCAATTTTTGTGGATTTGGTGCGCTTGTATTTCATCAAACCTGTTGATGCAGTCAGTGAATGGGAAGCTGTTTATTAACTAAACGTAGGGTGGGCAATGCCCACCTAAAAATCAATGGAAATGATTGTCAATGTATAGAAATAAAGGTTTACTACCACTGAAACTATCTTTACTGGTTAAATCAAAAAGCTACTCATCTGGTTTAATTTTTTCATATTTTGTTGTAGGATATTTCCAGATTGACATTGCATCTTGTGCCAATCGTTTAGCTCGATCTAGTATCTCTTTCTCTCCCCATTTACTACCGCGATCGAGCTTAAAACTAAGTTTTAATTTACTTTCTTTATAATCAATTGCTTGTTTCTCTTCCCAAGAATTATTCGAGAGTTCTCTGTTTTTTGCCGTTAAACTGAGATTTCCTAAAGTATGTAAATATTTTTTGTGAATTTCTTGCCAATTATCTCCGAGACTTTCTTTCCATCCTTTAGTTAATTTTTGTGGCATAATATGCTCGATCGTCAATTCATCAATATTGACTAAGTATGATGAATTATAATTTTCTAGGGATTCTAATAAGAAATTTTTGTTCTTTGATTGTATTCGGTAAATTTCTTTATAAATTAGAGCATTCTCGAATTCTTGATCGCTGGGAAATCTTTGTGAAGCGGTTTTTTCTAGAATTTTAAACTTAAATATTTCTAAATACTCACTCTCCCAGCTTGGCTCTTTAACATCGCTGTCTCAATTGGGCTAAAATAGCTACAACTACAATCAGAGATTACTATGAATCAACAATCTGTACTCGGAACTAGCCTCGTTTTCAGTCATTCTCTTACGAATGTTGCAGCGAATGCAGTAGGAGTTGCCAAGACGGGAACCGCGATCGGATCGCTTCATCGATCGCGAGTCTTAGTTCTTCCCAAAGGTTTTTGATGGCAATTTCATCGGGAGTATCATCAGGATCAAATTGGTTGTCTGTTTTTTTAATAAGATTCTGAACCAGATCTCCTCCAGACCAGAATTATATAGCGCTACAAAATTAGGTTAGGACATTCCAAAATGTTGAAACTCACCTATACCTTACTAAGGCAACTTGCCTCTTGCCTTTTGCCTAGCGCGTAGCGCTATATCAAACTGTCTATCGTGATATTCGACGAGTTGGGTTACGTTACTCTCCACCCAACCTACATTTCAGGTTCTGATGGTTCAAGGTAAAGAGCGATCGCGCCCTCATCTCTAAAGTACAATTTCTAATAGGATAAACTGAAACTCAACCACTCTTTCCAATGGATATTAAAGCAACCTTTTTGCGAAACCGTTAGGCGCGATCGAAGCAACAAAATTTATTACAATGATCAGTAGTCTTCCCCCAGAATTTGGGGCTAGGGGGCGAAAAAAATCAAACAAGATACAAATCTTAATTGCACATTAAAGCAACACTTGTTTATAGTAAAAGCGTAGGTGGGTAGAGTCAGTTTTTCAATCTGCCCTAGTCTATTCTTAAGATAATGTTCGTTATTTATTTAGCCTGTTTTCTCATTGGCGGTGTTTTCGTCGCCTTATCAGTGTCTGGCGGTTTTGAAGGCTTTGATTTTGATAGCGAAGTTGATGTTGATCCCGATGCTGAGGTGGGTGGCGATGCCGTTTTTGATGATGTTGATTTTGGCACAAATCAAGAAAAAACGCCAAAACAATCTAATCCTTGGCTAGGAAAGCCAAAACCAAAAACTAAACTCTGGTTGCCGTTTTTTAGCTTCAAATTTTGGACATTTAGTATCTGTTTCTTTGGCTTAACTGGATTAGCCCTAACTTGGCTTGAACCCGATTTAGGAACAGTGTTAACCGCAGTCATTGCTGTTGCTGTCGGATTGATCATTGGCACGACTATGGCTTGGTTATTGCGGGTTTTAGGAGGGAATTATACTAATAGTTTTACTCGCACTGATGATTTAGTCGGTGTCGTGGGAAAAGTAGAAATTCCTTTTGATAACAACAGTCGCGGTAAAGTTCAACTATCCGTAAAAGGATCAACCATTGGATTTTCTGCGATGACTGAACAAGAAACAGAATTTCAACAAGGAGAAGAAGTTTTAGTGGTTTCTTGCCAAGATAATCGCGTTTGGGTGGTTTCAGCAGATACCCTCAAGGAAAACTAATCATTATTTATCAAGGAAATATTAAGGAGTTGAAACGAATTATGGTTCAACAGCAACAGCAAACAGAAAGACAAGGGGAAACAGTAACAGAAGTTGCTTCTTCTCCTATTTTTGCCCAAACTAATAATAGTAATAGTTTTGGTAGTAGTGTTACGATCGCGCTCATTATTTTTGTGGTTATTGTAATGATTGGCGCGATTAATAGCCTAGTCCAAATTTGTGATCCGAATAAAATTCTAATTATTTCTGGTCGTAAATATAAACGCAAAGACGGACAAGAAATGGGATATCGAGTGATTTATGGTGGGCGCACTTTTAGGATTCCCATTTTAGAACAAGTGGAAACAATGGATTTAACCACAATGCCAGTTCCCATTGAAGTTACCAATGCTTATGCGAAAGGGGGAACGCCTCTGAATATTCAAGCCATTGCTAATGTTAAAATTTCGGGTGATTGGTCGTTAGTGGGAAATGCGATCGAGCGGTTTTTAGGACGCGGTAGAGCAGAGATTTCCCGTGTTGCTAGAGAAACCCTAGAAGGAAACTTAAGAGGCGTTGTCGCCACTCTCACCCCCGAACAATTGAACGAAGATCGCCTCGAATTTGCTGCCCGTATTGCCAATGATGTCAGTGCCGATTTAGCGAAACTAGGATTACAATTAGACACCCTAAAAATTCAAAGTGTCTCTGATGAAGTGGATTATCTCAACTCGATCGGGCGCCGACAAATTGCGACAATTGTTCGTGATGCAGAAATCGCCGAATCCAACGCTGTCGCCGAAGCTGAACAAGTAGAAGCAGACTGCGATCGGGAATCGGAAGTCGCCGAAACTCAAACTCGCACCGCCATCCAAGAAAAAGAAAACGAACTGCGACGAGTAACCGCCGAAGTGGAAAAAGAAGCGAGAGTGGAAGAAGAACGCACCACAATGGCAGCCCAAGAAGCAAAAGCAAGGGCGCAGCAGGAATTACAAGCCGTGAGGGCAGAAATGGAAAAAGCCCGTCTAGAAGTGGATCAAGTGTTACCAGCACAAGCGCAACAACAAGCAGACGAACTGAAAGCGAAAGGAAAAGCGGCAAAAGTTGCAGAAGATACGAAAGCCTCAGCGCAAGTTAATGAAATGTTAGCGCAAATTTGGGAGGAAACTGGGGTTGATGCCTCAGAATTGTTCCTTGTGCAACAGATGGAAATGATCTTAAAACAAGCGGCGAAAGTTCCCCATCGTCTGCATTTAGGGGATGTCACCGTAATTGATAACGGAGACGGAAAAGCGATCGCGTCTCTGTCTAACGCTTATCCAGAGATGATTCGCCAGTTTTTACAACAATCCGAACAAACGCTGGGGATTACGCTTGCTGGAAAAAGAAAATCAGAAACAGAAGCAACGGAGGAAGAAAACGCATGAGTGCAATTATTACCCTACTGATTTTAATGTTTGGCGGCGCTGGGACGATCGCCCTTGTGATTAAAAACCTATATTACATTTGTCAGCCTAGCGAAATTCTGATTTTTGCTGGTAGTCGTCAATCAGTAACAGGAGACAAAACCGTTGGTTATCGCTTAGTGAAGGGAGGAAGCAGCATTCGTAAGCCTTTGTTAGAAAAAGTGTTTCGGATGAAGCTAACCAACATGATCATCGAGTTAAAAGTTACCAACGCTTATTCTAAAGGCGGGATTCCCTTAAAAGTCGATGGGGTTGCCAACATTAAAGTCGCTGGGGAAGAACCGATGATCCACAACGCGATCGAGCGGTTATTGGGAAAAACCCAACAACAAATCGAAAAAATCGCTCAACAAACTCTAGAAGGGAATCTCAGAGGCGTTCTTGCCAGTTTAACCCCTGAACAAGTCAACGAAGACAAAATGGCATTTGTGCGGAGTCTCCTGGATGAAGCCGAAGATGACTTGCAAAAATTAGGATTAGTATTAGATAACTTGCAAATTCAGAACATCTCTGATGATGTTAATTATCTCAACTCGATCGGGCGTAAACAAAGAGCAGACTTATTACGAGATGCCCGCATTGCCGAAGCCAGAACTAAGACAGAATCAGCATTACAAGCCGCAGAAAACAAGAAAAATACCTCTCTGCGTCAAGTAGAAGCAAAAACCGCCAAAGTTCGCGCCGAAGCCGATCGCCGCCTCCAAGATGCCCTCACCCAGAGAGAAGCGGGAATCGCCGAAGCAGAGTCAGAAATTGCCGCAGAAGTGGCGCGCACCCAAGCCGAATTAGCCGTACAACGGGAACGACGGAAGCAAGTAGAAAAGCAACTACAAGCAGATGTAGTCGCCCCAGCAGAAGCAGACTGTCAACGCGCCCAAGCGGATGCAAAAGGACAAGCGGCGAGTATTATTGAGGATGGGAAAGCCCAAGCAGAAGGTTTAAGAAGTCTAGCAAAATCTTGGAATGCAGCGGGCGAGAATGCCAGAGAAATCTTTTTATTCCAGAAACTTGAGCCATTGTTATCCAGTATGGTGAGTACCGTTCCCGAAATTGATGTTCAGAAAGTGACTGTCATCGATCCCGCCAATGGGGGAAATGCGACAAAACTGGCGGCTTTTATGGAACAATTGCAAGAAACCACTGGCATTGATCTGCCCGGTGTGGTGGAACGTCTTGGTAATAATCGGGAAGCCAAACCTCAAGAAGAGGAACAATAATCCCTGATGTCGGTTGGGTGGAGAGTAGATGTTACATCTTGTAGGGTTTGCCTTGCCCACTTTGCTTCACCCAACCTACGAAACTGGTTCAAGGTAAAGGGCGATCGCTTCTTGAATATTGGCTAAAGCCTCATTAATATCGTCTCCTTCACTGATACAACCCGGGAGAGAAGGAACAAACACGGTATATCCGCCTTCGTCGCTTGGTTCAAGGATAATTTGTAACTTCATAGATGTTCGCTCTTTGATGCTTTTAAGTAGGGGTTGCTGAAGAAAGCTGAAACTTTCGTACCATCTGGCTTTAAGGCTCTTAACTCCTCAAAAAAGTGCAAGGGAGACAAGGGAGACAAGGGAGAAATGGGAGAAATGGGAGACAAGGGAGACAATTTTTCTTCCCCATCTTCCCCATCTTCCCCATCTTCCCCATCTTGCCTCTTGCCTCTTGCCTCTTGCCTTTTGCCTCTTGCCTTTTGCCTCTTGCCTTTTGCCTTACTACACCGAAAACATGAACTTTTTCAGCAAACCCTAAGTATCTTATCAAATTCTGATCAGGAAGCGCGATCGACCTTGAGATCACGCTACAAGTTAACTTAATATAATGAAAATTAATCAAAATAGATAAGATGAAGTTTCCCGATCGAGCCAGTCAATCTGTAATTAAAAACTACCGTCAAAAGTACGAACAAGAATTATTAGAAAACGTCATTCCCTTTTGGGAAAAACATTCTCCAGACGTAAAAAACGGAGGCTATTTTAACTGTTTAGATCAAGACGGCAAGATTTACGATCGAACGAAACATATTTGGTTACAAGGCAGACAAGTTTGGATATTTAGTAAATTTTATCGAGAAATTGAACAAAAATCTAACTGGTTAAAAATTGCTCAGTTAGGCGCAGACTTTTTACAAAATCATGCCATTCGAGACGATCGGCGCGTTTATTTTTCCCTAACCGCAGAAGGAAAACCCGTTTATTTGCAAAGAAAGATTTTTTCTGAATGCTTTTATATTATGGCTTTAGCCGCGTTTTCTCGTGCCAGTGAGCAACCCAAACTCCTCCAAGAAGCGAAACGAGAATTAGAAAAAGTCTGGGAATTTGCTGAAGATTTTACCAAAGTAGGAAGAGAAAATTATTCGGGAGAAACGCCTCGTCAAAGTTTAGCTGTTCCCATGATTTTATTAAACTTAATTGAAGAAGTCGCAGGAGAAGAAACCAACAATTATCAGCGCGAAATTGAAGATTGTATCCGTCGTTTATATTTACATATTCATCCCGAAAATCAAACCGTTTATGAAACCGTTACCCCAGAAGGAAACTTAATTGAGAGTAGCGAAGGAAGATTATTAAATCCAGGACACGCGATCGAAGCGGGTTGGTTTTTACAACATTGGGCGCAAAAATTCGGCAGAAAAGATTGGGAGAAAAGCGCGATCGAAATGATTCGCTGGTCATTTCAACGAGGTTGGGATCAAAAATACGGCGGTATCTATTACTTTTTAGATGCAGACGGCTATAGTCCCACCCCTTTAGAATGGTTTATGAAACTCTGGTGGGTGCATTGTGAGGCGATTTATGGGAATCTTTTAAACTTCTCCTTAACGAGAGCCGAAACCGACTGGAAAGCCTTTGTGGAAGTAGATGCTTATAGCTTTCAACATTTCCCTGATCCCGACTATGGCGAATGGTTTGGTTATCTCGATCGCACTGGTGAAGTCAGCCATCGGTTTAAAGGCGGACCTTATAAAGGCTGTTTCCATGTTGCTCGATCGTTGTGGTTAAGTTGTCAAATATTACAGAAATTAGAAAAATCATCACTAAAACCCAAATCAGGCTTTACACCAGCCCAAATTCTGGCATGATCTCTCTGAGAGACTGAGAAGGGAAATAATAAGCAATGCGTATTCTAAATTTTGTTGTCATTTTCGCCAGTGGTTTAGCATTAGTGCTGTTTAGTATTGAAAATACAGGGTTAACAACCATTCAAGTAATTCCAGGGTATCAAGTGCAAGCGCCCCTTGCTATCGAATTAATTTTAGCCATGGGAATTGGTGCAACTCTAGCCTGGTTGTATATGATTTGGAGTCGTCTGACCTATCAAATTTCTAGTTTCGGGAAGGAACGAGAATTAAAGAAGAAAGAGAAAGAAATCGAAACCTTAAGTCAAGACCTGGAAAACTATAAAATTCAATTAGAAGACCAACAGAAGCGTCTTCCACAAGGAGAGGAAACTTCAGAAGTAAAGAATAGTAATGAATCCTGATCCCAATTCGTCGGCGGTAGAACAAGAAACCGCTAACGCAGCGATTACACTTTTAATTGATCTCGCCCAACGGGGAGAAATCGAGCCTTGGGATGTAGATGTGATTAAGGTGATCGATCGCTTTTTTCAGGATTTAAATCAATTAAATTGGCATCAAGAAAGTTTACCCCAATCTGGACAAGCATTTTTATGGGCTTCCATGCTCATTTCACTGAAAGCTGATACCTTAAAAGCCCTTGGGGAAGAGTCAGAACCTGCGCCAGAACCAGATTCGGAAATAGAGGAGGAAGCAGCAACCAAAAGACTACCGCAAAAATTAGAGCATCAAATTCGCCGTCGGGGGAGCGCCCCCCCTCCCAAAAAACGGCGAGTGACGCTTTCTGAGTTGATTACTCAACTACAAGACTTAGCCGCTCAAATTGAAACCGATGCGGCAACCCCCCCCTCCCGTCGATCGCGCTCTCCCTCCAAACGAGAAACAGCGCAAATGATTTCCCATCTGGCTCACAACGAAAACTTGACCGAACTCGCAACTGAGTTAGAACAATTTTTGATGGCAAGATTGGGTTTACAGGAAAAAGAATCGCACCGGATGAGTTTAGAAGAATTAACCCAATGGTGGGAACAAGAAAAAGAAGAAACAAATGAAAAAGCCAGTCGCGTCGGTATCTTCTGGGCTTTACTATTGCTTTCAGCACAATCCAAGGTGGAATTATCTCAAGCGGAATTTTATCAAGACTTGAACTTAAGGATTACTTTCTCAGATGGTTAGATAGGGTTTGCTGAAAAAGTTCATGTTTTCGGTGTAGTAAGGCAAAAGGCAAGAGGCAAAAGGCAAGAGGTAAGATTTCAAGGTTTTGATGCAGGGTGCGTGACTATTGAGCGTTCAATTTCCTTGCACTTTTTTGAGGAGTTAAGAGCATTAAAACCATAAGGTACGCGAGTTTTAGCTTTCTTCAGCAAGCCCTAAATAAATTATTTTATACCGCGATCGCGTCTTATCAGCCAAAGAATTAATCAATATGAGAGAATAGACGGATATAACCCACAATTTTTTGTCACATTGGAACAAAAATCTCCCTGTGAGAATCGCTACAATGCAGTTTAATAAGAGAAGATTCTTTTATCCATCAGGATAGGGGAAATGACAACAATCTAAAAGAGAATTGAGGAGTAAGCGCCTATGAAAGCGATGATTTTGGCGGCAGGGAAAGGAACTCGCGTCCGTCCAATTACCTACACCATTCCTAAACCGTTGATTCCAATTTTACAAAAACCCGTGATGGAGTTCCTACTAGAACTCTTGCGTAAACACGGATTTGATGAGGTAATGGTAAATGTGAGCCATCTTGCCCATGAGATTGAAAGTTATTTCCGTGATGGTCAACGCTTTGGGGTAGATATTGCTTACTCCTTTGAAGGACGCATTGTTGATGGGCAATTAGTGGGAGAGGCTTTAGGCTCTGCTGGTGGCATCCGACGCATTCAGGATTTTAACAAGTTTTTTGATGATACATTTGTTGTCTTGTGTGGGGATGCGCTCATTGACTTGGATTTAACGGAAGCTCTCAAACAACATAAGGAAAAAGGCGCGATCGCGACGGTGATCACAAAAGAAGTGCCAAAAGAGAAAGTTTCCAGTTATGGAGTTGTCGTCACCGACGAAAATAACCGAATCACTGCTTTCCAGGAAAAACCATCGGTAGAAGAAGCACTCAGCACTCAGATCAACACAGGAATTTATATTCTCGAACCAGAAGCCATTGCTTACATCCCCTCTGGTCAAGTGTATGATCTCGGTAGCGATCTATTTCCAAAATTAGTGGAGAGAGGAGCGCCCTTTTATTCCGTTCCCATGAACTTCCAATGGGTTGATATTGGTAAAGTTCCCGATTATTGGCACGCTGTCAGGGGAGTGCTGTTAGGAGAAATCAAAAACGTTGAAATTCCAGGGAAAGAAGTCGCCCCAGGGGTTTACACGGGATTAAATGTCGCCGTCAATTGGGATAAAGTCAACATCACAGGACCCGTTTACATTGGGGGAATGACTCGCATTGAAGATGGCGCAAATATTATCGGACCTGCAATGATCGGACCGAATTGTTGGATTTGTAGCGGCGCAACGGTCAAAAACAGTGTGATTTTTGAATATTCGCGTTTAGGTCCGAAGGTGCGTTTGGTGGATAAACTCGTGTTTGGGCGATATTGTGTGGATAAAACTGGAACCACGATCGATGTGCAAGCGGCTGCTTTAGACTGGTTAATTACCGATTCTCGACAAACCCCGCCAAAATTTGAACTAGAGGAACAAGAGGCGATCGCGCAGTTGCTCATGGGTGAGTAAAATTGCTTAATTGTCCGAAGAATCCAGATGCTCTGTTGGCAACATCAGACGCTGGTTTCTTTTTCCCCAAAAGGTTTAAAGACGGAAATTGTGAGAAGATAACAAAGACTTACTTTTGATCCATTTTCCTAGCGTGCTTCTTAAGGACATTTATGGAACTGCAAAATTCATCCCGTCGAACGAAAATTGTTGCTACCGTTGGTCCTGCAACCCTAAAACCTGATGTGTTGAGAGACTTAATTAAAGCTGGCGCGACCACCCTGCGGCTCAATTTTTCTCATGGAACGCAAGAAGATCACCAAAGTAGCATTCGTTTAATTCGTCAAACCGCCTTTGAATTAAATCAACCGGTGGCGATTCTACAAGATTTACAAGGACCGAAAATTCGCTTAGGCAAATTTGAAAACGGTTCGATTACCCTTGCTAAAGGTGATCCATTTATTTTGACCAGTCATCCCATGACCGGAACCCAAGAAAAAAGTTATGTCAGTTATGACTTATTAGCGGAGGAAGTTCCCGCCGGCGCAACCATTTTGTTAGATGATGGTCGGGTGGAGATGCAGGTAGAGGCGGTTTATCCAGAGAAAAAAGAAGTTCATGGTCGCGTGGTTGTGGGAGGTGAGCTTTCTAATAATAAAGGGGTGAATTTTCCAGGAGTTTATTTGTCGGTTCGTGCTTTAACTGACAAAGATCGTCGCGATTTGATGTTTGGCTTAGATCAAGGGGTAGATTGGATCGCGTTGAGTTTTGTCCGTAATCCCCAAGATGTTTTAGAGATTAAAGAGATTATTTCCAGTGCGGGTAAATCGGTTCCCGTTATTGCCAAAATTGAAAAACACGAGGCGATCGAGCAGATGGAAGCGGTGTTATCCCTTTGTGACGGGGTAATGGTGGCTCGTGGGGATTTAGGCGTTGAACTCCCCGCCGAAGATGTTCCCATTCTACAAAAGCGTTTAATTCAAACCGCCAATCGTCTCGGTATTCCCGTCATTACTGCTACTCAAATGTTAGACAGTATGGCAAATAATGCCCGTCCTACCCGTGCAGAAGTTTCCGACGTTGCGAACGCCATTTTAGACGGCACAGATGCGGTGATGCTTTCTAATGAGACGGCGGTGGGGAAATATCCCGTAGAAGCAGTGGCAACCATGGCGCGAATCGCCGATCGCATGGAAAGAGAAAAACCCACGCCCTCAGACAAATTAGATACGACTCGCACGATTCCCAACGCCATTTCCAGCGCCGTGAGTCAGATTTCCCGCCAGTTAGATGCGGCGGCAATTATGACCTTAACCAAAACTGGCGCAACAGCACGAAATGTGTCTAAATTCCGTCCCCAAACCCCAATTTTAGCGGTTACGCCTCATGTGGATGTTGCGCGTCAATTACAACTGGTGTGGGGTGTGAATCCCTTGTTAGTGTTAGATTTGCCTTCAACTGGACAAACCTTTAAAGCCGCGTTAAATGTCGCCCAAGAAAAAGGCTTAGTTTCTGATGGGGATTTAGTGGTAATGACCGCAGGCACATTACAAGGCGTTGCTGGATCAACAGACTTGATTAAAGTGGAAGTCGTAACCGCAGTTTTAGGTCGTGGTGTCGGCATTGGTCACGGAACAGTGAGTGGTCGCGCTCGTGTGGCGAAAAGTGCGCGAGAGGCGGGAAATTTCCGTCCAGGGGAGATTTTGGTTGTTCCCCATACCGATGCGGATTATGTGGAAGCGATTCGCAAAGCAACGGGAATTATTACCGAAGAAGGCAATCTCACCAGCCATGCGGCAGTCATTGGCTTACGTTTGGGCATTCCAGTTATTGTAGGATTTGAAGGGGCAACCCAGACCATTCGAGAAGGTGCAATTTTAACCCTAGATAGTCAGCGCGGTTTAGTCTTTTCTGGTGCGGTTTCCGCCGGTGGACAATTTAACGAAAATGCTGGCACTGGTGTTCCTTTGCCTTCTTAGTGACTGCTTCTTTCCTTTTTGCTTGTTCTCACCCGAACCTACATTACAACATTGACATCCTCTCCCGTCAAACGCTACGCGCTATGACGGGAGATTCCTAGCGTCGCCACTAGATTTCCTGTCTCAGGCTCGCTTACTAGGCAAAGTTTCCTTTGCCCCCGTCAGATCGCCTCCACAGGCAATTTGTTTAGTCTCTAACCCCTGTCCGAGGTCGGAGATTCCCCGATTTCTAATTACTTCAGCACTCACCACATCTCTTGAGCCAGTGTATCCACATTCAGGACAGTGATGAACTCTCACATCTAATGTTTTCTTTCCTGTATGCGCTCCACACTGGCTACATTCTTGAGAAGTACCATCTTTGTCAACTTTGGCAAAGTAAACATCACGTTTCCAACATACCCACTCAAGGATATTCACAAACTGACCAAAACCAGCATCCGCTGCGTGCTTAGACAGCATTCCTCTTTGCCACGAACGGAAATTAATATCTTCGACAAAGATCATTCCTGCTCCATCACACAATTGATGAGCAAGTTTGAAGTGCCAATCTTTACGAGCATCAGAGATACTAGGCGTGGACTCTTGCTATTTTCCTGTTTAGTTTATGGCGGTTATTCGACCCTTTCTTTTTGTTTTTAAGCCTACGTTGGAGCAATTTCAGCTTCCTTTGTAGAGACTTCAAAAACCGAGGTCGCTTAACTTCTAAACCATCGGAAGTAGCAACAAATTTGTCAAAGCCCAAATCTAACCCTCTTGGGTGTCCATGAGGGAAGGGTTGAGGAACATCCACATCTAATTGGAGAGAAAGCATGACAAAATAACCAGAGGCTTTTGAGATCACTCTCGCCTGTTTAACCTTAAAGCCCTCTGGAATTTCCCTAGACTTTCTGAACCTTGCCCAACCTAATTGAGGGAGTTTAACTTGATTTCCTTTTAATACTTGTCCTTTTAGCTGAGGAATCAGATAAGACCTTAAACGATACTTATTCTTAAATCTGGGAAAACCGAATCCTCTAGCTTTCATGTCAGAGAAAGCCCGATCTAATGTTCTCAAAACTTGTTGGAGAACTTGAGCATTAACTGATTTAAGTCGTTCGCTGTCTTTCTTAGCCTCAGTTAAAGCCTTTGCTTGTCTAGAGTAACTAGGATAAGGTTCATCTGGAGAGATGATATATTCCTTTTCAATCGAACAAGCATTAATGGGGCATTTTCGAGAGTTGATCCAATCTTTTCTTTCTCTAAGTGCGTAATTCCAAACTGTTCGGCAAACACCGAGCGTACTCTCGATCATGTCGATTTGTAATTGGTTTGGTTCTAGCCTGTATTCGTAGGAAAGGGTAAGCATTGGATTTTGAACTCTAATTAATCCTAGTTTAACAGATTCTACAAGATTTGTCTAATCATGTAACGATGTCAAACACGGACTTTTTTGTTGGGCGCGATTCATGAGGGGCTGTGGGGCGAATCGCATTCGCCCCCTTGTGAGGGTCTAATTCGGAGGTTTCCTCCGAATGTAAGAGACCCGAACCGAAGGAAAGCCCCGTCTGCCCGTTAAATCTCTTGGGAGATTATAACGGGAGTCCTCTCGCGCCATTTAAGATAGATATGCGTGAAGCTACCTTTAAAGTCCGTGTTCCTAGTGATTTACCTCAACTATAATGCTGAGGAGTTCAAAAGTGTTGAGAAAATGGAACTCAATAACTTTTAATGAGATTGAGGGTGAGAACGTTTGGCAACCTTCATCAACATTCTCAGAGCTTCATTAACCGCAGTTTCATCAGGGAATGCTTGAGCAACATCGGGAGCAAGTCGCACTAGGTTAGTTCCAGTGCGGTATTGTTCTACATATTTTCCTTTTACGCCTCCTGTCATCTGAGAAAAGTCATATTCAGCCCGTAATTCGTCTTCCATGTTATTATTCTGTTTCTTGTTCATAAAACCTCCTCTCTTTTGGAGTTGCTTTGCGGGCGCTGATGATTCTAATATTTGTTCTTCGTTCTGTGTGTGCAATGACTAAAACTTGTCCTAAACTTGATATTCCAATGATAATATAGCGACTTTCTCCTATTGAATGATCAGGATCGGGAAATGTCAAGGAAAGTGGGTCATTAAATACAGTTGCTGCCTCTTGGAAAGAAACCTTATGTTTATTGAAGTTTTTCCGCGCTTTCTCTAAATTCCATTCAAACTCCATGATTAGTTTTCGTTGAAGAAATATCCTGTTTTAACATAAGTTTCTCCTGTTTCCCCATCATATTTTAATTGATATTCGTGAGCGATCGCGCTTTGATTTTGTAGTTGTTGATATTCTACGTTTCCGATTTCTGTATCTGTAGATAAAAGAATAACCTGATGAGAAGCGCTGGGGAAATAACGTTCTACTAAATTATGACGATGGGAAGAATCTAAACGCCCTAATGGAGTGTCAATTGCGATCGGCAATTGACGATGAGAAACTCGTGCTAATCCCCACAAAAACGCGATCGCAAGTAGTTGTTTTTCTCCAGCAGAAAGGCGATGTTTGGGGATTGGTTTTCCGTCTGGATTAAATAGAGAAAGGCGAAAGTTATGGGTATCAATACTAACGCGATGAACTAAATCTGATTTATGGAGTAAATAGCGGAAACATTCCGTTACTTCGATTTCTAGTTTATTCAGTTTTTTCAGGGTTAATTTCTGTTTGAATTGTTCTAAAGTCTTCTGAACTTTTCCTGCTGATTTAATAATATGTTCGTTATTGCGTTCGTCAATTGCTTCTTGGCTATAACGTTCTAGTTCTTGTTTTGTCGTTTTAATTTTTGCTTCTAATTCATTACAATAACGCCGTTTGGCTTCGTAATTTGCTTGAGCTTCTGCGCGTTGATTTTGCGCTTTCTTTACTGCTTCTTCTAATTTTTGGTACACTTCTGGAGAGGCGGCGTTAGCAATTTCTCGATCGCTATTATCAATTTCAATTTGAATTTCTCGCAATTTTTCTTGTTTATTATTTAACTCTCTCAGTTGACTGGGAAGCCGATGATCTAAAACTGTATTTAATAAGTTAATTGTGTCTTGTTCGGGACGTAAATAGGGAGGCGTTTCTGGGTTTAACTTTTCCTCAATAACCTGGTTTTCTTGTTGTAAAAAAGCGGAAATTTTATCTACTTCTGTGGCGGAAATCGCGAGTTGATGGATATAATCTAAGAGGGCGCGATCGCGTTTTTTTAGGACTTCTTGAGTGATTAATGCTTGTTGATAGTCTAATTCAGTTTCTCCCTGCTGTTTCGCTGCTTGTAATAAGGGCGTAATCAACGCTAAAGGTAGCACTCCCGCCGCCATTTCTCTTAAACTATCTCTTTCCGTCTCTGCTGTTGCTTTCAGTTCCTTAATTTTTCCTTCCATTTGCGCCCGTTTTGAGGCAATTTTCCCTCCTTCTGAAATAAAGTTTTCCGAAGCTAGACGGTAGTTTTCACGAGCGCGATTTAGCTTATCTTCTAACTCTGTTAATTGGGCTTTTTCTTGTTTATATTCAGCAGTTTGCTGATTCAGTTTCTCTTCGATCGTTTCTAAAGTTTTGAGAGTAGTTTGATTCGCTAACTGTTTCCGTTTACGATTCACTAAAACCTCTAAATCTTCCCCCAACTTTTCCGCTAATTCTAATCCCAGTAAGGATTGAATCGCCTCCTTTACGGGAGGTGGAGGAACATCTAATTCCGCCAATTCCTTAACTTGTTCGCCATCAAATAGAAATAAATTAGAAATTCCTAATGGGAGTAAATTTTCAATATATTCATCCCAAGTATTAGTCAGAGCGCGATCGGGCCAATCATCAACTAAAATACTAAGTGTATCCTTACCGTCTCCCTTTTGCCAACTACGAGTAATTCTAAAAACAACTAACTGATTATCAAACACCTCCTCAAACGCCAACTCAATGCGAGTTTTTCCCTCACTCCGATTATTAACTGCTTGGGAGAGAAAATCAGCATAACTCAAACTTCCCCGTGTAGAACATTGTGCGCGTTGTCCATAAAATGCCAAACGAATCGCATCCATAAACGTTGTTTTTCCGCCGCCATTCATCCCACCAATCAAGATAATCGGACGCATTTCTTGATCAGCGCCAGGGGTTAAATCGACCACTTGGCGATCGCGATACGGACCAAAATTTTCTAAGACAAGTTCACGTAAAATCACAAGGAAGTTTTAAATATTGTAGGACACTATTATATTTTAAACATTTGAATGCCATAATGGTAGCTATGAAATTCAAATGCACCCAATACTTTCAAGCAGTTCGGACTCGTCCAGACCGCGCTATGATTGAGGATGATTGGATTTTACGAACCCTTCAATCTCCAGACCATGAAGTCATTCAAGCAGATGGACGGATACGACGTTGGAAGCGTATTGAAGAAAGAGAAGGTCGATATCTTCGCGTTATACTTTTACCAGATGGGGAAACAGTTCATAATGCTTTTTTTGATAGAAGATTTAAGTTATGAAAGTTAAATATTTTGAAGAAACAGATACTCTTTACATTGAATTTCGCGTTAATGATATTGTTGAAACCAAAGACCTTGATGAGAATACAATTTTAGATTTAGATGCTCAAGAAAATATCTGCGCGATTACTTTTGAAAATGCTAGTATGAGGACTGATCTCCAGCGTGTAACCGTTGAAGGAATGGCAAAGGAAGTGATTTTTTAATGTTAGAAAGGAGAGAATAAAATCTATGACTTCAATTCCTATCGTGATTTCTGAGTCCATAAAAAAGTTCATTGATCAACAATTTGCTAAAGGGAAATACTCGAATTGCAATGATTATATTTTGGCTTTAATCCATCAAAAACAAGTTAAAGATATATCTCTCATCGAAAAACAAGATTTAGAGAAATCGGCAGACCTCTATGCAGAAGTTTATGAACAAGATCAAGACTTAAAAGAATTAACTGAGATCGCCGAGGCTGATTTAGTAGAATAATGAAAATTAAACGGGGAAAATTATCATTACTAGGCTGTCTTATTCCGAGGAATGATTGTCTTGATTCTTCCCAGAAAACTTAATATTTGCCCAAGTTAATTGTTTAACTTTTTCCGCATCTTCACCTTTAACGGCTGTTTTCAAATCTCGTTTTAAATGGGCCGCTTCGATCGCTTCCTCCTTACTACGAGAACTGGTTTCAAAACACTTTTCTAAAGAGTCATAAATTCCCACCCGACGAGATTTCGTATGATATTGTCGTTCCGTATCCAACAATTTCGTCATCAATTCTAAGTGCATTTCATCCTCACAAAGTTCCTCTAAAACACTCCATTCATCACTTCCTAAAACCTGATTAGTTGCGCCAACACGAGGATCACGAAAAACTTGACCCGTTACTTCTTCATAAATGCGAGGGAGACTATCATCAAACTCGTGTTTTTCTTCTAACCAGATGCGACGAATTTCGCTTAACTCTTCTTCAGTAATTAGTGTAATATCTTCCATGCCTTTAGGGGCATTTTTTCGCACTTCCACTTGTGCTTCTAAAACTCGTCTTAACCAATATTCCCGCCAATATTTGGTATAAGGGCCAGGTATGGGTTTAATTGAAGTTTCTCCATCTCCTGTATTACGTTCAAAGAGTTCAACTTTGCCATAAATGCGGCGAAAATCGCGGCGATCGTGGTCGTTTTCCACATCTAATTCATTGCGAATATCTAACAACGGTTGCATCCATTCTTTTTCTTCGTCATTTTGAATCATTGCCTCCATTGACTTATCTTTACTCACCATGGTGCAAACCCAACAGCCAAAGCGGGAGTCGCCACAGCTAGGCGTAGAAGTATCAACAACTAACGGACATTCATTATCCGCAGTTGCCCCTTGATACATGGAAAGTAAGTCTTTATTGTTTCCTCCCCAAGGGTTTTCCCACTGCATTAAATACATCCAGACTTCATTAGTTTGCCAGTCTTCAATGGGGGTGTAAACTAAAGAATTCGGTAATCGACTATTAGGGCTAAGACGATCGCGCACTCTTCCAACTTGATGTTTTCGCAATGTTCTTCCACGAGTAATACTTTCTGCTTTACGGCTTCCTAAAACAACAATTGTTTCTCCATTATTCCTAACCATTTCCCGAATAAAATGATTAACGGGTTGAATCTTCATGCGATCTGTACACCAACGGAAACCTTGACGCGGTGCTGGATATCCTCTTCCCATTAGACATACCCAAAATGTTTCTTGAACTGAGGGATGGAGCAAATTCGGCTTAATAGGTATGTTTTGATTTTCTGCTGTTGCTTCTAATTTTTGTAAAGACTTACGAACCCAAGTTGAAACAATCGGATTTTCTACTAACGTATCAGTGGTAATGACATATATGGTTTTATGCCTTTGTTCAACTGGCAGAGTAGCGATCGCGTTCCAAATAAGTTGTAAAGTTGCCGTCGAATCTTTTCCTCCGCTATAGCCAATTACCCAAGGAATTTCGTCTAGAAGATACAGCTTTTGAATTTCCTCAGTTAGTTTTTCAATATCTTCCACCAATTCAGCGACACTACGGGGGGGAAATAGAGATTGTTGATCATTTACCATAATTATTTATTCAATTTCAATAGGGGCTTCTATAAGTCAACTTTAGGAGTGCTATATGCCGATCCTAGCTTTTGAGAAAATACGATGCTCGATCGCGCATCTGTTATAGACTCGAACTGACTAAAGCCTACATCCCAACTTCATTCAAAGCCTCCTGAATCACCGCATCACTTACCCCGCGACGCTTCAAGCCTTCAATAAAACGAGAAACAGGTTGATGACGACTTTCTAAATGATAGAGAATTGCTTCATAAGGCGAAGGAAACTCAATCGGGTGATGTTTCTCTTCGTAATCTTCAACTAATGTGGTGAGAATCTCTAACTGATCTCCCTCTGGCGTATTTAATTCTACCTCAAAAAGCTGTTCGATTTGCGCCAATGCTTGATGATAATCAGCTTCCGTTTTAATCGGTTTTAAATCCATTGGTCTTTTCCTCCTCAGATAGTTGTTGCATCAACCTTGTCATACTCTTGATGGGTTCCGACAAAGCGAATAAAGATAATCCCAATGTCATAGCGAACATGGACAATTAGACGGTAATCGTTACCTTTGATGTTAAAGACCACACGATTATTCGGCAAAATACTAGCATTCGCATAAACTCTTTTAATGTCGGCTGGAGTTTGCCATTGCATAGAAGAGACATCATGAAACCAAGCCTTTAATTAAGGGTTGTTCTGCGTCGGCGTGTCGTTCCCAAAACGCTCGTAAGGTACTCCGAGCAATAATTCTCACTTTATCATTTCCTCCTCGTTTTAATCTTGGAGAGATTAGCCTTCCCTTGATGTTCGAGAATCATAGTCGTAGGGTGGACAATGCCCACCATATTTGAATTTCATCAGTAAAACAGTCTTATGTGGCGATCGCGCTTCCTCTTCTCAGTTAGGATCAGGAAAGGGCTAGAAGTCTTCAATATCAAACTTGTCGTATATTTACATCTAGAAAGTCTGAATGAACCACAGAGTCATAGAGAAACACAGAGAATTTGTAGATACTAACCTGCTAACTGCTATACCTAGAGAATCGTATGACGAACATTGCCCACATTACCACTGATGGCACTCATCCAATACACTGTGTTCAATTGAACTGCTAAGGTTTGATGAGACAAGAAAACAGGTTTATATATTCGCAATCACTAGCAGAAGAGAAGAAATAGATGAAGATGGGGAGAGAACTTACCTATGACCAAAGAACAGCTTAGACAGATGAGTCGGAAGGAGATTAGAGACTACCTTAGAAAACATCCATCTGATAATGAGGCTTGGGATATCTTTTTTGAGAAGGTAGAGGTTGCACCTAAACGAAAAATTAATTCCGATGAAGACTTAATTAAAATTATTACAGAAAAAAGCAAATGATGATTTTATGACCAATAGAGATCAGCCTTCCCTTGACGTTCGAGAGACTTATAGATATGCGTGAAGCTACTTTTACAGTTCGTATTCCTGCTGATTTAATTGCTTATGGATTTAGTGAAGAACAAGTTCAATCTCAAGTCAGAGAATGGCTTGTCTTGTCTTTATTTACAGAGGATCGAATTTCCTCTGGTAAAGCTGCACAGTTTCTTAACCTAACTCGTGTGGAGTTTTTAAAACTACTACAAAAACGAGGGATATCTTACCTCAACTATAATTCTGAGGAGTTAGCTGAGGAGTTCAAAAGTATTGAGACAATGGAATTGGATCGCTTTCAATGATTATTGTTTCTAACACAACAATTCGTCCTCATTTAGAACAGTTGCGGAGTCAAGGTTTTAGTATTAGTGACTCGGTTTTTGACTCAATTCTCATGGAGTCTGGAGAATGATCAAGCTATTTTGCTTAAAAATTAAAGCACTCTATCTTATCCCTCCATTATATTCTAGTTGATATTCGTGCGCGATCGCGCTTCATTATTACTTATACCATTTCGATCAACTAGCACTACATAACGATCCCCCCAACCCCCCTTAATAAGGGGGGCGAAGGGGGGATCAACTGTAACTTAACTTTTTAGAAACGGTATTAATAAACTTCATCGTGGCTACCAATATCAATTAAAACAATTAAATCATTTCCACTTTCAGTCTCTTTTCTTAAAGCAAAAATAATTCGACAATCATAAGTAACAGTACAAGACCATAATCCTTCCAATTGCCCCGTTAATTTATGAGATTTCAAGGAAGGAGTAAAAGGGTCATTAGCTAGTATATTTAAAGTATAAAATATCTTCTTTTTCAAATGTGGGTTTTTCTTCGTTAATCGCTTAAATGCCCTTTTAAAGGTTGTTTCTGTAACTAAAATCATTCTTCTTCATCTGCTGATAAATAAGATTTTAGGTCTTCAATATTTCCTCGCACAGCAGTTCCCTGTTCTACAGCCTCAAACGTTTTCTTCGCATTTTCTGCGATTTCAGAACGTCGCCTTTCAATCCTTCTTTTTTTAATCAAATCAAATAACTCCTCTTGTTCCTCTATTGATAAATCTTCAATATATTCAATTACATTTTCTAAAGTAAGAGTATTCATATATCACTCCTTATCGGTTCTCCCTAAATTTCATAATTTCGTTGAAACAGTCAAGAAAGCATTCATCAGTTTGAAGATTCATTGAATGCAATAACATACCTTGACTTAAATTTACAATGTGATTTATTTGTAGTTTATCATCTCGATCGCGCTTCTTTTTCTCAGTGGTAGGGTTTGCCCCGCCCACCATCTTATAAGTAAACCAGTCTTAGATGGCGATCGCGCTTCCTCTTCTCAGTTAGTAATTCCTGTTCCTAGCCCCCTTACAAAGGTCACATTACCTCTTATTCCCCCCTTACAAAGGGGGGTTAGGGGGGATTATTAAACTTGTCACTCAGAAGTTATGAGACAATGTTAAAAATGAATTCATCGATCGCGCTGTCTGATAAGGAAAAGACTAAGATCGCGAATACAGCTTTTTGGTCATAGAAGGATTAACCCATGTCGTCTCGACTCACCGAACAAGAGAAGCAAGAAATCATCCGCTATCTTGAACAAGATCAGCCCTTACCAGAAAAGTATCGGTTTCTACTATTTGAAGATAAACGCGAAGTAGAATTAGTATGGAATGGTAAGACTAATCAGGTGTGTCGGACTGTTCTCCCGTTTCAGACCATTGAACAGGTGGATGAACCCCGTGCGGAAAAGCCATCGGATACAACCATGCAGATGAGTTTGTTCGATGTTGACAGTCGGGGGAGACAGTTGAAGGGATGGACAAATAAGCTGATTTGGGGTGATAATAAGCTGATTTTGTCTTCCTTGAAAAATGGACCGCTACGAGAGGAGATCGAAAGACAAGGGGGGATTAAGCTGATTTATATTGATCCGCCGTTTGATGTGGGTGCAGATTTTTCCATGGATATTGAGGTGGGAGACGAGACGCTGACAAAGAAGCCCAATATTCTGGAGGAGATTGCTTATCGGGATACGTGGGGAAAAGGGGCGGATTCTTTTATCAGTATGATTTATGAACGATTGATCTTGATGCGAGATTTATTGGCTGAGGATGGGAGTATTTATGTTCATTGTGATTCCCGAGTGAATAGTTATATCCGATTGTTACTAGATGAAATATTTGGAAATAATAATATGATAAATGAAATTATATGGCGTAGAAAAGGAGGGACAGCACTTGGTGAAATGCGCCACTTTTCTGCTGCTTATGATACTCTTTTTATATTTTCAAAAAGTTCAGAATATACTTTTAATCAAATCTATACTGAAGCTTCACACGAGTATATTGATTCACAATTCAAGTATTATGATATTGATGGACGAAGATATATGATTAATGTAATGCGAAGTCCAAGTCCTCGTCCAAACCTCAAGTATAATTATAAGGGTTATAAGACACCACCAAATGGTTGGGCAGTGCCACGATCAACAATGGAAAAACTTGACCGTGAAGGGCGACTTCACTTTCCTGACTCAAAAAATAAGCAAATATACAAAAAAATTTATCTTGATGAATATCAAGGACAAAAAGCAAATAATTTATGGGTTAATATTCCAACTCTAAAAGGAACATCATCTGAAATTGTCGGCTACCCCACACAAAAACCAGAAGCGTTGCTAGAACGTATTATAAAAGCCTCATCCAATGAAGGCGATCTAGTTGCAGACTTCTTTGTCGGTTCAGGGACAACCGCCTCTGTAGCAGAAAAACTGGGACGCAAATGGATATGTTCCGACTTAGGAAAATTTGCCATCCATACCACTCGCAAACGGATGATCAATGTTCAGCGTACCCTAAAAAAAGAAGGACAAGGTTATCGGGCGTTTGAAATTCTTAACCTGGGTAAATATGAACGTCAACACTTTGTTGGAGTCAATCCCAACCTCCGTGAAGAAGAACAGCGTCAGCAATTAGAAGAGAAAGAACGTGCTTTTGTCGATCTCATTTTACGCGCTTATCAAGCCCAAAAAACAGAAGGCTTTACCTGCTTTGATGGGAAAAAATCGGGACGCTTAGTTGCAGTGGGACCCATCAACTTACCCGTGACGCGATTGTTTGTGGAAGAGATTATTCTCGAATGTCGCAAAAAGCAGATTACCAAAGTTGATATTTTAGGCTTTGAATTTGAGATGGGATTATTCCCCAATGTCCTCGATGAAGCCCGTAATAAAGGCATTGATATTGCCCCCAAAAATATCCCTGCTGAGGTGTTTGATAAACGGGCAGTTGAAAAAAATCAAGTTGTCTTCCATGATGTCGCCTATATTGAAGTCAAACCCCACATTACAAAAAGGAAAAAAAATCAACCGCCAACCGTTGCTGTAGAATTAACCGACTTTTCTGTCTTCTATTCCCAAGACTCGATTCAACAAGCCGAAGCAGACTTAGGAAAGAAAAAATCGGGGAGTAAAGTAGTGGTGGAAAAAGGGCAAATCGTCAAAGTCAGTAAAGATAAAGATGGGATTCTCAAACGAGAACAGTTAACCCAAAATTGGACAGACTGGATCGATTATTGGGCAGTAGATTTTAATTTTGAAAGCAAGCGAGAAATCATCCGCATTCAAAATGAAGAAACAGGGGAATGGGAAGAACAATGGACAGGGGACTTTATTTTTGAAAACGAATGGCAGAGTTTTCGGACGAAAAAAGATCGTTCCTTAGAGTTACACAGTGTCGCTTATGAATGTGTTTCTGGTCGCCGTAAAATTGCGGTTAAAGTTGTCGATATTTTTGGCAATGACACCATGACGATCGTCGAAGTGAATTTGTAACATAAAATCTAATACCATTTCTAAAAAGTCAAGTTACAGTTGATCCCCCCTTCGCCCCCCTTAATAAGGGGGGTTGGGGGGATCGGTATGTAGCGCCAGTTTATCGAAATGGTATAATTCCCCCTTTTAAAAGGTCACATTATCTCTTATTCCCCCCTTTCAAAGGTCATATGATCTCTTATTCCCCCCTTTCAAAGGGGGGTTAGGGGGGATAGAAAATGATACATTGATCGCAACCAAGATAGTCGAATTGCCTCTTACTCCCTTATTCCAAATAAGTAACGAACTGTTGTCCAGAAAGGATTAAACTGACCCAAATTATCAGGTTCAAGATAACTATTCACAAAGTCTTCCAACTCTCTATCTGATAAAGAAGGATCAATAAAAGACTCGATCGCCTTTTGACGTAAGTTTCGTAATTTCGGAATATTTAAACCTAATTTTTCAATTGTTGTCAGCGCTACCTGATCTCGATTATCAGCAGGTTTGATCGAACCGTCAGCCGTAAAAGCAAATCGTTCTTCACAAGTCGGATCAAGGGGTGAAATTAATTGTTTTTCATCAAACCAGTCACCCTTGAGTTTTCCACAGTGAACAGGTTCTCGCTTTTTTAAATTATTTTGACAGGAACACAACAAGTTAGAAAAATCTAGGGGATCAATTGCAGGATCACTTTTGGGTTGAAAATGTTCAATATGCGAGTCATTATCATTTAATCGATCTTCACAATAACAACAAATATAGCCTTGTTCTGTCATCAATGCTTGTTTAACTGCTTTCTTGACAGATTTATCCATTTCCTTGTAACTGGGTTTCCAATTAGAATTTTCTTGATTTTTCCAATCTGTAAATTCTTGGGGTTCACTGTCTTTTTGAATATATTTCATTTCCCAATACGTTCTTTTCGTTTGATGAGGACTTCCGCTTTTAATAATTCTGGATCGTTGCCAATTTTGCTTCTCATTTCACTGACTTGATCTTGTGCTTCCTGTAAATTATTTTTGTCAATCATTTCATAAATATTATGAATACTATTACTAACTACTGTCGGTCGTGTTGTGTCTAATTCCATTAAATCTTCTAGAACGCGATCGACATTTTTTCCATAAGATTCATCAGGTTGACTCCATTCGATTCCGTCTTCAGTTTGCTTCAAAAGAAAAATTTGTTCTGATTGAACATGAGTTAACACATGAGGAGAATGTGTCGAAATAAAAAACTGACAATTTGGAAAAACTTCTAAAAGTTGAGGAACAATCATTCGTTGCCATTTTGGGTGAAGATGGAGGTCAATTTCATCAATAAGGACGACTCCCTCTCCTTGAAGCGGATCAGGACGTTCAGGGTTAGCAATGGCACATCTTCTCGCTAAATCACTCACCATTGCAATTAAACATTTTTCTCCATCAGACAATTGATTAACGGTTAATATCTCCCCATCTTTTTCTATTTCCATTCGCAATGGATTACGGCGAACTCTGAGGTTTTTAAAGTTTGGCAAAAATTGATTTAACGCTTTTCTAACTGCTTGTAATTGTGGATCATAAGGAATTTGATTATGAAATAAAGGTTTCTCTCTCGTTTCAGCAACTTTTTCATTTTCTAAATCTTCTCGTTCTCGAAACCACTCGAAAAATTTCCGAAAATTAGCCCCACTGGTTAAAGATTCATCATAAGCGTTTAATAAATCAAAACGATGTTTAGTTTTAATTTTTAAAGGAATGTCTAAGACGGCTCGATTAACAGGATAATAGACAAATAAAGGGATATTGATGCTTTCTTGATGATCTATAATTTCTCTTTTTAGCTGTTCAGTATAAGTTTCTAATTGTGTTAAATCAGTGGGCTGTTCTAGAGAAATATCTCCTCTACGACTGGTAGCAATTCGCCACTGAAACGTTCGATTTTTATCAATACAACAGAGTGCAATTAATGTAAAATCAGCCTCATTTCTGATATCATCTTCTACAATTTGACGATCTTCACTCTGTTTACCTATTACCTCTCCAATCCGACTAACAACGCATGAAAGCATCATTACCATCGCATCAAGGACGGTGGATTTACCCGCACCATTAACCCCTACAAAAACATTTAACTGCTTGTCGACGTCAAGGGAGAGGGATTTTACGCCACGATAATTGGTGAGAGTCAGAGTTTTAATATACACTGTTTGGCTTGTCGTTATCTTGATTGAATAATAGCATTATTATCTGCGCCGTATAACTTGCTTGTATCGCGATCGCGCTTCTAAAAGCAATCTCCAACTGATACAATTTTGGAAAAGTAAAATTACCTGATGGTAGGCGGTTCTCACCCTACGAGTGATTTGCGTTCAACTCGTTAATTCGCGTTAAGCTAGTTATGAGTAAAGTTAAAGGGTAGAAAAACAATGGTTGAAATTAAATTAACTAACGGCGAAGTCCATAATGTCTCTCACGATAAAATGCTTGAATTTATGAATGAGTATCAAGGAAAGATTGTTAAATATAAAAAAGCCGATGCTCCCCCAAGACGGAGCAAGCAAAAGACTCAGGTTAACCAAGCAAAATAATTGCTTCTATAAATGGCTCTGCGTTCTCAAATTCTTGATTGTCTATATCTTGTTCAGTTTGAGCGTAGTAAATTTCACCAGAGACAAAAAATTTGCAGGGAATATTTTCATATTTCCGACCAACACACGGCTGTTCTTTTCCTAAATTTTCTATTAGGACATAAGCAGTACGCATTTTTCCTTTGACATAACCACTTAATGTACCGTAAACGTAACTTCCTTGAGTGGCTGCATTAAATTCTTCCTCATCTAATGCTCTTACTTCAATTGCCATAAAATCTTTTAAATTCTACTACTAAAATGACGACCCTCTGCAGGCAATTCCGCTCTCTCAAACAAAAACTGGGCTAGAGGCGATTATAGCAGGCATTTAGGATTTTATATCAGGAGATAACCAATGGCATTACATCCCGATTTCCCAGACTCCCCCCATACCATTCTCGATCCAGAAATTCGCTGGTTTCCTGCCGATGAAACACTACGGGATCAGGGAATGGAAAAATTGATGCCTCCATTGGTGGTTCAACTGCGTCGCCATGTGAAGCAGTTTCGGGATAGTGGCTATGTAGGGGCAAGTGAAACTAGCAAAAGCCTTCTGAATTGGTGGTTCAAAGAACCTCATCTCATTCCGAGTCTTGGCGGAATGATGGTAAATTTCCAGTATTACTTCGCCCAACGGGAAGCCTTAGAAACGATTATCTATCTCTATGATGTGGTTGGGGCAAAAGATAAATATGATTTAATGCGATTTGATGGCAGTGGGATTGTCTCCGCCAGTATGTTTGATGAAACGTGGCGACGCTATGTTGTCAAAATGGCGACGGGAACAGGTAAAACGAAAGTGATGAGTTTGGTTCTAGCGTGGAGTTTTTTCCATAAACTCTATGAACCCGAATCAGAGTTATCTCGTAACTTCCTTGTTATTGCCCCCAATATTATCGTCCTCGATCGAATTTATAAAGACTTCCAAGGCTTACAAATCTTCTTTGATGATCCTGTAATTCCAGATAACGGATATGACGGACAAAATTGGCAAGATGATTTCCAACTGACTCTCCACTTACAGGATGATGTCCGCATCAACCGCGCGATTCTCCTTCGGAGACGCTACGCGAACGGCAATATTTTTCTCACCAACATCCATCGGGTTTATTCAGGAGACGATGTTCCCCCTTCTCCCGATGATGAGAACACAATGGACTATTTTCTGGGAAAACGTCCCACTGGTCAAACAACGGATTCTAAAGTCGATTTAGGCGCGATCGTTCGTGATGTTGATGAATTAATGATTCTCAACGATGAAGCCCATCATATCCACGATCGAAAATTAGCATGGTTCAAATCGATCGAGGATATCCATAACCAGCTACTCCAGAAAGATACCCGTCTCAGCTTACAAGTTGATGTCACCGCAACCCCTAAACATAACAATGGCGCGATCTTTGTCCAAACGATCGCTGATTATCCCCTTGTGGAAGCCATCTCCCAAAATGTTGTCAAGCATCCTGTTTTACCTGATGCTACCAGTCGTAGCAAACTAAAAGAACAGAAAAGTGCCAAATTTACCGAAAAATATGCAGATTATTTAGATTTAGGCGTAACGGAATGGCGTAAAACCGATGAGGAACATCAGAAATTAGGGAAAAAAGCCATTCTCTTTGTGATGACTGATGACACAAAAAATTGTGATGATGTTTCAGAGTATCTACAGAATCGTTATCCTGACTTAAAAGATGCTGTTTTAGTCATTCATACCAAGAAAAATGGGGAAATTTCCGAAGCAAATTCTGGAAAGAATAAAGAGGAGTTAGAAAAACTCCGTCAGCAAGCCAACGAGATAGACAGTTTGGAAAGTCCCTATAAGGCGATCGTCTCTGTATTAGTCTTAAAAGAAGGCTGGGATGTTCGGAATGTCACCACAATTGTTGGTTTACGGTCTTATTCTGCGAAGAGTAATATTCTCCCTGAACAAACTCTCGGACGTGGCTTGCGGAAAATGTACTCAGGAGAAACAAAAGAATATCTCAGTGTGATTGGTACAGATGCCTTTATGGAATTTGTCGAGTCAATTCAGGCTGAGGGAGTAACGCTTGATCGGCAAGCAATGGGAGAAGGAACGAAACCGAAAACGCCTCTTATGGTAGAAGTTGATAACGAAAATGTCAACAAAGATATTGAGACACTAGACATCAAAATTCCGATTCTGACACCGAGAATTTATCGAGAATATAAGAATCTCTCCGATTTGAACTTGGAAACAATGACCTTTCAGAAAGTCGCCTATCAACAATTTAGCGAAGAAGAACAACGAGAGATTGTCTTTAAGGATATTACTAAAGACGAAATAACCCATACAACTTTTTTAGATAGCGGGGGAATTGCTGACTATCGAAGCGCGATCGGCTATTTCACCCAAACCATGATGAAAGAGTTGCGTCTCGTCAGTGGCTACGATGTTTTGTATGGCAAGGTTAAGACATTTATCCAAGATTTTTTGTTTGGAAAAACCGTTGAACTAGAATCACCGAACACCCTCCGCAATCTCTCCGAAGTTGTCGCCACGAAGACAATTATAGAAACTTTTAAGAAGGCGATCAATGATTTAACTGTCCGTGACAAAGGAGATGCAGAAGTTCGAGATACGATTAAATTAAGAGAAACTCGTCCCTTTGTGGTCAAAGATCAGGGCTATTTAATGCCTCAAAAAAGTATTTTTAACCGTTTGATTGGGGATAGTCAATTTGAACTTGAGTTTGCCAACTTTCTAGAAAGCTGTGAGGACATCATTTCCTACAGCAAAAACTACCTTGCTGTCAATTTTAAGCTAGATTATGTGAATGCAGAAGGAGACATCGCCAATTATTATCCAGACTTTTTCGTTAAAACTAAAGACGATCAAGTGTTCATCATTGAAACCAAAGGGAAAGAAGATGTGGATGTCTCATTAAAAATGCAACGGCTACACCAGTGGTGTGAAGATGTTAATCAAGTGCAAACAGAGATCACCTATAAACCAGTTTATGTGGATGAAGAAGGATTTGAAAACTACCGACCAAACTCTTTTGCAGAGTTGTTGCTTACCTTCCCAGAAGACAAATAGCTGTAATGAAACACAAAGCCAGCGAGGAGACTCGAACTCCTGACCTACTGATTACAAGTCAGTTGCTCTACCAACTGAGCTACGCTGGCGAAGAATTAACTCCAGAAATTAATAATAACAGATGAATTGCAATTTTGGCAAGACTGAACGAAAATAAATCCTGCTATCCTAGCAGAAGGCCCCGACAGTGGAGCGAAAATTGTGTATGTTAAGGATATTAAGTGGGTTTGGATTGATTACTGGCGCAACCTATCCGCTTCGCGCGATCGCGCTTCTTTTCAAAAGACCAGGTTTATGGAAGTATTTGATCATTCCCATTCTCGTCAACCTTCTCCTCGGTGGACTGCTTTACGGAGGGTTTCTCTACTGGGGATGGCAAGGTGTCGAAATTCTCACCAGAGAACTCTCTCAAAATCTCGATCGACTCATTGCGGACTTACCCCAGTGGCTAAGTTTCCTCGAATATATCATCCTTTTCGTTAGCTGGTTACTCCGTGCAATTTTAACCATTATTTTGTTTGTTATTATTGGCTTTGTTCTGCTTCAATTTGGAAGTATTATCGGTTCGCCTTGGTATGGACAACTGTCAGAACAAGTGGAAAAAGTACGTTTAGGAAGCGTTACCATTATTGATGTGGGAATCTTTAAAGACATAGCGCGGGCGTTACTCTTTGAAGTGAAAAAGCTACTCCTCGCACTAGGTGTCGGTTTGATTTTGTTCCTAATTGGATTGATTCCCGCCGTTGGTGGCATTGTCACCACCGTTGGCAGCATTACTCTAACCGCGACTTTAGTTGGTTTAGACTTTTTTGATAGTCCTCTCGAACGTCGTCGGTTGTCTTTTCGAGGTAAATTAAAAACAATTTATCGTAATTTACCCGCAAGCGGCAGTTTTAGTTTACTGTGTTTAGTGTTAATTAGTGTCCCCTTATTGAACTTAATCACGATTCCTTTATGTGTCATGTCGGGAACTTTATTCCTGTGCGATCGAGTTTTTTCTAATTAAGAATTGAGTCAAGAAAGCTAAAACTCGCGTACCATCTGGTTTTAATGCTCTTAACTCCTCAAAAAAGTGCAAGGAAATTGAACGCTCAATCGTCACGCACCCTGCATCAAAACCTTGAAATCTTACCAATTAATCAGCCCTCTTGCCTCTTGCCTCTTGCCTTTTGCCTTACTACACCGAAAACATGAACTTTTTCAGCAAACCCTAATTAAGAATACTGTTCCGCCAATTCTTGTAAACTTTGCACTTTTACCCCCTTCCCAATAATTTCTACTTGCCATTGACTATCTTCCTGACGGTAAATTTCAGCAAGAATCATCCCCGTTTCATCCTTAAAATCATCATGGGATAAATCATAGCGAGCAATTTCCATTTCATGTTCTAAATCTACCAAACGGATATAAGCATTTTCCACTTGTCCTAAGTTTTGGCGGCGATGATTCGACTCATAAATATTAGCGACAATCAGTAACTTTTGCACCCGTTTTGGCACTTGGGGTAAGGTCACTAAAATCTGTTCTTTGTCTAAAATTTCTTCCTCCTCTTCCTCCTCATGTTTTTCCGTTGCGTTGGGGGTTGTATGTTCTCCAGTGAGGTTATCTCCTAAATGGCTAATCGCGCCAGAAGGATGAGTCAAATTGCCGTAATAAACGACATCGCTACTTTTTTGTAATTTTCCTTCCTCATTTAAGCACAAGATAGAAATATCTAAATCAAAATCAGATTTAAAAATCTTTTTCAGTCCCTTTTGCGGCATCAATTCCCAGCCTAAACCACACAGTAAAGCGTTTAAACCAGGTGCTTGTTTTTTGAGAGAAAAGCGTTGTCCAGTTGTTAATTGAATTCCCATTTTTATTACTCCATTCCATCAATTCTTACTTTTCAGTGTAGTCACCATTTGTCGTTTTCCCCCCAGCTTTGGGTCGTTTTTTCAATTGTCCATGTTGGGGAAAAATATTCATAACTCACTAACAATAATTGATGAATTATTAATCACTAAAAATCGATGCTTTACTTACTTTGCTGAACAAAGGGTAAGTCACCAGAGGAAACCGTTTCCGATGCTTCGGCGGCTTCTTTCGCTTTAAATAAACGCCATTGAGTGACAGTGGGTCCGAATAATTCAAAGACAACGGTTGTACTAACAACAATTGACACTAAAAATTGACCTAAACCTGGAAAATGTGGCAAGGTTAAAACCGCTAACCCTAAAGCAACACCAGCTTGGGGAAATAAACTCCAACCAATGTTTTCTTTGACTGCTGGTTCGGCGTTCACTAAACGAGCGGCAATTCCACCACCAATGACAAAGCCTAAACAACGAGCCAAAACATATAAAATACCAATTAACCCTAAAGAGGCAAGTGCAGTGACATCAAGCTCACAACCCGCAAGTAGGAAGAAGATCACCAAGAAAGGTTCGCTCACTTCTTCAATGGTAATAAAAATATTTTTCTTGGGTTGGGCGCGGTTTTTGGCAACGGTTGCGCCTAAAACAATACAAGCGAGTAGATAAGAAATTTCTAACTGATACGCTAAACCAGCACAGAGAAGGAGGAAACCTGTAATTTCTAATAAGCTAGGCTTTCCTTTTTTCAAACGTCCTGCTAAACGCGCCATTGGCCAACCGATGGCAATACCAAGCAGGAGTGCGCCGCCAATGTTCCAAGCTCCCGCAATCACTTCTTGAGTGAAATCACCAGCACCAGCAATGATTTCACTAACCACTAACAAGATGCTAAACAGGGTAATGCCTAAAACGTTATCTACCGCTAAAACACGAACAATGGTCTCGGTGAGAGGTCCTTTTGAGTTGGTTTCACTGATGACATCAAGGGTGGCAGCAGGGGCGGAAGCGGGGGCGAGTCCAGCTAATAATAGAGCTAAAATTAAGTCATCTTGGATTAAATAAGTGACGGTAAACACTAAAGACGAGGCAACAAGCGTTTTCCCAAAGGAGATGGCGAAAATGCGAGGACCGGTTTTGAGTAAGTCAAAGTTAATGAAGGTTTCCCCGAGGCGAAATGCAATCATTGAGAGGGCAATGTAGGACATGATGGGAAAGAGTCCGACAATTTCATCGGGAACTAAGTCGAGAACCGATGGACCAATGATGATTCCTGAAATTACCAGTAAGGTAACACGAGGGAGACGGAGATAGCGAGCAATGGCGTAAGCTCGTCCGCCGAACATTAAAAACAAACCAACGACTAGAATATTTGGTAGTTCTGCAACTTCTATGGCTTCGGCTTCCATAATCTCAATAATGCTCCTATTGTTTCTTATCGGTTATAACATTTCTTAATTATTGTTTTCTAAATCGCAAGGATAGTTTCCTAAGTGTCTGTTATGGCGCAAGGGAACAGAGAGGGAGACAAGGGAGACAAGGAAGACAAGGGAGCGATTTTTCTCCCCCATCTCCCCCATCTTCCCCATCTCCCCCATCTCCGATTTCACCGAGCGCTTTTTTGAGGAGTTAAGAGCCTTAAAACCATAAGGTACGCGAGTTTTAGCTTTCTTGACTCAAGCCTTAAGTAACTGATTAGATCAAGCACAACTGGTCACTGGTCACTGATTGGTGTTGGGTTTCGTAAACTCCATCCAACCTACTGGTAACTGAAAGATAACTAATGACTAATGACCAGTGACCAATGACAAATTTGGTTGGGTTTCGTAAACTCCACCCAACCTACTGGTAACTGAAAGATCACTAATGACTAATGACCAGTGACCAATGACAAATTTGGTTGGGTTTCGTAAACTCCACCCAACCTACTTTATTATCATTGATTGAGCGAACCTGATATTAGGGGGCAAGTTCCCCCAGAATTGGGGGTGAGGGGGCAAGTTCCCCCAGGATTGGGGGTGAGGGGGCAAATTCCCCCAGAATTGGGGGTTAGGGGGCTAGAGGGCAAGTAAGGTGGACAATCATTGATATAATCTGGGGAAGGTTTTTATTGGTTGAGAAGAATATGGCATCAATCCGAGAGTTACATGAACAGTTGGTGAAGAAGGAACGCTCTGCGCTAGAGGTGACACGGGAAACTCTGGCTCGGATCGAAGCGGTAGAGGAAAAGGTGCATAGTTATCTACATATTTTAGCGACGGAAGCAGAAGCCGCCGCCCAAAAGGTGGATGAAAAAATTGCCGCAGGAGATTCGATCGCGCTTTTAGAGGGAATTCCGATCGCGATCAAGGATAATATGTGCATGAAGGGTGTTCCCACTACTTGTGGCTCTCGTATTCTAGAGAATTTTGTTCCTCCCTATGAATCTACTGTCACTGGCAAACTAAAAACAGCGGGAGCAGTTTTACTGGGAAAAACTAATCTTGATGAGTTTGCAATGGGAAGCTCGACAGAAAATTCCGCTTACGCGCTCACTTGTAACCCCTGGGATTTATCACGAGTGCCTGGTGGCTCTTCTGGCGGATCGGCCGCCGCTGTAGCAGCAGAGGAATGTGTGGTGGCGTTGGGATCGGATACAGGAGGATCAATTCGTCAACCTGCTTCTTTTTGCGGTGTAGTGGGCTTAAAACCCACCTATGGTTTAGTCTCTCGGTTTGGTTTGGTGGCGTTTGCGTCTTCTTTAGATCAAATTGGTCCCTTTGGGCGCACCGTAGAGGATACGGCGATTTTATTGGGGGCGATCGCGGGTCATGATCCAGCCGACAGCACCAGTTTACAGGTGAAAATTCCCGACTATACCCAATATCTCACCCCAGAGTTACCCAAAAATCCGAAACTCAAAATTGGTGTGATTACAGAAACCTTTGGGGAAGGACTCTCCGATGAGGTAAAAACCGCAGTACAAGGGGCGATCGAGCAGTTAGGGGCAATCGGTGCGGAAATCGTAGAAATCTCCTGTCCTCGTTTTCGCTATGGCTTACCAGCCTACTACATTATCGCCCCTTCGGAAGCATCTTCTAATTTAGCCCGTTACGATGCGGTACGCTACGGAAAACGCAACGAAGAAGCGGACAATCTCCTCTCGATGTATCAAAAAACCCGTGCCGAAGGATTTGGGGCTGAGGTGAAACGTCGGATTATGGTGGGAACTTACACCCTGTCTGCAGGTTATTATGATGCCTATTACCTGAAAGCGCAAAAAGTCCGAACCCTGATTAAACAAGATTTTGAAAAAGCCTTTGAGACGGTAGATTTGTTGGTTTGTCCCACCGCTCCCACGACTGCTTTTAAGGCGGGAGAAAAAACGGATGATCCATTAAGTATGTATCTTTCCGATTTAACTACTGTTCCCGTCAGTTTAGCAGGTTTACCCGCTTTAAATATTCCCTGTGGCTTCGATGCTCAAGGTTTACCGATCGGGATGCAATTAATTGCTAATGTATTACGAGAAGACCAATTGTTACAAACGGCTTATGCTTATGAGCAAGCAACCGATTGGCATCAAAAACGTCCTCAACTCTAGTGTTTTATGGCTTCTTGGACTCGATACTTGCTTTACGGGGTAGAAATCGCGGCGATCGCCTATTTGCTGACTTGTTTCGCCTTAGCCCTCGCTCAAAGGCGCTTTATGTTTGTTCCCTGTAAACCGATCGTCGCTACTCCCACAGATTACGGATTGGAATACGAGTCCATCTTTATTCCTCTCCCCCCAGACGAGAAGATTCATGGCTGGTGGATTCCCGCTCAATCTCCAGACGCACCCGTTTTGCTTTATTTACACGGGAATGGAGGGAATGTTAGTTCTAATCTACCTCGTGTCCAACGCTTTCACCGTGTCGGTTTTGCTGTGTTTCTCATTGATTATCGCGGTTATGGTTTGAGTGAGGGACGATTTCCCAGTGAAAAACGGGTTTATGAGGATGCGGAAACGGCTTGGGAATATTTGGTGAAAGAACGTAACATTGATCCTAAAGAATTATATGTGTTCGGTCATTCCCTCGGCGGTGCGATCGCGATCGAATTAGCGACGAGACAACCTGAAATCCCCGGCTTAGTCATTGAAGGCTCTTTTACCTCGATGTTAGACATGGCGCGGTATAAAGGACGTTATGGCTGGCTACCGATCGATTATTTACTTACTCAACGCTTTAATTCTCTGGAAAAACTGCCTTTGCTCAATACTGCGATCTTCTTTCTTCATGGTACAGAAGACGCAGTCGTTCCTGTAGAAATGAGCGAAACCCTCTATAAAGCCACTGTGGGGCGAAAAGAACTTTGGTTAGTCAAAACCGCAGGTCATAATGATATTGCGACTATTGCTGATAGCACTTATGAAAAACGAGTTTGGCAGTTTCTTCTCTCAGAAACGTCCGAGTTTTATTAAGAATTATTAAATTTACCCTCTCATTATTGTCCTTTTTCTTGGCTAGTGAGTCTGAATAATCTGGTGTTAGTGGGGAATTGGGCTTTTTTTGCTCGGTGAAAAAGACATCTTGAAAAATCTGCCAGTTCGCCATATAATTAGCACGAATTTTGTAATCACTATTACATTTAATAATAAAAGCTAGGAGGGAACTGACTTGGCAAGAAAACGCAAACGCAAAAGTCGTCGTCGCCAGGAAGGACGAAAAATCCTCGCCTTAGTGCCTCAATATAATATCGAAAGTGGGGAACATAAACCAGTAACCGCAGCGAGAAGATATATTTCTGCGAAAGGAATTGCTCCTCCAGCATTGGTGGTGGTGAAACGGAACGAGCATACCACAGATCGGTATTTTTGGGCAGAAAAAGGGCTATTTGGAGCGCAATATGTGGAAGAAAATCACTTCCTCTTCCCCAGTTTACGCATTGTTCAGCCAGAGGAAGAGCAAGTTTTAACCACAACTACTGTGAGTTAACTGAAACTGCTAGCTCGATCGCTCCTGATTCGCACCAAATATGAACGGTTGAAGGCGCGATCGTGCTTCGTTGTAAGACTAATCCCAATTAGGCTTCTAAAATTAACATAAATCGGCTCGACTTGTAAACAAGTTGGGTCGATTATTTTTTTTAAAAGGTCACGCGGGCGCTACGCCATAGGGAATGTCATCATTTTCCTCTACCGTTACGGGAGAAGATTTCGCAACGGGTTGAGGTTTTCTCCCCCAATTCACCTGATGGATTCCCCAAACGATCTCAGTTTCTGTCGCTACAAATCCTGTGGTTTCTAACCAACTCTCAACATTACCTTTGGCGTAATCTTGAATATAAGGCTCTTCAAATATATTAGTCAACCATTCCGAATCTCGTAAAGTGTCCTGATTTCCATCTAACAGTAAAAATTCCCCTCCTCCTTTCAACAAACGAAACGACTCTCTGAGAATCGCTTTACTAATCTCAACTGGTGTTTCATGGAATAGGAGAGAAGCTGTCACCAGATCAAAAGTGTCTCCGTCTAACCCTGTCTCTTCCGCTTTCCCGTGATACCAGCGTATCGGAAGCTGTTTCTCTTTTGCCTTTCGTTCTGCCATAATCAGCATATAGGGAGACAAATCTAAACCGATCACTTCCGCATTAGGGAACGTTTCTTGGAGTAAAACGGTTGTTGATCCTGTACCACAGCCTAAATCAAGAATGCGTTGTGGGTTTCCTTTAATCTGTTTAATTGCGTCCTCTCTTACCCATGTTTCGTGAGGGGGAACAAAATAACGGGTGATCGGATCATAAGTCACCGCCGCGCTTGAGGTGAGATAGCCTCCCTGAATGCCATGGAAATTTTGCGATCGATAATAATCGGGATATTCTAGATTAGGGTTAGCGATTCGATCGGATTCAGTTTCCCAATCAATACTGGTTTGAAGATCGTTAATTTCTTCGCCATCAATGAAACTGCCGACGATCGGTTTCAAAAATTGTTCCCAAAGGGTATCAGTGCGAACTGTCATCACTTTTTTTCCTCTTGCTAGGGTACATCTGCTTAACAAATTTTAACGCTTTCTATGGAATACCAGTCTGGATCGAAAAAAGCAATTCTCTGTGGTTATTATGGTCGAGATAATGTGGGAGATGATGCGCTGCTAATGACTTTAATCCAAATGCTTCCCGAAACAGTGCAGCCTTTAGTTTTATCGGCAAATCCACAACAAACCAGAGAAAGATTACAAGTGGAAGCGATACCGAATCGATCGGCTTTTCCGATTTTAGATGCTTTTAAAAAAGCAGACTATTTCATCTGGGGAGGGGGAAGTTTAATGCAAGATGTCACCAGTTTTCGTAACCCGATTTATTATGGTGGATTAATGGCATTGGCGCAACAAAAGGGATTAAAAACCATTGCTTGGGCGCAAGGAATTGGACCCTTACGATCGCGTTTTTCTCAGTGGTTAACCCGTAAAACTCTTATCGGATGTGAAGAAATTAGTGTGCGCGATCGAGCTTCTGCTAAATTATTAAGTAGTTGGGGATTATCTCCTTTAATTGCACCTGATCCCGTTTGGGCGTTAGAAAGTGAATCTTTCCCGAAACTTTGGGAACTTCCCGCGCCAAGAATTGCCGTTACTTTACGTGAACATTCCCAGTTAACGACTGAGAAAATTAAAGTTTTAACTCAGGCTTTAATCTCGTTTCAAAAAGCAACAGAAACCTGTATTTTACTGCTTCCGTTTCAACCGAAAGATTACCCTTTAGCGGCAGCTATTGCCAGTCAAATTCCTGAACCGAAAGCAGTGATTTCTGGGGAAACGCCCACTCGTTTAAAACGACTCTTTCGCGGTGTAGAAATGGCGATCGGAATGCGTTATCATAGCTTAATTATGGCTGCGTCGGAAGAGTGTCGTTGTTTTGCCATTAGTTACGATCCAAAAATTAGTCAATTAATGACAGAATTAGAGATTCCAGGTTGGGAAGTTGCGGACATTCCTGATGATTCTAAACTGATTACAAAACTGTGGTTGGATCATTATGCTAATGGAGAAGGATTGAGTTTAGATCAGATTCAATCCCAGCGCGATCGAGCTTTAATGCACCAAGATTTATTGTTAGAATTAATTTGATCTTAGAGACTGTTGAGTAAGTAAGCCCAAAACGAGGAAAATCGGGAGTTCATCGCTTTAGTAATTTTCTAAGTTTTCAGTTTCGAGAATCTGTTGAATGCAGCTTTGAAGAGGATCAAGTTTCGTTTGAATGATATCCCAAACAAGTTTTGAGTTAATTGAGAAATAGCTGTGGGCGATTACATCTCTTAATCCTGCAATTTGTTTCCATTCTATTTGTGAATATTTAATCCGAACAGAATTAGGGATTTGTTTAGTGGCTTCACCAATAATCAGCAGGTTATGAACTACCGCATCTAAAGTTTTATCATCTTCGCATAAGTTCTCATAGGTGAGATTAGCAGTATAGTTTTGAATCTTTTCAATACTGTTAATAATATCAGTTAGATAAAGGCTAAGGCGACGTGACATGGATGGCTTCGTTAATAACGTTTTCTCGGATTTGGGGTTTTAAATCTGCTTTGATTACCAGATCAACTTCCTTATCAAAAAGGTCTTCTAACAAGAATTTTAGACCCATATAGCCATCTAAAGTCGCAGCCCCTTTAAATTCCACGAGAAAATCGAGATCGCTGTCGGGAGTGGCTTCGTTTCGCGCGATCGAACCAAATAAAGCGAGAGATTTTACCCCAAACTGATTGATCTCCTTTAAATGTTCGTTGAGGGTAGAGAGAACAACTTCACGATTCATTTCTTATCAAAAAATTAAATTATTAAATACTCTTGCCTCTTGCCTCTTGCCTCTTGCCTCGGCTTTAACTATTAATTTATCATACTCACTCTAGAAGAGCCAAAGATTTTAGTTAAATCCAGAGAAACGAATCGATCGAGCGCTTGATACATCCAATAAATTGATAATTGCGGATTACTACTCATTTTTTGAAATCAAACAAGTATCAGCGAGTTTTTCATAACTAGGATGAATAATTAAAGTGTATAAATCGCATAAACTAGGAAAATCTTCTTGTTGCATTTGGATTAAAGTGTTTTGTGCATCTTGTAGGAATAAGAGTTGATAATTTTCCTGATATTGTGCTTCAATCATCCAACTACGAACAAAAAAGGTTAGAAATACAATAATAGATCGCGCTTTCAAAATTTTTATCAATGGCGCGATCGGATTGAGTTATCTTTTTTTAGAAGTTTGATGATTAGGGATTCGTTTCTAGCCATTGAGTAAGATTCGATCGAGTTGTAAAATCCAAAAGTGCTTCTCCCAAAGACTCTAACTCACTCGAAGATAATTGCTCAATTTTTGCCTTTTCTTCAGCAGAAAGTTCTCCAAAACGATGTTGTAACTGTTTGATAATCAGTTTATATTCTCCTTCTTGTAATCCTTCTTGATAAACACGGGTTTGAGTAATACTATCGGCGAGTCCTAACATTTTAGCAATCTCCTTACGACTTAATTGCGGGAACTTATATACAATTATAGTTTCTACTAACTCTTCGATCGATGCTGAGGAAACGGGAAAGGTTTCCTGTTTGATTTCCCGAAGAATCTCTTGCGCTTCTTGCGCTGCCTTTTTTTCGGACTCAATCATTAATTTGAAGATTTTTAATCCCCAAGAATTGGTTTGAGTTTTGGCTAAATCTTCTAAATAAATCCGTTTGACTTGTTCGCTGTTGATTAACACTTCATAAGCGGGTTCGATTTTTCCTTCACTACTACGTTGAGGATAAATTAACACCGCACGCCAAAATTGTTGTTCAGGATGATGACGTAAATAGAGAAAGATTTCGCTAAATAATCTTCCATAAAGTGTTTCATCTTTTTGCCATTGTACTTCGACGAAATAAATGGGCGTTTCTGCGGTGTTTTCATCGGGAATTCGTTATTTGTTATTTGTTATTTGTTATTTGTTTACTGATCACTGGTCACTGGTCACTGATCACTGCTTTAGCCATTGAGTAAGATTCGATCGAGCGGTAAAATCTAAAAGTGCTTCTCCCAAAGACTCTAACTCACTCGAAGATAATTGCTCAATTTTTGCCTTTTCTTCAGCAGAAAGTTCTCCAAAACGATGTTGTAACTGTTTGATAATCAGCTTAATCAGCTTGTATTCTCCTTCTTGTAATCCTTCTTGATAAACACGGGTTTGAGTAATACTATCGGCGAGTCCTAACATTTTAGCAATCTCCTTACGACTTAATTGCGGGAACTTATATACAATTATAGTTTCTACTAACTCCTCGATCGATGCTGAGGAAACGGGAAAGGTTTCCTGTTTGATTTCCCGAAGAATCTCTTGCGCTTCTTGCGCGGCTTTACTTTCTGACTCAATCATTAATTTGAAGATTTTTAATCCCCAAGAATTGGTTTGAGTTTTGGCTAAATCTTCTAAATAAATCCGTTTGACTTGTTCGCTGTTGATTAAAACTTCATAAGCGGGATCGATCGTTCCTTCACTACTACGTTGAGGATAAATTAACACCGCACGCCAAAATTGTTGTTCAGGATGATGACGTAAATAGAGAAAGATTTCGCTAAATAATCTTCCATAAAGTGTTTCATCTTTTTGCCATTGTACTTCGACGAAATAAATGGGCGTTTCTGCGGTGTTTTCATCGGGAAGAAATACCCCATCACAGCGAAAGCTAGTCTGTTTGACTTCCACCGAATCAAATTGATAAGAAGACGGGTTCGTTTCTTGGATGAGTTCAAAAAATAGTTCAGGAACGTTTTGAAAGAGTTTATAGAAAAGAGAATCAGTTTTCACGTTTCCTTAAAATTAGTAACTGGGAAATTTCATTATGCCAAGTTTCTACCTGATTGATAATTGGTAACTGACGAGGCTAATCTTGCGTTACCTTTAAAAATACCAAAAAGCCCGATCGAGCGGACTCATCCGAATGAAAATGATGACTGAAAGCAATACTCCCCAGTGGGAACGCCTCCATAAAGCACTTGCGATCGAAGCCAGAGCCGGCTATTCTGACATCGTAGGGAAACAATACCGTTTTAGTGAGTTTCTCTGTCTCACCTTTGGAACAGTTCCGCCAGAAGCAACCCCTCAACAAAAACAGCGTTGGCGTGACCTAGCGGTAGAATTTGCAAACTATGAAAAAAAAGCCAAACTGGAACGTCAGCAATTAGTTGTCAAAGCCAGTCGTCTCCTCAAAGATGTTCAAGAAGGAAAACCCGACCCCACTCCAGAAACGAAACCACTTCAAACTAAAACCCCGATTCCTCAAGGAAACCCCAACCTCAACTTAGATCAATCATTAGAAGACATTCCCGATATTGGACGCACTCGTAGCCGCAGTTTGTCTCGTCTAGGCTTAAAAACGGTGCGCGATGTCTTATTTTATTATCCCCGTGAACACATTGACTATGCGCGTCAAGTCAATATTTCTGATTTAGAAGCGGGAGAAACCGTCACTGTTGTTGGGAGTGTGAGAAGTTGTAACTGTTTTACCAGTCCCAAAAATCCAAAACTCAGCATCTTTCAACTGGTGATTAAAGACCGTACTGGCGAAGTTAAACTTAGTCGCTTTTTTGCTGGTACTCGTTTCACTAATCGGGGATGGCAGGAGAAACAAAAAAAATTATACCCTAGAGGCGCGATCGTTGCGGCTTCTGGGCTGGTGAAAAAAAACAAATATGGAATCACCCTCGATAACCCCGAAATCGAAATATTAGACTCTCAGGGGGCGGAAATTGAATCCTTAAATATTGGTCGTGTTCTCCCAGTTTATCCTCTTACGGAAGGGGTTTCTGCCGATGTGGTACGAAAAGCCGTCCTTAAAGTTTTACCCGCCGCCGATACGCTAAAAGACCCCTTACCTTCAACCTTACGGAAACAATACGGGTTTCTTCCTCTCCCTGAAGCCATCAAAAACCTTCACTTCCCCCCTGACCATGAAACCCTTTCTCACGCTAGACGGAGACTAATTTTTGATGAATTCTTCTTCCTCCAACTGGGGTTTCTCAGTCGTCGTCAACAACAACGGGAAACTCAAAAAAGCGCCCTTCTCGACCCCACTGGAAAACTCATCGACCAATTTAAACAAGTGCTTCCCTTTAGCTTAACCAACGCCCAGCAACGAGTGGTTAGCGACATTCTCCAAGACTTAAACTCGGAAACACCGATGAACCGACTGGTTCAAGGGGATGTGGGGTCTGGGAAAACTGTTGTTGCTGTCTTTGCCATTCTCGCTGCGATTCAGTCGGGATATCAAGCCGCGTTGATGGCGCCTACGGAAGTTTTAGCGGAACAACACTATCGGAAATTAGTGGGTTGGTTCAACTTACTTCATCTCCCTGTAGAACTCCTCACGGGGTCAACTAAAACCGCAAAACGACGGGAAATTCATCAACAGTTAGAAACGGGAGAATTACCTTTGTTGGTGGGAACTCATGCTTTAATTCAAGATACAGTGAACTTCCAACAGTTAGGGTTAGTGGTCATTGATGAACAGCATCGGTTTGGAGTCCAACAACGGGCGCGATTACTGGATAAAGGACATTCCCCTCATGTTTTGAGTATGACGGCTACTCCCATTCCTCGCACTTTGGCGTTGACGCTTCATGGTGATTTAGATGTGTCACAAATTGATGAACTTCCCCCAGGACGACAAGAAATTCAGACGACTGCTTTATCAGGAAGAGAACGTCGTCAGGCTTATGATTTAATTCGGCGAGAAATTGCACAAGGACGACAGGCTTATGTTGTACTACCTTTAGTGGAAGAGTCGGACAAGTTAGATGTTCGTTCGGCGGTGGAAGAACAGAAAAAGCTACAAGAAACAGTTTTTCCAGAGTTTAAGGTTGGCTTGTTACATGGACGGATGACTTCTCAAGAAAAAGATGAGGCTTTAACCGCGTTTCGAGATAATGAAACTCAAGTTATTGTTTCCACGACTGTGATTGAAGTGGGAGTTGATGTTCCGAATGCGACGGTGATGTTAATTGAAAATGCAGAAAGATTTGGTTTGTCACAATTGCATCAATTACGAGGAAGAGTGGGACGTGGCGAATATAAGTCTTATTGTATTTTAATGAGTGGCTCAAAAACCGATACTGCTAAACAACGGTTGGGAGTTTTAGAACAATCGAGAGACGGCTTTTTTATTTCGGAAATGGATATGCAGTTTCGGGGTCCGGGTGAGGTGTTGGGAAAACGTCAGTCTGGACTTCCTGATTTTGCTTTGGCGAGTTTAGTGGAAGATCAAGAGGTGTTAGTTTTGGCGAGAGAAGCGGCGGAAAAGTTAGTTTTGGTCGATCGAAATTTGGAGGATTATCCCTTGTTAAAAGCCGAATTAGAACGGCGTTATTTGAAACTTATGGGGAGTACAATTTTGGCTTGATTTTAATATAATCTCTCTGGTGTCAATTGCCCCCTAACCCCCAATTCTGGGGGAATTTATTTGATCTGAAAAGTAGGTTGGGTAGAGACGTTCCATGGAACGTCTCCACGCGTAACCCAACACCAATTATAATTCCATTTTGGAAAATTTATCCCCCCTAACCCCCCTTGGAAAGGGGGGAATAATGAGAAAAGTAGGTTGGGTGGAGAGAAGCGTAACCCAACACCAATATTCGTTATTCGTTATTCGTTATTCGTTATTTGTTCACTGATTACTGGTCACTGGTCACTGGTCACTGGTCACTGCAATGGGTGGAAAGAAGCGTAACCCAACACTAATTATAATTCCATTTTGGAAAATTTATCCCCCCTAACCCCCCTTTGAAAGGGGGGAACAATACACAACACCAATTATCAGCAATTACCTAAACCTGATTTAGTGGATTTAACTTAATAAAAAATACGGATTTTAATTTATGTTTAATTGATGAAAAAGCCTGATTTGTACGGAGATAACTTTGGAGAAATTGGCGTTATGATAACGGTAGATTAAAAGAAAAATACAATAATTGGGATGTCAAAAAATGTTCCTACAAGATTGGATTAGAAAGATTAAAATGTTTCTAAGTGGCAATTGTGTCTCCAAAGAAGCAAAATTATCTTGGGAACAAGGGTTAGAGTTTTATGAGAAAAAACAATATCCGCAAGCAGTAAGATATTTTACTCATGCGATTTCTTTAGATTCTAATTATGCACAAGCCTATAGTAATCGCGCTAGAGCTTATTTTAAACAAAAACAATATATTAGAGCTTTAAAAGATTGCGATCGAGCGATCGAACTCAATGGTAAAGATGCTATGGCTTACGCCACTCGTGCTGGTGTTTGCTTTAAACTCGAACGTTACGCACAAGGGATTAAGGATTGCGATCGCGCTTTAGAAATTAATCCTCGCGTCACTAGAGCTCATTATTATCGAGGACTAACCTACTGTCAAGTTAAACAATATGCGGCGGCGGTTGCTGATTTTACGCAAGTGATCAATGTTAACCCCTATTTACAACAAGCCTATTACAATCGGGGTGTGGCAAGATTTTATACGGGAGATGTCCAAGGCGCGATCGAGGATTATAATAATACTCTCGCCTTAGATAACCGCTATGCTGGCGCTTATTATAATCGAGGATTAGCACAAAAGAAACTCGGCAATAAAAAAGAAGCCTTTTTTGACTGGCGACACGCTGCGGATTTATTTTTAAGCAAAGGAGAGATGGCTGAAATTTCCTCTGGACTCTTGCGATAGACTAGGGCTAGTAACCTAGAATTAAACACCTGTTATGGCTACAGTCGCAACCGCCACCGCTAATTTAGTAGAAGTCTTTTCTGCTATTCAAGGAGAGGGCTTAAACGTAGGAACACGGCAGATTTTTATTCGTTTCGGAGGCTGTGACCTACGTTGTGATTTTTGTGACAGCGCGAACACTTGGCAAGCTAACTCAACCTTTCGCGTCGAACAAACCCCAGGCAAACGGGATTTTCAAGTTTATGATAACCCTGTTGAAGATACCCAACTTCTGCGTTGGATTGAACAGCAAAACCAATTCAATCTTCACGATAGCATCAGTTTAACAGGTGGTGAACCTCTCCTTCACGCCAAGTTTTTAAGGCAATTTTTACCCCAACTGAAACAATCAACCTCGTTACCGATCTACTTAGAAACTGGTGGACATCGCCCTCAACAATTGTCCCTCATTCTCGATTTTTTAGACTGTATCGGAATGGATATGAAACTTCCTAGCGTCAGTGGGGAACAACATTGGGAGAGTCATGCTGCATTTTTGCGTCTCTGCATACCACAAAAACATATTTTTGTCAAGTTAATTGTTTCTGATCAAACCAGCGATGATGATCTCAACCAAGCCACCCGAATCATTGCTAAGGTTAGCCCCGACATTCCTGTTATTTTACAACCCGTTACTCCCCTTGTCGGAAAAACCATTACCCCACCTCGCGCGGAACAAGTTTTATCTTGGCAGTCGCAAATGAAACAACTTTTGCGGGAAGTGCGAGTGATCCCGCAGACTCATAAAATGATCGGACAACTTTGATCATAATTTACTCTTAAACAATAAGCAATTCTTAAGCCGCTTGTAAAGCCTGGTTTATTTCTTCTTCCGAGACATTAAACGCTTCCTTCAGCCGATTTAAAAGCAAGTAGGTTGGGTGAAGTTTACGAAACCCAACACCAATCAGCAAGTAGGTTGGGTGAAGTTTACGAAACCCAACACCAATCAGCAAGTTGCCTTAGGCAAGAGGTAAGAGGTAAGAGGTAAGAGGTAAGATTTGAAATCTTATATCAGGTTCGGGTAATTGTTTATAATTGGTGTTGGGTTTCGCGTGGAGACGTTCCATGGAACGTCTCTCATTTGTTTTTCCTAAATGATGATTGAAAACTATTTTTTATGATTAGAAGAAAAATCCTTCTTTTAAGTTAGCATTCTAGCGAATTTAATCCAGAAAAGCTCTAAATAGTGTCGCTAAAATCTGATTGGAGAAGAGGAATCCCTCTGGATCACTCAAGGTTAAGTTTTCCCAAGAGTTGTGATCATCTAGCTTACCCAAATTGACCCAATTTCGATCTAAGTATGGACTGAGAACACTGGTGATTTTTTTGACACACTCCGATCCATATTGACGCTCGATCGCGCTTAAGTCAATTCCTTTTTGTAATCTTAATCCGAGCATAAGCGTGTCTAGAAGTTGCTCTTGTTGATCGACCTCGGAAGTTGAGGTGAGATCGTTGTTTTCTTGATTCAGAGTTTCTACCCATTGCGAATATTCGCGACGAGTGCGGGGTCGCGTGAAGCGTTTTCCTGCTAAAAAACTTGCTGCGCCCATGCCAAAACCGTAGTATGATAAATTTTGCCAATAAGTGCAGTTATGATGACATTGGTATCCCAAGAAAGCATAGTTACTGATCTCATAGTGAATGTAACCGACTCTAGTTAAGTGTTGTTGGGTGAGACGATACATTTCAGCAGAAGTTTCGTCGGGAGGTAATGGTAATTTTCCGCTGTCTGCTTGACGCTGAAAAGCCGTTCCTGATTCGACAATGAGATCGTAGCAAGAGAGATGAGTGGGAGAAAGGGCGATCGCTTTTTCTAGAGTGGTTTCCCATTGAAAAAGGGTTTGATGCGGTAAACCAGAAATTAGATCAAGGCTAAAGTTATCAATCCCGATTTGTTGGAATTGTTCGATCGCGCGATAAATATCTGTTTCCCGATGAGTGCGTCCCATCTGTAATAATAAATCATTATCAAATGACTGCACTCCCAAACTGTAGCGATTGATTCCTAAACGTTGATATGACTCTAATTGTTCTAAATCGAACGTTCCAGGATCAATTTCAATCGAAATTTCGGCATCTTTGGCAATGGAAAACTGCTGATCTAATGTAGTTAAAATCTTGTCCAATTCGGCGACAGGGAGTAAAGAGGGCGTTCCGCCACCGAAGAAAACTGTGTTTAAACTTGCACTCGGAAACCAAGCAGCAGTGAGACGGATTTCTTCACATAACACCTGAACATATTGTCTCATTAGTCTCGCTCGATCGAGTGTTCCGCCTCCATCCCCCACCACCGACACGGGAAAATCACAATAATAACAGCGTCGGCGACAAAAAGGGATGTGGATATAAGCAGCAGTTGTTTGAGAAGTCATTGGTTAATCAATGGGATATCTATGGTCACTGATTGGTGTTGGGTTTCGCGTAGAGACGTTCCATGGAACGTCTCTACCCAACCTACTTTTGATCGTTGTTAAGATAAATTAAAAGATCACAGAAAAACTTAACAATTATGGAATTAACTTACTTAGGATCAAATAGTTGGCTGTGGCAATGGGAAGACCTCAATATTCTCGTTGACCCTTGGCTTGTGGATGATCTAGTTTTTGGGAACTTACCTTGGTTATTTAGAGGAACTCGTCGCGAAAATCCTCCCACCTTACCCGATCGAATTGATTTAATTTTACTCTCTCAAGGTTTAGAAGACCACGCCCATAAACCCACCTTGAAAAGCCTTGATCCCAACATTCCTGTCGTCGGATCGCCTAGCGCGGCAAAAGTCGCCACAGAAATCGGATTTACCACTGTAACCAGTTTATCCCATGGTGAATCCCACACCTTACAAGACAAAATCGAAATCCGCGCTTTACCAGGCGCACCAGTGGGGATAGAGAAAGAAAACGCCTATCTTCTCACCGCTGCCCCTCAACAACGGCTATACTATGAACCTCACGGTTTTCCCCCTGAAAGCGTCAAAGATTATGCCCCTGTGGATGTGGTGATTAATCCTATTGTTAATTTAGAGTTACCCCTCGCTGGCGCGATTATTAATGGCAAAGAAAGTGCGATCAAGTTAGCGCAATGGTTAAAACCCAAGACCATTTTAGCCACCGCTTCAGGGGGAGACATTGATTATCAAGGGGTTTTACTCTCTTTGTTAAAAACGGGCGGCGGTGTAGAGGAGGTGAAAGCAAGCCTAAAAGACTCTCACCTCGACACGGAAGTTATTGAACCTCAACAAGGACAACAGATTTCATTACTAAGCGCCAACTAATTCGGAGAGATACTGTTCAATGCGTTGACGATATTCGCTTTTTTGTTTCACGCCGCGCAGTTGATCCACAATTTCCTGATTGCGGAAAAATTGTACGGTTGGTGTCCCCGTTACCATTGCATTTTCGGCAATATCAGGTTCATCAGCAATGTCAATTTCTACAAAATGCACTTGGTCTGCATATTCATCAATTACGCCGTCTAAAATCGGTTTCAGTGTGGCGCATAGTCCGCAGTTGGGACCGACATATTTAACAATTAACACGCGATCGCTCTCATGGAATAATTTACGCAGGGCATAACCGCCATAATGACGGGTTTGATTGATGTCAAAGGTGGCTTCGGTATCGGCGGCGGGTTTTTCTTCCTCGCTGCTGTCTTGTTTCTCTGGAGTCTGACCATCTTGATGATATTCTGTAGCTAATTCATTAGCAGATAACCAGCGTTCTGCTAACATCGCCGCTTGACATCCTGTTCCCGCTGCGGTTACGGCTTGTCGAAATTCATGATCTTGTACGTCTCCTGCGGCATACACGCCTTCAAGATTGGTTTCTACTGACCCCGATTTAGTGATGATATAACCCACGTCATCTAGTTCTAATTGTCCTTTAAATAGTTGGGTGTTGGGGGTGTGACCGATCGCGTAAAATAGTCCTCGTGCGGGGAGATTACTTTGTTCTCCAGTTTGGTTATTAACAATGGTTACTCCTTCTAAAAAACCCCCTTCTTGTCCATAAACATCGACGGCTTCTGTGTTCCAATGGACGGTGATTTTCGGATGATTCAACACTCGATCTTGTAAGGTTTTACTGGCTCGGAGTTGCTCACGGCGCACTAATAAATGAACTCGATCGCAGTATTTAGTGACATACACTGCTTCTTCGGCTGCGGAGTCACCACCACCGACGACAACCACATCATTTCCCTTAAACATGGGGTTCGCACCGTCACAAATAGCACAAGCGGAAATGCCGAGATTCCAGAATTTGTCTTCGTTAGGAAGATTTAGTCGTTTGGCATTCGCACCAGTGGCAATAATGACGCTATGGGCTTTAATTTCTCTTTCTTGAGAACGAATGGTGAAGGGGCGTTGTTTTAAGTCAGCATAGATGACATCTTCGGTGTAAATTTCTGTTCCCCAACGCTGTGCTTGTGCTTTCATGTCTTGCATCAGTTTCGGTCCGGTGATTCCGTCGGGAAAGCCTGGATAGTTTTCCACATCGCTGGTGGTCATTAATTGTCCCCCTGGTGCGCCTCCCGCTTGGAAGCCTTCAAACATCACGGGTTTGAGGTTCGCCCGTGCTGCGTAAATTCCTGCGGTATAACCAGCAGGTCCTGATCCAATGATGACGAGGTTTTCTACTGTTTGCTGTGCCATATTAATCAAACTCATAACGACTACGAATTAATCTGATTATAGCGCGATCGAGCCGCTTTTGTCCCCTAAAACGCCACTTGGGAAATCATTAGAAACTTGCTATCATGCAACAGGTAGAGTATTGAATACGAGTTTAAAAAGAGAAGACTATGGATATTTTGACATTAGGTTGGGTCGCGTTTTTAGCTTTGTTTACTTGGTCGATTACAATGGTTGTCTGGGCGCGTAATGGATTTTAGAGGTGAACTGTGGAAGTTTTATCTCCGCTCAATGTGTTATTCCTGATGGCGCTTGTGTTGTTGCTTTCGGTTAGCGGTGGGATACTTTATCTGACTGCGATCGAGTGGCGCGATCGTCGCCGTCAATCACGAGATCAAAAAGGAAAATAAACCGCAATTGGTGGGCTTTATGCTCACCAACACTCTTTAAATCAAAGTGGATCGGATTCTAAAAAAAGGAGAAGGGTGGCGTTTGGGTTGGAATCCTTACGCCACAACTTATAAGGGATTAGTGGGAAACGAAGACTGGGCGATCGAACTTTCGGAAACGGAATTTAAGGATTTTTGCCGTCTTTTGTTACAACTCGCAACCACAATGGAACAAATGGCACAAGAATTAGTCTCCGAGGAGAGAATTGCTGGTGAGGCAGAATCAGAAGTCGTTTGGTTGGAAGTAGAAGGCTACCCCCAGGCTTTCTCCTTACGAATGATTTTACAAACGGGACGTTGTGGCGAAGGGAATTGGTCAGTGACGGGAACACAAAACCTAATTGAGGCCGTCCAAAACTTTTTTCCTTAACCGCTTGCAATTATTTAAAAACTAGGTTAGTATTAAAGACCGTGACCTTCGGGGCGTAGCGCAGCTTGGTAGCGCACCACTTTGGGGTAGTGGGGGTCGTGGGTTCAAATCCCGCCGCTCCGATTCTTTACTTTTAACTCTATTTTTTGATCTTTGGTGACAAGTTCCCAATTCCCCTTGATCAAAACAATAATAAATAATATTGTATGTCTTGGTTAACGCTTAGTTTAGTTTGTCTATTTGTTTATGGTCTTTGGGGATTTTTTTCTAAGTTCGTTAGTGCGGAATTAAATGCTCCTAGTCTTCTAATTTACTCTCTCTTGGGATCATCGTTGGGGATTCCTCTTTATATTTTTAGTTATCGAGAGTCTTTTTCGTTTCAGTGGCAAAATGGCTGGACTTATTTGGGGATTTTAGTGGGAGTTTTTACCAGTTTAGGGGCTTTTTTATTCTTTAATGCGATCGCGCAGGGAGAGGCTTCTAAAGTGGTTGTTATTACCAGTTTATATCCAATTGTCACCACGATGTTAGCAGTATTTTTCCTCAATGAAGCGGTTAGTTTGAGTAAAGTGATGGGGATTCTTTTGTGTTTAGTTGGGATTATCGTTCTTTCTTCAAGCAAGTAATTTTTATTCATTATTGCTGTTTCGGGATTCCTTCTGATTTTCCGAGTCTTATGGTTCGGCATTCGATCGCTGAATTTTATCTTGTAAAACCTCGATTTGTTGTTGATTAGAATTAACGGTATTCGTCACCGTTTCTAAGTCATCAGGAATTTCTTCTCGCAACTGATTGATTTGTTGTTGTTGGGCGGAAAATTTTTGTTCGAGATTGTCTAATTTTTCCTGAAGTTCAACTTCGGTTTGTTGAAACTCTTGCGCTTGCCGTCGCGCTTGTTGTTCTTGTAAAATCAGCCGATAAGCAAACCATCCCGAAACGCCAATGGTGATTAAAATTGCCACCATTAACCCCCCAATGAGAGTTTGTGCTAACCCTTGTAATCGTTCTAATTTTACTTCTAATTCCTCCACTGTTTGCGATAGGCTTTGGGATTGAGAAAGGTTGGGTTGGTAATCAGAAAAAGATTCTGGATTCATAACAATTCACCTACAGTGACATGGGAGAGTCGATGTAAACCACTGGCTCTGGGGTGGTAAATTTGAGGTTATAACCTGCTAGTTTGTGGGCGATCGCGCTATTAGCTAATTCTAAAAGACGTTTCCGCAAACCGAGAGAACTTTCATCCACGCTGGAGATAAAAAAGATAATTCTGGCGCGAGTTCCTGCTTGTTGATCCGAGGCACAATATTGAACATGAATGCTTGCTTTGGTAAAGCCCCAAAATACTTCACTCGCTTCTTGTACCACTTGTTTAACTAAAGCACGTTCTCCACTGTCTAAAACTCTCAAGAAATCTAAGCATAACATAGCCACAATTTTTTTCCCACGACTAACATTTTCAATCCTTTTATCTGCCATTAAAGAGTTAGGAACAATCGTAATTGTATTACGAGCAACGAGACGAATTTTTGTGGAACGTAAGCCAATTGATTCAATGCGACCATAAGCGTCTTCGTCATAGGGATTAAAATTAATCCGAATATATTCTCCTGGACGATAAGGGCGATCGAGATAAATTTCTAGTGTTCCAAATAACCGACTCAGGGTTTGTTGCGCCCCAAATGCAATGGCGACACCACTAATTCCTAAACTCGCTACGATCGCGGTAATATTTAACCTTAAGCCAATGGCAAAAATAATCCCAGCTAGTATTATGATAACAACATAAATCAAACTTTCAAAAATTAAAACAACTTCGCTCACTTCTCCAAACCAACGTTGAACTAAACTGATAACAGTACGTCGAATTAATTGACGACTGATTTTAAGCGCAATCCAAGCTAAAGTAACAGACAGGCAAAAATAGATAAAGAAGCCGAGAAATTGATATATTTCTTCATATTGTGCGAGGAGATTTAACGCTAAAGCGAGAAATAAAAATGTTCCTGAAATGGCAATTAAATTTTGAAAAGATTTGACAAACTGATCATAAGTATGTTTCGCATCGATCGAGACGTAACGTTGAATAAATTGTAAAAAACGCCAGATAAATTGGGGAAAAAATCGACCCACGAATGGCGAAATAATGGCGGCGAGAGAAAACAATCCCAAGCGCAACATCAACACCAAAACCTCTTGCAAAATTTCCCATTCAATTTGCACCATTTGCCATCACTTTTTAGATTACTAAATTGTCATTTTTTGAGGCACATCTACTGTTGTTTGTTCGCAGTTAAAAGCAATGCCATAGGCTTGTAAACGTTGCACAATGTTATCACGTGCAATTTCTAGTAACCCACGACGTAATTCCATAGAAGCATCATTTGTTCCTAAAATAAAGAAAATGACTTCCGCGCGAACACATTGTTCTCCCGATCGAGCAGCAATTTCTTTAAAACTCACCTGTGTTAATTCATTATCAATTCCTAAAATATCCGCCGTACTTTCTAAAATAAACTCTTGAATTAGAGCCTTTTCATTTTCCGATAAAATGCGAAAGAAAGTCAAGGTAATCATAGAAATAACCCGTTTAGCGCGGCTCAAATTTTCGATGTTTTCTTTCACTAAATTACTATTGGGAATCACAGCTAACGTATTTTTTCCAGATAGACGAATTTTGGTCGATCGCCAACCAATTGATTCGACTCTTCCCATTGTCCGATCTTGGAGATGAATATAATCATCAACGGAAAAAGGGCGATCGATCAACAAAACAATACTCCAGAGAATTTCTTCAATAATCTTTTGAGACGCAAAAGCGATCGTTGCGCCAGCAATTCCTAAACTAGCTAATAAACCAATTAAATTGATCTGATGAGTTTGAGCAAAACAAAAAATCAGCACTAAAACTGTTGTTACTTTACTCAAATATTGACCTAAAGCGATCAGTTCACTATTAATTTTAGTCTGATCTTCTAGGGCGACTCCTAACAAGTAATTTTCAAACAGTTTATCAAGGGCCTTAAAGGTAAATAAACAAACATCGATCGCCACAATTAAGCCTAAAGGAGACTCCAACCACTCCAACCAAGTAGGGCTAGGAAGCCTCAAAAAAATGGCATCAATAATAATGATCAAAATGGTTAAAACTAACCACAGTTTTAAAGAGTAACTTGTGTTACGATAAATGTCTTTAAGGTCAAACCGTTTAACAAACGCCTGAAAAACTTGGGAAATCGGCAAATAGGATAAACCAGCAATTAAAAGACAACTGAGAAATAAAACAAGTGCTAAAAAGAAGACTACACTAAGTTGCAAGGGATTAATTAAGTTCACAGAATAACGATTGATTGAATTAAAAAAATGCTAACAAGTGCCATTTTAATTTTACTACTGGGATTGATCGGAGGGGAAGTTTTCCGTCGAATTGGCGCACCTCCTTTATTAGGGATGATCGCGGTGGGGATTATCTTAGGGAAAGAAGTAGCTGATCTTTTAAACCCAATTGTAATCACCTTAGCGGATGATTTGCGGATGGCTGCGGTAATGGTGATCTTAATGCGCGCGGGATTAGGATTAGATCGAGAAAAACTCTTACAACAGGGAAGTGTGGCGCTACGGTTGGGGTTTCTTCCTGCTTTAGCGGAAATGAGCGCGATCGCCCTTTTCTCCAGCTTACTGTTCGATTTTAACCTAATTACAGGATTATTATTAGGCTGTGTCATTGCGCCAGAATCCCCCGCCGTAATTGTTCCTGGAATGTTGCGTCTAAAAAGTCGCGGTTGGGGAGTGGCGAAAGGGATTCCTGATGTGATTTTAACAGGAAGTGCTTTATCCGATGTTTTAATCTTACTGATTTTTTCTCTGCTTCTCAACTTTTTCCAACAGGGAGTTAACACCGATTCTCTGACGCAGCTTCCCTTACAAGTCATTTTACAAATTGTGTTTGGTGTCGCCATTGGTTTCGCTGTCGCTTGGTTAATTACAGTAATTCTAGCTAAATTAAAACTGGCTCAAAATCCTGTCCATGAAATCATTATTGTCGGGAGTATTGCGTTAGGATTAATCATTCTGGCGGAAACCTTTCCTTATTTTTCTGGTTATTTAGCAACCATGGCGTTAGGTTTCTTTTTAATTGAATTTGATGCACCTCTAGCGCGAAGATTACGAGTAGAATTTAATCATCTCTGGATTGTTGCAGAAATTGTTTTATTTGTCTTATTGGGAGTCAGTTTAGAGTTGAAAGTGTTAGAAGCGGTGTTACTCCCTGGTCTTATTTTATTGATTTTAGGATTATTATTGGGTCGTAGTATTGGCTGGTATTTTTCTACAATTGGGAGTAACTGGAATTGGCGAGAAAGATTATTTTTGTTACCTGGAAACTCAGCGAAAGCAACCGTACAAGCGGCGATCGGTGCGATTCCTCTTTCTTTGGGGATAGAGGGAGGAGAGACAATTCTCGCTTTAGCCGTCTTATCTATTTTAGTCACCGCCCCGATCGGTGCGTGGGCGATTCCGACATTTGCGCCAAAATTACTTGAACAAGGTGAAGTCGATCCGACAAAAGTAAGCAGCACAGAAAAAACCCGTCTTTTGGCTGCTATTGATACCTCTCTCCTCGCAACAGAAGTATTAAAAAAAACAGGAGAATTAGCGCGAAAAATGAACGCGGAAGTGATTGTACTTCATGTAATCAGTCATCTGGATGAAGAAAAAAACACCGAATTAGAAACTCTAACCCAACAACATCTAGCTGATATTTCTTATCGTTTTATCACCAGTAATGGCGTTGTGGGAACAGAAATTATTGGGATTGCACAATTTTATGAAGTCAGTGACATTATTATGGGAAAACGAGGACATCAACCGCTAGAGAAAGTCTTATTAGGATCAACCTCTCAAACTGTCTTAGAAAATAGTCCAATTCCTGTTATCTTAGTCGAAGAAAAATAGTTTCAATCTCATCGTAGGTTGGGTGAAGCCAAGCGCGTAACCCAACAGCTAACCGTAGGTTGGGTGAAGCCAAGCGCGTAACCCAACAGCGATCGGGGTTGGGTTTCGTAAACTCCACCCAACCTACATTTTGGCTAACCGTAGGTTGGGTGAAGCCAAGCACATAACCCAACAGCTAACCGTAGGTTGGGTGAAGCCAAGCACATAACCCAACAGCGATCGGGGTTGGGTTTCGTAAACTCCACCCAACCTACATTTTCGGTAACCGTAGGTTGGGTGAAGCGAAAGCGTAACCCAACAGGGTAATGTTTTACTTGGCTTTATTTTAGATTTATGATTGAAAGAACGATCGAATAAAACCTGATGATTGAACCTCGTTCTGGCTATACCTTACCCGTTTTTGCCACCGCGTCGGCGGTTGCTGCGTTACGTTATTTGCAAAAATCAGAAAAATTAGAAAGTGTCGAAATTGATCTGATTACCCCACCGCAAAAAGTCACTATCCCCGTTGAACAAATTGCCTTATTAGACAATGGAAAAGCATTGGGAATTACTCTCAGTGATCCAGGAGATAACTTAGACATAACCGCAAACACTCCGATTTGGGCGCTGGTGAGTTTAGAAGGTAGAAAACCCAATCGGGAAACAGTAATCATTGAAGGAGGAGAAGGAGTCGGAAAACAGTTAAATCGTCAGGGAGAAGCGGCGATTTATCGGTATGCGAAACAGATTTTAATTGAGAATTTACAGGGATTGATCGATGACGATCAACAAGTGACGGTTAAAATTATTCTCCCTGAAGGAAGACGTTTAGCACAACGCACGTCTAATGAGGCGTTTGGAGTGGTGGAAGGGCTATCTTTGTTAGGAACAACTGGCATTTCGCAACCGTTAACCGCACCTGGACAATTAACGGCGTTTCAGGAAGAATTAGGGAGAAAAGCAAGGGAATTTTCAACTTTAGTGTTTTGCGTCGGGGAAAATGGCTTAGATTTGGCGCAAAAACAAGGAATTAATCCAGAACAACTGGTGAAAACGGCGAACTGGTTGGGTCCGTTGTTAGTCGCCGCAGGGGAACAAGGTGTAAAATCATTAGTGTTGTTTGGCTATCACGGAAAACTGATTAAACTCGCTGGCGGTGTTTTTCACACTCATCACCATTTAGCAGATGCTCGTTTGGAAATTTTAACCGCGTTAGGGGCGAAAGTGGGACTATCAACAGATAGATTACAGCAATTGTTGGCGAGTGAGACAACAGAAGCGGGGTTGGAGTATTTGCGAGGGTTGAGTGATGGGGAGGAAATTGTCGATCGGGTTTACAGCGCGATCGCCCGTAGAATTGATGAAAATTCACAAGATTATATTCGTAAACACGCTGAGAAAGCGGTGACAGTGGGATCAGTGTTGTTCGATCGCAACAGAAATATTATTACCATGAGTTCTTCTGCGAGACAATTTCTTCCCTCACTCAAGAGAGGCTGAGAATTTAAAGGATAAGTTATGTTAAATTATAAGTAGTATTAAGATAACTAAGGATATTCCTTTGTTACAATGAAGGGATATCTAAAAATAAACTGCTAATCTGGACGCTTAAAAACTACCGTAAATCAACCCCGAAACCACCGTGACTACTTCAACAGACTCCTCCCAAAAAAGTGCGGCGATCGAGCAAGCAGAAATTACAGGAAGCATCAACCGCCAAATGATCGCGATCCTGGATTTTGGTTCTCAATACTCAGAACTGATCGCGCGGCGCATTCGTGAAACCCAAGTTTATTCGGAAGTGCTTCCCTATCGCACCACCGCCGAACAATTGAAAAAACTCAGCCCTCACGGGATTATTTTATCGGGAGGTCCCAGTTCAGTTTATGATGAAGGGGCGCCCACTGTTGATCCAAAAATCTGGGAATTAGGGATTCCTGTTATTGGTGTTTGTTACGGAATGCAAGTGATGGTTCAACAACTCGGGGGAGTGGTCAAACGCGCCGATCGCGCTGAGTATGGGAAAGCCTCACTACACATTGATGAGGAAGAAACGCTGTTTCCAGGGGTGGAAGATGGGGCGACCATGTGGATGAGTCATGGTGATTCTTGTCTCAAACTTCCGACGGGGTTTGAAGTTTTAGCCCATACCGAAAACACCCCCTGCGCCGCGATCGCGCACCCAGAAAAGAAATACTATGGGGTACAATTCCATCCAGAAGTCGTTCATTCCGTTGGTGGTGCGGTTTTAATTCGGAATTTTGTTTATAAAATTTGTGAGTGTGAACCTACCTGGACACCAGAAGCATTTGTGGAAGAAGCAGTGCGAGAAGTGCGCGGGAAAGTGGGAGATAAACGAGTATTACTCGCCCTTTCTGGTGGCGTAGATTCCTCAACCTTGGCGTTTCTCCTCCATAAAGCGATCGGCGATCAGTTGGTGTGTATGTTCATCGATCAGGGATTTATGCGGAAAGGCGAACCCGAACGACTGATTGAGATATTTAAAGATCGCTTTCATATCCCTGTGGAATACGTCAACGCGCGCGATCGATTCTTAGCCCAACTGGAAGGAGTCAGTGATCCAGAAGAGAAACGCCGTCGCATTGGTCACGAGTTCATCCAAGTGTTTGAAGAAAAATCCCAAGAACTGGGACCCTTTGACTATCTCGCCCAAGGCACACTTTATCCTGATGTGATCGAATCGGCGGACACCAACGTTGATCCGAAAACTGGAGAACGAGTCGCCGTAAAAATTAAAAGTCATCACAATGTTGGCGGTTTACCGAAAGACTTACGCTTTAAATTAGTTGAACCCCTACGGAAACTATTTAAAGATGAAGTGCGAAAAGTCGGTCGTTCTCTTGATTTACCAGAGGAAATCATTCAACGTCATCCTTTCCCAGGACCAGGATTAGGGATTCGTATCATCGGGGAAGTTACCGCCGAACGGTTAAATATTCTTCGGGATGCTGATTTTGTGGTGCGAGATGAAATTAAAAAACAAAATTGCTATCAAGATTTTTGGCAGGCTTTCGCGGTGTTACTTCCCATCCGCAGCGTTGGCGTAATGGGAGATAAACGCACTTACGCCCATCCCGTTGTCTTGCGTTTGATTTCTAGTGAAGATGGAATGACCGCAGACTGGTCACGAGTTCCTTACGATTTACTGGAAACGATTTCTAATCGCATGGTGAATGAGGTGAAAGGGGTGAATCGAGTGGTTTATGATGTTACCTCTAAACCCCCAGGCACGATCGAATGGGAATGATTAAATACGCTTCACTCCACCCAACCTACTACTTTTGATCTTTTCCTCCACCCAACCTACTACTACTGACTTTTGATCTTTCCCCTCTTACCAAGAGGGTTAGGGGGGATAATAAGTGTTGGTAGTTGGGTTACGCTTCACTCCACCCAACCTACTACTTTTGATCTTTTCCTCCACCCAACCTACTACTTTTGATCTTTCCCCCCCCCCTTTCAAAGGGGGGTTAGGGGGGATAATAAGTGTTGGTAGTTGAGTTGCATTTCCTCCACCTAACCGACAACTATTGTTCCCAATCGGGACAATTTTCATCATCCCAACCGTAGGGGTGCATTCCGCAAACAAATAAATTTCCCCCATAAACATAACCGTGATAGTGACGACACCCTTGACAAGCGGGATGAGTATTTTGATCAGGATAAACTTTAGAAGTAACAACAAATTCACTGTCGCTTTCTTCCTCTTCCGTCTCATCAATCTCTGTCACTAAAAAAGTAAATAATTCTTCGCAGTCTTGGGAAAATAGTTCTAATTCCTCAGTTAAAGTTTCTTCCATTTCTACAATCGCCTCGTTAATTAATTGCGGTAATTCTTCCATTTCTGCAAAGAAACTTTCTATTTCTTGGTTAACAGAATCACAAAACGCCAAAAATTCTTTTGTCCAATTGTCCATCATCAATTACTGTGTTTCGTCAGTTGAAATAATCGCTAACTCTGGGAGTAATTCCCACTCGGAAGCCGTTTCTGTATCTTGATCAGGTTTTGACCAAACATATTCTTTCGGTTTTCCCTTTGTTGAGTTCGGAAGTTTCGGAAGGGTGGGAGGACTTTTCTTTTTATTGTCCCCTTTTTTCTTGAGTTTTGGGGGAATCACGCCGCGCCACCGTTGGGAAGATTCGTTGCTTAATTCCCTTTGATCTGATGATAACGGTGATAGGGGGGCTGGAGGATGAGAAACGGTTGCGGTTGTAATGACACCGACAAGGAAGGGTTGCAGTTTTTCCCAGTTGGCGCTGACGGTAAAGGGCTGAGAATCCAAAATTGTTTCGGGTTGTTCGGGGTTACTTTCTAAAAGGGTAATCTCTCCCTGAAGCAAATAACTGTCACAGGGAGAGGGAACGGTGAGAGAATAACAGAAGGTTAGTGGAAAAGGTTGATCTCGAAGGCGAGGGAATAATTCGGCGACAAGGTTTCCAGTACGAGGATCACGGAGGGTTAGGTGAAGACGAAGTTTTGGATGAGGGGGTTGTTTTTGAGTGGATATTTTTCCAGAAAGAATGATCGGTTTGTTTGTCTGGGTGATTAATATGTCTTGATCAATTTGCAGTGAATAATCTTTAACTTTTTCTGGGGAATAAGCGGGAAATGTCGATGAGGAGGGGAATAATTCAGTTACCACTTCTTGTAAAAATTGATCGGCATCATCAATTAAGCGCGATCGAAGCTGGTTTAAGTCTTCTCCACTGCTTTCTTCAGGATTGAGTCTTAACGGCGACTTTTCTAAATCTAAAGTAATCCGCAAGGTGAGGGTAATTTCCCAACTTTCTCCCATCAATTCGGAAAGCAGATCGCTTCGACATTGAATTTCCCACACCCCAGGGGTTAATTCAATTTCTCGAAGTAAAATTCCAAATCCTTCTGGATCAAGCTGACAGGAGTTTTGTTGGCTTCGAGTTTTGCTGTCTTGTTCCCTCACTTCCACTTCGATCGATTCTTTTGCGTGGTGTGCCGCACGGGCGGCGATGACATATCGCCCTGTGGGAAATTCTGGCGCGGCGGTTTCAATCCTCAACCAGTTTTCCTCACCGATTTTTTGCAGGAAAAATTCCCAGTTTTCCATGATTCCTTTCGGTTATTCCCGATGCTTTGCTTCCCAGATTTGTTGACGGAGTTGGTCGCCATTAGCAATTAGTTCGCTTTGTTGCCAAACTGATTGCGCTTGGGTTGCCATCCATTTTAGGTTAACAGTGCCTTGTTCTACTTCTTCATCTCCGATAATTAAGCAGGCGATCGCGCCGCTGCGATCGGCACGTTTAAACTGTTTTTTGAATTGACTGCCACTCAAATCTAGTTCTACTCTCAATCCTTGATGACGTAGGGTTTGAGCGATTTTTAAACCCTGTGCTGTTGCTCGATCGCCGCGAGAAACCAAATAAATGTCTAATTCAGGTTTGGGAACGGGTTTCAATTGTTTTAGCAGCAAAATCAATCTTTCCATCCCGATCGCCCAACCCATTGCAGGCGTTTCGTTTCCGCCCAGTTGACCGATTAAACCATCATAGCGCCCACCACCGCAGACAGTTGCTTGCGCCCCTAAATCCGCCGATTGAATCTCAAAAGCGGTGTGAGTGTAATAATCTAAACCGCGCACTAAATTGGTATTGATGGTGTAGTCGATTCCTAACGCAGTGAGTTGGCGTTTTACCGCTTCAAAATGTGCTTGGGAGTCTGCGTCGAGATGATCCAGTAAACGGGGCGCATTTTCTAAAATGGCTTGGGTTTGTTCGTCTTTACTGTCGAGAATCCGTAGAGGGTTTCGATCGAGGCGATATTGAGAGTCTGAGTCTAACTGATCTTTGTAGGGGGTTAAATACGCCACCAGTGCCTCACGATACCGTTGTCGATCCTCATTATTTCCCACTGAATTGAGTTGTAAACTGAGATGTTTTAAACCCAGGGTTTCTAAAATATCGGTAGCGAGGGCGATCGTTTCCACATCAGCGACAGGGGAGGGCGATCCGATTAATTCTAAACCAATTTGATGAAATTGCCGTTGTCTTCCCGCTTGAGGACGTTCGTAGCGAAACATGGGTCCAGTGTACCAAAGCCGTTGCACCCCTTGGGCGTGGAGTCCATGTTCAATGAAAGCGCGAACCACTCCTGCTGTTCCTTCTGGTCTTAGGGTACAACTTCGATCGCCGCGATCGACAAAAGTGTACATTTCTTTACTTACCACATCCGTTGCTTCACCAATTCCCCGTTCAAACAAAGCCGTTTGTTCAAAAATCGGCGGACGAATTTCTGTATAAGCCGCTTTTGTCAAAATTTCTTTAGCGACAGTTTCCACTTGCTGCCAATAATTCACCTCTTCTGGCAATATATCTCTAGTTCCTCTTAATGCTTTAATTTCTCCCATATTTATTTGTTATTTGTTGTTTGTTATTTGTTCTTGGTGATTTGGTTTGATCTTTTCCCCCCTTTCAAAGGGGGGTTAGGGGGGATTCTACATCCTGATTGATGTTGGGTTACGTTTCCTCCACCCAACCTACATCCTGATTGATGTTGGGTTACGTTTCCTCCACCCAACCTACTGGTCACTGTTTAATAGGGGACGTGCTACCATAAACCCAATCCCAGAAAATGTAAAGACAATCATCACAATAATTGCGGCGACTAACCAACCATTAATCTCTGAATTTTCCTCATCTTTAGTTATCTTATGATTCGTTTCTTCTTGATGACTTAACCACTTTTCTTGATGCAGTTCAGGAAACTCATAATTTGTCTCGCTTTCTTGATTATCAACAGGGGTTTTCCATGAAGGATAATGAGGTTTTTCTTCCCAATAGTTTAAGGTGTTTTCTAACTTTTTTACCGCTTGCATCAAAGTCCGAATTTCCGATCGTAAACTTTGATTCTCCTGATTTAATTGTCGATTTTCTTCTTTTAAATCATTAATTTGATTTTTATAAGTTTGTAATTCTCCTGCTAATTCTCGATAAACTGACATGGGAACAGTTGGTGTATTTTTATTAGCAGGGGCATTAATTCCTTGAAATTTATAATTTGAGGTCATAATTATTTTATTTCTCTAATAATGGAAAGAAATGTCCTAATGGTCCGTTTCCTTCTCCTAAGTCTAGAGCCGATTCTAAAGCACGGGTGACATAATTTTTGCTTTCGACAACGGCGGTTTTTAAGTCTTTTCCTAAAGCAATTTTAGCAGCGATCGAAGCGGAAAGGGTGCAACCTGTACCATGATTATTTTTGGTTTCTACAGATTTTGTTTTCAAGAGATCAAAGGTTTCTCCATCAAACCACACATCCACGCCTCGATTTTCTCCTAACATTGCGCCCCCTTTAACTAATACCGCCTTTACGCCATAAGTATAAATGGTTTCGGCGGCTCGTTTCATGTCATCAATTGTTTTAATTTCTATTCCACTGAGGAGTTGCGCTTCGTAACGGTTAGGCGTGACTAAGCAAGCCAGAGGAATCAATTGTTTTAACTGCTCGATCGCAGTATCATCAAGTAATTGTGCGCCACTGCGTGACACCATCACGGGATCAACAACTAACCTCTCTTCCAACTGGTAGGCTTCGATCGCGCTTTTTACCCCCTGAATAATGCCCGAATTTAGCATCATTCCCGTTTTTACCCCTTGCACCCCCATATCACTAACAACGGACTCAATTTGAGCGGAAACCGCTTCTGGAGGAAGAGCATCCACACGCTGCACTCCGATCGTATTTTGAGCGGTAACGCAAGTAATCGCACTCATCCCATGAACGCAATTCAAGGCAAATGTCCGCAAATCTGCCTGTATTCCCGCACCACCACCACTATCAGAACCCGCAATCGTCAAAGCTGTTGGACAGTTCATTAAAACCCCTCCCTAACGATTGCGACGACGTTGTAAAAATTCTGGGATATCTAACTCTTTCTTATCCCCTTGATCAGTGTTTTCTTTCCTCTCTTTTTGGGAAAGAGGTGTTGGTTTCTTGGTGGCGGTTGTTTTTGCTTCTTTTTTGGTGGGTTTGCTGGTTTCTTCCCCAGAAAATCCCGTCGCAATGACTGTAATTCGGATTTCTCCCTCCATTTTTCCGTCATCAATCACCGCACCAAAAATTATATTGGCATTGGGATCCACCCCTTCATAAATGGTTTCCGCCGCCGTATTCACTTCATGCAGGGTTAAATCACTTCCTCCTGTGATATTAAAGACAACGCCTTTCGCCCCTTGAATGGAGGATTCGAGTAACGGAGAAGAAATCGCGCCAGTGGCGGCTTCCGCAGCCCGTGACTTTCCAGAAGCCGTACCAATTCCCATCAACGCTGAACCAGCATCCGCCATAACCGCTCGTACATCGGCAAAATCCACATTCACCAAACCTGGAATCGTAATAATGTCGGAAATCCCTTGCACCCCTTGACGGAGGATATCATCAGCAACCCGAAACGCATCTTGCACAGGGGTTCGTTCATCAATGACAGAGAGCAGTTTATCATTGGGAATAATGATCAGCGTATCTACACGAGTTTGAAGTGCCGCGATGCCTTCTTCCCCTTGGCTGGTGCGTCTGCGCCCTTCAAAGGTAAATGGTCGCGTTACCACTCCGACCGTTAAACAGCCCATTTCTTTTGCCACTTCTGCGACAATTGGGGCGGCTCCAGTGCCAGTACCGCCCCCCATACCTGCCGTAATAAATACCAAGTCAGTCTCTTCAAGGGCATTAGAAATTTCGTCTCGCGATTCTTCGGCTGCTTTCTGTCCAATGGAGGGATTCCCCCCTGCACCTAAGCCTCTGGTGAGTTTTTCTCCCACTTGCAGACTGTTGGGGGCGGTCACACGAGACAACGCCTGTGCGTCGGTATTGACTGCCCAAAATTCTACGCCTGTAACATCGCTGGCGATCATCCGATTGACAGCATTACAACCGCCACCACCAACACCGATTACTTTGATTTTTGCCACATTTCCAGGCACGATATTGTTACTCCTTGCTTTTTCTCTGGTTGATTTTTCGCGATCGTTATGGGATGAGTTGAGTAAGTCGTCGAGGTTGAAGTTGTCCAAACCATTGGACTGGTTGTCCTCTTCGGACATACTTAAGGAGGCGTCAAACTTCGGGGATTTTTGCTTTTCAGTTTTCATGGTTACAGATTAGAGTCTTAGAGCAACAGTGGGGGAAGGATCATCTCGAACTAATTATTTATAGAAATAAAAATAACGGAATTATTACTATCAGCATACCTTAAGCGAATCTTTAAAAGACAGAGTGGGGAAACTTTGAACCGAGATGGAATCATCAATTGTGGAAATTATCCATCATTTTTAATTAATGATCAATTCTTAATTTCCGAAGGTTTTTCAATCAATATATAGTCTGGGTTTTTTAAGTTGATGTGGTCGATGCTTTCCCCTGATGGGGTTTCAAGGGGGGTGGGAAATTGCGCTAAGACTTCGAGTTGTTTGGGAAGGCTTTCTAGGTTTCCCCCCAAATGGACTTCCCCGATTTCGGTTTCTAGAATGAGGTTAGCAGGGTTCTGCCAATTTACTGTGGTAATCTCTAGGGGGTGAGTCTGCAATTGTGGGTAAATTTGCGCCCACTGTAGGCGATATTGGGGTCGGTATCCAATGACTTTTAGGGTTACGGTGGGGAAGGTTTCTGATGATTGGTAGTTCTCTTTTGACATCCAGTTTCCTTTTTCGTCTAAATATCCTTCTGCTAAAGGGTTGATTGCAGCCGAATTCGGAATTGTCAAGGCGACGGGGTCTCGCTCTTCAATGGCGATCGTTACTTGCGGGGGATAAAGGTCACGGGCGACGGTGACTTCTGCAATGGGAGCTTGATTTTGTAAAATTTCCTCGATGCGATCGGGGCTTAGGGTTAAAATGGATTGTTGGGTGGTTTCCTTGACGATGTTTTTCAGTGCCTCGGCGCTCAGGTATTCGTTCCCTTGAATCTCTACTTGTTCCAGTTGGTTAATTGTCCATTGCGGTTGGAAACTTGACCAGATTAAGCCAGTGGCAAAACTGAGGGTGAGCATCGATCGCCAAACCCCTTGCATCTTTTCCAATTGCTTTTGTCGCCTTAATGCTTGGCGTTGATCTTGAATCTCATTAACTGGGGAATAACTAAAACTCATAATTATTTTGAGAATAAATACTAGTCTTCACTTTTATATTACCGTAATATTGCCTAGTGTTTTTCCCAAATTAAAACCTGTGCTAGGGTAGGCTTAACTCCTCATATTTTTAAAATTACAATCCCCCTAAGACTTATGGTAATGACAAAACGCGGCTTAGTTCTGGGAGCAACCGCAGCCATGTTAACAACAGTTGCGGTTACTGGTGCAGGACTTCATTTATCTCAAAGTCAAGCCTTTTTCCGAGAAAGTCCCAAAGAATTGGTTGATGAAGTGTGGCAAATTATTAATCAGCAGTATGTTGATGGGACTTTTAATCAAGTTGATTGGCAGGCGGTACGACAAGAATATCTCGATCGCTCCTATGAAGACAAACAGGAAGCGTATCAGGCAATTAATCAAATGTTGGATCAACTTGATGATCCTTATACCCGTTTCATGGACCCAGAGGCATTTAAAAATCTCCAAATTGACACTTCTGGTGAGTTAACTGGAGTGGGAATCCAAATCGCTTTAGATGAAGAAACAGACTACATTCGAGTGGTTTCTCCCATTGAAGAGACTCCTGCTTATGAAGCGGGAATTTTAGCAAGAGATTTAATTGTTGCGATTGATGGGAAAAGCACGAAAGGAATGGAGTTAAATGATGCGGTTAATCTGATTCGGGGGAAACCTGGCTCAAATGTGACTTTAACCATTCAACGTCGGGAGCAAGAGTTTGATTATGAGATTACTCGCGCTCGGATTGAAGTGCATCCTGTGAAAGCTCGTTTACACGAAACGCGGCAAGGGGGAGAAATTGGTTATATTCGCCTCAATCAGTTTAACTCTAATGCTGCCCAGGAAATGCGAACTGCAATCCAAGAGTTTGAGGAAAAATCAGTACAGGGCTATATTTTGGATTTACGATCGAATCCAGGAGGATTACTACAAGCGAGTATTCAAATTTCTCGGATGTGGATTGATGAAGGAAAAATTGTTTCTACTGTCAACCGTCAAGGAGAGGTAGATGCCCAACGGGCGAAGGGGAATGCTTTGACGGATCAACCTTTAGTGGTATTGGTTGACGGCGGTTCGGCAAGTGCGAGTGAAATCCTCTCTGGAGCATTGCAAGATCAGGAGCGAGCAGTGATTGTCGGCACGCAAACCTTTGGTAAAGGGTTGGTGCAATCGGTGCGCGGTTTAGGAGATGGCTCTGGTTTGGCGGTGACGGTGGCGAAGTATTTAACGCCTGATGGACGGGATATCAACGAAGAAGGGATTGCTCCCGATGTCGTCTCGGAAATTAGTGAGGCAGAACAAAAGGCGTTACAGCGCGATCGCACGCAAATTGGCACTCTTGCTGATCCGCAGTTTTCGGAGGCGCTTTCGGTGTTAAAACAAGAGATTGCCAAACAAAATAATTCATCACAGGTGGGAGTCAGTCAATGAGCGGTGTCGCTGCGGATGGCTCAATTTTGTTCCTGACGTTTGGGGTGTTGTTATTTTTTACAATGCCCAACGCGGGAAAGTTTCTCGGTGCTGGTGCGATCGCGATCGGGATTCTGTTGGTTTTTATCAGCAGTCGGCGATCAGTTGATTACCACAGGGCGTTTAAATGTTTAATCGGTGTTGCGGTGGGGGAGGCCCACCCAATGATTAGATCATTACTTGGATTGAGAGGAAGAATCGGAATCATCATCAGAAGCGGTTAAAATTGACCAAGCTGCTTGCGCCGCTTCATTCAGACGATTGCCAAAGTCTTCAAATTCTTTGACTAAAGACTCCCAATTTTTCTCCGCATCCATTTGGACTAATTTAATGGACTCTTCGACTCTTTCAGGATCAAGATTGAGTTTTTCGATTTCGGTACGAATGTTACGCACCGCCTCAAGATAGTTTTCTTGGACAAGTTCTCCCGCTTTTTGGGTTTCTGATTGTGCCTTACGAGTGATTGCTTCTATGAGTTGTTTCGTTTCTTGTCTCACTTGATCAGACGCATTGGGCATATTTTGATCCACTAAGGAGTTCGTTCGATCGCTCACTTCAATAGAACTACTTTGAGAAACATTGGTTTCGTTGCTTTGATCATTGGTGTTAGTGGGTTCTGTCATAATTTACTCCTAAAATTTACCTTAAACTCAATCCTAATCTTAGGATATAACGTCCTCACCAACCCTGAGTCTAATTTTAGCAGAAAAAATTATCCAGTTCGATCGAGCGTAACGAATCATCCTGAAACCTAATATAGGGCTTCCTGAATAAAACTGAAACCCTTACCCAATGAGGCTTTAAGGTTCTTAACTCCTCAAAAAAGTGCAAGGGAGACAAGGGAGAAATGGGAGAAATGGGAGACAAGGGAGACAATTTTTCTTCCCCATCTTCCCCATCTTCCCCATCTTCCCCATCTTCCCCATCTTCCCCATCTTCCCCATCTTCCCCATCTTCCCCATCTTCCCCATCTTGCCTTTTGCCTCTTGCCTCTTGCCTTTTGCCTTACTACGCCAACTAATTAACTTTTTCAGCAAACCCTAATATAGTAGATATGATTGCATCGGTTAGGAGAAGTTGCTGTGGCTGAATCTGTATCTTCAATCGAAAACACCCCCCATAGTGAAATTCCTGAGTTAGTCAGAAATCAACTGGAAGCTCTACTGGAAAAGAATAACTTAGAAGGGGCAAAATCGTTGCTTGTTCCCGTGAAAGCAGTGGATATCGCCGAAGCGATCGAGAATTTGCCAGAATCCATGCAGGCGATCGCGTTTCGTCTCCTCTCCAAAACCGAAGCGATCGAAGTTTACGAACATCTTGATTCTAGCGTCCAACAAGCACTAATTGAAGAATTTAAGCGTCAAGAAGTGATCGAAATTGTGGATCAAATGTCCCCAGACGATCGCGCTCGTTTATTCGATGAACTCCCCGCGAAGGTAGTGCGGCGCTTATTGGCAGAAATGAGTCCAAAAGAGCGTCAAAACACCGCTTTACTCTTAGGCTATCAGGAAGACACTGCGGGACGCATTATGACCCCAGAATATATCTCCCTTAAAGATAGTCTAACGGTAGAGCAAACTTTACAACGGATTCGCAATCTTGCCAACGCCTCGGAAATTATTTACTATCTTTATGTCACCGATGCGTCTCGTCACCTCACAGGAATTGTCTCTCTCAGAGATTTAGTGTTAGCCTCTCCTGAAGCGCCCCTCTCAGCAATTGTGACGCGGGAAGTGGTTTCCGTTTACACCGATACGGATCAAGAAGAAGTGGCGCGTTTGATTCAACGGTATGATTTATTAGCGATTCCAGTGGTCGATCGAGAACAGCGTTTAGTCGGTGTCGTCACGGTTGATGATGTCATGGACATTTTAGAACAAGAAACCACAGAAGACATTTATACCCTTGGCGGCGTTCAATCCGACGGCGATAACTACTTCCAAACCAACCTCCTCGCGGTAGCTCGTAAACGAGTGGTTTGGCTGTTCGTCTTGTTACTAACCAATACCGTCACGGGTAGCATTATTCAATCCCAAGAAGACATCTTACAACAAGTGGTTACTCTCGCCGCGTTTATTCCCCTTTTAACGGGTACGGGGGGAAACGTGGGAGCGCAGTCTTCAACGGTTGTCATTCGAGGCTTAAACACCGATGAAATCCGTTCTTTAGGGGTGGGTTATGTGATTTTTCGAGAAGCACTCGCGGGCGCGTTATTAGGCTTAATTTTGGGATCAGTGGCGACACTTTGGTCGTTTTGGCTACAAGGAAGTTTGGTTGTTTCGATCGCCGTCGGATTAAGTTTAATTGCGATCGCGATTTTAGCCTCTGTCGCGGGTTCAGCTTTACCGTTTCTCTTCCGTTCTCTTGGACTTGATCCTGCTTTAATGTCTGCGCCTTTTATTACTACCGCAGTGGATGTTTTAGGCGTGTTAATTTACTTTAATATTGCTCGCATTGTGCTGGATTTATAACCCCAATTTATTATGTAGATTTGGGTTCAAAATAGGCGAGAAAGGTTTGATAATCTTGTTGGACGCAATCCGCATATTGAAATGATTAGTTCCCCGTAAAAACAAATAGGGAGAATTTGACATTTTTTTGTATTTTGCTTCTCGAAATGAATCTGGTAAACTGCGATTATCACGCTCGATCGCGCTGATGATTTGATGTTCCCGATTGTGTAAATTAATCTCTTGATAAGACATTCTTGTGATTTAATTAGAGTTGAACATAATATTATAACTTTATAGTATTTTCTGAAGGACTTGAGATTTTCTTCTCAGTTAGAATCAGTAAATTAAGCAGTAGGATTATTATCTAACCACCAAAGTAGCGCGTGAGTATCCAGTAAATAACTCATGTTTTCTCTCCATAGAAGCCTTCAATGACTTCTTCAGGAGTCGTATTAAAATCATCAGCCATTTTGACTTGACCTTCCCAGTCTCCAGGTATTCTAGGCTCTTGGCTAGAATGATAAGGAATCAGACGCACAAGCGGTTTACCCGCTTTGCTGATAATCACTTCTTCTCCCTCTAATGCTGATGCAATCAGTTGTGAGAGAGATGTTTTCGCAGTGTGAATGTTTGTAATTTTCATCTTGTTTGCTGACTTGGCTAAACTTAGCTTAGTTATATTAAAATCTTAACAAGACTTAAGTTTTACGTTAAAATACTTTTTTTATCCTTTCCCTAGATGAACGAAACCATTAAACTTGATCAATTTCTCAAATATAAAGGCATTACACAAACTGGAGGGGAAGCAAAGATGATAATTTGGGATGAAGAAGTTTTAGTCAATGATGAAATCGAAACCCGTCGCGGTAAAAAATTAGTGAATGGCGATCGAGTGACGGTTTTTGGCATTACTTATACGGTGGAATTATAGTAACTCGATGACTGGTAAGACCTAGCTAGCAATCAACTCTCTTCCAGTTCCCCCAAACTTGGGGGTTAGGGGGCGAAACTTCCAGTTCCCCCAAACTTGGGGGTTAGGGGGCGAAACTTCCAGTTCCCCCAAACTTGGGGGTTAGGGGGCGAAACTTTCAGTTCCCCCAAACTTGGGGGTTAGGGGGCGAAACTTCCAGTTCCCCCAAACTTGGAGGTTAGGGGGCGAAACTACTTTCGCTTTTACTGATTGCTGTTGGGTTTCGCTTCCCTTCACCCAACCTACTTTATCTTAGGGGGCGGATATTCAATGATTGCTATAATAATTTCTAAGCAATCTTAACAAAACTATACAGTACCTAAGAAGCGGATTATGGACTCCACAGCATCTTCTAACCAACTCGATCGAGCTTTAAATCCTTTAACCAAGTTAGCCTATAACACCTTTCAGCAAAGTAAGAACATTTTCGCCTTCACTCATAAAACCATTAGTTCTCGCATCACCAGTTTAGCCCTTCCACAACAAGAAGAGGAAGTTCAATCCTTACCCCCAGACATATTAAACCAGGTGCGGTTACGCTTGAATCAATTGCTAGAAACAGACTGGGAAGAAGCCGAAAAAGGAATTTATCCCACTGACTTACTTTTTGACAATCCTTGGGATGATTTTTTCATCTATTATCCGATGGTCTGGTTAGATTTGCCATCGATTTGGGATCGGATACAAAATAAACGGTATCAGGAATTTTCTCCAGACATTGACACCGAAGGCTATCCCCAATATTATCTGCAAAACTTCCATCATCAAACCAATGGTTATCTCAGCGATTTATCCGCAAACTTGTATGATCTACAAGTTGAATTATTATTCAATGGAGCAGCAGACGCGATGCGGCGACGGATTTTAGCCCCCTTGAAACTCGGATTAAGAGAAGTGGCTTCTTTCCATTCTTCAGAAACCAAAGTTTTAGATGTGGCTTGTGGAACTGGGCGCACCCTTCGTAATATCCGAGGAATGTTACCCAAAGTTTCTTTACATGGAACAGATTTATCCCCAGCGTATCTCAGAAAAGCGAATCAACTACTATCAGAAATTCCAGGAGAATTACCGCAATTAATCCAAAGTAATGGCGAGAGTCTTCCTTATTCAGATCAGTTTTTCCATGGTGTAAGTTGTGTTTTTACCTTCCATGAATTACCACCCCAAGCCCGTCAAAATGTCATTAATGAAGTGTTTCGAGTGTTGAAATCTGGAGGCATTTTTGTCATTTGCGATTCGATACAAGCAATGGAAAATCCAGAGTTAATGCCAATGATGGAAAACTTCCCTGCAATGTTCCATGAGCCTTATTATAAAAGCTATATCCATGATGATTTAGGGGAAAGACTCACGGAAGCTGGTTTTATTCTCAATGATGTTCAAAACCATTTTGTCAGTAAATATTGGATCGCACAAAAACCATAAATATGATGTTATACCATTTCGGAAAAGTCGAGTTACAATAAATCCCCCCTAACCCCCCTTTGAAAGGGGGGAACAATGGGTTGGTGTGTAGTGCCAATTGTTGAAAATAGTATTAGTTCCCCCAACTAGACAACCATGTAGGTTGGGTGGAGTTTACGAAACCCAACACCAATTAGTCATTAGAAAACAAAGAACAAAGGACAAAAAAGTAGGTTGGGTAGAGACGTTCCATGAAACGTCTCCACGCGAAACCCAACACCAATTATAAGCAATTACCCTTCCTTTGATATTATTTATCTTTCCAAATTTGGCTAGAGGAAGATAAGAAATTAACTAGCCAAGTTTTGAGATGATAGGTAGCTCGACAGTCATCCTCGTTATAGCGGATAATTGTGTCTAAAAGAGCGCGATCGTACGTTTTTAACCATTGATCATACCAACAGACACATTGTTCGCCACTGACTCCTTTTTCTTGCCATTGAAACCCTAACCACTGCGCGATCGTTTTTAAGGAATAATTTTCAGTGGGAAGAATCAGAAATCGGGTGACTCGATCGTGTAGATCAACTAACCGTTTTTGTAGCAACTGTTCCTGTTTTCGTGAAGTATTATAAAGCGTAGCCAACCGTCTAATTGTTTCCGCCTCATATTTAGAATAATGGAAGATCGGAGCATAGGGATCAAGGAAAACTAAATCTAAAAACTGTTCCCAGATTTCTGCTTCTGCTTCTGGCGTTTTCGCAACTAAGGGATAAAATGTTTCGGTATTTTCTTCATAATCCACAATTAAAACACCGAGTAAATAGTCTAAATTTCGTTCTGGTTCAGCTTCAATATCAAAGTAAATTTCGCGAGGTGCAGTGGGAATTGTCTCTAAAATAGATGCGGGAGAACCTGATTTTAACAAAGGTGTTTTATAAAAGGTAGAAATCGCTTGTTTTTTGAGATCAGAAGCAATACTTTTTCCAAAATTGTCCGCTAATAACTGCTCATTTCCCTGTGCTAAACTCGCTAAAGAAGTTAACCCTAATTGCTTTAAAACTTCATAACGACTCGGTGTCACACCAGGTAACAAAGAAAGATGTTCTTGTTCTTGTGCCACCTCATAACAGAACCCTTGCCATTGACATAAACTGCAACGTTGTCGAGAAATAAATACCTCCGGTTCTTGTCGAGAAATTAACATTGCTAAAATCGCGGTTAAGGTTTCTTCCATGCGAGAAAGCCAAAGATTTAAGTTGACAGAATGTTCACTCCGAGACTTAAGAATTAAACGCGGATTAACTAATTCTGTTCCTTGAATCATTGACAAAAGTTTTCCTTGAAATGAAGCAACTAATTTATATTCTGGCTTCGGACGACGACCTAATTTAATACTCACTGCTTCGTATTGCCAATTCCCAAAAATAGAATCACCTGGTTGTTTAATTAATAAACTGGGAGTTGCCAACAAAGTTACCGTTTCCTGAACCGAAAACGGAATATTCCAACCCGATAAACCCGTTTGCCATAATACCCCATTCAGAATACAATCAACCCCTTTTTCCATCATTTCTAGTGTTTCTCGACCGCGATTCCTCCAGTCTTCGGAAGGGGTTTCCAGTTGATAATAGATAGTATTGTTTAGAATGTCTAAAACTTGATTTCGATTTTCTTCTCGCAGTTTTAAGAGAAATTCTCTGGTTTCTTCCTGTTCACTAGGATCACCATAAAAATCTAAAAAGGGGCGACGATTACAACGTTTATAATCTAAAAGGACAATATCACTTAACAACATTATTGATGGGTTAGGGGCGAAAGAATATAGGAGTGAATAACTTTTGATCTTAGGGCAAGAAAACCGTTAGGCTAAAAGGGGACAATGCTGGAAATTAAACATGGGTTGGAAACAGAAAGGTTATTTTAATTTTGGTGGACAAGGGCCACTATCACCGCAAACTTTGAGCGCGATCGAGCAGGGATATGATAAAATCCAAGAACAGGGGCCTTTTTCCCAAGGGGTTAATGCGTGGTTACAGGAAGAAAGCGCCAACACCCGTCAGGCGATCGCGCAGGAGTTAGGAACAACCCCAGAAACGATTACTCTCACAGAAAATGTCACCGTTGGCTGTAATATAGCGTTATGGGGACTGAGTTGGCAAAAGCAAGATCATATTCTTCTCAGCGACTGTGAACATCCTGGGATTATTGCCACCATTCAAGAAATTGCCGATCGTTTCGGAATTAACTATTCTACCTGTCCGATTATGGACACTCTCAATCAAGGTGATCCAACGGCGGTATTTAAACAGCATCTGCGAGAGAATACAAAGTTGGTGGTGTTATCTCATTTGTTGTGGAATACTGGACAGGTGCTTCCCTTAAAAGCAATTACGGAAGTCTGTCATCAACAGGGAGTAAAAGTCTTGGTGGATGCGGCGCAGTCGGTGGGATCATTACCGTTAGATTTACCCCACACTGACGTTGATTTTTATGCCTTTACTGGACATAAATGGCTATGTGGTCCGGCGGGCGTGGGTGGGTTGTATATTTCCAAACCGAGTTTTAGTGATTTGCGTCCTACGTTTATCGGTTGGCGTGGGATTAATCTGGATGACCGAGGAAAACCTGTGAGTTACAAAGAAGATGGACGGAAGTTTGAGGTGGCGACGGCCGCTTATCCTCAGTATATGGGATTAACAAGCGCGATCGAGCAACATCATCAATGGGGAACTACTACCGAACGTTATCATAAAATTTGTGAATTAAGTAAAATACTGTGGGAACGCCTTTCTAATCTCAAAGGGATTCATTGTTTACGCACCTCTCCCCCAGAAGCGGGTTTAGTCTCCTTTCAGTTAGAGAACATTTCCCATAAACCCTTTGTCACCGAATTAGAAAAAGAGGGGTTTCTCTTACGAACGTTAGCTGATCCTGATTGTATTCGCGCTTGTGTGCATTATTTTACCACTGTCGAAGCGATCGAAGCCTTAGTGGAAACCATTAAGACCAAACTTTCATCAGGCTAGGGAGAATCCCCCCTAACCCCCAGGGCTGTTTCATTATGAATGAAATCAAGGGAGGCAGGGAGATGGGGGAGACAAGGGAGACAAGGGAGATGGGGGAGATTTCAGGACTCTTTTTGAAAGGGGAGAATCCCCCCTAGCCTTTGAAAGGGGGGGATTACCCGACATTAAAGAGTCTTTTCCTAGAAAGAAGTGTTAATCCTCGTGATCTTCAAATGGATCACTTAGTTCCGCAGAAGGAGGACCAAAAGAAAGGTAGAGAGAATAACCGGTTACAGCTAAAACAATCGCGCCAATTGAAAGGCTAATTACTGTTGCAGATTCCATAGGTATGATTAAAAATGAGAGCTATCATTTACAATTGTACATATTTCTTCGCGCATTCTCATCAATCTAGCAAAATGCTTAACTCCCTTCCCCAGAATTGGGGTGAGGGGGCAAATTCCCCCAGAATTGGGGGTCAGGGGGAAAATTCCCCCAGAATTGGGGGTCAGGGGGAAAATTCCCCCAGAATTGGGGGTGAGGGGGCAAATTCCCCCAGAATTGGGGGTCAGGGGGCAAATTCCCCCAGAATTGGGGGTCAGGGGGCAAATCCCCCCAGAATTGGGGGTCAGGGGGAAAATCCCCCCAGAATTGGGGGTCAGGGGGCAAATCCCCCCAGAATTGGGGGTCAGGGGGAAAATCCCCCCAGAATTGGGGGTGAGGGGGCAAATTCCCCCAGAATTGGGGTCAGGGGGAAAATCCCCCCAGAATTGGGGGTCAGGGGGAAAATCCCCCCAGAATTGGGGTCAGGGGGAAAATCCCCCCAGAATTGGGGGTCAGGGGGAAAATCCCCCCAGAATTGGGGTCAGGGGGAAAATCCCCCCAGAATTGGGGGTGAGGGGGCAAATCCCCCCAGAATTGGGGGTGAGGGGGCAAATCCCCCCCAGAATTGGGGGTGAGGGGGCAAATTCCCCCAGAATTGGGGGTCAGGGGGCAAACATTTAATAATAATTCCTTTGCATCCACTCCCATTCCTGAGTTAATCCCGTGAATAAATCCACTTGGGGATGATAACCTAGTATTTTTTGCGCCTTACTAATATCTGCTGCAGTGTCTCTCGCGTCTCCAGTGGCTTTCGGGAGATAATTTCGATCGATGCGTTTCCCCGTCACCGCTTCCATCTTCTCTAAAACCTGAGTCAAAGAAACCCGACTCCCACCACCGATATTAAACACTTGTCCCACCGCTTCCGCCACCGATCCTGCTAAAAGGTTAGCCTCGATCGCATCCTGAATGAAAGTAAAATCACGAGTTTGTAACCCATCACCATAGATCGAAATAGCTTCCCCTTGTAACACCGCCTTAAAAAACTTATGAAACGCCATATCAGGGCGTTGTCGGGGACCATAAACGGTAAAATAACGTAACGCCGTCGCTGGCACACCAAAACATTGATGATACTGCCAACATAATTGTTCTGCTGCTAACTTAGTAATCCCATAAGGAGAAACAGGTTGCGGACAAGTTGATTCAGGAGTCGGTAATTGTTCCGCATTCCCATAAATGGAAGAACTAGACGCATAAACCAATCGCGTTAACTGTGGTGCTTCCTTTGCCGCTTCTAAGATAACTTGTGTCGCGTTGAGGTTGCGTTCTGTGTATAAGGAAAACGTTTGACCCCAACTCGCCCTTACTCCCGCTTGTGCGGCTTGATGAAACACGACATCCACATCGGCTAAAAGTGTTGTCCAGTCTAGATTAAGAATATTCTCTTCAATTAACTGAAACCGAGAATCTGCCAAAGCGTTGGAGATATTCGTTCGTTTTTGTTTCGGGTCATAATAATCGTTAAACTCATCAATTCCGATTACTGTTTTCCCCTGTGCGAGTAAAGCATCCACTAAATGAGAGCCAACAAAGCCCCCAGCCCCTGTAACAATACATTTTTCCATATAATTTTATTACGATAAATTTGCAACCCCCATAAAGCGTGACCAGTGATCAGTAAGCAGTAAATTAATAATCGATCAATCTTTCACTTTTACTGACTAATTAAGTTTAAGAACTACTGGTACATGGTAACTGCTTGGTGTTGGGTTTCGCTTCTCTCCACCCAACCTACTTTTTCTGTGGGGAGTTAGGGGGAATTCCCCCCTTACAAAGGGGGGTTAGGGGGGATTCCGCCATACTGTGAGGAGTTAGGGGGGATTCCCCCCCTTACAAAGGGGGGTTAGGGGGGATTCCCCCCTTACAAAGGCTACCCTCGCAGGTTTTGACTATATCTTGAAGTTTAAGACTTATTTTCTGATTCTTCGTCCTGTTTCGTATCAACTTCGGGAACCCAGTCGGGACGATCTTGTCCTTCCCAACCAGCAGGACGTTTAGAATTATACCAAGCGATCGAGCCGATCGTAACCGCCGCGATAAACCCAACAACATAAACCGCAGTAAAGGAAATGGGTAAACTGCCACCAGCTTCTGTTGCGGCTTCCGCTTGCATTAAAATATTTATCATTTTTTCTTATCTCCAAATTCTATAAGGTGCATCTTACCAAATCATCTTAGGAGATTAGTCTATCTACAGTGCAGTTTGTTCTAATTTTGTAATTTAACTAAAATATCCTTGACAGTCGGCGGTAAACTCCGCATAATCTTTCCTTGTTCTCGATCGACCGCCACTAGAGTAACTTGTGCGGTGAGATACTTCGTTTCTCTGTCTAAAGATTGAACTTGGTAATCCCAGTGCATTCTCACCCCAGACATTTCATTCATTCTTGTGCGAATAATCGCGTCATTCCCTAAGCGTAAAGGGGAGTGATACCGCAAAGAGAGATCAACCACTGGTAAATCGCAACCTAGCGCCACTAATTCACTGTAGTCTAAGCCTAGAGAACGCAGATATTCAATTCTTGCTTCTTCCAACCAGTGAATATAAGTTCCATGCCAAACCACTCCCATGTAATCGGTATGATGAGGATAAACTCGAATCCCATACTCAAACCAATTGTCAGTGCTGGCATGAAGAGAGTGATCTGGCTCGATCGCATCAGATGGGGGGATTTGAGAAGGATGATCAAATTGTGCCACAGCTATTTTCCCAGAAATTCATTCCTTTGTGATATTTTATCGGTACTCTCATATTTTTGACGCAAGTTATACATTTGATAGAACAACTGCCAACGATAATCTTCTGGCAAGCCGCAAGTGGTCGCACCGCGCAAGACAACATGAAAATACCATTCATTCGGCGGAATTTCTTGGGGTAACTTATTCACTACCGTATAGGTGCGAACGCCGTGATACCATTTCCCCTGACATTGAACGCTCACCGCTTCTCGTCGATACCCTTGAGTAGGAACTTCTTCTCGAATGTCTAACGCTTCACTAAAGCGGTTTGGGAGTTGGTATAAAACGCCAATTACTGAAGCACTAGCATCAGGAACAACATCTAACACGCCACAATTGCGACGAGAGGAACGATGATAAAAACCGAGACGATAATGGGGTAAAGTGGCGGGCGCGATAATATAGGGGTAAGCCTCCTCTTGTAACGTGCGTTTGAGATCAACGGGACACATACAAGAGCCATAGGCGAAATAATAGAAGGTTTCTGAGCGAAAGGGAAATTGCTCCATAACTCAAGAATTAAGCTCAATCTGAACTAATGTTAATTTTACGCTGCACTATGCCCAGCGGCGGTAATCATGTCTTTCACGGCGGCTTCTGTGGCGCTGGTTTCCACGTTAACAATTTTATTCTCTACATCCACATTCACCTGAGCATTGGGATCATGGGTTTTAATCTCATTGGTAATGGCTTCGGCGCAACCTTCACATTTGATTGTGGGAACATTCAGAGCGATCATTCTTGTCCTCTCCAACATCTAAAATGGTACAATTCCATCCTATCAGGGTTTTTCAGGGAATTTCTGATGCTTCTTGCAAGATTAACTCAATTAGCAAGATATTGTTAAACTTAATAAAGAAACTGAAAAATTAAACTTTATCAACAATACTTATTATGGGTCGAGTCGGGGTTTTACTGCTTAATCTAGGTGGACCGGATGAATTGGAGGATGTTCGTCCTTTTTTATACAACTTGTTTTCTGATCCAGAAATCATCCGTTTACCTGTATCTTGGTTACAGAAGCCATTAGCTTGGTTAATTTCTACCGCGCGATCGCGCAAGTCTCAAGAAAATTATAAACAAATTGGGGGCGGTTCTCCCCTACGCCGAATCACAGAGGAACAAGCGCGGGCGCTGAAACAACAATTGGAAGCGGAAGGACAAGACGCACGGGTTTATGTGGGAATGCGCTATTGGCATCCATTTACAGAAGAAGCAGTGGTTCGCATTAAACGAGATCAATTAGAAAAACTCGTCATTCTTCCGTTATATCCTCATTTTTCCATTAGCACCAGTGGGTCAAGTTTCCGCATTCTCGAACGCATTTGGCAGAAAGACCCCGCGTTACAAAAAATTCCCTACACGGTCATTCCGTCTTGGTATGATGAACCCGCTTATTTACAAGCGATGGCGAATTTAATCGCCCAAGAATTAGATAAGTTTTCTCAACCAGAACAGGTGCATATTTTCTTTAGCGCCCATGGTGTTCCCCTCAGTTATGTGGAAGAGGCGGGTGATCCCTATCAATACGAGATTGAGGAATGCACTCGTTTGATTATGGAAACCCTCAACCGTCCTAATGATCATACCCTCGCTTATCAAAGTCGAGTCGGTCCGGTAGAATGGCTAAAACCCTATACAGAAGAGGCGATCGAAAATTTAGGGAAACAAGGGGTAAAAGACTTATTAGTTGTTCCCATTAGTTTTGTTTCCGAACATATCGAAACCCTACAAGAAATTGATATTGAATACCGAGAATTAGCAGAAGCCTCTGGGATTGAAAATTTCCATCGCGTTCCCGCCTTAAACACGGATGCAACTTTTATCCAAGCCTTGACAAATTGCGTGGAAAATGCCTTAGAGTCGCCCGATCGAGGCTTTGCGGAAGTTACTCCTTTGAAGAAAAATCTAAAAATGTATCCCCAAGAACGTTGGGAATGGGGAATGACAACCACTGCTGAAGTTTGGAATGGTCGTTTAGCGATGTTAGGCTTTGTAGCGTTGATGATTGAATTAATTAGTGGTGCGGGTCCCTTACATTTTGTTGGGCTACTTTAACACTTTTGCGATCAATTGATCAATTCGATCAAAGCCGTTTTCGCTTCTAGCAAGGAGGGAAACATCTGATCAGCAATCACAAATCTAGGATCAGGTTGTGGGTAGCCTTCTGGAATCGCAAAACAGATCATTCTCGCAGCTTTGGCGGCTAAAACCCCATTGAAGGAGTCTTCTAACGCCAAACAATTGGTTGCTCTGACTCCGAGTTTTTCTGCTGTGCTAAGATAAACCGCAGGGTGAGGTTTTCCATACTTTTCCGCCGTTGCTGATTGCATCACGGTAAACTTATCTTGTAAGTTTAAGCGTTTGATGACAGCTTCAATAAGAACATAATCAGAAGAGGAGGCTAAAGCTAAAGGAAGATTGGTCTCTTCTAAACATTCAAATAAAGGATAAACGCCTGTTTTGGCGACTCCTTGAGTTTCGATTAATTCAACTACTCTTTTGACAATTTGCTGGGCGATTTCTTCTTGAGAAGGCTCTTCCCAGGGATGACGTTGATACCAATAATTAACGACTTCATCAATTCTTAAACCCATTGTTTGTTCACACAATTTAGAAGTCAAATTTAGTCCCACTTTGGCAAAAATTTCTATTTCCGCTTGTTGCCAAAACGGTTCAGAATCTATTAGTAATCCGTCCATATCAAAAATAATTGCTTGTAGCATAATTGTTATTTAGTTTAAGAGATCAGTAAAATTGTAAACCAATTTAAAAAGTATATGTTACATCTTGTAGGGTGGGCATTGCCCACCCTACGGTCAATGAGCGATTTTCCATTCAGATCGTTTACGGTAAAATTAGTTACAGTAAAATATAGGAGTAAATTAGTATAGGTTCTCCTCAAAAAAATATGTTTACAAGACAACCTGAATGGTGGAAAGAAAGTGTCATTTATCAAATTTATCCTTTAACCTTTGCTGATGGGAATGGAGATGGGATCGGCGATTTACAGGGAATTATCCAACGGTTAGATTACTTAAATACGGGTAAGGATAAACAAGAAAATGCGTTAGGAGTAGATGCGATTTGGTTATCTCCGATTCATCAATCACCGATGTTTGATAATGGTTATGATGTCAGTGATTATTATGATATTTGTCCAACTTTTGGGACGATGGATGATTTTAAGTTACTCCTAGAAGAAGCGCATCAACGAGACATAAAAGTCATTCTGGATTTAGTCATTAATCATACCTCGAATCAACATCCTTGGTTTTTAGAAGCGCGATCGAGCCGTTATAATCCGAAAAGTGATTGGTATTTATGGCATGATCCGACACCCGATGGGGGTATTCCCAACAATTGGTTATCCTATTTTGGAGGAATAGGTTGGACGTATGACGAACAAAGACAACAATATTATTATCATGCTTTTAATTCTAATCAACCTGATCTCAATTGGCACAACCCAGAAGTAAGGGCGGCGATTTATGAAATTATTCGCTACTGGTTAAACTTAGGTGTGGATGGGTTTCGTCTCGATGCGTCTAGTGTTTATAGTCAAGATAAATACTTTCGGAATAATCCTGTAAAATTTGGAGGTAGCGAAAAAAAATACAAAGATCAATATCATATTTATGACAAAAACTTACCCGAAAACCATGAAATAATCCGAGAAATTAGAAGTATTATTGATGAATATGATCACCGAGTTTTAATTGGGGAAACGTTCATAGATAATCGTCTTTATGATTCTGTGATTTTTCATGGCGCAAATAATGATGAGTTACATCTTCCCCTGACGTTTGAGTTTCCTTTAAGTCCTTGGTATCCAGGTTATTTACAAAGAGAAATTGAGAAAAAAGAACGTTTAACTCCCGCCGATGCTTGGTCAGTTTATTTCCTCAATAACCATGATCTCCCTCGCCATCTTTCTCGTTGGTCAGAATGTAGTTTATGCTTTGATACCACCGCCATTGCGAAAGCCTCAGCAACAATTCTGTTAACGGTTCGCGGCACTCCTATTTTATATTATGGGGAAGAATTAGGAATGATCAACCATGAGAATATTCCCTTAGAACAGGTGCGAGATCAAGCGGCAATTAGTTGTTTAGATGAGGAATGTTTACCGTCTAGAGATGGCACAAGAACCCCGATGCAATGGGATACTTCAGCACAAGCAGGGTTTAGTTTTGGGAAAGATATTACCCCTTGGTTGCCAGTACATGATAATTATAAAACGGTGAATGTGGAGACAGAATTAACGGAAAAAGATTCGGTTTTAAGTTTCTATCGTCAGTTAATTGAATTGCGGAAAGAAAGTGAAGCGTTGCGGAAAGGAAGTTGGACACCACTGATTAATTATCCCTATGAACATTTAGCTTATTTACGAGAAACAGCAAGGGAAACCATATTAGTGGTGATTAATTTTTCTTATGAAAAGAATTTCGATCTCGATCGAGCGATTCCTGCTAAAAATTGGGAAGTTTTACTCTCGACAAGTTTACAAGTTGGCGAAATTATTGCCTTACCGAAATTGCTACAACCCTTTGAAGTTTCGATTTTTCGTTACCATCAATCACCTGAAAATTAATCCTTAATTTTACTGGTTTTCCATTTTTTCCAAGCAGTAGAACTGCGAATCGCTAACCAATGAAGTTGGTTCAGGAGTGGAACATTAGACCAATAACTGCGACTCTCCATAAAACCAATGATTAGCAAAGGGAGAGCAATTCGCATTCCTGCGGCTGCTGAAATCGCAAGAATGGCTAGGATACCAGTAAGCATAATAATGAGTGAGTAATTGATGCAATGCTTACAATAAGACTAAATGATTCTAAGCAATGACAGAAGTTTCAGGTTTAGCAAAAATCATTCTTCCTGCAGAAGTTTGTAAGGCAGAAGTAACGACAACGGGTAACTCTCCTCCTACATATTCTTGTCCTTCTTCCACAACGACCATTGTTCCATCTTGAAGATAACCGACTCCTTGTTCTGGTTCTTTCCCTTGTTTGAGGATTTTTAATTCGAGGGTATCTCCAGGCAGATAAATGGGACGCATTGCTTGCGCTAAGTCGTTGATATTCAAAACTGAGACTTTCTGAAGATCAGCGACTTTATTTAGATTGTAATCATTAGTGAGCAATACGCCGTTAATGTCTTGAGTAAACCGCACTAATTTTGCATCGACGGTGTAAATATCATCATAGTCGGAACGATTGATAACAATGCGTTCAGGATATTCTTGTTGCATTCGCTTGAGGATATCTAAACCTCTGCGTCCGCGCACTCGTTTTTGGTCGTTGGCTGTGTCAGCAAGATTTTGTAATTCTTGTAACACAAATTGCGGAATAATCATTTGTCCTTCAATAAATCCTGTGTTGAGGAGTTCTTCAATGCGTCCATCAATAATGCAACTGGTGTCAAGAACTTTGGTGGTTGCGGATTTTAATGTTCCTTCTGCGACTAAAATGGATTCCATACTGTTGGGATTAATCAGCCGCAAGAAAGTGCGACCGTGCGTGTCGGCGAGGGTAACGCCCAAGAAACCAAAAATCACACTCCCTAAAATTGCGGTTAGGGGTTTAATAAAACTCAGTTGTTCGGGGATGGGAAATAGGAAAATCGGTGCTAACATCAAGTTGGCGATTAATAGCCCGATCGCTAATCCCACCGAACGAGTTAAGATTACTTCAATGGGAGTTTCTTGAGTTTGCTTTTCTAAGCGACGGTAAGAGGTTTGCGCGGTGAGACCCACTGCTAAACCAATTATGGCGGTAAAACTGCCAATAATCCAGCGTAAAGCCTCGATATTGGTGACAGAGGCTAAAGCAGAATCTGGGAGTAAGTCGATACTACCAAAACCGAGACTAGCGGCAATGGTGACGAATAGGATAACGATGATGACATCAATCATGGGTATTGTCCAAAATAATTAAGATTGAATTGTCCATCCTTGTCTGGGATGGTAAGTGCGAAACTTGCTACATTATTATATCTTTGCTGTTCTTAGTTTCTATTGTGAAGGTTTTTGTTTTGATTATGTCTTCCCTAAGATGGGAATTCTAAGGTTGGGTTTCGCTTGTTTTTACCCAACCTACTTGATGAGATGAAATTGATCATTGGTCTCGTTACGCCAAAACTAGCCACTGTAGCGATATAGTCGGGTTGAGGGGTAAAAGAATATAATTTAATCTTTTCTTGATTGCTGACAATATCAAATTGATTAGAATCAGTGGCAGATACGGTAAGCTCTATATTTTGCAGTCCTTTTAATCCTTCTCCTGTTGCTTTCAAATAGGCTTCTTTTGCTGTCCAAAATTTTAGAAACGTTACGGTTTGCCGATGAGGAGGTAGCGCGGTAATATGGGCGACTTCTTTCGGGGTAAAAAAGCGTTGCGCTAGTGATAAAACTGAGGGTAAAGGACGGATGATTTCTAGGTCAATTCCTACGGCTTGTTCAGAAATGGCGTATAAGGCTAAATTATGAGAGTGGGAAACATTAAATTGTAAGCAAGTCTGGTGACAACTGGCGAGGATTGGTTTTCCTTGCGGAAGATAGGTAAATTTGATGTTTTGCGGTGCTACATTAAGATAGTGAGCAAGGATCGATCGAAGTTTTCCTCGTCCTGCGAGAAAGCGGGTTTGATCTTCTGCTTTCACCAAGCGATTCGATCGTTCTCTCTCCTCATCACTCAGAATTGCCCAATATATTTTTTCTTCTTCGGGAAAAATATCTAAATGAGTTTGCCAAATATCAATAATGGGTTTTCTTCCTCCAATTGCATGATTTAACTCTGTAATATCAACTTCGCTCAATCAATGATAAAAAGTAGGTTGGGTGGAGACGTTCCATGGAACGTCTCCACGCGAAACCCGACACCAATTATAAGCTAAAAGACTACTGGCGCTGAGACTCAATAACATCGGTAATAAGGGAAGCCAGATACCGAGGAAAAACAGAAGCCAAGTGACACCATAAACTGTCATTCCCACCGCGCCAGTAACGATGATGCGATTGACTAGACGAGAGACAGTAAGCCCGATCGCGCCGCCTGTCAAGCCGAAAACACAGATTAAAAGTGAATCACGTCCCCATCATTTGTTGGGTTACTTTTCAGGGAAATAATCATGATCACCATCGAGAAAGTTCTCCAGAAATGGCTTTGATTCGCGGTGAAGAAAGAAGGCATTTGGAAGGCGCGATCGCGTACTTTTTCAGCAGACCCTAAGTAGCAGGGGATTGTTGGGTTACGTTTCTCTACACCCATTGCAGTGATCAGTGATCAGTGACCAGTGACCAGTGATCAGTGACCAGTGACCAGTGACCAGTGACCAGTAACCAGTGACCAGTAATCAGTGACCAAATAACGAATAACAAATAACAAATAACGAATAACAAATAACGAATAACAAATAACAAATAACGAATTCCCCCAGAATTGGGGGCTAGGGGACAAACTGCTTAATAATGCGTTCCAGAATTGCGATGATGTACCGCCGTTACTTTCTCGGCTTCTAAAACTTTTCCAGTCTTAGCTACGCCATACACTAACCAATGATCGCCGCCTTCCATGCGGTTTTCCACTCGTAATTCAATGTAAGCGAGTGCTTGCCTTAAAATTGGACAACCGTTTTCTGCTTCCTCAGTTTCAATGGAAGCGAATCGATCTTCCCCTGGAGAATAGTTTTTCATAAACTGTTTTTGCAGTTGCTTTCCTGCCGCCCCTTCTGGGAGAATGTTGAGGACAAAGGGGCTTCCTACGTGCATTAAAGACTCGATCGCGCGGTCTTTTGCTACAGCGACAGTTAACCCTGGGGGAGAAAAGGTTGCTTGGGATACCCAAGAGGCTAACATTCCACTCAGCAATTCTCCTTGTTTAGCTGTCACCACACATAACGCCCCAACCACACGCCCTAACGCCTGTTCAGTTCGCGCGGCTTGAGAATCATTTACGCCTTGACGGAGGGTTTGTCGCTTCTGTTTTCGCTTCAGTTTTTGGGCGAAATCGGTTGCAGCTTCTTCGCAGTATTTTAAGATGCTATCAGTGGGCTTGAATTTAACCCGAATCGGATCAAACCCGAAACGAAACCCTGCGTCTTTGATTTTTTGTTCTAAGATGTCGATCGCTTCTCCACTCCAACCGTAAGACCCAAAGACCCCTGCTATTTGTCCTTTATCAGCATGGGAAAGAATCACACCTAAAGCGGTTTGAATCTGGGTGGGGGCGTGTCCGCCTAATGTGGGTGAACCAATGATAAATCCGTCGGTGGTTTGTAGCACGGTTTTAATGCTTTCTGGATCAGTAAATTCACAATTGACGGATTCGACGGCGACTCCTGCTTTGGTGACTCCTCGCGCGATCGCGTTGGCGACGGTTGCCGTGTTACCATAAGCAGAGGCATATAAGAGGGCGATTTTACTGGCTTGTTGTTGTTGCTGATGAATCCACTCTTGGTAAGCATTGGTTAACTCTTGCAACCCATAGCGCACGATCGGACCATGACCCGTTGCATAGATTTTCGCTGATTTCCCTTGCAACTTTTCTAAAATCCCTGCGACTTGATTGGCATGAGGCGCAATGAGACAATCGAAATAGTAGCGTCGATCTTCTTGATAAACTTGCCAACCTTCATCAAAAATTTGTTCGCCGCAAACGTGCGCCCCAAAAAGTTTATCAGTAAAAAGAATGTCGGTTTTTGGGTCATAAGTACATAATTGATCAGACCAACGAGGGGTAGGGGTTAAAAGAAATTCTAACTGATGACCGTTTCCTAAATCGAGGGTTTCTTCTCCTTTAATCACGATATAGTTCGGAACAGTTTCTTCTAAGAGTTTTTGTAGCGAAATTGCAGCAGGATTAGAACAAACTAAGGTGAGATCGGGATTGAGTTTTAATAATGCTTTTAGGGTTTCCGCACGATTGGGGTTAACATGACCGAGAATCAAATAATCAATTTCAGAGGGAGAAATACGCTGTTGTAAAGCCTGAAGAAAGATATCCGTAAAGGATTGTCCTGGAGGATCAAAAAGGGCAGTTTTTTCCCCTTGAATCAGATAAGAGTTTGCGGTTGTTCCTCGTTTTAAACCATATTCAATTTCAAATTTTAGCCGTTCCCAAGTGCGAGAACGATAGACCGTTGTTTCGGATGCAATGGGAAGGACTTGTGTATCTCTCGGTTGCATAATTCTTATTTTATTAATGATTTTTGCAAAAGCATTGGTGTTAGGTTTCGCTGTATTCCACCCAACCTACTCCTAGTTCCCCCCTTTCAAAGGGGGGTTAGGGGGGATAAACTCCGATCATCGCATGGGTGTTGGGTTTCGCTGTACTCCACCCAACCTACTCCTAGTTCCCCCCTTTCAAAGGGGGGTTAGGGGGGATAAACTCTGATCATTGCATGGGTGTTGGGTTTCGCTGTACTCCACCCAACCTACTCCTAGTTCCCCCCTTTCAAAGGGGGGTTAGGGGGATAAACTCTGATCATTGCATTGGTGTTGGGTTTCGCTGTACTCCACCCAACCTACTGCTTATAGTTGGTGTTGGGTTTCGCTGTACTCCACCCAACCTACTGCTAATCATCGCTACACCCAACCTACTGCTTATAGTTGGTGTTGGGTTTCGCTTCCCTACACCCAACCTACTCCTAGTTCCCCCCTTTCAAAGGGGGGTTAGGGGGGATAAACTGTATCTTGCTTAGAAAAGGGGGAAACAGGGTTAATAATGGTTACCAACTTTGCGGTGATGGACTGCAGTTAAGGATTCGGGTTTGGAGACTCGTCCTTGAGTGATTTTGCTATAAACGATCCAATGATCGCTGCATTCCATACGGCTGATGACTTCACATTCTAAATAAGCTAAAGCGTCTGTCAGAATGGGAGAGTTGTTATTAGCGGTTTGCGTGTTGACTCCTTCAAATCGATCGGCGCCGGGTTTAAATCGCTTGAGGAAATGTCTCATTAAATGGTGATAATTGCCTTCTTCTAAAATGTTGAGAACAAATTGATCGCCCACTTGCATTAAAGCCTCGATCGCGCGGTCTTTTGCCACTGCAATGCTGATGCCAGGAGGATCAAAACTAGCTTGGGCTACCCAAGAGGCTAACATGGCGCTTTTTAATTCTCCTTTTTTCGCGGTAATAATGTAAAGTCCCCCACTTAAACGCCCCATTGCTTTGTCTAAGTCGCTATCAAGGGATTTCATTTGTTTAACGGTTTTTTCCCGTTGCAACCATTGTCCTAAATCGGTTCCTGCTTCTTCACAGAGTTTATAAGTGCTTTCCCTTGGGGTGTCAGTAATCCGAATTGCGGGGAAAACTTCTTTTAAGCCTAAGTCAGAAAAACGGGTTTTAATGGTGTCGATCGGTTCATCATCATCCCCATAGGATTCAAACACCCCGATCGCCTGTTTAGAAGAAACGGAGGCGAGAATTGTTCCTAATGTGGCATTGGTGTCTGTGGCTTTCTCCCCACTCGCTGGCGGCATTCCCACGACGATCGCGCTGGATCGTTCCACTAATTCTCGCACTTCTTGCTGATCTGCGGCGCATAAGTCCATCATTTCTACGTTAATCCCCGTTTTGGTAATCCCGTAAGCAATGGCTTGAGAGGTGCGATCGCTGTATCCGTAATCAGAGACATAAAACATCGCAACGGTTTTTTCTCCTTTGGTTTTGTTCTCACTCCAGTTGCGATATCGATCGATCAATTCTTGAACGTTGTACTGTAGAATCGGACCATGACCGTTGGCGACGGTTGACACTTCACCGAGTTTTTCCATCCGTTTTAACGCCGACAGCACCGATCGAGCGTTGGGACCCATCAAACAATCATAATAGAACCGATAATCGGGGGCGATCGCATCTAAATCGGAATCTAACAGATCATCGCTACAATAGTGCATTCCAAAGACATCACAGGTAAATAAAATCTGCGTTCCCCAATCATAAGTCAACATGGTATCGGGCCAATGTAAATTCGGGGCGTTCACAAATTCTAATTGATGACCGTTTCCTAAATCCAACTGTTCGCCAGTTTTTACTACTTGACGTTCAAAAGGCTGATGAACAAACCCTTCTAAAAACTGAATTGCGACTTTACTCCCGACAATTACGGCTTGCGGGGCGATCGCCAAAACATCTTTAACTAATCCACTGTGATCGGGTTCAGTGTGACTAATCACTAGATAATCAATTTTAGTAGGATCGATTAATGCTTTCAGTTGGGATAAGTATTGATCACGGAACTTTTCGTGAGAGGTATCGACTAACGCTGTTTTCTCCCCTTGAATGAGAAAAGAATTGTAAGTCGTTCCATTTTGTAACCCAAACTCAATGTCGAATCGATCGCGATCCCAATCTAAACAGCGAATCGCAGTAGTGTCGGAAGTTAGATTTGCTGTTTGTAGGGTTAAACGCTTTTGTTTTACGGGAGTTGCGACCATAACAATTGCTTCCTGTTTTTATATTAAATTTTGTTTATATTCTCAGTATCTCACACTGCAATCCGTTGTAAATTTCCTAAATTATTTAGACAAATTCTGATCCCCCCCCTTACGAAGGGCAGGGCTGTTTCATTATGAATGAAATCAAGGGAGGTAGGGAGATGGGGGAGACAAGGGAGACAAGGGAGATGGGGGAGATTTCAGGACTCTTTTTTCTTATGAAAAAGCCAAAAAGTAGGAAAAACGTCTCGATCGAACGTACCGTAAGAGGTTCAGGCGATCGCATTCAATTTTGACCCCGAGAATGAAACAGCCCTGCTTACGAAGGGGGGTTAGGGGGGATTCCCCCCTTACGAAGGGGGGTTAGGGGGGATTATATGGGGTTAATTTTGGAAAATCATACCTATCATTTGACATTCTCATCTTCTTCAGGAGGAGAAGAATTAGTTAAGGTTTCCACTTCGTCCATCGTTTCGATCGGATCGGCTTCTTCAGATTTTTTAATATAATTAGGGTTTCCTGAATAAAACTGAAACCTTTACCCAATGAGGCTTTAAGGCTCTTAACCCCTCAAAAAAGTGCAAGGAAATTGACGCTTCGGCTTCGCGAGCGCGTCAACACCGAGCGCAGTCGAGGTGTTGAACGCTCAATAGTGAAAACCCTGCATCAAAACTTTGAAGTCTTACCGATTAATCAACCCTCTTGCCTCTTGCCTCTTGCCTTTTGCCTTACTACAAGAAAAAATTGAGACACTCGATCGGCGAGATAAGCTGCGGGTTCGTGCGGTTAATTCGATCGCAAAAAAGCCGATAAAAATTAGATCAATGCGCCAAAACTCATCTTCAAATCGGCCATACTCATCAACATTACGATAAAAGTTTTTTTCTAAAAGAGGCGCGATCGAGGCTTGAAAATAAGTTAATTCTTGTTTCCCCTGATTCTGAAAATTATCTTCACTTTTCTCGCGGAGACTGCTGAGTAATTCCCTGCTTTTAGCCAATTAACGCCACGATCGCGCTGACTTTCTCCCACCAATTTTTCGCTACCTCCATCTATTTTCCCCCTCGATTTTATCGGTTTAAAGATATCGCGTTAGTTGGACACGATAGCGTTGTTTTTTAGTAATGGAAACTTCTCCAATTTCGGCGCGTCCTTTTCCTTGTACCGCCACTAAATCCCCTTCTTTTAAAGCATGACTGGTTTGAGTAATGGGTTTCCAATTGACTCGCACATTTCCCTGTTCGATCGCGCTTGCCATTTTACTCCGAGACATTCCAAACGCAGCGGAAGCCACCGCATCTAAACGCATAGAAGCCTCAACTGTTGTCATTTCTTTCTTTTTCGGGGGACGAATTTTGAGTTCTTCTAAAGTAATTTCACGAGTTTTAACAGGCACCGATCGCACTTGATTTAAATTGGCTTCTAGAAAGGAAACTAACTCTGGAACGACTAAAATTTGCGCCCCACGTTCCCCTAAAACAATAATATCCCCCACTTTTCCACGCACCACTCCCGTGCCTAAAATTGCCCCTAAAAAATCGCGGTGGTTTGCGGTATCAAAGAGAAAATTTCCCGCCACATCTAAAGCCGCAATGGGAACTTGTGATTGATCTAACGGTAAATCCGATCGAGCAATCGCCATGCGCGATCGTTCCGCTTGCGGATAACCGCCCCAAACGATAAATTGAATCTCAGTGAGAGAAGAAAACCTCTCCCGCGCCTCTACCATCACAGGAGGAGAAAGAAAGTCAGTACAAACCACTTCCCAAGTTTTCATCGCTTGTTCAGCGATATCAATGATCCGAGTGATTTCCTCGCGGTTTTCCACTCCCTTCAAAATTTGCTCTTTTGGTAACATTCTGATTAATCATTAATTATTGGTTTTCTTCGTAGCCTTGTAGGGTTTCTGGGTTAAACTGGCGCAATAGGCGAGTTGCTTGTTCAGTGACTAATTCTGAACCTTTCACTACAACTAGATATTTGCCCTCATTTAGGCGATTGCGATAAGGAAGCGCATCCCCACTCCCAAAACCAATTCCGACACCGCCACCGACGAAAAACGCCCCCATCAAAGCCGCGATCGCACCGAAGAACCCTGCAATAATATGATTCCCCAAAGCACCAGCCCAGTCAAATAAATAGATTTCGGTTAAAACATTAAACACATAGCCAGCAGCAAAACCAAAGGGAAATAACCAAATTGCCATGCGGATAATCTGTTTTCGCGCTTCCTGATTCGGATTCAGAAAACCAAATTCATCGGCGGTTTTATAGCCTTTTCCCACCATTTCCACTTGTTTTTGATCAATTCCTTCTTTTAAGAGTTTGGTATAGGCTTCCTCCGCTTCGATTCGATCGGGAAGCACCGCAATTAAATATTTCATAAATGCCTGATCATTGATTTTGGTGTTTATATAGCAATTTCCATTCTAATCAGACGATCGTCCGCAAGTTCATCTTCCCCAACTTCCCCATCTCCCCCATCTCCCCCATCTCCCCCATCTCCCCCATCTTGCGTAGCGCCATAACAGTAGTTTTCTGGTCAAAAGTATGAAAAGATACATTATGGATTCTCTAGACAATGACGAATTGTCCCTTAAACTCATAGACAGGACACCCTCTATGTATGTTGATCTCAAAGTAGTAACTTATGTCTAAAGTCTTAGTTTCAGATTCTGTCGATCAAGCGGGGATTGATATTCTCTCCCAAGTGGCGCAAGTGGATGTTAATACTAAACTTTCCCCTGAAGAATTGATCAAAGCCATTCCCGAATATGATGCGCTGATGGTGCGATCGGGAACGAAAGTCACCCAAGAGGTGATTGAAGCGGGAAACCAACTTAAAATTATTGGTCGCGCTGGGGTTGGTGTGGATAACATTGACGTACCAACCGCAACCCGTCGGGGAATTGTCGTGGTTAACTCCCCAGAAGGAAATACGATCGCGGCTGCGGAACACGCTTTGGCGATGATGTTATCCCTATCTCGTCATATCCCAGACGCTAATCAATCCGTAAAAAGTGGTAAATGGGAACGTAAACAGTTTATTGGTTCAGAAGTTTACAAGAAAACTCTGGGCGTAGTGGGATTAGGTAAAATTGGTTCTCATGTGGCGACAGTTGCTCGTGCCATGGGAATGAAATTGTTAGCGTATGATCCGTTTATTTCTGCCGAACGTGCGGAACAATTGGGCTGTCGCTTGGTGGATTTAGAGATGATTTTCACCGAAGCTGACTATATTACTCTCCATATTCCTCGCACTCCAGAAACCGAAAACTTGATTAATGCTGAATCCTTGGCGAAAATGAAGCCCACCACCCGCATTATTAATTGTTCTCGCGGGGGAGTGATTGATGAAGATGCGATCGCAGAAGCGGTGGAAAATGGCACGATCGGCGGTGCGGCGTTAGATGTGTTTGCAGAAGAACCCCTAGGAGAGTCAAAATTACGCAATGTGGGAGCAAATATGGTTCTCACCCCTCACTTGGGCGCTTCCACTGAAGAAGCACAAACTAATGTCGCGGTTGATGTAGCGGAACAGATTCGGGATGTATTGCTGGGTTTACCCGCTCGATCGGCGGTGAATATTCCAGGCTTAAACCCAGATGTGTTGGAAAAATTACGTCCCTTCCTACAATTAGCAGAAACATTAGGCAACTTAGTGGGTCAATTAGCTGGTGGGCGTGTGGAACAGTTAAACGTACGTCTGCAAGGAGAATTAACCGATAGTCAAAGCCAACCGATCGTCGTGGCAGCACTAAAAGGCTTACTCTCACAAGCGTTGCGAGAACGAGTTAATTATGTCAACGCTTCGATCGAGGCGAAAGAGCGAGGCATTCGGGTGATTGAAACCAAAGATGCTTCTGTGCATGATTATTCGGGTTCACTGCGTTTGGAAGCCATTGGCTCTTTAGGAGAGCATTCTGTCACGGGAGCATTACTCAGTGATCAGGAAATGCGGATCACTAATGTTGACGGTTTCCCGATTAATGTTCCCCCCAATAACTATATGTTGTTTACCTTACACCGTGATATGCCTGGAATTATCGGACAAATTGGTTCATTATTGGGTAACTTTAATGTTAACATTGCCAGTATGCAAGTCGGACGGAAAATTGTTCGCGGTGATGCGGTAATGGTTCTCAGTATTGATGATCCCTTGCCAGAAGACGTTTTAACCGAAATCACTAAAATTTCGGGAATCCGAGACGCTTATACGATTAAGCTCTAAACGGGTAAAATAACCAAAAGCAGCTTGTAGGTTGGGTGGAGGGAAACGAAACCCAACAACAATCAGTGACCAGTTAAGCAGTTACCAGTGACCAGTATTTCTCAAACTTAATTAGTAACAGTAAATGCTCGATCACTTATTAATTTACTGCTTACTGGTCACTGATCACTGATCACTGATCACTGGTCACTGGTCACTGATCACTGCTTACTGGTCACTGATCACTGCTTACTGGTCACTGATCACTGGTCACTGATCACTGATCACTGATCACTGAAACGAGGGAAGCGAAACCCAACACTAATCATAAGCAATTACCTGAACCTGATATAAATTGATTAGAAAATGGTACAAGAGCCAGTAACAAAGAAAGATGACAAATAGTTGGTGGGAAATCAAAATCTCGTGTGATCCGACGTTAGAAGAACTTCTCTTCTGGCGGTTGGATGAATTTGGTTGTCAGGGGATGGTAACAGAGCAAAAAGAGGAACTGCGGTTGATACGAGGTTATCTCCCCCAAGTGCGAGCGCATCCCCTAGATTTAGCCGCTCTATCTCTCTGGATAGAACAAGATGCGGTAACAATGGGAGTGGAAGAGCCTAAAACCAGTTGGCATCTCATTGATGAGCAAGATTGGGCGAGTAGTTGGAAGAAATATTGGCATCCTCAAGAAATTGGCGATCGCCTTTTGGTTTGTCCCGCGTGGCTCTCTCCTCCTAATGATACAGAACGAGTGGTGCTTCGTCTTGATCCTGGCGTAGCATTTGGAACTGGAGTTCATCCCACAACACAACTGTGTTTAGAATCCGTAGAAATGCGTTACAGTATGGGAAAAAAAGGCGGTATTATTGCTGACATCGGTTGTGGCTCAGGGATTTTATCGATCGCAGCCTTGCTATTTGGCGCGGAAAAAGCCTACGCAGTAGATACTGATCCCCTAGCGGTACGAGCAACTCGCAGTAATCGTCAATTGAACCGTGTTAAATCAGAACAGTTGCTGGTAGAACAAGGGAGTGTGAAGCGTTTGGCTTCCATGTATCCCAAGGGTTTTGATGGGATTATCTGTAATATTCTCGCAGAAGTGATTTTAGATTTGATTCCAGAGTTTAGCGCGATCGCCCTTCCTCACACTTGGGGGATTCTCAGTGGGATTTTAATGGAAAAAGCACAACCGATCGCCGATTCCCTAGAAAAACATGGTTGGAAAGTAGGAACACTCTGGCGACGCAAAGAGTGGTGTTGTCTCAACATTCGTCGCCAGGAACTCGATGATGATTAAAGAATCAATTAAAACAGTTAATAACTCGCTAAAGCGGGTTCACGAGTCGCTTGATTGCTAAATTCTTGACTGAGAGACCGACAATTAATCTCACAAGAATTATTAGGACTTTCAATCAACTTAATTTTATCCAACATGACCCCTAACTCTTGAGTGGGTTGTTGTAGCAACTGACCAATATACACCGCGATATTTTCCGCAGTAGGAACAACTTCTGCGAAATAAGGAATATCCTCATTAAGGAAATAGTGATCAAACGGTTCGACGACAAACTCCTCTAAAATATCATGGAGTTTTTCCAAATTAACAATCATTCCCGTGCGAGGATCAATTTCTCCCGTAACCGTCACCTCTAAATGATAATTGTGTCCATGACCATGAGGACGAGCGCATTTCCCATAAATTTCGCAATTTTCCTCATAACTTAAATCGGGACGTGCGAGACGGTGTGCTGCACTAAAATGTGTACCAACAGTTAATGACGCTTCCATATTTCTTCCTTGATAATCAGCCCAAAGTTGTGGATGTTCAAATAAACGAATATTCACCAACGGTAAATAAGACTCTAAACGCTGCCAAATCACTCTCGCAACATTTTCAGTGGTGGGGAGTGTTTCTGTAAACTCACGCCAAACCTCATTCAGATGTGCGTTATTGAGTTGCTCAGTAATTTGTTTCCGAATTACAGGTTTGACCTCAGACAGATTCATCACCATCCCATATTGGTCAATTTCCCCCTCTAGAGAAACATAAAGAACATAATTATGTCCATGTCCAGGGTATCGACTTCCTGTTCCGAATTTGGCTTCATTTTCCGCTTCACTTAGCTCTGGAAGCCAGTAACGGTGGGCAGCAGAAAACTGAGCGCGACGATTAATTATACATTTCATAGCGAAATTTCAACGCTGACTCTTTTTGTAAAGTAATTTTAACATTTTGCGCTCCTACTGACGCTGTTTGTCGTTCGCGCTAATTTATTTCCATTTACCGCGGAATAAGCTAACCTATATTAGCAGTGTACCAATTCTACATGATTCATACATTTGCCCCCAAACCCCCAATTCTGGGGGCTTGCATCAATTTGCCCCCAAACCCCCAATTCTGGGGGCTTGCATCAATTTGCCCCCAAACCCCCAATTCTGGGGGCTTGCATCAATTTGCCCCCAAACCCCCAATTCTGGGGGCTTGCATCAATTTGCCCCCAAACCCCCAATTCTGGGGGCTTGCATCAATTTGCCCCCAAACCCCCAATTCTGGGGGCTTGCATCAATTTGCCCCCAAACCCCCAATTCTGGGGGCTTGCATCAATTTGCCCCCAAACCCCCAATTCTGGGGGCTTGCATCAATTTGCCCCCAAACCCCCAATTCTGGGGGCTTGCATCAATTTGCCCCCAAACCCCCAATTCTGGGGGCTTGCATCAATTTGCCCCCAAACCCCCAATTCTGGGGGCTTGCATCAATTTGCCCCCAAACCCCCAATTCTGGGGGCTTGCATCAATTTGCCCCCAAACCCGCAATTCTGGGGGCTTGCATCAATTTGCCCCCAAACCCGCAATTCTGGGGGCTTGCATCAATTTGCCCCCAAACCCGCAATTCTGGGGGCTTGCATCAATTTGCCCCCAAACCCGCAATTCTGGGGGCTTTCATCAATTTGCCCCCAAACCCCCAATTCTGGGGACTTTTATCAATTTGCCCCCAAACCCCCAATTCTGGGGGCTTTCATCAATTTGCCCCCAAACCCCCAATTCTGGGGGCTTTCATCAATTTGCCCCCAAACCCCCAATTCTGGGGGCTTTCATCAATTTGCTCCCAAACCCCCAATTCTGGGGGCTTTCATCAATTTGCCCCCAAACCCCCAATTCTGGGGGCTTTCATCAATCAATTTTTTAAATAAAATTTAGGATTGGTATAAGCAATTCTCGGTTATGAAATAACGAATAATCAATCACTCATTAAGTATTATGTTTTGTCATATTTTAATCGGATGTCCCAGCAGTGGAAAATCAACTTTAGCTCAGAATATTGTAGAAAATAATCCCAATTATCGCATTGTTTCTACAGATAAAATCCGAGAACAATTATTTGGAGATGAGAATATTCAAGGAAATTGGTCAGCAATAGAAACCGAGGTTTTTCGTCAAATTGAAGCCCATATTAACGCAGATAATCCGATTATATATGATGCGACGAATGCCAAACGTTCTTGGCGGATGGGATTATTACAACATCTCAATCAATATAACAATGTAGAATGGTTCGGTTGGCATTTGAAAACGCCTCTAAAAACTTGTTTACAATGGAATCAAAAAAGAGAGCGCAAAGTTCCCGAAACAGTGATTAAAAGAATGTCTGAATCTTTGAAAACGTTTCCTCCCATTGCTGCGGAAGGTTTTGTTGCTGTTTATCCGCTTAATTCTCAATTAAAAACCTCATTAACGGCTCAATTTCAGCAAAAACTTTCTCAATTTTCTCGTAGTGTGATTAATCGTCAAAATCGCACTCAGAAAATCATCCGTCATGCTTATTCTAATTTATTAGACTTTGAGCGTTTAATGTATTTAATTCACCTCCTGTTAACTTATCCTGGAATTGGAAATTTGCAACAAACTTCCCCTGAAACTTTAGAAGCAGTCGTCGGGAAACCAAAGCAAACCTATCAGACAGAATTGGACGAAATTTGTGCCTTTATGAGCAAAGTTGCTGATCCGATATATGCTGATCCAGAAGCGATTTCAACTGATTTACAGTGGTTAGAAGTTAATGGTATTATTGGCAAAGCAGAGATCAAAAAAGATTTAGAAATTACAATTAAAGAAGATTCAGAATTACCCACACATAGTTATTCTGATTTAGAAACCTTTGAAAGGTTAATTAAAATGATTCGCTTGATTATCCATGAACCGTTTATTTTTAAGAAGGGGGAAGGAACTTTAAATAGTTTGGTAAAACGAATGCAGGAAGAAGAAATTTTAGCTGATGATTATCGAGATCGGGTGCGTAAAGATATAGAGAAAGTTTTAAAGCCTTATGAGATTTTACCAGAGTTTCCGATGAAGCGAGGTTATTTTGCAGGAACAGCAATTTTATCAGAAAATGATTTGATTAAGGTATTTTATTTGTTAGAAACACAAGCGAAAAGTTTAGATGATCCGATCGCGCTACAGGTTTATGAACGCTTTAAACAACGGATAGAAACGTCTAAGTTAGCACAGTCTTATCCTTATCCTGTGCGAGCAATTCATAATCGAAATATTGTCGATCGGGAAAAAGTTTCGGATTTATCTGTTGCGCTAAAAACAGAGGAATTAGAAAGGGCGATCGAGGCGGGACAATTGTTAGAATTAGGAAGAATACCAGGAGGAGGAACGTTTAATCCTGAAACTGAATCTTTGTTTAAAATTTATCCGTTACAAATTGTTTTTCATAATATCGGTTGGTATTTAGGATTTGAACATAATGAGGGCGAGAATAAGGGGTTGTTACGATTTGAACGCCTCGATCGATTATTTTTAGGACAAACTCAAAGCAAAACTCGATCGCGCAGCGCCCAACTTAAATCTTTGCAACGTTTAATCACCCTTTATAAAAGTTGTGGCGGTATCTTTTTAGGAAACGATCCCAAACTGCAGCAAAAATATTTAAGTAGTGAAGAAGCGGAACGAAAACAAATAGAAATCACCATTGAAATCTGGTTTACCGAAAAAATCTTCCGTTTTATTAGCGAAGGAACACAACGTTTCCCCCTCAAACAAATGAAAATGTCGCAACCCTTCAATCGAGAATTATTACGAAAAAATCGCACCTTGTTTAGTTTAAGAAAAACTTCCGACCCGAAATTTCCTCATCGGTTTCGGGTTCGTTTACCACAATGGTCATTAGAAGATATTGACCTTCAGCGTTGGATTTTAGGCTTTGGCGGTGAAGCCAAAGTGGTTACTCCTGAAAGTTTACGAGAAACCTTAAAAGAGAAAGGAAAAGCAATTCTGGAAGCAATGAACGATCCTGAATTATCCGCTTAAAAAGTCCGTTGGATGTAAAAACCCAACAATTTACGCCAATATGTAAACCTAATATGAGAGATAATAAGGAGGAGTAAAATCAATGATTGCAGCCGTCGATAAAACGCCCCTATCATTCGATGAATTTATTGATTGGTATCCAGAAACATCAGAAATTAACTATGAATTAAAACGAGGAGTAATTGTTGAGATGCCAAAGCCGAAAGGAAAACATTCAGAAATTACAGGGTTTGGTATCAAAAAATTGAATTACGCGATTGATCAAATGGAATTGCCTTACTTTATCCCCAGAGAATGTATTATTAAAATATCTGACGATACAGGATATGAACCAGATATTGCTGTGGTTAATCGCGTCGGTTTAGCTGATGAACCAAGATGGGAAAGTTCCTCAATCCTTCAGACTCCAAAATCGGTCAAGCTAATAGTAGAAGTTGTTTCCACCAACTGGCGCGATGATTACGCCCTCAAACTCTCTGATTATGAAAGTATGGGGATTGAAGAATATTGGATTGCGGATTATCTTGGCATTGGAGGACGGCGCTATATTGGTTCTCCCAAACAACCCACTTTGAGCGTTTATACTTTAGTTGATGGGGAGTATGAGGTTCAACAGTTTAAAAGAGATGACCTCATTCGATCGCCCACTTTCCCCGAATTGCAATTCACCGTTGACCAATTGTTCAATCCGTTTTAATTAGGGGTTTGCCTTGCCCACCCTACTTGGAAAAGGGGGGAAAGTCGCGAAACTGAACACAGATTATAAAAAAAGGAGAAGAAATTTGGTAGTAGAAAGAGAAAAAGTAATAGCTTGGTTAGAGGAAAATGTTCCCAGTTCCCGTGTTCAGCATATTCTCGGTGTGGAAGAAATGTCGAAACAGGTAGCGAAAGTTCATGCGGCGGATGAAGAAAAAGCACAAACCGCAGGATTGATGCACGATTTGGCGAAGTATTTTCCCGCCGATCAGTTGTTAGCAATGGCACAAGAAAAAAAGATCGTAATTGACGAAATTTGTGCGGTGCGTCCTCATTTATTACACGCTGATGTGAGCGCGATCGTAGCGGAAGATACATTTCACGTCAAAGATGAAGAAATTTTAAGGGCGATCGCAGAACACACTTTGGGGAATGCAGAAATGTCTAAAATCAGTTGTATTGTGTTTGTCGCTGATAAACTCGAACCCAATCGCGGTGATGATGAAGAACTAAACGCCATGCGAGAAGCTACTTGGGAAAGCTTGTATCGGGGCGTTTATCAAGTGTGCGATGTGAGTATTAAAAAGTTGATCCAAAAAGGTCGTCCGATTCATCCTCGCACTGTCGCCACTCGTAACTGGGCAATGCAAGCAACAAAAGTTTAAATTCTTCCTGCAATTGTCCCTCGATCGACCAATATCCACGCTATCTTAGGGATAAGTGAATTGAAAAACCTTTTAGTTTCCATTGTCAGCAGAACGCAAATTAATCATCCGATTTCATGAATCATCAGCCTAACTCTAATTCCACTTCCACCAACACTCCTACTTTGACAGATGCCGAAAAATTAGCTCGAACTATTGTCGAAGCCGCCGCTACTCGCAAAGCCAGTGATATTGTTCTTTTAGAAGTAACAGAAGTTTCTTATCTCGCTGATTACTTTGTCATTAGTACCGGTCACTCGCGCACCCAAGTCAAAGCGATTTCAGATGCGATCGAGGATACGGTAGAAAGGCAATTTCATTACGCACCGATACGCGCAGAAGGGCAAAAGGAACGGAACTGGATATTATTAGATTATGGCGATGTAATTGCACATATTTTATTGCCAGAGGAACGAGAATTTTACGGGATCGAAGCCTTCTGGGGACACGCTAAACAATTAGAAACGGATCACGAATAAAGTCATCAGTGGCAAATTCTGCCCCCTCACCCCCAATTTGGGGGGAATTTGTCGATTACGCCCCCTCACCCCCAATTTGGGGGGAATTTGTCGATTACGCCCCCTCACCCCCAATTTGGGGGGAATTTGTCGATTACGCCCCCTCGCCCCCAATTTTGGGGGAATTAAGCAGAGCAAAAATTGATAACTCAGATTGTTATACCAAGTTTCATCAATGCGATTAAACACATAAAAAACTCGATCGCGCACCCCCGTATTATTCTTAATTAGGGTTTGCTGAAAAAGTTCATGTTTTCAGTGTAGTTCGGGAGTCGGGAGTCGGGAATCGGGAATCGGGAGAGATGGGGGAGATGGGGAAGATGGGGGAGATGGGGAAGATGGGGGAGATGGGGAAGATGGGGAAGATGGGGAAGATGGGGAAGATGCGGGAGAAAAATCGCTCTCTTGTCTCCCATTGCTCTCTTGTCTCCCATTGCTCTCTTGTCTCCCATTGCTCTCTTGTCTCCCATTGCTCTCTTGTCTCCCATTGCTCTCTTGTCTCCCATTGCTCTCTTGTCTCCCTTGTCTTCCTTGTCTTCCTTAAACAGGATTTTGCTGGATTATTGGGGGCTACTTTGTCTATTAAGATAAGATTGATCATTATTGATTTCCTTGCTATTTATGATCTCTCAGCCTTGTCCAGTTCCCCCAGAACAACTTCCTCTCAATGAATATGAGAAACTAAAAACTGATTGGCCCTTTCGTTGGGTGACATTTAGTCGCGACTGTTACATTCGGAAACTGCTTTGGACTTGGGGATGGGGTTGGGTGATGGCGGGCCCTCTCACTGTCGGGAGTTTTCCCCTCGCGACTCATCCCTATCAATTTTTTCTTTGTGGTGCTTTGGGGGCGAGTTTGTTAGTCGTTTTTATGGTGGTCAGACTTTATTTAGGATGGTCTTATGTTCGGAATCGTCTGGAAAAAGCCGCCATTCCTTATGAAGAGTCGGGCTGGTACGATGGACAAACTTGGGAAAAACCAGATTCCGTTTTAAGGCGCGATCGACTGGTGGTATCCTATCAGATTACTCCCATCTTTAAACGGTTGCAGATCACGGCGTTGGTGTTAGTGATTCTCAGCGCGATCGACCTTTTAGCTTGGCGACTCCTCACCTATTTCCTGTAACTTGAGCAATTATTTATGAGCAAAAAACGGACGCAAACCCCAGAATTAGAAGTTCATCTCCTGCGAGAAGGGATTGTCGAATCGATCCACAAAGTCCACGCTTTAATCTGTGATCATCGAGGACGGATTTTGTCCTTTGCGGGTGATTCGGAAACGGGTTCTTTTATTCGTTCTTCCTTGAAACCCTTTCAAGCGCTTCCTGTGGTGAAAACGGGAGCATTAGAGCATTTTAAGCTCACTGACAAAGATTTAGCCATTATTTGCAGTTCTCATCAGGGAACAATTCAACAAGCGCGACAAGTATTTAATATTCTCTGGCGAGCAAATATAGAACCCAGTGCTTTACAATGTCCGATTCCACCTGGCAAACGTAGCCCTCTCGAATACAATTGTTCAGGAAAACACGCGGGGATGTTAGCCGTCTGTCAACAATCGGGTTGGACGCTAAATAACTATATGCGTCATCGTAGCGCGATTCAAGAATTGATTTTAAGTGGTGTGGGAGAACTGTTACAGATGCCAGGTGCTGAATTTATTGCGGTACAGGATGATTGTGGTGTTCCCACTTATTTTATGCAGTTATCCCAGATGGCGACGTTGTACGCTCATTTGTCTTCTGGGGATGATGTCTATTTGGAACGAATCAGCCGTGCGATGACTCATTATCCTGAAATGGTCGCAGGGGAAGGAGAATTTGATACGGAATTGATGAGGGTGAGTAATGGGGAATTAGTGAGTAAAAGTGGCGCGGAAGGAGTGCAATGTATTGGTCGCATTGGGGAAGGGATGGGCTTGGCAATTAAAGCCTTAGATGGCTCAAAACGGGCGAAATATGCCACCGCGATTGATTTATTGATGCAGATGGGTTGGATTACCCCCACCATGTCCGACAGTTTAGCAGAAAAGTTTATGAGTCTCAGTGAATATAAACGTTTGGAAGTGGTGGGAGAGTTGGGGTTTGTTTAATCTTCTCTAATTCTCAACTTCAGCGCGATCGGTTAAAATTTCATAACCCTCTTTGGTGACTAATACCGTATGTTCAAATTGTGCGGAGAGACATTTATCGATCGTGACCACTGTCCAGCGATCGCGCAGTGTTCTTGTAAACTTCGATCCCGCATTAATAATCGGTTCAATGGCTAACACCATTCCCGCTTTCAGCTTCACATTCGGGAGTTGTTCGGTACGGGTATTAAACACCGCCGGTGCTTCATGGAGATTACGACCTACACCATGACCCGTAAACCCTTCTACAATACTGTAACCTTTACTGGTGACATAATCCTCGATCGCCGCAGCAATATCTAACAAAGAATTTCCAGCTTTAACTTGTTTTACCCCTTCATACATCCCATTTTCCGCAACTGCCATTAATTCTAGAGCTTTCGGTTTCACCTTACCAACCGCGATCGTAATACAGGAATCGCCATGAAAGCCATTTTTATACGCACCCGTATCCACCTTTAATAAATCACCATTGCGAATCACCTTTTTTGCATTGGGAATCCCATGTACCACCTCATCATTTAAGCAAACACAAATCGACCCAGGAAAGCCATGATATCCCTTAAAACTAGGGGTTGCGCCCATTTCTCGGATACGTTTTTCTGCATAAGCATCTAACTCCATCGTTGTCATTCCAGGTGCAGCAATTTGGGAAATTTCCTTTAAAACCGTCGCCACAATGCGCCCTGATTCTCGCATCAATTCGATTTCGAGGCTATTTTTAATTTCAGTTCCCCGATGGCGCTTTCGTTGTGGTGCGGTTTTCGTTGTAGTTTGAGAGGTTTTCGGAGAAAGAAGTTCGGTGAGAAAGTTCATAAATTGGACTTTATTATCAGGATATCATTCAACCATTATAGAAAGTAGGTTGGGTGGAGGTAACGAAACCCAACACCAATATTCGTTATTTGTTATTTGTTATTCGTTATTCGTTATTCGTTATTCGTTATTTGTTATTCGTTATTTGTTATTCGTTATTTGTTATTCGTTATTCGTTATTTGTTCACTGGGAGACGTTCCATGACCAAAGCCTCTGTGACTTCTTCTGTGAGAAGTCGCTTCACTAAATTCCCCCAGGATTGGGGGTTAGGGGGCGATTAATTGTTATAAATCGTTGCTGATTGCTATATGTTATCCTTGCTAAGGTGAAGAAAAATGAAGCAGAGGAAAGACCGTGCCTTATACGATCGTTACGAACACTTGTGAAGGCGTTGCTGACTGTGTGGGCGCTTGTCCCGTCGCTTGTATTCACGAAGGACCCGGCAAAAACGAAAAAGGAACTGAGTGGTATTGGATCGACTTTGATACCTGTATCGACTGTGGTATTTGTTTACAAGTTTGTCCCGTAGAAGGGGCGATCGTTCCTGAAGAACGTCCAGATTTACAAAATACGCCACAATAGACAATCAGAACTTACAGTAACAGTCCTCCCATGAATCATCTTCTCACCGTTAAAGACGTTTACGCTGGCTATATCAAAGGCTTGTATATTTTGCAGGGGATTAACTTTCATATTAACCCTGGAGAATTAGTCGCAGTGATCGGTCCCAACGGTGCGGGAAAATCGACTCTCGCCAAAGCCATTTTCGGATTACTCACTCCTAGTTCTGGTGAAATTAACTTTAAGGGAGAAAGTATTGGTGGCTTGAAACCGAACGAAATTGTCCAACGAGGAATGTGTTACGTTCCACAAATTTCTAACGTTTTTGCTGCCTTATCCGTCGAAGAAAATTTGGAAATGGGAGGCTTTATTTGTAAAGGATCACTAAACGCTCTCAAAGATAAAATTTACACTATGTTTCCCGTCTTGGCACAACGTCGCCGCCAAAAAGCAGGAACTCTCTCTGGCGGAGAACGACAGATGTTAGGAATGGGACGAGCGTTAATGCTTGATCCCGATTTATTGATTTTAGATGAACCTTCGGCGGCGTTATCTCCCCTACTGGTGAACAGTGTTTTTGAACAGATACAAGCCATTAACCAAACGGGAAAAGCAATTATTCTCGTGGAACAAAATGCTCGTAAAGCACTAGAAATGGCCGATCGGGGTTATGTTCTCGAAAATGGGGTCGATCGAGCCACTGGTTCTGGAAAAGAATTATTAGATAATCCCAAAATTGGCGAACTCTATCTCGGTGTCGCCTATCAAAAAGAATCATGAAAATATCGGTTTTCTCCACTACCCATTACGGGTGTCATCCGCCACAATAAGAGATAAAAGTGTCAGTTAACCTTAGCAAAGAGAAACCGCTATGAGTAATAGTTATAACTTCCGCAAAGCCATGCAGGAAACTCGTGGCAGTGCAATTATTGGACCCAATGTCATCTCTAATGCCCTTCCCTATCTAGGAGGAGGATTAGTTCTCACCGCGTTGGGAACTTATGGTGGCTTAGGCGTGATTAGCAATGCTCCTCAGCTATTTATGCCCACATTTATCGCTGCCATCATCGCCGAATTAGTCTTATTTTTTGTGGCGCGAGGAGTCGCAGAAAATGGCAACAATAGCACCGCGCTTCCCCTACTCGCCCTTTATAGCCTATTATCGGGTTATACCCTCAGTGGCTTGATTTATGTGGCTCTCAGCAGCAGTGCTGGTGTTGGCGGTGTGGGAATCGCAGCGTTAGGCTGTGGCGCGACATTTATCGTTGCTCGTTCCGTTGGTTCTAACCTTTCCGATGAAGACGGAATGGCTTTAACTAAAACCGTACAACTGGGAGTGATTGCTCTCTTGGTGGTTTTAGTCGGTCAACTCCTCTTTAGCTTCTTTGGTGTTTTTACACCCACTTGGCTAGAAATTGGAATTTCTGGCTTTGGAACGCTTTTATTTGCTGGTGTGGCTGTGGTTGATTTCTATATCCTCCCTCGCACCTACGAGGATGATAAATATCTTCCCGCCGCTCTCTCCATGTATCTCACTTACATCAACTTGTTTATCTTTATCTTACGATTAGTGATTGCCCTCAGTGGCGGTCGTGACTAATCCTCAAGTTACCGATCTACTGGTAGGGTGGGCAATGCCCACCTGATTAAAATAGAAACAAAGACTTAACTAGGGGTTGCTGAAAAAGTCCATTGGTTGGTTAAGTAAGGCAAAAGGCAAGAGGCAAGAGGCAAGAGGCAGGAGGCAGGAGGCAGGAGGGTTGATTGATCGGTAGGAGGGGAAGGTTTTGATGCAAGGTGCGTGACGATTGAACAATCAATGAACTTGCATTTTGATCTGAACTGAATCGCCTCAAAATTTGGTAAGACTTTCAGTTTCCCAACAGCAAGCCTTAACTAAGATCACGGAAATGGCTACTGATCTAGAAGGAACATCAAAACTAGAAGAAGCGATTAACTTAGTGGAAAGTTTGTCTGTAGATGATCGCAAAATCTTGAGTCAACTACCCGCAATCAATCGCTAAACGCGATGTGATTGGGGCTTGTTTCTGCCGTCCACCGCAGTTCCATGAACCTCGAAAGGCGCATGGCTTTGGCTTCATCCGACGAAACATCCAACGATCCCGAAGGATCATCTGGGCAGGCTGACAAACTACCCGTACTCGCCCAGTCTTGCCGAACAAGTAGCGTTCTCATTGTTATATTTCTAGCTCCCACCAAATCTGCATGAAGATCAAACCCACAGTTTTCACAGTGAAAATTTAATCCCTTGTTAGGTCGATTCCCTCTAGATGTATGTCCACAATGAGGACAAGTTTGTGAGGTGTAATCGGCATCTACTTTAATTGCCAAAGAATCATTAAATACTGCTTTATAGTCAATGAAACTTTGGAGTTCAGCAAAAGACCAACTGGTTTGTTTACGGTTAGCCTTTTTCTGTTTTTTAGATGCTTTTTTACCTTTACAGCGAGGATTAGTTCTTTCTCTAATGTGGGTTAAATCTTCTAACCCAATTAAGGAGTTAGATTTAGCGACCTTCTTAGAAACTTGGTGGTTAATATCAGCGCGAAACCGTCTCTCTCGTCCTGATAACTTCTTCAGTCTTCTTTTAGCGGAACGAGTGCCTTTGCGCTGTAACGATTTTCTTCTCCTTTGGTAATGATTTGCTTTATGAATAGTTGATTTTCCGTTGTAGAAACTGACCTGATTTTGAGTATCAGTCTCAACAGCTAGATATCGTTGACCAACATCAACACCGCTAACCCGTTTAATGTCTGTGGGTTCGATATCAGGTTTCTCTATTTCTAAGCTGACTAATAAGTAATAATTCTTATTAGAAGGAGTATAGTAAATCTTTGCTCCTTTGGCTTTAGCCTCTCCAGACTTAATCAAGTCTAAGTGTTTTTGATAGCCAGAATAAGAAACTTTGATTCGACCTTGTAAGGTAATGAGACTAATTCCTTCTTTAACGAAAGAGAAGTCCCTACCATAGTTAAGGTTACAGGTTCTAGAAACAAAGTGCGGTGGGTTATCTAAACCCTTGTACCTTTTTTGGTTTTTCCCTGTTTGCGATGTTGGCTGTTTTGTTTAACCTTAGTCCAGAGGCTTCGATAAGTTGCTCCTACCTGACGACAAACATTACAAGCCATCTGAGATGGTAAACTGTATTGGTCGCGAATGTCGTAGTAAGCTAGCTTCTGGAGTTTGTTGGCACTGCTGGTTCGATTATTGTCGAAGGCAACTTGTGAAATATAATTCAGAGCATCACGATAAGCTAAAGAAACCTCTCGCAAAAGCGTTTTCTGCTCTTGAGAAAGGTCTAACCTTAACTTGGCGGTGATAACCTGTTTCATTTTCTTTACCTCACGAACTTCTCTGATTATAACAACTTAGTGAAGATGTGCGCCCTTCCTCCCACGACTAATCGCTAACGCGATGTAGTCGGAGAATCCTTGCCACGTATGTTGAAGTGGTAAACAAGCGTCTTCAGGAAGAAAAACGAAATGATTTGATTAAAGCAGTAAAAGAAACGCAACAAGAGTTTATCGAGGGAAAAACTCGGAAAGGAACTGCTAGTGATCTCTTGAGGGAACTAGATGACTAATACTCTTAAAATCGCTCCAAAATCTCAAGAAAACTCAATTCTCCTTTTGGCTCTTGGTTCTCACGATGTTGTTTATTAAAGTTTCCTCTTGCTAAATGCTGATTTTTATGCTATTGTAATAATGGGGAAAGATGCGCCTGCAAAAAAAAGCACAAAAAAGCAATTCTAGAAGGGAACTATGGGAGTCACTCGTTATCTCCACACCGCAATCCTCGTTTCTGATTTAAAAGCCTCAGAAGCGTTTTATTCGGAAGTGTTAGAGTTGCCGAAAGCAGAACGTTCCTTGAAGTTTCCTGGAGTTTGGTATCAGGTGGGAGATGATCAGATTCATCTGATTGAAGATGCAAACTGGAAAACAACACCAGTGAATAGAGAAAAATGGGGGCGTAATCCTCACATTGCTTTTGCGGTGGATGATTTAGAGTTGATTAAAACTCGTTTGCGAGAAGGGGGTTATCCCTTACAAAGTAGTGCTTCTGGTCGTGCGGCTTTGTTTACAAAAGACCCCGATGGGAATATTGTTGAACTCAGTGCAGAATGACGGTTTTTGCTTATTGCTACAGTGATCCGCTTCTGGATTCTCCTGAAGAAAAGTATGATTGGGGAAGAACGATCGATCGCGTTTACCATGATCGGGGAGGGAGACAAGAATGGGAACAACTTTTAGTCGATTGTGGGTTAACGCCACCCGATGTGATTTTGGTTCGCAGTTGGGGAGAGTTAGGAGAAAATTTAGACGCGGTGAAAAGCTCGATCGAACAACTGGAAGCATTGAGTTGTAAAATTGTAGCAGTTGCCGATGAGAAATTAGATCATCAGCATTTGTTTGATTTTATTGCCTCTCTCCACCAACAACAGCGTCGTCGTCAACTGGAAAGAGGACACGCCAAGAATCGTTTGAATGCTCAACCGCCACCAGGGAAAGCGCCCTATGGTTATCGTAGAGGAAAAGAGAAATATATTCTCGATCGTAGCACCGCACCCGTCGTTAAGGATTTTTTTGAACACTTCCTTCTCTATGGATCATTACGCGGCGCAGTACGCTATTTAGAACGTCGGTATGGGAAAAAAATTTCTGTTGCTACGGGTCGTCATTGGTTGACGAATCCCAGCTATCGGGGAGACTTGGGCTACAAAAACGGAGACGTGATTCCTAACACCCATATTCCGATTTTAACCAGAGACGAAGCCGCACAGATCGATCGATTGCTGAGACGAAATCGTAAACTGCCACCCCGCACCGCCAGCGCCCCCCGTTCTTTAGCTGGATTAGTGGTTTGTGGAAGTTGCCAGTGTCCTTTGAGGATAACACAAGTGACGATGCGAAGTAAAAAGCGAGAATACTTATATTTACGTCCTCATCATTGTCCTCATTCCCCCCAGTGTCAAGGGATTCCGTATCAAGCGGTTTTAAGTTCTAGCATCGATCGCGTTTGTGAGGAATTACCGCAAGCTGTCGCCAAAATGAACTCAGAAGGGTTAGGGGAACAAAAACAGGCTTTAGAAAGCAAAATTCAGGGGTTACAAGAGATTTTAGCGCAGGTCTCCCAGTTAGAAACTCATGGGGTATTAGATGCTGAAACGGCACAACTGCGACGTTATAAAATACGCACTGAAATTGCGGCATATCAAAGTCAGATTGCACAATCTCCCCCTGAAAACCTTAGCGCGATCGCGCAGACAGTTTCCTTGCGACAATTCTGGTTAGACTTATCAGAATCGGAACGGCGGTTTTACTTCCGAGAGTTCATCCAACGCATAGAGATATTTTACCAAACCCCCTCAAAATGGGAACTGAATCTCGTTTTCTTTATTTAAACTGTCGGTTTAATGGAAATCAATGTTGGGTTTCGCTACTCTTCACCCAACCTACATCTCTACGATACCTTTTCCGCAAATCCCCAATAACAAATAACGAATAACGAATAACAAAAAGGTAATCGAAGATTTCCGATAAGATAGGATGGGAAACAAGTTATATCATCTTGCTGCCAGCAAAAAAAAGCAATTATGGGAATGGATACAAAAGCCTTTAAACGTTCTCTTCACCACTCAGATAAATATCATCGTCGTGGGTTTGGTCACGAAGAGGAAATTAACGAGTTACTTCAATCAGAATATCAAAGTAATTTAATCCAAGAAATACGAGATAATAATTATCGCTTAAAAAAGGAAATGTTACCATTCGTTTAGCCGAAGCATTTGGTTTTTGTTGGGGAGTGGAACGTGCGGTTGCGATTGCTTATGAAACTCGTCAACACTTTCCAAAAGAACGCATTTGGATTACGAATGAAATTATCCATAATCCTTCTGTGAATCAACATTTACGAGACATGAATGTTGGTTTTATTCCCGTTGAAAATGGAGAAAAAGATTTCTCGGTTGTTGATGAAGGAGATGTCGTAATTTTACCAGCTTTTGGGGCTAGTGTTACAGAAATGCAACTCTTAAATGATTTAGGTTGTACGATTGTTGACACGACTTGTCCTTGGGTTTCTAAAGTTTGGAACTCTGTAGAAAAGCATAAGAAAAAGAGTTACACTTCCATTATTCATGGAAAATATCATCACGAAGAAACGGTTGCCACCAGTTCTTTTGCTGAAAAATATTTAGTGGTTTTAAACTTAGAAGAAGCGCAATATGTAGCCAACTATATTTTACACGGTGGCGACAAAGAAGCGTTTTTAGAAAAATTTTATCAAGCCTATTCCCCTGGTTTTGATCCTGATGTTGATTTGGATAAAGTTGGCATTGCGAATCAAACAACGATGCTTAAAAGTGAAACTGAACAAATTGGGAAATTGTTTGAACGGACGATGTTAGAAAAATATGGTCCGACAGAATTTAATGAGCATTTTATGAGTTTTAACACGATTTGTGATGCCACCCAAGAAAGACAAGATGCTATGTTAAATTTGGTCAAAGAAGACTTATCTCTCTTGGTGGTCATTGGTGGCTTTAATTCTTCTAATACTACTCATTTACAAGAAATTGGCATTGAATATGGGATTCCTTCTTATCATATTGATGGAGGAAGTCGTATTTTTGAAGGGAATAAGATTGAACATAAACCGTTAGGAAAAGATTTAGAGACCATGGAAAATTGGCTTCCAGAGGGAGAGATTACGGTAGGAATTACTTCTGGCGCTTCTACACCAGATCAAGCGGTAGAAGATGTGATTGAGAAGATTTTGGTGGCAAAAAATATGGCGTTGGTTAGTTAATTAAGAGAGAGAAAGTAAGTTAAGAAGTTGGGGTGATCATTACTCACCCCGACAGCAGTTTTACTGTTCTAACAGTGACTGTAATAAACTAGATGACACTCGGAAATTAGTCGCTTTTAACTGTTCGATTGCTGTAGTAAAGTTAATTAAATTTTTATTTGACGCTAACTTAAGAATTCCCAGTAATCCAGTTACATTCAAGCCTCGTTGTTTAGCACTTTTTCTTCCAGCCTTTTCATCGATAATAATCAATTCTGCTTTAATGATTTCAGCTAAAAGGATGGCTTCATATTCTCCTCGATGCAAATGAGATAAACTAGCAACTTTAATTTCACTAGAAGCAATGACTCTCACCTGTTGAGGTAGTTGCTGTAGCCACTCCTTAACCACTTGCGGCGTTCCTTCATCGTTTAGCTCATCATACACCGCTT